>NZ_JAHUWW010000009.1:0-304274 GCF_019218805.1 Acidovorax sp. sif0632 | reverse complement strand
CCGGACTGGACAAGCAGCAGCAGATAGCGGCCTACGGTCAGTTGCTGGCTAGCGGTCAGATACAGCTCAACGCGCAGGGCGTGCCCATCGTGCAGCCGGGGCAGGTGCTGCAGTTTGATCTGTCGGATACAGGCGCAGCGCAGCTGGGCGGGCGGGCCATTGCGCAGGAGAGTGCGGGGCGGGCCCAGCGGGAGGCGCTGGCTGCGCAGCAGGCGGCAGAGACCTATACGGGAGCAGGCGGCGGACGGGGGTTTGTGAATCCTGCACTAGCGTCAGAGCATGGCCGCTATCCCTTTGCGGGGCGCTCCACGACTACCGACCCCAATGCTTACATTGACCCGCGCCAACGCACCATGGCACTGGCGGACATGTCGAACATGCCCGCAGAGAAATACAGCGCAGAAGAGTGGAGAGACGCAGCCCAGGAGTACAAGCAAATCCAGGGCAAAGACTTCTCTCGTGACAGCATCTATAACGGTCTGTGGACCAAGGCGGCGCAACTGGGCGCTGAAGCAGGCAAAGGGTTCAGCCGGGATGTGATCAATGACATCACAGGCTTTGCCACGTCAGAAGGGCTGCACGCGCACGCCGGTGTGGCGATAGGCGGGGCGCTGGGTCGGGGTATTGGCAACAGGCTTGGTGGCAGCGTTGACAATGCGCTGGGGGCTGTAGGCAAGAAGCCGGATGGGGATGTGCCTGCGGCTGGGTCGGGTGTGGGTGGTGTTTCGACCAATGGGGCCAATGGAGGGACAGCGACAGCGGGAGGTACCGCAAATGTTGCGACCTATGCTGGCTTGAAGTTGGATCTAAAGACGACCCAGGCTGCAAACGAGGTAGTCGAAAGCCTCCAGACTACTGGGAAATTGCCTCCAAACTACGTCGATAAAGCGCAAGCAGCTCAACAAGGATGGCAACCGGGCAAGGCGTTAAACAACTTTGTTCCGGGTGGACAATTAGGTGGTGATGTCTTCAATAACGTTCCACCTGTCAACGGGCTACCGCAAGCTGCAAACAGGATTTGGCAGGAAGTGGATATTGGGCTGAGTAATACCATGTCCAGAAGCAATCAACCTGGTACACGGCTGCTTTATTCCAATGATGGCCTTCTGTACATAACAACTGACCACTACAAAACGGTTACACCAATCGGTATTTGGAAAAAATAGGGAAAAGCATGGAAATACTCATTGATGGTGACACGCTTGAAACGGCGAGTGATTTTCACCGCGCATTTGCGTTTGCGCTTGGAATTGAAAGTTTTTATGGTGAAAATCTTCACGCGTTGTGGGATGTTTTGAGCGCTAGTATTGAAAGGCCCGTGACGCTGACTTGGAAGCGGTCTGATAAGTCAAAACAGGCGTTAGGGGCTGACTTTGATGCAATTGTTGATGTGCTTCGACGAGTTGAGTTGCAGGATGAGAAATTTGGTTGGGCAGATAGGTTTTCTTTTGCCCTTGAATAGGTGTTGCGAATGGCTTTGTTGGGCTTTGTTGCACAAACCGCCCCCTTGCGCTGGCAGCCTCAGCGCATGAGTGAACCCCAAGGGCCAAAGGCCCGCTACAAGAACACCCACTGGACGGAGTACAACGCGGCGCTTAAGGCCCGAGCAGGCGGCTGAGATCTACATGCGATACGGAAGACGCTCTGCCAGCTATGCAGGTTTGACACCCACCTGGAGCGGCCGCATGGTCGACGTGCCAGGGGGTGGAGTGGGCGCCCTGGGCAACCCTACGGGCAGCCGTCAACTGCCCTTGCCACAACACCTTGTAGGGGCCTTGGTCAACCAGCGCAGCTCCTCACAGCAGGTCATGCTCGACGGCTTCTTTGCAAACCTGGGCACTGATGATGGGACTGGTCTCGGACATGTGCGTATGTATCTCTGACCGCGCCTTTGCCAAGACCCGCAGTCACCTCGATTGGAATGCCCTGCTCGAGCTCAATGCGCGCTTGCTCGCGACTGCTCATGCCTTTGCACCCCGCTGTCACGGGCGGCGTGTGGTGACTGCAGATGCCAGTCTGCTCATGCCCGCCCTTCGTGTCGGCCATCAGGCGCGGTTGGTCAAGGTGGACCAGCGTCTGTTTGCCCGGAGCCTGCCCAGCGCTGAGCTTTGCTTGAATGCGCGGGTGTACGGTGGTGCGAGAGCGGCAGATGTTGTTTGAATCCTTGGAGCAACCGGGGCTTCGGATTTGCTGGTACTGGACCGGGGCTACCCCGCCAGCTGGCTGGTCGCGCATTTGGTGGAGCAGGGCATCGGCTTTTGCATGCGCTGCGACAAGGCCAATGGCAGGGTGGCGATGCAGGAGTTCTTGCAAAGCCAGCACGATGAGCCCATCGTGCAACTGAGGGCGCCCAGTACGCAGGATGCCAAGGACTACGAGTGCTCGGGGGCTGCGCCCTGGGTACGTTTGGTGCACTGCATCTCCAGCACCGGGCAGGTGCGGGTGATGGCGACGAACCTGCCAGCGCAGGACTTCCCGGCATCGGTGTTTGCAGAGTTGTATCACCAATGCTGGCGCATCGAAGATGCGTTTAAGCGGCGTTCAAGATCGAATGTATTTCAGGTGCTGACGCAGCAGGCGCTGCTGGTGGATGTGGCGGCTAAGGTGTTGGCGGACAGCCTAGCAGCACTGGTGTGCGCGGCGGCGCAGACTGAAAACAATCTGCAGCCCGAGGATTGAGTGTGCAATCGCGCGCATGCGGAGGCCGTGATGCAGCGCTGGTTGCCGCTTGCGCTGCTGCTCCTACGGGGCGACCTGCAGGGCCGCAGGAGCCGATTTCCCATGCCGTTGGCCTGCTGGGCAAGAACTTGGTGCGCCGCAGTTCCGGGCCGATCTCAGCCCAGACCTGCGCGGCATGTGAAGCCGCATCCGCATATGCCTTACAAGGGATGGTGGGGGCTTAAGTTCGGTGGATTGAGGGCATTGCGGGGATGGCGCGGCCGGGGCGTGCATTTGCATGTACCCAGCCCAGCTCACACCTCTATCCATAGCAGGTCTCTGTCCTTTTAGGTTCACTCAGGTTCATGCATTGGGGCTAGCAGCGCAATGGGCCCGACTTGTGCAACAAAGCCCCCATGAATTGCAATCAAAAGAAACATTCTTTTCACACCTCCCCAGTGTGCAGTAACACCTGCTGTTGCGTGCGCGCGAAACCATGGCGCAGGGGCGCCGGGGGCTTGCTGTAATACCGCGCTGCGGCTGCCCTGCCAGGCTGGACTGGTGGGCATCAGGGAGGGGCAGCCTTTCAATAACTTCTGGATCAAGCACTGTTCATGAATAAATACCAAGTAACCCCTTTGGCTCTGG
The DNA here is from genome assembly GCF_019218805.1 of Acidovorax sp. sif0632. Lineage (NCBI taxonomy): Bacteria > Pseudomonadati > Pseudomonadota > Betaproteobacteria > Burkholderiales > Comamonadaceae > Acidovorax > Acidovorax sp. sif0632. The sequence goes on along the minus strand of NZ_JAHUWW010000009.1, from coordinate 300,968 downwards.
CAACCCTGCTGGCGTGCGCGCCTGCGTGGGCGCAGTCGAGTGTGACGATTTATGGCGCTGTGGATGTGGCTGTGGGTAAAACATATCAAGTAGACAGTACCCAAGTGAAGCCGGGCAGGATCGGCCTACAAAGTTCTTCCATGGTGAATCTCCAAGACAGCTTTGTAGGTTTCAGAGGGGTGGAAGACTTAGGTGGCGGGCTGCAAGCGGGCTTTCAGCTGGAGCAAGGCTTAGATGCGTCCAGTGGCGCAACCGACCCTGCAGGCGCGTTTGCTCGCAACTCCAGCGTTTGGGTGGGTGATAGCTGGGGCCGCATAAAACTAGGTCGAGCCACTACGCCCAGCTATAACGCTATGGCATCCTGGGATTTGATGGGCGCAGGAAATAATTCCATTGCAGTTCGAGTTTTCGGCGCTGTGGGCGCTGGCCTGCGCCAATCCAATCAGATCAGCTACCGTACGCCGCAATTGGGTGGTCTTATGCTGGAGGCCGCCTATGTGCCGAAGGACAACGATCTGCTCAATGGTGCCAACCGCAGTAAGGTGGACCTCGGCGCTACTTACAGAACAGGCCCCCTGACTATGGGCGCCGCCTATAACAAGGCAAGCGACCAGAAAGCCAATTTTGCCTTTGGTGCCAAATACCAATACCAAAACCTTGCATTTTCAGGCGGCTACTTTCAATCGCGCAATGGACGATATTACGACCCTTCCACTCTGCTTAGCGTGGCCAATGCTATTTTTTCATCCAGTGGCATTACTCTGGGCGCCAAGGCCACCTGGAATCAATTTTCAGCAGGTATTGATATAGCCCGCGAAACCAAGGCTGAGTACACCATTGGCAATGCACGGTTTGAACGCAAAAAATACACCAACGCGACTATCAACGGTACATACGCCTTATCTAAGCGAACACAAACCTACATCAACTACATGCGGGAAGGCACTCTTAATAATTACGGTATTGGAGTTACCCATAGCTTCTGAAAAATACAAATATCCGGTGCAAAAATATACTTGAAATAACCTTTTTCACTAATGTTCACCGGCCATAGTGATGCACTGACCCCACCGGTCACTCCTACTCCCACCGAAGTACCCGTGCAGCCCCCCGCTACGCCCGAGGCTCCGGTGTCGGCACCCAGTGGGCCTCCCGCACCGGTGGATCCTCCGCTACCGCCGGCCTCCAACCAGCCGCCCCCTGCTCCGGCAGAGGGCCCCAGCGCGGCCCCTACACACAACCCCACTCCAGCCCAACAGCCCGGTGAAGCCAGCCCCACGGACGGACCCAACGGCTCAACCAACACCGGCAGCAGCCCACCCGGCTCACGCCCTGGGCTGGGCAGCAGTGGGGAATCCAGTCCAGGGGGCTCCGGAGCTGGCGGTACCGGCAGTGTTGGCCCTGGTGGCGGGGGACTGCAGCCTGCGGGCGGGCAGAGCACTAACGTCGGCGGTAGCGGCGGTGGGAGCCCGGGAAGCTGGGCAACCCACAGCGGTGCAGGACAGTTGCAGGGCGGCGGCCAGGCGTACTCGGCCGCGGGTACGCCACAGGGTGGTGGAGCATCTCAGCCCACAGCCAGTGGCACGAGTGTGCCGCCTGGCGGCTATGGTTTTGGAGGAGGGCGTTCTCAGCAGGGCAGTGCGCAGGGGGGCCAGCCCCCTGTTGGAGCGCCGCCGGGGGCGCTAGCACCGGCCACCACGCTGGCTGGCACGGCTGTGACGATTTCAGGCGCTGGCACCAGCTGGGGTGCTGGTTCTGCGGTACACAACGGCAGCGCCATGGGAGGCCAAAACTACGGCGCTGCGCCATGGCAGGGTACTGCGACCGGCGGCGGGCAGCGCATAGAAGGGATGAGTACGGGCGGGGGTTTACCGCGCCCGCTAGGCACCAGCCCGGCAGCAACGCAAGTGGGCATTGCCAACCCAAGGGCTGATGCGGCTGCGCAGTCTTTGGCACAAGGCAATGGGTTCGCTGCTGCCAAAAGCACGCCTGCCAGCGCAGGGCAAACGCCTGCGGCGGTGCAGGCCGCGCAGGCAGCACAGAGCGCACAGGCTGCAACTGTGGGAGCGGCACCGCAGACGGAAGGCCGCAAACAGACGCCCCCCCAGCCACGCACAGAGACCCGAGATGGTGCGGCGCCGTCTGGGAGCATGGCGGGGCGCGCTGGTGCGCAGCCCGCAGTGGCGCAGGCGCAAGCTGCCCTGGCCCAGGCATTGGGGCGCACCCTGGCAGGACAAATGACGGCGGGGGCAGCTGCGGTGGCGCTGGCGCAGGCACAGTGGGCGCTGCGGGCTGCGCGCTTGGGCGAGAGCCCTGCGGGGGGCATTGCGGGAATGGCGCGGCCGGGCGCAGGAGCCGCCGCAACAGGGGCTACGGCGCGCGGGCCTGAATTCGCCCCGCGCGGTGTGCGGCCCGATGGGCTGGCGCTGGGGCCACGCGGCCGCGCTGAGGGGCCGCTGGCAGCTGCCACAGGCGCAGACGCCAAAGGTTCGGTAGCAACGGGGGCCGCAGGCGTGCGTGAGGAGCGGGGGCCTGGCAAGCCACTGCTCGCGGGCGAACCGACGGAGATGCCGCACGCCCTGGCAATGGCTTTGGCGCTGGCACCGAAGGTTCGGCAGCGGGTGTCGCAGGACCGGGTGGAGCGGGTGGAACGCGACATGCCACGCAATGCTGCGCCGGAGCTGGAGGACGAAGATTTCTGGGATGCCTGGAGCGATGCCGATGAGGACGCGCAGGAGGAGCCCGGTGAGGCGCCAGGGCTGGAGGATATGAGTCGAGAAGCCGCTGCACAGCACTACCGAGCGCTGCGGGTGTGGCTGGAGGCCAATGCGCAGCAGGCATTGTTGCGGGAGCTGGAGGCGGGTCGCTGTGTGTTGGTGCTGGCGCCGCCCGATGTGTCGCACATGCGCCTGTGGGGGCATGTACTGCGCCCGGATGCGGTGCGTGCGGGGTGGGCAGCCGGCACAGCAGGACAAGCTTGGCCGCTGGTGGCACGCTGGACGGCCACGATGCCTGCCGATACGCAGTGGCGGGTGTGGCGCTTGCGCCAGGACGTGGATGCCGCAGGCCGGTGGCGGCTGGGAGCTTCTCGGCCAGATCGCCACACGCCGCAGCTGGTGGTGCATAGCGCGGCTGACGAGCCTGCGGCGGCGGGCCCGGGAGCGCCCGAGCGCATTGTGCTGCAGGAGCCGCGCCGCCTGCGCCGCTTGCTGGGCACGCAGTGGACACTGATGGCACTGCGGTTGCCTGTACCGCTGGATGGCGCGGGCCTGGGTGCGCTGCATGCCGTGCATGCAGGGTGATGGCTTGAACAGCGTGGGCTTGGCGCAGGGGCTGCCTGCCGACTGGCAGGCCTGTGCGCTGACTGCTCTGGGCGATGCGATGGCGGTGCTGGATGTGTCTGGCACAGGTCGGGTGCTTTGGCGCAATGCAGCGCTGTGCGCGGCAGTGGCCCCTCCCACGGAGAGGGTAGAGCAGGACACCTGGCCGCCCGTGGGTGCCCCCCTGGCACTGCTGTGCGAGCGGCTGGAAGGGTTGACGGCCGGGATGTGCGCGGTAGCCCAATGGCCGGGCTGTGATCACGGATGGGCAGGCACGGTGGAGTTGTGTGGCGAGCAAGTGGATGGGCACGACGAGGCACACGATGGCCGCATGCATGCCGCGCCTAGGGGCGCACGCACGCGCCCTGCCCGGCTGGCCCCGGTGGCACCGCAGCAGGGGCTGTGGGTGCTGTGGCTTGGGCCTGATGGAGGGGCGCTGAACCCTACGCGACGCCACCTAGAAGACCGTGAGCGACTGCTTTTTACGTCGCACAGCTTGGCGGTGGGCGAGATGGCGACCACGTTGGCACATGAGCTCAACCAGCCGCTGGGGGCGGTGGGCAATGTGCTGCGGGGCCTGAAAGCGCGGCTGGCGTCGGCTGGTGAAAGTTTGCAGCCGCAGATGTTGCCGCCGCTGGTGCAGGGGGTGCAGTTGGCGTTGGAGCAGGTGCAGTACGCGGCACGGGTGATTGGCCGGGTGCGGGACTACACGCGCAATCACCAACCGCAACGGGAGCCTCTGGATACGCTGACCTTGTTACGCAGTAGCTTGGCGCTGCTGGATTGGGACCTGGAGCGCCACGGGGTGCAGTGGTGCGTGCAGGAGGACGGCATTGAGCAGGCGCTGCAGCAGCGCGGCTGGGCGGTGGTGGCCGATGGTGTGATGGTGCAGCAGGTGCTGGTGAATTTGCTGCGCAATGCAATCGATGCCATGGCGCAGTCGCCTGCGCACGAGCGGCGTCTGGAGGTCGTGTGCCGGATCGATGAGGTGGACCAGATGCTGGAGATGGCGATCCGGGATTCAGGGTGTGGCATGGAGGATGAGACGGCGGCGCAATTGTTCATGCCGTTTTTTTCGACGAAACCCACGGGAATGGGTGTGGGGCTGAACATCTGCCGCAGCCTGATTGAACTGCACCAGGGCCGCCTGTGGTTCACGCCCAATACGGACCGGGGTTGCACGTTCTTCGTCGCGCTGCCGCTGGTTGCAGCGCCTGCGCCTGCCGCCCAGGCCGAGCCGCAGGGGCTACCCGGCGATCAGGCCTGAGCCTGGCGGCGACTGCGGCGCAAAGACAGGCGCAAGACCTGCCTACCCAACGGGGCGCCCCTGAGAGTTTTGAATGCTATGAGGGAGAGATGGACACATGACAGTCACGCACGCTGGACCGACGACACGAACGCTGTACCTGCTGGACGACAACGCAGATTTCCGCACCACGGCCCGCTGGTGGCTGGAGGGTGCGGGCTACCGGGTTCTGGATTTCGCGGATGCCAACGCCGCCATTGCCACCCTGGAGCACCAGATGCAAGCGGGCACGCTGGCCGACAGCTGCTTGTTGCTGGATGTGCGGATGCCCGGGATGTCAGGGTTGCAGGTGCATGACGTGCTGATTGCGCGGGGTATTGCAGGGCCGAGTGCGCAGTGGCCACTGCCGGTGGTGTACATGACCGGGCACGGCGACGTGCCGCTGGCGGTGCAGGCCATGGAAAAGGGCGCCATCACGTTCCTGGAAAAACCGTTTGAAGACAGTGCGCTGGAGCAGGCGCTGGCCAAGGCGTTTGAGGCACCGGCCGCGCCGCATCGGCCACCAGCGTGCGCAGAGTTCCAGCGCAGGCTGGCCACGCTGACGGATCGGGAGTCCGAGGTGATGCGCGGGGTGGTGGACGGCAAGATGAGCAAAGAAATCGCCCGGGACCTGAACATCAGCGCCAAGACGGTGGAACTGCACCGCGGCCGGGTGCTTGGCAAGATGCAGGCCGACTCTGCGGTGCACCTGACCCGCATGACCATGGCACAGAGGGTGCTGTAAGCACCTTTGCGCGATCTGTTCACGGCGTGCTGTGCACAACGCGCACGGACGGGCTGGGCAGCGCGTTGCAAAGGTCTTCAGTTGCAACGAGTCGCAAGCAGGCGAAGCGCGCGACAAGGGCTTCGACAGGTATCTGGCATTGGGAGCTGAGCTACTCCGGTGCAGGATGACAGAGTGTTGGGCAACGGCTGATATCCAAAGCAAATATGCCGCCAGCGCTTTTCTACAAAGCGCAATTAGCTACTATTTTTATAGCAAAAATAGATACTGAAATTGTGATCCGCGCATGCTTTGCGGGCGGGCGGATCCTGGGCCAGAGAGGTGCGCGGGTAGGTGTCCTCCCTAGCTAGGGGCATTCCTAGCTGGGAATCGCACATATAGCGCGGCAGACCCAAAGCCGGTTCAATCACGGCTGTCCCGACGGAGCCAGTGCCACAAAGCCGCAGCCCGATGGGGTCCTTGCCAGGGCGACCTGTGCAGGCAAAGGAGTCGTTCCAACCAATCACGGCCCGAAGATGGGCCAGTTTCAAGGAGTTTGTTATGGGTGCAGCAGTTGGCGTCGTGGGTTCCGCATTGATCGGCGGCGGCGGAATGGGCATGGGCGGCCTGCTCGGTGGCATCGGTTCGCAGTTTCTGAGTGGCATGGTCAGCGGCCTGCTGGGTGGCAATGACATGAGCAAGACGCTGGAAGGCTTCTCGCCAGTCAACATCCTGAATGCAACGACCAACTTGGTCAGCACCATCATGGGCGGCGGCGCACAACAAGCGGCGCAAACACTGCAACGCGAAGATGGCATGCCGAAGTTCCTGCAAGACGCGATCAGCCAGGCGATCGACGAGGTGATGCAGGAATACTGCAAGCCCACCGATGGTGCTGGTGAGGCAATTTCCGACGTGGCATCTTGCGACATCCAAAAGTCGGTTGACGACATTGCGCAGCAGATCGTCGACAGCGTGCGCAACCAGATGGCCGAGAGCACGGGCGAAGGCGGCAGGGGCTGTGGCAAAGCCGGTGCCAAGAGCTGGCTGCAGGCCATTGCCCAGGCCATGGGCGAGGCCATGGGCGACAAGGCCGCCAAGATGGTGGAGCTGTCGGGCAAGCTCAAGGAGGCCGCTGGTGGTGACGGCGAGGATGCTGCCAAGGAAATGCAGGCTGTCAACGCAGAGTTCCAGGCTGTAAGCCAGGAGTTCAAGCTGCTGACCGATGCGTTCAATACCGCGCTGAAGTCGCTGGGCGAAGGCATGAGCAGCATGGCTCGCAAGCAATAAGCCCTGTCCGCCCGACGGGCGGATATCGCGATTTGCAACAAACGAAACGGACCGTTCCTCGGTCCGTTTTTTTCTTCCTCGACCGATACGATGTGGCCGCCTTGCCCCACCCGCCGGGTGGGCGCCGCTGATGTCCTGGGCTGCTGTGCACACGCAGGTATCTCCTGGGATGTTGGCACCTTTTTGTGCGCCCCAAACAGGGCTGGCTGGGTTGCGGAACTGCCCGCGTTTTTGACCAAACACTGACCATGAAATCCCTGAAAAATTTTTGCGCTGCTGTAGCGATCACCTTCGCAACCATGACTCCTGCCAGTGCCTGGTGGATGAGTTCGGACACGGGGATGAGCCTGTCCGTGGGCGCTGGCAGCTACTTGCTGAACAACGAAATCCAACGCGCTGCGCGCGCCAGCCGCAAGGGGGTGGCGGGCGGCGTATCCACAGCGCAGTTGGCGCGCACCGGCTTTCAGCGCAATGGCAGAACGGCAGCACTGGATATGTTGGTGGGCTACTACCCGCCGGCGCAGCGTCCACAAATGCGCCAGGGGTTTCTGGAACTGCACCAGCAGTACCCGCAGGTGGCGCGACAGCTGGGTGTGCCGACCAACGATGTGGCCACGGGGCTGGCATCTTTTCTCGCGGGAGCCTATATGGCCTACAACAACCAGAATGTGAGCAACAGCCATGTGAAGCCGCTGGCCAATCAGTTGCGCAGAGCGCTTGCGGCAGAGCGAGATTTCGCCCAGGTGACCGACGCGGAGAAGCAGCGCATGTATGACGCCACGGTGATGCTGGGCATGCTGATGGCAACGACGCAGGTGCAGTTGCAGCGGCAGCCTGATCCGATGCTGGAGGCGCAGATGCGGCAGCTTGGTAAGGAGATGATCGAGGGCTTCTTGAAGGTGGACGCCAGCCGCCTGCGCATCACGTCATCGGGCATGCGAATCGTTTGAGATCGGTGCGTCGTTCATCGTTTGGGGCGAGCCTCTCGGGGCCATCACGCCCCGTGCCATCCCTCTTCACATCCCCCTCACCTCCCCTCACCCGCTGCAGGTTTATGCCGGAGAAACGCTGAGCACCGCACGCTGGCGCTGGCGGCGGGACTGGGTGTGCCACGCCTGCCACTGGGCCTGGTCCAGGCGGTAGCGCCGGGCCTGCGTGCCGTTGTAAGTGGCCATACCTTGGCAGCCGAAGCCCAGTACTTGCAGACAGTGCGCGGCAGAGCGGTTGGTGGGTGCGCAGTGGCCTAGCACATGCGTTTGCAGCAAGGCGCCAAAGGCGTGCTGCAGCAGCCACTCCCCGCCATCCAGTGCGAGCGTACCGCCCCAGGTCTGTGCCGCCAGTCGGGCGCCGATCTCCAGGATTTTCGGATCTTCCTCCAAATGCACCAGGCTGAACCAGCCGCAAAAGACCCATCGGGGTTGCACAAGCTTGGCCAACAACACAGCGTCGATGTCGCCTTCGGCGTGCGCACGCACTGCGTCGGCAATGGTGTCCGAATCAGGCGGCTGTGCCCGCTCTGCACACCAGATGCCGGTGCCAGGGTATTGCAGATAAAACTGCTGCATGTGCGCGATGAAGCGGTGTGCGACACGGGGCTCATCCAGCGGTGCATCGTCGGCCAGGTGCGCGCGCACGCGAGGGTCGCGGTGCATGGTGACCAGGGCCTGGGCGTCGCGGCTGCGGAACTGGCGAATGCGCAAGCGTGGACCTTGATAGAGGATGACGGGTTCAGGGGACATAGGGTGTGCCGATGACGGGCGCTGCGCCGCTGTGGGTGGGTGCGGAGGCTGCCAGGAGGAGTGGCGATAGCCCGCCGCAATGGGCTTGCAGCACGCGCTGATAAGCCGCCCAAAAGGCGGTTTGCGGACCGCTCTGTTGCCAGACAGGCGCCGTGAGGAACTTGCTCGCCTCTGCACTCTGGGCGGGCCCGAGGGCGGCATATGCTGTGCCTGCGAGCCAGAGGTCTCCTTGGTGAGCGGCTTGCGGTGCGCGCCCGGTGGGCTGGGCATGGGGAGAGAGCTGCACTGGCGCAGTTGTGCCTGCGGGAGGGCCGCCTGGGTTGTTGCCGATGACCATGGCCCAAGCCCCCAGGTAGTGCCCCAGAGCCATGGCATGGGGATATGCCCCGCGCCGATCGCAGTGATGCAGGTATTCCGCAGGAGGGTGCATGCCGTCGTGGCCCTGGTGCAGCTGGTGGTGAATGAGCCGGATTTCTTGGGTGCGCTGCTGGGCACACAGGATGTGCAAGTAGCAAGCCAGGGCCTGGCCCTCAGGGTGCTGCTGGGCAAGGGCCTTGACAATGGCACAGGTCTGGCTGGTAAGCAGCCGCGTAAGGGCGGGGGCGAGTGCCGGCAGGGCCGCACCTTGGGAAGCAACAGGTATGGCCAGGGCCCACAGGGTGGCTTTGGCGGGTGCATCGCTGGCGGTGGCGCAGGCCTCCAGCGCCTGCCGCAGGACTCCGCCGGAGTCGGCCTGCGTGCGCACCGGGGTGTATTGTGGTAACAGGGCGGTGAGCATGGCCCTGACCATTGCCACAGACTGTGCCGACGCCGGGGGAAGCTGCAGCATGGCTTGCAAGGCGGTGTCGAGGGCATGGGTACGGCCGTGCAGACTACTCAGCAAACGGCCGATCAAAGGAGCGCGCAGTCCGTCTGGCTGGGGGTGGCTTGGCAGGACGGGCTCCACGGCGGTACGGTGGCCAACCAGAGCGATCAGCAGGCCGAGCCTGTCGCGATCGCTGGCGCTGCGCGCCAGGTGTTCACCCCAGCGCGCCAGATCTTGCTCCTGAACGGCAACCCGGGTGAAGCCTGCCAGGTGCGCTGCATCGAGGCGCGTTGCGAGGTGCTGCAACAGTGTGTCTGTGTCGGCGTAGTCGAGCTGGTGGTACCAGGGTCGGACCCGGCGACTGGGGGACTGCGCCAAGCTGTGTACCCAGGCCCGCAGGTCGGCGTGCTCCAGCCGCAGCAGAGCATCCAGCAAGTGGGCAGGCGACTGGGAGGCTGCGGGGTCTTCATCGGGCCATAGCCCGTCACCGCCGAAGCCCTGGCCGCCGCCCGAGTACCCCCCCAAGGCTACAACGCGGCCACCAGGAGCAATGGCCCGAATGGGGGCCAGCGCGGCCCATGGCTCAGACATGCCAGATGGTGAAGGTGGGATAGCAGGGTGCAACGGGCCGCACGGGAGTGGCGTATCGGTGCCTCAACGCCAGGAGGCCGGAGGAATCCAGCCCTGCGCCAGCGCGCCAACCGTTGCAGCCGGCGCGGATTGTTCACCGTGGCGGGACGCAGCCATGAAGGCTTCTACCGCCTGGGTGGCCGCACGGTAGGGTTCGGGGTCCGCCTGAGACCAGCTCAGGGCCATGGCTTGCAGTGCGTGGCGGCTGCTGCGGGTCCAAGCCCCGTCGAGGGGGTCGTCGGCCACGCTGTGGAGCTTGGCGCAATAGAGGCGCCGGGCCGCTTCACTGTGCGATACCAAGCCCACCAGTGCGCGTGCGGCCTGGTCAAAAGCCACGGCCCCGAGGGTGCCGCGCCCGTCGGGCTGCGCGAACCAGGCGCACAGGTACTCAATGGGGCCCATTGTGCGGGTGGCGCGCACGGACGCGTCCCACTGCGCCCCCCATGCGGCGTGCCGCCCCGAGGGCAAGCGGCCGCTTTGCAGAGCAAGCACCAGGGTATCGGCGACCGCAGCCTGGGCCTGGGGGTTGCCATGCTCGCCAATGCGGCAAAGCACCTGCAGGAAGGCGGGGTACAGCGCATCGCCGAGCGAGTGGCACAGGCGCTCCATCCAGCGCACGCGGTCTTCACGTGAGGGCAGATGGGCGCAGCCTTCGATGAGGACCTCTGCTGCACCGGCCCAGTCGGGCTGATCGCGCAGGGTCAGATCGGGGATGGGTTGGACCATGGGTGCTGTCGCAAAGGAGCGGCGCGAGGGGGGGCGGAGATCAACCCCGGGTAAAGAGGCAGTCAATGAACCGGGATTGCAGCTGGGCCGCGGTGTCGCCGCTGAAGGGGGGGACGGACAAGGTGCGGGCGACGGCGTCGCTGCCGGTATAGCCAAACAGGCGCGCGGTGTCGCCGTTGTCCAAGGCTGGCCGGAGCGCGTCAGTCCGGGGCGCTAGGCCAGCGAGGCCTGTCAGCGACGAGAGAGAGGACGAGGTCACCATGTGTGGACGCGGATAAAAGATGGGATGTCTCCATCGTAAAAACTTGCGCCCGCTTGCGCTATTGGGAAGCCTCCTAGTGGAGGGGGCGCATTTGCAACAAAACGCTTCAAACCCCAAGCCCGAGGTCGGCGCTCGCTGGGTGTTCAGGTGGGCAGCAGGGTCTGCATCTTGTGCAGCAGTGTCGGGAAAAGGGCAGCCAGGTAGTTCAGCAGTGTCTTGGCCAAGGTGGTGAGCATGACCAACCACAGCAAGATGGCAGCCACGCTTTTGAGGGAGCTGGACAACGAGTACAGATTGAGTTGGGGCGCGAAACGATTCATGAGGCCCAGCGCCAGGTCAATGGCGTACATGACTACCAGGGTGGGCGCAGCGAGCAGGAAGCTCAGGCCCGCAAACTGCGCGAAGGCGCTCTCAAACAAGGTGACACCGGCTGGGCGCGGAGCAAGGCCAGGCTGGGCCAGGGGCCACAGCACAAAACTTTCCATGAGGACGCCGATCCAGAGCATGAGACCACCTGAGGCCATAAACAGGTACACAGCCAAGCGACCCAGGAAGGCCCCTGAAAGCGAGGTCTGACGCCCGGAGAGAGGGTCTGTGACCTGCGCCTGCGACAGTCCGATCGCGCCGTCAATGATCTCGCCGGCGGCATCGAACGCCCAGAGTAGAGCGGCCAGCAGCATGCCCAGAGCCAGGCCGATGAAGGCTTCTTTGGAGAACAACCCGATCCATTGGGAAACGCTCCAGCCGGTGACGTTGACCGCAGGCTGCAGGGCCAGTGTGATGACTCCGAACGCAAGAAAAATGGCGCCTCGCACGAGCTGGGGCACGGTTTCCTGGGCCAGCAGGGGCAACAGCACGAAGGCGGTAGCAAAGCGCACGCTGGCAAGCGCGGCCAGAAGCGCCAGTTCGCTGACGTTATTCACCGCGGCAAAGGTTTCTCCCATGGGTGGGTGGCCTCAGCGTTTGACCAAGGCGGGGAAGTCGGTCATGACCCGGTCGGTATAGCGGTACAGCGTGCCGCCCAGCAGCGATGCGGTGATGAAGATGGTGAGCACGATGGCGAAGAACTTGAGCGCGTACTGCAGGGTCTGCTCCTGAATCTGGGTGGCGGCCTGCACCAGGGCAACCAGTAGCCCGACCAGCGCGGCCACGATGACCGGTGGCGCGGACAGGAGCAACACCAGCCACAGGGCTTGGTACAGCAGTTGGATGGTCTGGCTTTCAAACATGGCGTACAAAGGGCATGGTCAGAGTGGGAAGGCGATGCACGGCGGCGAGGTCAGTGGCCGTAGGAAAGCACCAGGCCGTGGGTGAGCTTGACCCACCCATCGACGAGCACGAAAAGCAGCAGCTTGAACGGCAGCGAGATGGTGGTGGGCGAGAGCATCATCATGCCCATGGCAGTGAGGATGTTGGCGATGACCAGGTCGATGATGAGAAAGGGCAGGAAGATAAGGAACCCGATCTGGAACGCTGCAGACAGCTCGCTGACGGTGAAGGCGGGCACAACCACCACAAAGTCGCGTTCGCTGATCTGGGAAGCACGTTCGGGACTGAGGGTTTTCTGGGCGGTCTTGAGGAAGAAAGCGCGCTCGTGGGCGGATGAGTGGCGAACCAGAAAGTCGCGCAGGGGCTCTTTGGCCGCATCGGCCACCGCCAGCATGCCAGAGGTGCTGCCGATGTTGGAGACGCTGCGGGCACGTTCGGCCATGTCCAACCCCACGGGCAGCATGACGTAGATGGTGAGTACCAGGGCCATGCCGTTGAGCACCACGTTGGGTGGCACCTGCTGCAGGCCCAGGGCGTTGCGCAGCAGGCTGAGCACCACAATGATCTTGGTGAAGGAAGTGACCATGACGCCCACAAACGGCGCCAGGGAGACAACGATCACGGTGACCAGTGCCGAGGAAGGGGTAAATTGATTCAGGTCCATGGTGTCTGCGAATAGGCTGCGCCGCACGCGCGCCCGGTGGGTGGTTCAGCGGAAAACAAGGGGGCTTCAGGCCCAAAGGCTGGTGTGGCACCGAGGGCGCTGCGGATTCGAAGGGCGTAGCCACCGGCCAGGGGGACCAGATCACCGTGGGCGCGCAACGCACCACCCTGCTGCAAGTGCAGCTCCCCCGGCAGCATGGGTGGTAGCCGAAGGCGAACCGGTGCTGTCGATGCGGGAGGTGCGGCTGGTACCGAGAGCACCGCAGGGCGAGCCTGCCAGCACAGCCATTGCTCCAGCCCCATGGCGGGCATGCCGTGCCAGACGATCTCGGCATCGGCATCCGTGTTGGCATGGGTGTCTGTGGCAGGCGGCTCGGTGGCCGTGGGCAGCGGCGCGTGCAGGTCCAGCCCCAGGGGCTCGGCCATGGGCGGGGCACCAGTGCGAACATCGGGGCTGCGTACCAGCACCCCCGCGCGCACCGGAAGGTGGCCGCAGATGGGCCGCACGGTGACGGGCCATTCGCACCCCAGAGAGGGCGTGAGCCAGACTAGGGAGCCTTCAGCGAGTTCCGCGACTGCGGCGGCAGGCACTGCATCCAGGCACAGTTCCGTGTGCACGCTGGGCCAGGCGACATGCGGGGACTGCAGCCAGTCGGCTGGCGGACCCGACAGTGCCGTCCAAGGCAGGCGCAGGCGCGTGCCCACAGGGGCCAGTGCAGCGGTCTGCACCACCGCTTCGCACGTGCCGGATTCCAGGGCGACTGCTGGCGCGGCTTCACCGGGCTGCAACAGCCAGGGGTGGCGCAGCCATTGCTCGACAGCACTGATGAGCGGTTCTGCCTTGGCCAGCTGCAGCATCAGGCGCGGTCCGGTCCACTCCGCTGCGGTGTCCCCAGAGGTGCGCGCAGGCGGGGTGGCATCCCGACCAGTGGTGCCTGAGGAGGCTGTTGGTGCATCCGGGTTTAGGGCTGGGGGCTGAGGTTCACACAGGCAAGGGTCTGGCTCTGGCAGCAGCGGCAGCCAGAGTTCGGCCCGGTGCGCGCCCACCGGGCCACAAAAAACGAGCCACGCCGGCGCGGGCACTGGTGGGGCGTGCGGGGCAGGTGCCGCCACTGCGGCTGGGTTGGCGGTATCAGGCCACGGTGTCATCGTCAAATCCGAGGTCGTCCATGCGACCGTGGCTGTGTTCGCGCAGGCGGTCGCGCAGTCGCTCCAGGTGCGGGGTCAGTTGCTGGCGGGTGGTGGCATCGGTGCCCATGCGCAGCTGCCACTGGCCGTTGCCGCTTTGGGCAAGGCGCAGGGCCAGGGTGGCGGCCTCGGCACCGCCCAGCGGCACTTGCAGGCGCAACGGAGTACCCACCCCGGGCGCGGCCGCATGTGGGGCCATGGGCAGAGAATCTGGCAGGAAGCCGGTGGGTGGTGCGGGTGCGGTGAGGGCTGCACTGCCCCCCATAAGGGCACTGCCCTCCCCTGCCGACCCGGTGTGCCCGGTCAGTGGCGGCAGCTGCCCCCAAAGGCCTGGGGGCGGAGCCTCGGTGTGAGGGAGGTCGTTGGGTTCGGGGTCGTCCTGGTCCTTGAGCCGGCTGTCGCTGCGTTCGCCGGCCCGCCGGATGGCAGCATCAAAGTCCCGCCGCGCCTGCGGGGGCACCCAGCCGCCGGCCTGTGAGGCCCGGGCGGTAGTGTCGGAGGTATGGGGTTTTCGTTCAGGGGTCGATGGACGGATGTCACTCACGGGGCATTCCTCAGGGGGCTGACCGCAGCGGGGGGTCTTCCCGCTCCAGCGTGGTTTCACGTTCGCGCCGCAGGCTTTGGCGGGCGTCATCGCGTAGCGTGGCGCTGGCTTGGTGCTGGACCACGGCCTGGAGCCACGCGGTGCGGGCTGAGGCGGCACGGGTGCGCGCGTTGATCAGCTCTTCTTCCTCATCGATCAATGCGTATTCAGCGCGTTCGAGCTGGTCGTCCAGCGCCTCCTGTGCGGCACTGGCGTAGCCGGCCACCACCCCCATGCGGGCGGCGTAGGGGCCAATCAGGCTGTGCTGCAGCTCCAGCCTGCGGGCCTGCAGCTTGCGAATTTGGGCTTCGCGGTCGCGCACCACTTGCTGGGCAGCTTGCAACTCGCGCTCGGCCTGCTGGCTGGCTTGCAAGGCTTTGCGCTCGCGCAACGCACGCAGTCGCTGCAGCTGACTGGCAGCAGCCAGTTGCTGGGCCATGGCGGAGGCGGTCATGGGTGAGCCCCCCGAGGTGTATGCAGGCTGTTCACTGTCACCGCTGGAACTGCTGCAGCGCAGCGAGGGTTTGTTCGAAGGGAGTCCCCTCGTCGGGCCGCTGTCGCAACAGGGCCTGCAACGCGGGTTGGGCGGCGATGGCGTCGTCGGCCAGGGCGTCGCTGCCAGGCGCATATTCACCGACCTGAAGCAGGAAGCGGATTTCGTCGTGTTTGGCCATCAGTGCGCGCACGCGCAGGGCTGCGTCTTGGTGGGCGCGATCGGTGACGCGGTTGAACACGCGGCTGGCGCTGGCCAGTACGTCAATGGCCGGGTAGTGCCCCGCTTGCCCCAGCTGGCGCGAAAGCACGATATGGCCGTCCAGGATGGAGCGGGTCTCCTCGGCCACAGGATCGGAGCCGTCTTCATCTTCAGCAAGAACCGTGTAAAAAGCGGTGATGGAGCCGGACGCATCGTTACCCGCCCGCTCGAACAGGCGCGGCAGCTCTGCAAACACACTGGGGGGGAAACCACGGCGCACGGCCGGCTCCCCCACCGACAGGCCGATTTCGCGCAACGCACGGGCGTATCGGGTCACGGAGTCCATCATCAGCAGCACGCGCCGCCCTTGCGCGCGGAAGTGCTCGGCAATGGCGGTGGCGGTCTGGGCGGCACGCAGCCGCTCCATGGCGGGCCGGTCGGAGGTGGAGACAACGATCACCGAGCGGGCCAGGCCCTGGGGGCCAAGGCTGTCCTCCAGAAACTCGCTGACCTCACGCCCGCGTTCGCCGATCAGGGCGATGACGTTGACGTCGCTGTGTGCGAGCTTGGCAAGCATGCCCAACAAGGTGGACTTGCCACCCCCGGCCATGGCGAACACGCCCAGTCGCTGACCTTCACCAATGGTGAGCAATCCGTCGAGCGCACGCACGCCGGTGACGAATGGGGTATCAATGGGCCGCCGGGTCAGCGGGTTGGGTGGCTCGGCATGGAAGGCGCGGAGCGGCAGGTGGGCCGGGAGGGCGTGACCATCCAGGGGTGTGCCGAAGGCATCGAGCACGCGGCCCAACAGGGCGTCGCCCACGGGAATGAGTTCTCCGCTGTCCAGAGGCTCCACCTCGGCACCCATCGAGACGCCGTGCAGGTGCCCCAGTGGCACAAGAATAGCGTCATGCTCGCGAAGCCCGACGACTTCTGCGCGCAGCACATTGCCATGCGGTTGCGCGGGGTCACGAATCAGGCATTGCTGGCCGATGACGGCACGCAATCCACTCACGCGCAATGTGGTGCCAAAGGCTTGCACAACCCGCCCCCGGGCAGCCACCGGCTGCATGGAGCGCAGCGAGGCCAGGATGGCAGGATCGAGCAGAGGGCGGGGGGAAGCGTCGGCGTGCATGTCGCAAATCGGTGGCGCGCTCAGGCGGCCCTGGCTTCGGGGGCCGCCATCTGGCGCTGGGAGGTTTCAATCCGCTGCGCAGCACTTGCCAGGACGGTGTCGAGCCCGGCCAGCAACGCACCAGCCTGGGACTCCACCACACAGTCCAGTCCGTGGAGTTCTGTGTCGGCGAGGCATTGCACGGGCATGGGCAATTCGCGCGTGGCAAGTTGTGCGCGCACAGGCTCGACCAGCTCTGCGGGCAGGCGCAGGCGCACGGGCTGAGGAGGCACTACCTGCTCAAAAGCCTGCAGCGCCAGGGCGGTCACCACTTGATCGGGCGCCAGTGCCGACGCCATGCAACGCACCATGGCAGTGGCCAGCGTGACGAGGGCGCTGCGCAGTTCTTCACGCTGGTGCTGGTGCTGTTGCGCCAGCGATTGCAGCGCTGCTGCAAGCTGTCCCGACGCTTCCTGGTGGGCCTGTGCCAGCCCAACGGCAAAACCGTCGCGGTGACCTTGCTCGCAGGCCGCCTGCTGCGCCTGCGCAGCCGCGTCACGGGCACTGCTGGTAAGCGTTTGCAGCGCAGCGGCTAGGTCCAGAGCGCTCTCCAGCGCCTGAACGTGCTGCGCCGGCACGGTACGTTCCGTGGTGGCCAGGGTCAGGGTGGCGTCTTGGTGCAGGGTGAGCAGGTAACTCATGACGGTGTGGGCAACGGGGTTACGGGCTCGGTCTGCGGGGTAACACTGGCGGGTGCTGCCAGCGCTGGTGCGGCCGCATGTGCCTGCGCTAACGCGGACTGGGCCCAGGCCGGATGAGAGCCCACCGTGGGCAGCAAAGCCAGCGAGGCGCTCCAGCCAAGGTGGTGGGCAAGGCGCGCCTGGAGTTCGTGCACGCAACCCCACAGCAGCATCGCCTGACCCCAGGCACGAACGTACGACACGATCGTGTGGGCAGGCGGCAGCAGGGGCCGAGGTGCCCGCGCCAGCAGTTCCGGGGTGTCCGGAGCGTCAAGGGCAGCACGGAAGGGCCCGACCCCAACGCTGCGCGACAGGGGTGCGAGTTGCCGCCCGTCGATGCAGGCACGCAGCGACGCCTTGAGCCAGTAGATGCCAGACAGGGCACTGAGGGCGTCGCGGGCCGGCGCGGGATCGGCCACCCAAAGAGGACACAACATGAGCTGCTGCCAGCTCAATGGCTCGGCCTGCAACTGCCGCGCAAGCGCTGCCCGCGCGCGCCGCTGCGCGGCCACATGGGTCAACGCCGAGTCTTCCCCCAGGTCCACGGGCTGCATCTCAGGACTCGCTGCCGACACGGGGCTGCGCGGGGGATGCGACCGCAACGGCGGCGCCCCGGCGCAGCGGTGCCACTGCGGCGCCGACCATGGATGCCAGCCCGGTCTCGGCCAAGGCTGCCGCGGCTGCAGGGCGGCGCTGCCACCAGGCCATGGCCGCCACGGCGGCCGCTATGAGGCTAAGCAGCCCCGCCACCAGCATGACCATGCCGCCATACTGCGCCCACAAACCGCCAAGGAATGACGGCGGGGCCGCCGGTGGAATAGGTTCGGCGGGGAACATGGCAACAGTGACGTTGTCGTAGGGCAGCCCCTCCATGGCGTTGACTACGAGGGCTTTGATCTTGCCCGTCTGCTGGCTCAGGTCGACCCCGGGGCGGTGTTTGATGAACACCGAGGCCGTCGAGTGCTGGGGCTTGTCGGACAGGGGATTCTTCTCGGGCACAGAGACATGCACCCGTGCCTGCACCACGCCGTCAATGCTGGAAAGCGTGGCCGAGAGCTCTTGCGACAGGGCATGGGTGAAGCGGGCCCGCTCTTCGAGTGCCGATGACACGAAGCCCTCTTTCTTGAATACCTGGCCTAGGGTGTCGAAGGAGTCCCGTGGGAACCCTCCGGCGTGCAAGATCTCTACAGCGCGAGAAAAGTCGTCAGGCCGGGTGCTGACGACAAAGGCCTTGCCGTCGCGCGAGGCCGCTTTTTCTGCATGCAGGCCCGCATTGCGCAACACGGCCACCATCTCGTTGGCTTGGCGCTCGGTCAACTGGCCATACAGCTCCTGCTGGGAGCATCCGGCCAGGAGTGCCAGCGTGACCGTGACGAGGACACGCGCGGGCCAGGAGGGTGTCCTAGCCTTGCGGGCGTTGGCCCCGGGAATGGGGCAAGTGCGCAGGTGCGTTCTGGCAGAAAGTAGCGGTCTCATGCGATATAGCGGTCAAGGCGGGCGGTCAGGCCTGCTGGCGGAACAATTGTTGCAGCCCGTCAGAGGTGCGGTTGGCGATATTGGCGGTGAGCTGGCTGTGGAACAGAAACTCGTGCGCCCGGACGGTCAGCATGACCATCTCACCCGGTGTCATGTCGTTGCCCGCTGCCATGGCCGCTTGCGCATGCTCCTCCAGCGAGACCGCCTCGGCGTTGATGTGTTCGAGCGGCTTGAAGAGAGCCTGCATCCCCTCGCCCATTGCCTGCACAGGCTGGGCCTGCAGCGTGCTGCCCGCGCCCGCTTCTGCACGCGCAATAGCCTCGTGAAAGCCGGACATGTCGGTCAATGAGATGCCATAGCCGGCCTGGACGGAGCTCTGCCCCGCCGAGACGCCGACACTGTCTGCGCCCGAAAGCGAAAGGCCCATGGTGGTAGTGGCGTTCATGGTGTCAGCGCCACATCACTGTTTGCGGGCCATGGTTTCCAGTGCCGTGCCCACCGATTGCAAGGAGGTGTGAGCACTGTTGGACATGAAGCCCATTTGTTGGGCCAGCATGGTCATGTGGGTGATGTGGGCAGGCTTATCGTTGCCGTCGGCCAGGGCATCCCCTGCGGCCTCGATTTCACTCGCTTTGGCGTCCAGGGTCTTGCCCCAGGCATCGGCCATGACCTCGAACCAGCTAGCGCCTTTGCCGCTGCGGCTTTGGGAGCTGCTCAGTCCAGTGGTGGCGACCATTGCCAGCGGATTGATGGAATTGCTCATGCTCTGACTCCTACTTTGCAGGTGGTGCTGGCGGTGATTGCCAGCGGGGTGGTTGAACAAGGGGTCGGTCCGAGGACCGATGTGGCACGGTGACGTTTCAAGATTTGAGGTAAACGTGGTGCGGTGGGCTCACCTGGGTGCCCAGATGCGCTGGTGGTGAAGCGGCTCATGCGGGGCTTCAGAACGACAGGACGCTGGCCACGCCCTCGCGTTCCATCTGCACCTTGTCGGACAGGATGGCCACAATGCGGTGCCCACTGGGCAACATGGCCCCCTCAAAGTAACGGGTGCCGTCCACGGTGACGAGGTAGGCAGGCTCTCCGGGCACGATAGCAGCGACACGCTTGCTAGGATCGTGGATGGCCGATGCAGCTGGAGGCGGCGTAGGGGGAGCCTCGTTGACAGCGGCCAGCTGCTGCAAGCCCGGCACATCACGGCGAGCCAACGCCTGAACATGCTCAAGCTGCCGCGTATCAGACACCGCCGTGCGCACCCGCACCACCCCCGCACCAGCAGCTTCCACTTGCGCAGCGATGCCGTTGAGTCGATAGACCTCGGCCACACTGGCTGCCACCTGCTCATTGACCCATACCGAGAGCCGGGCGGGCGAACGGTCTGCAAGCGCCTTTTCCAGTCGGGTCTTTTCAGCCTGGGACTCCAAGTGCCCGGTCACGTACAGCTGCCCGCTGCGGGACTCGACATTCAGTGTGGGCATCCCCAGGTGCGACAGGGTCTGGCGGATGTTCGCGGCGTGCTCTTGCGGACTCAGGGTGGAAGGCCCCATGGCCCAGGCCAGGGTGAGGGTGCACACAGAAACGCCCACCAACGCGGTGCCGCCCAGCATCAGGCGCGAGCGCCAGCGCTGCAAAGGGGACGTCTGGCCTGCCGCCATGGCTGCAGGGTCCTTTGCTGGCGTAGCTGCGGCAGAGGAGGCCTGCGAAGCAGATGCACCCATACCAGCATGCGAACGCGCCTCCGAGGCTGCTTCTGAAGCAGGAGCAGACTCTTGCGCATGCGGTGTAGCCGACGTGGCACCTCCGTCTGGTGCCGCGTCGGTGAATAGCGGCGCCCATTGCTGCGCACCGAGCTGACCCACGGCAAGCCGGATCCCTCCGACAGTGAACGGCTCGTACAAGCCCAGCTCTGCGCGCGCGCCTGCCTCCAGCGTCCTGTGGGCTACGGCACCGCCGCCCTGCTGCACCTGCAACACCAAGATGCCTGTGGGCGAAAACGACAACACAGCAACGCCTTCGGCCTTCTGAAGCACGACTTCATTGATCCAGTCCTGTCCGATGCGCAGCGTCTGCCCAGGCTGAATGACAGAAGATGCGCCACGCTGCTCGCCGCTGAGAACGCGCAGTTCGTACAAAGTTTCTGTGCTCATTCCACGGTACTCCTCGGCCCGGACATGCGGGCCTCGTTCGCTCGATTCGTTCACGGCGCCTGCTCACCCAACCCCTGGGCTACGCCAGGCCTGGGATCGCCCGTCGCGGGGTTGCGGGTAGACGTTATGGTCTCTTCCAGTACAGGCATGGGTGGGGCAGCCACGGCGCCACCGGGCCGCAGTGGCCCCGTGGGTGCTGATGCATTGGTCGCGCGCCGTGCAGGGATGAGGCGGGGCGAAATGAGGAAGAGGCGTTCCACCCGCTCTTGCTGATCGTTGTTCGAGCGGAACAGCGCGCCCGCCAGGGGGATATCGCCCAGGAATGGAACCTTGGAAACCCCTTCGCTGCTGGACTCCTTGACCATGCCGCCAATTAGCAGGCTCTCGCCCGCGCCGATCAGCGCCTGGGTATTGATGGAGGAACGCTCGACGATGGGGATCGAATCAACCTGACTGGCTCCATTGATGCCGCCGTCTTCGATCTGGACGAGCAGCTTGATGCGCACGTCTGAGCCTTCCTGGAACACATGGGGCGTGACACGCAAGGAGGTCCCTGCCGACACCTTGTAAAGATCGACTTGCTCTCGACCTGCCACGCGCACGTAGAAACTCTTGTTGGTGTCAAAGAGCGCCTCGACGTTGGACAGCGTCATGACCTGGGGGCTCGAAACAATGCGGGCTACGCCCTTGTTCTGCAATGCATTGATTCGCGCCACAAAGTTGTTGCGCCCGCCCAGCACCAGGGACATGAATCCGCCCTCGCCTGCTGGCGTAATGCTCTGAACCGGCGTGCTGCCCAGCAGACTGGTGTCGCTGGCGGTGCCATTGCCAAACAGGAAGGAATAGCGGTCGCCACTCAGGCGCCAGTTGATACCCATCTCACGCAACTTGTCGGTGCTCAGGTCGATGATGGTGGCTTCGATCTCCAGGGCCTGGGGCTCAATGTCCAGCGACTTGATGAGCTCGTCGTAGTAAGGCAGACGCTCCGGGAGGTCTCGCACGATCACTGCATTGAGACGGGTATCGGCCTCCACACGGGCCTGGTTCGCGACCGAAGCCGCGCCCAGGCCTTCCAGCAACGCCGCGTCCACGGTGGCCACCTGCACACCTCCTACGGCTCCAGGTCGGCCGCCCCAGGCTTGCTGCACGGTTTCGGCAGAGGCCTGCATGGGGTTGGCACCAGCGGCTCCCAGCGTGCCTTGTCGAGCCAGCCCCTGGCCGCGCAGACCCGGCTCAGAGGCGCCCCGATACTGCGTCAGTGCCGGTGACGGGTTACCTCGCTGGGCTGTCAGCAAAGAACGCAGGATGCTTGCCACACCAGGGATGACCGTGACGGTGCCGCCGTACTGGGCACTCACATCCTGGGCCCATGCGTATTTCAGGTAGTACACCTTGAAACCCACGGGAGCCAGCGTGGTGGACTGGCTTTGCTGACCTGAAGCCAGTTCGCCGACCAAGTCTACAAACCGTCGGTTTCCGCTGGCGATGAGCCCACCACTCTGGCTCACACGCAGGGTGTTGCGCGAGTCCATGATGTTCATGTCACGCGCGGTATTGATGACCTGGCGAGCGTCTCCCTGGCGCATGGCAAAGGTGCGTGTCGTGACCTCTGCCGGTGTGTACACATGCACGACGGCGCCGTCGTAGTAGGCCATGAGCCCAAATGAGCGCTGGATGCTGGAAAACACTTTTTCGGCCGTACCTCGGAACACGCCGTTGACCGCGCCCTTGACACCAGAACTTACCGACACGGGTACATCCATGGTCCCGAAGAAGTCCTGCAAGAACGCCGCAATCGGCTGCTCTCGCACGGTCATATCGACCTGTCTCTCCCCGAAAGGAATGGGCGAGGCCTGCACCGCCGTGGCGCACAACGCCCAACCCAACGCACAGCCTGCCGCCCAGGCGCGCCACGCGCCCGCCTTTGGCCCCGACAGCAACGGACTCCAATTCCCCTTAGCTACTACTCCCATTCTCACTCCCTTGTTTGAACTCATTGTTGGTATCAGCGCATACGCTCATCGGCGAGGCTGTTGAAGAACAGACTCCGCCTGAAAACAGTCGGCGACTGCCGACCGACTTACTACGACGCCCCCTGTAACATGGGGGCGTCGTCTTTTCCGACATGGGCCAGTACGCCCAGGTGCAGCGTCGGAACCAATTCGTGGTAACTGAGCACTGGAGTGTCAAAGCACTCGATCTCGATCAACTTGCGTACGTGGCGGCGAATGTCCACCGCCGTCACGATGGCTGCTGGCCGGTGATGTGCGATGGCCTGCGTGAATTTCTGAATCAACTGCGTGGTTTGCGCAGGATCGAGCGCCAGCTGCTGCACCCCGCCGTTGACCCGCACAGCGGATCGCAGCAGCTCCTCGACGGAGGGATCGATAAGCAGCGCGCCCAGGCGGCCGATCGGCGCGTAGCGATAGCACAGCTGGCGCTTGAGTCCGATCCGGACCAGTTCCGTCAGAGCGAACACATCTTTCTCCCGCTGGGCCGCATCGGCGAGGGTCTCCAGGATGTCGCGGAGGTTGCGGATGGCCACCTCTTCTTCCACAAGGCGACGCAGGATTTCAGCCACCCGTGCCAGAGGCAGAGCACGAAGGGTTTCCTTGACCACATCGGGCAGGTCGGCGCTGGCACGGGTCAGCAAGAGGTTGGTTTCCTGCGTGCCCAAGAACAGCGCGGCGTTGCGACGGAGAGCTTCCCGCACGGCCGCGGCCAGTGCCGCCGCAACACCGTCAGCCACCATGTCGCCCTGGGCAACCGGCACCTCGTGCACCATCAGGCGCCAAGCAGGCGCTGGCGCGGCTGGTTCGAGGGCCAGTGCGCTAGACCCCGGCACCGCTGGCGCCGGCGTCTGAGCAGGTGGCGCGGGCACCATGTGCACATCGATGCGCGGCAAACGCAGGCCCAGGTGCAGCTGAAAATGGTCGAGCACGCCTTCAAGGCCGTGCAGCAGGTCACGGCTGTCTTCGCCGCGCAGGTGCCCGGCAGGCAACTCAAGTAGGAGGGGCACGTTGGGACGCACCGGGATGGCATCGGTGAACATCAACTCGGGGGCGTGCGCGGGCTTGCGGCGCACAGCCACCAGCTTCGGCCCGATCCAGCGTTCCCAGCGCTCCCGCCACGCGGGCGTCAGCATGGCCCCAACCCCAAAGAACACAAGACCCAGCAGACCAAAGACCACCGCGGGAAAGCCAGGCACGGCCGCGAAAAGAAAACTCAGGCCACCGGCCACCAGCAACACGCGGGGCTTGGCCGTCAGTTGTCTACCAATGGCGTCGCCCAGATGTTTGTCATGCTCATCGTCTGTAGTGCGCGTCACCAGCAGACCTGCGGACATGGCCCCCAGCAATGCGGGGATCTGCGTCACCATGCCATCACCAATGGCAAGGATGCAGTACTTGATGGCCGCTGCCGACATGGGCATTCCCTGCTGGAGCACCCCCACGGCCAGCCCTCCCAGCAGATTAATGATGATGATGATGATGCCCGCGATGGCATCGCCTTTGACAAACTTCATGGCGCCGTCAAGGCTGCCGTTGAGCTTGCTTTCGCTTTCCAGTTGGCGACGGCGACGCCGGGCCTCGTCCTTGTCGATCAGGCCTGAGCGAAGGTCCGAGTCGATGGACATCTGTTTGCCAGGCATGGCATCCAGCGAGAAACGCGCGGCGACTTCAGCCACGCGCTCCGAGCCTTTGGCAATGACGATGAACTGCACCACGGTAATGATGAGAAACACCACCAGGCCCACCACGAGATTGCCGCCCGCCACCATGTTCCCAAACGTGTCAATGATGTGGCCAGCTTCGCCGTGCAGAAGAATCA
Source organism: Acidovorax sp. sif0632 (assembly GCF_019218805.1). Taxonomy (NCBI): domain Bacteria; kingdom Pseudomonadati; phylum Pseudomonadota; class Betaproteobacteria; order Burkholderiales; family Comamonadaceae; genus Acidovorax; species Acidovorax sp. sif0632. Next base: position 276,482 of record NZ_JAHUWW010000009.1, on the reverse strand, counting down.
TGCGGGTTGTCGCGATCGACAGCGCCAGCCGAAAAAGCGTGCTGATCAGCAGGACGCTGGGGAACACGGAAAATTCGAGCGGATTGGCCACATAGATGGCCAGCAGCAGCAGCAAAACACCGCCCGAGATGTTGACGGCCACGAGGGTGTCAAGGGCCCAGGTCGGCAGCGGCACGATCATGAGCGCGATGATGGCCACGATGCCAGCCACCAAGGCGATGTCGGTGTACCGCGCGAGCCCGCCACCACTGCGGTCGGCACGCGCGGCCGACCGGAAATAGCTAGCCAAATTCACAGCGAGTCTTTCCCTGTGAAGGCATGGCCCGCTTGCCTGGCGCTGACCCCGCGCAGCAGCACGTATTCGGCAAGCACTTTGCGGACGTAGTCCTGAGTCTCGCGGTAGGGTGGGATTTTGCGTCCGTGCTTTTCTACGGCGCCCTCACCGGCGTTGTAGGCGGCAAGCACCAACTCCAGGTCATTGCCAAATCGCTGCTGCAAGGTTTTGAGGTACCGGGCGCTCACCCGCAGGTTCGTCTGCGGGTCGTGCAGTTGCTCTGCGCCCTCCACGCCAAAACGGCGCGCGGTCGGGGGGATCACCTGCATCAAGCCTCGGGCTCCTGCATGCGAGATGGCATCGGGCTGGTGACGGGACTCCACGCGAGCGATGGAGTGCAGCAGCAACGGGTCGATGTCGTGCTCCTGCGCGGTGCGGTCTACCAAAGGTGCCAGCCCGACGGGGCTGCTGGTTCGCAAGGGCTGGGCGTCGGCGCTGCGCGATGGCATGGCTGTGCGGGGCGGGAGCTTGCCGGTCATGGCAGGCTGCGCTGTGCGGGCGCCTGCACCGACAGGCAACAGACGCGACGAGGTGTGGCTATACAACCCCATCTGCGCAGCCAGAACTGGTTTGCTGGATTTGGCGGCAGACACTTGGCAACCGCGAACAAGCGCTTCGGCGTCCCGTTGCGCGGGTGTCAACAACTGATCCCACCCGACGGCACATGCGGCTGTCGGCGCTGGCGCCAAGACCGCAGGTCCAAGTGCAGCGTGGGTCAGCCCCCCAAGGCCCAGTCCGCAAGTCCCCATGAGGAACCACATCCCAGGGAGCCTCGCCAAGGGCCGAACCAACAAACGTCGGGCAAGCAGATGAACACGATGAGACGATGGGGAACGCACAAACAGACTTTCGCTTTTAGAAGCAGACTCAGACACGAACGCAACAAGGTAGAGCTAGTGTTTCCGCTCAGCCTTTCGAATTTGTGGCAAAAAGTGCTGCTTCACGTATCCATTTGTCAGCAACGAAACACAGATGCAACGCACGCCCATTGCTGGCACGTGCTTTCGCTTGCATCCTGTTTCAACATTCATGTGACCGTTGGCGCACTGCCCGACACTTCAGTTTTGTGCACCGCTGCCAAGCTTCCCCGTGATGCTGCAGCGCCTTGAGCCCAGGGCCTGCACGGCCTGCGGCCCCACCCGATTTCCAACAGGACTCTCCGCCCATGGCCGGCCAAGACGACAGTGGCGACAAGACAGAAAAGCCGACACCCAAGAAGCTTCAGGACGCTCGGAAAAAGGGCGAGGTTTCCAAGAGCAAGGACCTGACAGCGACAGCAACATTGCTGACCGTGCTGCTGCTAGCCACTGTGGCCTTGCCGATGGTGGGGCAGCAGATGACGTCACTGATTGAACTGAGCCTGTGGGGATTGCAGGTCCCTTTTCCTGAGGCACTCGCCCAACTGGGGTGGCAAGCGCTGCGCACGTTGCTGTTGCTGGTGGGGCTGGTGGTGGTACCCGTTGCGGTGGTCGGCGTCCTGGTGGAGTTTCTGCAGACCGGCCCTGTGCTGACGATGGAGAAAATCTGGCCCAAGGCAGAACACCTGAACCCCGCCAGCGGCCTCAAACGCATGTTCTCGCTGGACAACCTGGTCGAGCTGCTCAAGTCACTGCTCAAGACCGTGCTCGTGGCCGTCATTGCCTGGATTGCGCTGAAGGACTTGCTGCCCGATCTGCCACTGCTTGCCCGCGCGAAGCCAGAGGCCGTGGGATCGGCTCTCTGGCAAGCCAGCTGGACGCTGCTGGCATGGGTCACGGGCGCGTTTCTCCTGGTGTCGGCGCTGGACCTGGCATGGCAACGCTACAGCTTCATGAAGAAGATGCGCATGAGCATGCGCGACATACGCCAGGAAATGAAGGACGCCGAAGGCGACCCGCATCTCAAGGGCCATCGCAAGCAGCTGCAGCAGGAGTGGGCTCAGCAAGGCGCCAACAAGGCGGCAGCCAGTGCCCATGTGCTGGTGGTCAATCCCACCCATGTCGCGATTGCCATCGACTACCATCGCGACCGATGCCCGGTGCCCACGGTCATTGCCAAGGCACAGGACGATGATGCTCTGGCCATGAGAACCGCCGCGCAGGAGGCCGGCGTTCCCGTACTGCGCAACATCGAAATCGCCCGTCAATTGCTGGCCGACACAGAGCCCGGCGACGTCGTTCCTGCGGAGCTGTTCGACATCATCGCGACCGTAATCCTGTGGGCGCAAGATGTGCGCTATGAACTCGAACGTGCCTCGCAGACCTCGCATGCGAAGTCTTCCACAGAGTCAGAACCGCACCGTCCTCGACGCCCCGCTCCTGGTGAAGACCTGACCCGGTACCCGCCCTCTACGGCCCATGACGCAGCGGGCGCAGCCGCCACCCCCGGGGGCTGGAGAACCAACCGCTTTGCCCGCTATGTTCCCAGACGGTGGCGATCCAGAGCGGCCACTGACACTGCATCATGAACAAGCATTCACATACAGACACCGCACAGCCTTATGAAGGCACTGCCCCTGCCCAATTGGTCGAGGTGACGAGCCCCCAGACCACTGCCAGCGTGGTGCTCCCGAATACTGCGACATATGGCGTAGCTGACGCGCCCGCAGCCCCACTGGCCGGAGTGCTGGGTACCGTATTGGCACTGGCATTCGTGCTGGCCCTGGCCTGGATACTTCTGAAGGTGCTGCAGCGCACCGGCATCGCGCGGAATCGAAGTGGTAAAGCCGTGCTCCAGGTCGTGCAGCAAATATCTCTTGGCGGGCGAGAGAGAGTGGCCCTGGTCCGGCACGGGGACCGAGAATATCTGCTGGGGGTGACACCGCACCAGGTACATCTGCTGGCTGAATCCGCTCCTGAAGGTAGAGCGAAATCGCCGACTGTTCCTTGACGCGTTCATGCAGGCATTGCGGCAACTGCGTGCGCTCCCATGGTGGCTGTACCAAAGACTGCGGGGCACCCTCGGTAGGGTGTCAGAGGTGCCTGCCGCTGCGCCTTCTCCTTGGGCTGTAAAAAAGCTACCACATGGCAGCTTGTTTTCTACGCTGGAGGACCATGCCCTTGGGCGGGCGCACCCACCCATTCAGTACCGCAACTCAGCCGCTCACCCTTTGCTGCGCAGCGTCCGGCTAAGCAGGATCACGGGCACCAACCCCACGGCCACCAGCGCCAGAGACGGCAACGCCGCCTCACCCAGCCGCTCGTCGCGCGCCAGCTGGTAGGCCACCACGGCCAGGGTGTCGCTGTTGAAGGGGCGCAGCACCATGGTGGCGGGCAGCTCCTTCATCACGTCCACAAACACCAGCAGCGCGGCAGCAGCGGTAGACCGCTTGAGCAGCGGCCCATGCACGCGCGCCATCAGGCCCACGCTGCCCATGCCCAGCATGCGGGCAGAATCATCCAGGCTGGGGGGAATTCGCGCGTAACCGCTCTGAATGGACTGCAGCGCCACCGCGCAGAACCGCACCAGGTACGCCCATACGATGCCCAACGCCGTGGCCGTGACCAGCGCGCCCACGCCCCACTGCGGCATGGCCGCCTGCAGCCACCCCACGGGCAGCAGCAGGCCCACCACAATGACGGCACCTGGCACGGCGTAGCCCACGCTGGCCAGTTGCACCACGCCGCGTGTGATGGCGTCGGGCCGGCGGCGCACTGCAAATGCCAGCGCCAGGGCGATGACCACGGCCAGCACGGCGGTGATGCCCCCCAGGCGCACGCTGTGCCAGGCCCATTCCATGAAACGCTCCCACGGCAGCACCGACCAGTCGGCCGCCAGCGGGCGCAGCATGAAGAGAACTGGCGCCACAAAACCCATCACCACCGGTACCGCGCATACCACCCAGGCGGCCCAGCGACGTGCGCCGCGCAGCGCCAGGGGCTGTGCCTCGGCCGAGCCTGCGCGCCCGCCGCCCGTGGCGAAACGCATGCGCTTTTGCGCGCGATGTTCCAGGTGCAGCAGCGCCATCACCACCACCAGCAGCATGGTGGCCAGCTGCGCGGCGGCCAGGCGGTTGTCCATCGACAGCCAGGCCTTGTAGATACCGGTGGTGAAGGTCTGGATCCCGAAGTAGCTGGCCACGCCAAAGTCAGCCAGCGTTTCCATCAGCACCAGCGCAACGCCTGCAGCGACTGCCGGGCGTGCCAGAGGCAGCGCCACGGCGCGGATGCGGCGCGACAGCGGAGCGCCCAGCAGGCGCGCGGCCTCCATGAGGTGCGCGGCACGCTCGCCCAGCGCCGTGCGCGCCAGCAGGTACACATAGGGGTACAGCGAAAAGATGAACACCCACACCGCGCCGCCCAGGCTGCGCACCTCGGGCAGCAGGCGGCCTTCCAGGCCAAAGGTGTTGCGCAGGCCCACCTGCAGCGGGCCGCTGAACTGCAGAAAGTCGGTGTAGGCATACGCGGTGACATACGCGGGCATGGCCAGAGGCAGCAGCAGTAGCCATTCAAACGTGCGGCGGCCCGGGAAATCAAACAGCGTCACCGCGGCTGCCGTGCCTGTGCCCACAATGGCCGCGCCCAGGGCCACCAGCACGCTCAGCCACAAGGTGGTCCACACATAGCCGGGCAACACGGTGGCCGCCATCTCGCGCAGGATGGCGCCCGCCTGCGCATCGCCCTGCCCCACGGGCAACCAGGATGCCAGCACGGCCAGCACGGGCAGCGCCAGAAACCCCGCGAACAGGATCAAAGGGATGGTGCGAAAGGCAGAAAAAGGCGTGCGGCGCAAGGCGAGTGGCTCGGCAAAGTAAGAAAGCGCACACCCGCTGGCAGGCTCAGGCCGGGCAACGATCAGGAATGCAAATGCGAATTTTAAGCATTCGTCCCTGCCCGCCTAGAATCAAGCGATGTTTCTAGAGGTCTCCCAACTCGAAGTGCGCTACGCAGGCCGCCCCAACGCGGCGGTGGAAGGCGTCACGCTGGGCCTGCATGCAGGCGATATCGGTGTGTTGATCGGCCCCTCGGGCTGCGGCAAAACGACACTGCTGCGCGCTGTGGCAGGGCTGGAGCCCGTGACGGGCGGCGAGATCCGCCTGACCAAAAGTGTGGTCAGCAGCGCCACGCTCAGCGTGCCGCCCGAGCTGCGGCGCATTGGCATGGTGTTCCAGGACTACGCGCTGTTCCCGCACCTGTCGGTAGGCCGCAACGTGGCGTTTGGCATCCACCAGTTACCCCGTGCCGAGCAGGCCGCGCGCGTGGCAGAGGTGCTGCAACTGGTGGGGCTGGAGGGCAGCGAGAACCGCTTTCCGCACGAGCTTTCTGGCGGGCAGCAGCAGCGTGTGGCCCTGGCTCGGGCCTTGGCACCACGCCCGCAGCTCATGCTGCTGGACGAGCCTTTTTCGAACCTGGACGTGGACCTGCGCGAGCGCCTGGCCCACGAGGTGCGCGGCATTCTGAAAGCCGCTGGCGCCACCGCCCTGTTTGTGACGCACGACCAGTTCGAGGCCTTTGCCATTGGCGACGTGATCGGCGTGATGCACGAAGGCCATCTGCACCAGTGGGACGATGCGTACACGCTGTACCACCGCCCCGCCACACGGTTTGTGGCCGACTTCATTGGCCACGGCGTGTTCGCCCCTGCCACGCTGCTGCAGCGCGGCAACAACGTGGTGGCGCAGACGCCGCTGGGCGAGCTGACCGACCTGGAAGAATGCCCCCTGCCCAGCAGCTACCCCGGTGGCGAATGTGATGTGCTGCTGCGTGCGGACGACATCGTGCACGACGACCATGCCCCCGTGCAGGCGCAGATCGTGCGCAAGTCGTTCCGGGGTTCGGAGTTTTTGTATACGCTGCGCCTGGCCAGCGGCCACACGGTGCTGGCGCATGTGCCGAGCCACCATGACCACGCCTTGGGAGAGTGGATAGGCATCCGCGCCCAGGTGGACCATGTGGTGACGTTCCCCCGCGAACGGGGAACCACCATCTAAGCCAAAATAGGCTCTAGCGCTTATCCACAAAGCGCTGGTTGCTATTATTTTTGATACCCCATGGCACCACGGCGCACTGCAGTCTTCAGGATTTGCCCTTGCGCTGCAGGCTTTCCAGGGCATTGAGATCCACCTGCGACATGAAGCCCCGCAGATCCTTCACGCCGATGTTGTCGCCCTCAATGCTGACCACCAGGCCATTTTTCAGGATGGTCTTGAACTCGGCATGGCTGCCGTCCTTTTCATAGCGCTGGTGCAGGGTGCGGCCACCCTCCTGCCAAGTCTTCTCGGCGCTCGTTGGGTCTTCTTTTTCGCCCTGGGCCATGCCCATGGCCATGACCGCCATCTGCCCCAGGCCACCGATGTCCACGATCTCCAGGCGCACCTGCTTGTCATCGCTGCCGTACTGCGCACTGGCCTGGCTGGTGGGCAGGCCCAGGGCGGCACCGTCCTGCAAATCAAAGCCCGTGCGCGGCAGGCCGGCGAGCTTCTCGGGCAGTGCCGCCTTGAGCGATTGCGCCGCAATGGCCTGGCCACCCCCCAGCGCACCTGCGGCGGCCTTGGCGGCATCACCAGCAGCAGCGGCAATGGCGGCGGGGTCCTGGCTCTTTTGCGCTTCTTCCATCTTGCGGGCGGCCTCTTCCATCTTCTTGCCTGCGGCCTCCAGGCCGGCGGTGTCGATGGACACCTTGCCGCCCGGCGTATTCATCGTGATGGCGGGCGCGTCGGCCCCGCCAAACATCGCTCCGCCACGGGGCAGAAAGAGCGCACTGACGGCGCCGATGACCACCCCCATCACAATGGCCGCGATGATGACCACCACGGTGTAGACCACCGACTTGTCGGGGGCGTTTTTCATGAGCACCGGCAGGCCGGTGTAGAGCAGGTAGATGGAGTACAAAGCCGCCAGCAGGCCCAGCACGGATAGTGCAGGCAGCAGGCTGAACACCCCGCCCAGCATGGCCGCCGTGCTGGCATACACCGCCACCTTCAGGGCCTGGATGGAGTTTTTCTGGCCACCAAAGGTGGAGGCCAGCGCATCGATGATGAGCCCGAGCACGAAGATGCCCACGAGGCTGAGCACATACGACACCACCATGTTCACCAGCCCCGAGACAAAGGGCACGCGGATGGTGACGCCAAAGCCCCCAAAACCGATCAGCGACATGCCAATGAAACCGCAGACTGCCGGAATGGCGGCCAAAATCATGGCGTAGCGGGTGTACAGAGTGGCGGCGTCGGTGCTCTCGGCCTCAATGGTGACCCAGGTGTCCTTGGGTTGCAGAAGAATGCTCTTGGCGCGCTCAATCAGGTTCATGGTGCCCTCCCGGCAGTGTGGGTGAGCCTGCCCACGCATTTGCAAGCGCTTGCAGGCGAAAGACGCGGACGATACGGGAAATTGCGTGCAATAGAGATCGGATGTGCAGACCGCGCGGCTGCAAACGTGGAATATGCACGCTTTTGCCCACGGAAACCACCCCCTGCCCCCAGAGCGCCAGCTCAGGCTTTGCGCAACTGATCAACCGTATCGTGCAGGTGCTGCGTCCAGGTACGGCGGTCGCGCTCGCCCGCCAGCTCGGGGGGGCCGTAATGCACCACAGCCTCGATGGGCGGGGCGCACAGCGTGCGCCAGATGGAGCCCACCAGGGTTTCGTCGCCGATGTAGCTGGGCGCAAAACTGGTGGCACCCGTGGCCTTGTCGGCAAAACGCAGGCCCACGGGCTGCACCGGAGCCTGCGCCACCACAGCGGCTTGCAGCAAATTGGCGTGAAAAGGCAGCATCTCGCGCCCATCGCCCGTGGTGCCCTCAGGGAACACGGCCAGCACCTCGCCCCGCTCCAGCGCCTCCTGCATCGACCGGACCATGCGCAGCGCATCACGGCGCGAGCTGCGCTCGATGTAGAGCGTGCCTGCGGCCGTGGCCAGGGTGCCGATCAGCGGCCAGCCCTGTACGTCGGACTTGGAGACAAAGCGGCAATGCCGCGCCGCGTGCATCACCGGGATATCAAGCCACGAGATGTGGTTGGCCACCAGCATCACCGGGCCGGTGAGCGGGGGCTGACCCAAGATGCGCAGGCTGATGCCAAGGTGCGCCAGCAGCTGCAGCGACCACACCTGCACCCGGGCATGCTGCTGGTCCGGCGAGAGCGCTGGAAAACGCAACGCCACGATGGCGAGCCCTTTGACAATGTGGCCCAGCAGGCGCAGCAGGCGCCAGCAGGCACGCAAAGACTTCACCGCAGGGCCTCGCAGCGTCGCACTACATCAACCCCGGTCAAAAGCCACCTGGCCACCGACGAGGGTCATGCGCACACAGCCAGGCAGTTCGTAGCCCGAGAACGGGGTGTGTTTGCCCTGGCTGCGCAATGCGTCGTCCTGCACCGTCCACGCCGCCTGCGGGTCAAAGATGCACAGGTCGCCCACGCCACCTTCCACGATCTGGCCGACGCTGGCCTGCAGTGTGCCCAGGGCGCTGCCGAGCACGCGCGCGGGTTCGGACGTGACGGTGGCGAGCGCACGCTGCAGGGGCACACCGCTGTCCTGCGACCACTTGAGCGCGAGCGACAGCAGCAGCTCCAGCCCCGTGGCGCCGGGCTCGGCTTCGGCGAATGGCAAGGTCTTGGCGTCTTCATCGACCGGCGTGTGGTCAGACACCAGAGCGTCGATGGTGCCGTCGGCCAGCGCAGCGTTCAGCGCATCGCGGTCGCGCTGCTGGCGCAGCGGGGGCGACAGGCGGGCGCGGCTGTCGAAGAAGCCGATGTCCACGTCAGTGAGGTGCAGCGAGTTGATGCTGACATCGGCCGTCACCTTGAGGCCCTCGGCCTTGGCGCGGCGCAGCAACTCGACACCTGCGGCGCTGCTGATGCGGCACAGGTGCACACGGGCTCCCGTGGTCTTGAGCAGTTCAAAAATGGTGTGCAGCGCAATCGTCTCGGCCGCCACGGGCACGCCCGAGAGGCCCAGGCGCGTGGCCAGCGGGCCGCTGGCGGCCACGCCCTTGCCCAGGTGCATCTCCTGCGGGCGCAGCCACACGGTGTAGCCAAAGGTGGCGGCGTATTGCAGCGCGCGCTGCAGCACCTGGGTGCTGGCCAGCGGCACCTCGGCCTGGCCAAAGCCCACGCAGCCGGATTCGGTCAGCTCGGCCATCTCGGTCAGCACCTCGCCGGCCAAGTTGCGCGTGAGGGCCCCCAGAGGGAACAGACGCGCCTGGTGCAGCTTTTCGGCGCGGAACTTGAGCATCTCGACCAGGCCGGGCTCGTCAAGCACGGGGTCGGTGTCGGGCGGGCAGACCAGGCTGGTCACGCCGCCGGCCACCGCGGCGGCCATTTCTGATTCGAGCATGCCTTCATGCTCGTGGCCGGGCTCGCGAAGGCGCGCCGCCAGGTCCACCAGGCCGGGCAACACGATGCAGCCAGCAGCATTGATGGTGCGGTTGGGCGCAAAGTCGGGGGGCACGCGGTTGACGCTCACGATGCGGCCTGCCGCCAGCGCGATGTCGCAGGTCTGGTCAAGCCCCGAAGCGGGATCGATCACACGGCCGTTCTGGATCAGTATCTTCATGATTTCAAGCCAAATTGGCTGCTAGCGCTTATTGGATATGCGCTAGCAGCTATGAAAACAGGAGTATTCATTCCAAGCGTCATGCTTCGTTACCAGCAACGATGGACATGACAGCCATACGGACCGCAATACCGAAAGTCACCTGCGGCAGGATCACGCTCTGCTTGCCATCGACCACGGCGGAGTCGATCTCCACGCCCCGGTTGATGGGGCCGGGGTGCATGACGATGGCGTCGGGCTTGGCCAGTTGCAGCTTCTCCTGCGTGAGGCCGAAGCTCTTGAAATACTCCTGGCTCGACGGCAGCAGGGCACCGCTCATGCGCTCGTTCTGCAAGCGCAGCATGATGACCACGTCGGCGTCCTTGATGCCTTCTTCGAGCGTGTGGCACACGCGCACACCCATTTGCGCCATGTCGCTGGGCACCAGCGTGCGCGGGCCCACCACGCGCACTTCGGCGCAGCCCAGCGTGGTGAGGCCGTGGATGTCAGAACGCGCCACGCGCGAGTGCAGCACGTCGCCCACGATGGCCACAGTGAGGTTGCTGAAGTCCTTCTTGTAGTGGCGGATGGTGTACATGTCCAGCAGCCCCTGCGTGGGGTGGGCGTGGCGGCCATCGCCTGCGTTGATCACGTGCACATGGGGCGCCACGTGCTGGGCAATGAGGTACGGCGCGCCGGATTCGCTGTGCCGCACCACGAACAAATCCGCCGCCATGGCCGACAGGTTGGCGATGGTGTCGAGCAGCGATTCGCCTTTGCTGGCCGAGCTGCGCGCGATGTCGAGGTTGAGCACGTCGGCCGACAGGCGCTTGGCCGCGATCTCGAAGGTGGTGCGGGTGCGCGTGCTGTTCTCGAAAAACAGGTTGAACACGCTCTTGCCGCGCAGGAGGGGCACCTTCTTCACTTCGCGGTCGTTCACGCTCACGAAGTTGGCCGCCGTGTCGAGGATGTGCGTGACGATGTCGCGCGGCAGGCCTTCGATGGACAGCAGGTGGATGAGTTCGCCGTTGCCGTTGAGTTGGGGGTTGCGCTTGTGCAGCACGGTCAGGCCTCTTTGACTTGGAATTGGAAGATGCCGCTGTCGTCACGCGCCAGGGCCAGCGACTGGGCGGCAGGCAGGGCCACACGCGCGGCGGCAAAGTCGGCCTGCACGGGCAGCTCGCGCCCGCCCCGGTCCACCAGCACGGCCAGGCGCACGCTGGCGGGGCGGCCGTAGTCGAACAGCTCGTTGAGCACGGCGCGGATGGTGCGGCCGGTGTAGAGCACGTCGTCGAGCACTAGCACATCGGCACCGTTCACATCAAACGGCAGCGCCGTCTGCGCGCTGGCCGACAGACCGCGCTGGGCGAAGTCGTCGCGGTGCATCACCGACGAGAGCACACCGGCGGGGCCTTCGAGGCCCAGGTCTTTTTGCAGGCGCTCGGCCAGCCAGGCACCGCCCGAGGCAATGCCCGCCAGGCGCGTGGTGGGGGTCAGCATGCTGCGCACTCCGCGCAGCAGTTCGCGGTACAGCGCCTCGGCATCAAGCACCAGGCTGCCGGACACTCCGGGGGAGGGGGTGGTCATGGGAGATTCCTCAAAAACTGTTCCAGGATGATGCAGGCCGAAGCGGCGTCGGCATCCTTGGCGCCACCTGCGATGGCTTCGGTGGTGCTGTAACGCTCGTCCACCTCGAACACCTGCAAACCAAAGCGGCCGCGCAGCTGGCGGCCGAACTTGAGCGCGCGTTCAGTGTTCTCATGGCTCGCGCCATCAGGGTGGTAGGGCACGCCGATCACGATGGCGTCGGGCTGCCACTCCTTGATGCGCTGCGCCACCTGCACAAAACGGGCGTCGCCCTCGGCCTTGATGGTGGCCTGCGGCGTGGCGCTGCGCAACATGCGGTTGCCCGTGGCGACCCCCGTGCGCTTGAGGCCAAAATCGAAAGCAAGAAAGGTCTGGAAATGCGCAGGAACGGCGGGCTGAACGGGCAGGCCGGTCATGCGTGCCCCGCCTCGGGCGACAACATCCAGGCCTTGAGGCCCAGCAGCGAAAGGGCCCGGTCGTAGCGCTCGGGCACAGGGGTGTCGAAGATCACGGACAGATCGGCCGCCACGGTGAGCCAGGCGTTCTCGGCCAGCTCCGATTCAAGCTGGCCCTCACCCCAGGACGAATACCCCAGCGTGATGAGCACGCGGCGCGGGCCTGCGCCCGTGGACAGCGCTTCGAGCACGTCCTTGGAGGTGGTCATCTCCAGCCCGCCGGGGATGGTCATGGTGGAGGCATATGCCGATTCATCGGTTTCTGCCTTGTCCATGAGCATGGGCTCATGCAACACAAAACCGCGCTCGGTCTGCACCGGGCCGCCTTGGAAAACAGGTTCCTGGGTGAGATCTTCGCGCCGCAGGGACAGGTCTACCTTGTCAAAAAGGCCTTTGAGGGTGATGTCAGAAGGCTTGTTGATGATGAGGCCGAGTGCACCGCGTTCGCTGTGCTCGCACAGGTAAACGACGCTGCGCGAGAAAGACTCATCTTCCAGACCGGGCATCGCAATCAGGAAGTGATGCGTCAGGTTGATGGGCGCAGAATCGAAAGACATTCGGCAATTTTAACGGTGAACATGGCCCCCTCCTCCGAGCCCTCGTACCCCAGCGGTCTGGTCTGGTTCCGCCGCGACCTGCGCGCGAACGATCAGGCCGCTCTTTACCGCGCACTGACTCAATGCCAGGAGGTGCACTGCGCCTTTGTTTTTGACCGCGAGATCATCGACGCCCTGCCCCGGGCTGACCGGCGGGTGGAGTTCATCCGCGAGTCGCTCGTGGAGCTGGATGAAACGCTGCGAACGCTTTCCGGGCATGAACAGGGTGGCCTCATCGTGCTGCATGCAGTGGCCAGTGATGCCATTCCAGAACTGGCCAACGCCCTGGGCGTGCAGGCCGTGTTTGCCAACCACGATGACGAGCCCCAGGCCCTGGAACGCGACCGACTGGTGCGCACACGGTTGGCCGCTGCCGGAAGGGCATTTCACACCTTCAAGGACCACACCATTCTGGAACGCAGCGAGGTGCTGACGCAGACCGGCAATCCGTACAGCGTGTTCACACCGTACAAGAACGCCTGGCTCAAGAAGGTGGATGCGTTTCAACTCACCGGCTACCCCGTGGAGCGCCATGCACACCGGTTGGCACCGCGCCCGCAGGCGCACTGCCAGGCGGTGCCCACCCTGGCACGCCTGGGTTTTGAGGCCACGGCCCTATCGCAGCTCAATCTGCCCACGGGCGCCAGCGGCGCGCAGCGGCTGTTCAACGACTTCCTGGGCCGCATCGAGCGGTACGAGGACACGCGCAACTTTCCAGCTGTCAAAGGGCCCAGTTACCTCAGCGTGCACCTGCGTTTTGGCACCATCTCGCCGCGCCTGCTGGCACGCACCGCGCACGGGCTGATGCTGCAAGGCAACCCAGGCGCCGCCACCTGGCTCAGCGAGCTGATCTGGCGGGACTTCTACTTTCAGATCCTGCACCACCATCCCCATGTGGTGGGCCACAGTTTCAAGCCCGCGTATGACGCGATCCAGTGGGAATCAGGCCCCGAGGCCAACACCCTGTTTGCCGCCTGGTGTGAGGGGCGCACGGGCTACCCGCTGGTGGATGCGGCCATGGCGCAGATCAACCAGACGGGCTACATGCACAACCGCTTGCGCATGGTGGTGGCGAGCTTCCTGGTCAAGGATCTGGGCATCGACTGGCGCTGGGGCGAAGCCTACTTCGCCACGCACCTCAATGACTTCGATCTGGCCGCCAACAACGGTGGCTGGCAGTGGGCCAGCTCCAGCGGGTGCGATGCCCAGCCCTATTTCCGCATCTTCAACCCCGTGAGCCAGAGTGAAAAGTTCGACCCCGAGGGTAAGTTCATCCGCCGCTATCTGCCGCAGCTGGCGAGTTTGCCTACCAAGGCGTTGCACGCGCCCTGGCTGGCGCGCCCGCTGGAGTTGCAGGATGCGGGAGTGCGGCTGGGGGATACCTACCCGCTGCCGGTGGTGGAGCACGACGCAGCGCGGCACCGCACCCTGGAGCGGTATGCGGTCGTAAAGTCTGCTGCGGTCTGATCCCCGCACTCACCGGCGGGTGGCAGGCGGTGGAACGCTGTCGGGCCCAGCGGGCTCATCCGGGCTCATCTGCATGCCCTCGCCCCCCAGCGGCGCCCCCGCCGCCAGCCGAAGGCGCAGCCGCACATCGGTGCGGTTATCGGCATTGGCAATCGCTTCTTCGGGCGATATGGCACCGGACTCGACCATGGCCAGCAAGGATTGGTCGAAGCTCCACATGCCTTGCTCTGCGCTGCGGGTAATGGCGGTCTTGAGTTCGTCGATCTGCCCCTTCTGGATCAGCTCGGCCACATAGGGCGTGAGCAGCATGATTTCGGTGGCAGGCACCAGGCCACCCGCCAGCCCCGCCACCAGGCGCTGCGCTACGACAGCGCGCAGGTTGAGGGACAGGTCCATGAGCAATTGGCGGTGGGCGTCTTCGGGGAAGAAATTCACAATGCGCTGCACCGCCTGGTTCGCATTGTTGGCATGCAGTGTGGAAACACACAGGTGGCCGGACTCGGCATAGTGCAGCGCGTGCTGCATGGTGGCCCGGTCGCGGATTTCACCAATCATGATCACGTTCGGCGCTTCCCGCATCGCGCGACGCAGGGCCTCGTCATAGGACAGCGTATCGAGCCCCACCTCGCGCTGTGTCACGAGTGACTTCTTGTGGGTATGAAGGTATTCGATGGGGTCTTCCACCGTCAGGATATGCCCGCCCGTGTGGGCATTGCGGTGGTCCAGCAGCGCTGCCAATGTGGTGGTCTTGCCAGAACCCGCCGACCCTACCGTGAGTACCAGCCCCCCTTTGAGAAACGCCAGTTGCTGGAGCACGGGCGGAAGGCCGAGCGCCGCCAGGCTGGGGATCTGGGCAATAACATGGCGGATCACCATGCCTACCTGCCCACGCTGCCGGTGCACATTCACACGAAACCGCTCGCCCTCCGGGGTCTGCAAGGACAGGTCGCACTCCATGGTGGCATCGAACTCCTGCCGCTGCGTTTCGCGGAGGATGGAATACGCCATCTGCCTGACATCGTCGGCGGACAGCTGCTGCTGCCCCATGGCCACAAACACGCCCTGCCGCTTGAGCGTGGGTGGCGCACCCGCCATGATGAATAGATCAGACGCCCTTTCCTGCACCACCACAGCCAGACAAGCCAGGAGGCGAGGGTCCGGAGAAGGTACAGTTGCCGTCGGCTCCATCAGGACAGCCTCCAAAGGAAAGCCGCCGTGGCCAAGGCCCGCACCAACAGGCATATTGGCAGGCCACAGGCCCGCCGGTTCAAGGCAGACCTGTGGTGCACATGCATGCTGTCTAGGCCTCTGCGGTTGCCGCGATGCGGGCGTAGTGCTGAATGAGGCTCAGCAGTTCTTCGTCGGAGTAAGGCTTGCCCAGGTAATGGTTAACGCCCAGCTCCATCGCATGCTCGCGGTGCTTTTCAGCGATGCGCGACGTGATCATGATGATGGGCAGATCGCGCAGCGCACCGTCTGCACGGATGTTCCGCGCCAGGTCGAACCCGTCCATGCGTGGCATTTCGATGTCGGACAGCACAACGGTGGGGCGCTCTTCCTGCAGACGCTCCAGCGCTTGCAAGCCATCGGCCGCGAGCGCCACACGGTAGCCTTCGCGCTGCAGCAAACGCTGCGTAACCCGGCGCACCGTGATCGAATCGTCCACCACCAGAACCAGAGGCACTTGGCTGGGGCCCGCCAATTGGGGCGAGACGACCGACTTGCCCGCACCCGAAGAGCCATCGGCCTCCAGCACTGAAGGCAGACCGGCGCTGGCGGCACGCACCTGGTCGCCATACACCGTCGCCAGCGCCACGGGGTTGTAGATCAGCACCACAGCACCCGATGCCAGCACCGACATGCCGGCCAAGCCAGGCAAACGGGACAGCTGCGGACCCAGGTTCTTCACCACGACTTCCTGGTTGCCCAGAACTTCGTCCACGTGCATGGCGATGCGCTGCGATGCGCTGCGGAAGATCACCACAGGGCGCGTCTTTCCAGCAGGCTCGTTGCTGCGGGAAGAAGCCTGCAGGAGCGCTCCAGCCCAGAAGAAAGGCAGTTGCTCCATGCCGTCATCAAAATGGCCCGTGCGGTATGCAACCTCCAGGTCTGCCGCAGACGTGCGCCGAACGATCTCGACCACGTTGGCCGGCACGCCGATCGCGAGGTCACCCGCGCGCAGCATCACCACCTGCGTCACCGCCGTGGTCAAGGGAAGGACCATGCGGAAGGCCGCGCCCTTGCCAGCTTCTGTCGAGGTCTCGATCCGACCGCCCAGTGCATTGATCTCGGCACGCACCACGTCCATGCCAATACCACGCCCTGCCAAGCCGGTCACCTCGGAAGCCGTGGAGAACCCGGGCATGAAAATCAGGTTGGCAGCTTCGGCATCGCTCAACTCGGTATCGGGCGCCACAATGCCCTGCGCCAACGCCTTTTCACGGATGCGGGGCAAGTTCAGTCCGGCACCGTCATCCCGGAACTCCACCGACACGTCGTTGCCTTCGTGGTGCAACTCCACAGTGATCGTGCCCGATGCAGGCTTGCCTGCGGCCGTGCGCACCTGCGGATCTTCAATGCCATGGGCCACGCAGTTGCGCAACAGATGCTCGAACGCGGGGGTCATGCGGTCCAGCACACCACGGTCCATCTCAATGGAGCCGCCGGTGATGTCGAGCTTGATCTGCTTGTTGGTTTCCTTGGAGGCCTGGCGCACCACGGCATACAGACGTTCAGCAATGCCTTCGAACTCCACCATGCGGGTGCGCAGCAAGTCGCGCTGCAGCTCCCGCGCCTGGCGGCCTTGGGCAATCAGGTCGTCTTCCGCACCTTCCATCGCGCGCTGCAGGTTGCGCTGCACGGTGGCCACGTCGTTCACCGACTCGGCCATCATGCGTGTGAGCTCCTGCACACGGGTAAAGCGGTCAAACTCCAGCGGATCAAAGCCCGCCGCCGAGTCCTTCGACAGGGCCAGGCGAGACTGCATCTGCGACTCAGCTTGCAGCTCGATGTCCCGCAATTGCTGGCGCAGACGGTCCAAATTGCCCGACAGGTCAGTCAGCGAGCTGCGGAACTGACCCAGCCGCACATCCAGGCGCGAGCGGCTGATCATCACCTCACCCGCCTGATTGACCAACCGGTCCAGCAACTGGGCACGCACACGCACCGACTGGTTAGCAGCAACACGCAAAGGCGCGAGCTGCGAAGGACCAGGCAGGCGCACCGCTGGAGCAGAGGACACGGCAGACGCGGGTGCTGCTGCTGGCACTGGAGCTGATGGGGCCTCGGAGGCTTCAGGCTGGCTGCGCGGTGTTTCAACGGGCAGAGAAACCACCGTATCGGCGGGCCCCTGGCCAATCGCACGCAGCGCATCAAAGTTCGCCTGGATGCCGTCAAAACTACCCTGCAAAGGCTCGATTTGATCGGATGTCACCGTCTCAGCGTCAAGCTGCTCGATGGCGGATTCCAGCCGGTGGGCCATCTCACCAAGGCGCATGGCACCTGCCAAGCGCGAACTTCCCTTGAGGGTGTGCAACGCACGCAGCACTTCACTGCGGGCACCAAGGTTGTCGGGACGCGAGGCCCATTGGCGCAGCGCACCACCAAGCTGTGGCAACAGCTCGGCAGCCTCTTCCTCAAAGATCGGGAACAGATCCGGGTCGATAACGTCAATCGCATCGATATCGTCGTCCACATCCGAGCCAAGCGCCACAGCATGGGCGATCGCATCATCAATACGCTGATCGTGGTCGTGGATGACGGCCGACAAAGCAGGGGCCACATGCCCTTTGGGGCCCACAACAGCCGCAGGCTCCGGCATGGCTTGCAGGTCCGGCTCGGGTTCGGCAGGTGGCAGTGGCTGCACCACTTCTGCTTCCACCGGAGCAGTCTGGTCCTGCACCGACAACAACTCGTCTGCAGCCTCCTCTTCAGGCGGTGACAAGGTGTTGTCCACCTCGGTTTGCAGGATCTGGCGCAGCTGCTCCAGCACCTCCTGACTTGGTTCCTTGAGGAAACCTGCCGCAAACTGGTGCAGCAAACGACGGATGTCTTCCGCCGCTGCCATGAAGGCCTGGGCCTGCTCCTGTGTGCCGCCAGACTGCAGCGTCACGTGTTGAAGCGCGTGTTCGAGCACCCTGGCCATCTCTGACAGGGCATTGAACCCCACCGTGGCCGAGCTGCCCGCCAACGAGTGCGCCAATGCCACGGCCATATCGGGCAGAGGTTCGTGCAGCTCTAGCGACCATTCCTGCAGGCAGGTCACCAATCGGCGCGACCACTCGTCGGCCTCGTTCAGATAAACGTTATAGAGCGGGATGCCAATGCGCAGGGTGTCAATGACCTTCACCGCTTCATCGCTGGCGCTGTCTTCCGGCTCCTGCGGCACGGCTTCGATGGCCTGCGGCACTTCAGAGGAAGCCTCAAAGGCCACAGCCTCTGCGGCTTCTATGACTTCGGCGGGTACAACCTGACCCACAGATTCCGACCCATCGGCACCCGACAGCTGATGCTCGGGCTCTGTCTCGCTCGGCACTTCATGGGATTCGATGTCATCGAGCGACTCGACAGGCAGAACAAAGGCCCCATCCACTGCAGGTTCGTCGGGCACCACGGGTGCCTGCGAAAGAGCCTCCACCTCGGGAGCGGTCGCGACAGGTTCCAGGTCTGGGAGTTCGAGATCCAGAACAAAGTCGACACTGGAGGGGGCGATAGCTTCAGGAGCAGCAGGCGCCTCATTGAGCGCAGCGGCGAACACGGAGAAATCGATCTCCTCGGCCACCTCGGGGGCTGGAGCGATCGCCTCTGCCGGCAGTTCGGGCACATGGTCGAAAATTTCAGTGGCTTCGAAGTCCGGCATCGCCAGCTCTTCTTCTGCGACCTTCGGAACTTCTGCACTTGTTGGCGCGGGCACCTCAGGAGGCAGGTCATCCAGCACAGCCACCTCAGGCTCAAGTGCCACTTCAGCCAGGACCGGGGCTTCTCCGTCGGCAGACGGCAACACCAGCGGCAACAGGGTTCCATCCAGGCGCATGGCATCCGCAGATTGCCGGAACGCGTCCGGTTGCCAGCCAGAGGCTTGGCCCGCCGCAATGTCGTCCGCCCAGCGGCTGAAGGCCCGCAACGCGTCGGAAGAAAGCTGCAGCAAACCAGGGTGCATGGGCTTTTGCTCAGCCAGCCAGGCATTGAGCAACTGCTCCATCGACCAGGCGGCCTCACCAAAATCGTTCAGCCCCACCATCCGCGAACTGCCCTTGAGCGTGTGAAAGGCACGCCGCAGTGTGGTCTGCTCACTCAGGTTGCCCGGATCGTCCTTCAGCACCTCGATCGCAGCCAGACCATTGACTACCACCTCGCGCGCCTCTTCCAGGAAGACCTCCAGCAATTCGTCCTCGACCTCAGGCACCTGCGCAGGGGCTGGTGCGGGCGCTGCCGCAGCCAGGGGCAAGGGCGCCGGCTCGCTGCCCGCCACAGCGGGCAGATCGAACGAAATATCAGGGGCCAGCGAATCCGCCTCTACGGGAGCCAATGGCTCAGCGGCGGTCGCTGCGGGCATGTCCGGCAACGAAGGCAGCGAACCGAAATCGGTCGGCTCGCTGAGCGGCTCCTGCACAGGAAAACGCGGCACCACGTCAGGCAGGGGAACGGCCGACCGCTCCTCCAGCTTGGCAGGAGTCTCTTCCAAGGCATCCGAGGCACGCGGCCGACTCTTGCCCGTGAGAATGCGCAACTCGCCCAGTTCCTCGTCATACACAAACAGCTTGCGCGCCATGGTGCGCTGGTAGCTGAGCATGTCGATCAGGAAGCCCAGGGCGCCCAAGCTGTTGCCCAGTTTCTCGAACACGCCCTGGCGGTCTGACTCCGGGACTTCATTGATGAGCAAACGCTCCACCATGTCGCGCATGCGAACCACGGCGAGCGATGCCTGGTCCAGCCCCAGCACCGACAGCACGCCGCGCATTTGGGCAAGATGCCCCGGTACGGTTGCCAGGACTGCAGTGTCCTGCGGGCTGCGGAAGAACTGGTCCAGCGCCTTTTCCGCCTCGCCGAGCGTGGAGCGCAATTCGTCCACCACACTGCCCATGGTCTGGTTGTCGCTGACCCTGCGGTACAGCTCTTCCATCCATTGCTCGAGAGGTTCTGGCTCAGCGCCCGCCCCCACCGCATCCAGGCGCTCTGCCAGTCGGCCCGCGCGGATTTCCATCTGATTGCCGTCCGCATCCAGCTCTTCAAAGGCTGCTTGCAGATACAAGACCGAGGTAGCTACTTCCATGGCCAGCGCGGCCGAAGGAGGTTCACCCGAGCGGGTGGTGGATTCCAGCGCGCGGGTCAGCGCCTGAGCGAGGCTTTCGCTACCGGGGTGCAGCTTGCGCAGCGAGTCGCAGACCAGACTGAATTGGTCCGCCGCCGGCTTGAGCTTGTTGCGGTCGCCGCCCGCCAGGGCAGACCAGGTTTCCGTGGCAGCAGCTATTCGCTTGCGTGCCTGCGCCAGCATGGCAGGATCAAACCTGCCAAAACGGGCTGCTTCATAGTCCACCGGCTTGAACCGATCAAGGGCAAAAGCCTGCCGGACCGCCTGCAAAGACGGAGCCGCACTGTCATTGGATTCGGCTGGCTTGGCCTGCGAACAGAAGAACAGCAGATCCTGAACCAAGCGGTCTGCAATCGTCGTGTCACCCTTGGCAAGGGTGGAGTACTGCATCAGCACGCGGGATGCCACACGCTTGACGTAGACGTCCGCAGGCAAAAGGCCGGAGCCGAAAGCCTCAAAAAAGCCCGCGCATATCTTCCAGAAAGCGCGGGACTGGCGGTCTTGCTGGGATGCCACAAATCCCAGGCAGGTATCCCGCAAACTCAACGAAGCCCTGAGATCGCCGGATTTGACGATTCTTAGAACTGCCGCATCCAGGCGAGCACGCGCCTCAGGCCCGTAGGGCAGCGGCGTGGCTGCAACAGCCCCCTCGGGCTCGCGAAACCGGCGTTCCACGGGCCACAGATCGGCCGGATGGACACGGTCTGCACCTGCCAGGGCCTGGGCATCGCGGTACTGGGGAAACAACGCGACAGGCGACGCGGCCTTGCCAGCCAGAACGGTTTCCAGGTATTCGATGAGCGCAAAGCTCGCACGCTCAATCACTGCGGCAGCATCGTCGCTGCAGGTCTCAGGCCGTTGAACGAACTTCTGGACTGCCGACTCCATGGCGCGCAGGACCAAAGCTGGAGGGCCCATGCCCACCATTTCCAGCGCACCACACGCTTGGTGCAACTGCTGGCGAGCGATGCGCAGTGGGCCTGCGTCCAGCGCTGCAAGATCCGACTCGCGTGCGGCTTCTGCATCTCGCACAAAACGGCGCATGGCCTTGACAGCGCCATCCAGAGATTTGCGCAGTTCGTCAAGCACCCACGCCAAAGGACCCAGGTCCTGATCCCCCTGGGTCCCATCCGCGGCCGGTGCATTGTTGACATCAATAGATGACATGGATTCGTCCCCGGCTGCTATGAGCCAGCTGGTTGATGACTACAGCGTCAGGCAATCTTGAACCGTGCCACCGATTGGCGCAGTTCCTCAGCCATGTGCGACAGCTCGCGCACCTGCTGCGCTGTGGTACGGGTACCTTCACCCGTCTGCTCGGTCACCGCAAAAATGTGCTGGATGTTGTCGGCCACTTCGTTGGCCAAAACGGCTTCCCGCGAAGTTGAAGACGAAATCTGCTCAATCAGTTCGGCGAGGCGACGCGACACGCGGTCAATCTCGGTCAGCGCGGTACCGGCGCTGTCAGACAGGCGGGCCCCTTCCACCACACCCTGCGTGGAACGCTCCATAGCGGCCACGGCATCCTGGGTGTCGGTCTGAATCGCCTTCACCAGCGCAGAAATCTGGCGCGTCGCATCAGCGGAACGTTCGGCCAGTCGCTGCACTTCTTCCGCCACCACCGAGAAGCCACGACCGGCTTCACCAGCGGATGCGGCCTGAATGGCTGCGTTCAGGGCCAGCACGTTCGTCTGTTCGGTAATGTCAGAGATCAGCTCCGTGATTTCACCGATCTCCTGCGACGATTCGCCCAGTCGCTTGATGCGCTTGGATGTGTCCTGGATCTGGTCACGGATGGAGTTCATACCGCCGATGGCGTTTTGCACGGCCTGCAGACCGGAGTCAGCCGCTTGCAGCGACTGGCGGGCCACCGTGGCGGATTCTTGCGCCTGTGTGGACACCTCGTTAATGCGGGTCGCCATGTCAAGCACCGAGCGGCCGGTTTCGCGAATTTCGCGCAGTTGCTCGGTCGATGCTGCCAGCAGTTCGGTGGAGGTGTTGTCCACCTGCGCCGTCGTTTGTGCCACGCGGGTCGCCGTGTTCTGCACGCTGCCTACCAGTTGGCGCAACTCTTCCACCGTGTAGTTCACCGAGTCGGCAATGGCGCCCGTGATGTCTTCCGTCACCGTGGCTTCTTGCGTCAAGTCACCCTCAGCGACCGATTGCAGTTCGTTCATCAAACGCAAAATGGCAGCCTGGTTGGCGTCGTTGACGCGCTTGGCTTCTTGCTCCTGGCGCTTGGCGTCCTTCTGCTGCATTTCAGCAGCCGCCTGGCGGCCACGGCTGTCGAGCAGCTGAACACGAGAAATGCCCACACCGCAAAAGATCACAAACAAACCAGCAAGCGCAAGAGCTGCCAGTTGGCCGCCACCCACACCCGTCTGGGCCGACAGTTTGGTTTGCAGTCCTTCGAGCTGACGGCGCAGAGGCTCACTGTCAGCAATGATGGCGGACTGCGCTTCACGGGCCGACACCAGACCTTGCAGGTTGCCCAGAATGGCGCTGGCCTGGGTGCGGGTCTGCTCATAGAGCTTCACCAGAGCTTCCAGCTGTTCGCGGGTCTGGGCATCCTTGGTGGCAGCCAGACGCAGTTCCGGGCTGCCGTCCAGCAGGCCTTGGGCGATTTCCTTGAACGAATTCAAGTCCTTGCCCAGCAGGAACACAGCCTCAGGACTCACGCCTTCCATGGTCTGGAATTCGTTGGCGGACTTGCCGATACGCTGGGTCAACATCACCAGCTGGCCAGCCGCAGAAATCTCGGCAGCGGGGGCGTTTTGCTGCAGCTTCAGGGACGACACAGTTTCTGCGATTTCGAGCAGGTCCGAGGACTGGCGGTTGATGGTGCGCAGAGCGTCGCCCACCTGGGTCAGGATCTTCTGCTGTCCCATCACCACGCTGGCATTGCGCTCGGCACGTTCCATGAGCGGGTTCACGGCGTCCAGATCGGGCTTGTAGGGCTCGCCCAGGGATTCCACGCCAAGTTCGCCATCACCCGCGTTGAGGGCACGCACATTGCGCGCCAGCACGCCGGAGCTTTCCACCACGTCCGGGAAGGCCTGGGGACTACCCACCAGGGCCTGAGATACGGACTTGGCGAGACGCTGTGATTGCATCAGGGATTGGCCGGTAGCCGCAAGCTGCTGAGCTGATCGGTCTGCCTGCTGCAGCACCCAGAAGGCAATCAACGCGAGAACCGCCACACCGATACCAAGCAGCGCGAGCAATCGACGCTGGTGAGCGGCGGCCGTGGCACGCCCCAGCACCGGCAGTGCGATCAGGTCTTCCTCTGCGTCCGATGCGGCCAGTTCCGGCGAATAACCATCTGGATCGCCCTGCACGCTGTTCATCGCTTCAGCCTGGTAGGTGTCGCGCAGCTGCGCACCATCCAGCGAACCCGTGGCAAGAAGATCCTGCCCGTCGTCGGCGGCGCCGGCAGTCGCGCCGGTTTCCGGCGTGGCAGGTTTCCGGTTGAACAGTTTTCCAAATTGATTGACGACGGACATGGTGCAGCCTTACAGAAAAACTCAAGCACTGATGCTCAGGAAAGCGGGATGTTGGGACAGGATCTGCAAGTTCAGCTCCTGCCAGCGTGTGCCGCTGGAATCGATATAGGTGGTGCCAAAGAACGCGGGCGAATCCTCGGCGGGCGGCTCAGAAGACATAAATGCATCGGTCCCACGCAGGCCCGCAAGGCGATCCACCAGCAACGCTGCATTGACCTCCAGGGCGGCATTGAAGGCCAGCAGGCTGGCTTCCGACAAGGCCTGCTCCGTGCGCGGAGCGGCTGAGCCCAGAAGGCCTGCCAGATCCACCACGCCGACCAGTCCGCCGCGCAGGTTGGCCACACCCAGAAACCACCGCTGGGTGTAGGGCACCGCCTGGATCGAGACCCAGGGAAAGATCTCCCCCGACTGACCCAGTGGCAGCAAGTAAAAACTCCCGGCCGACTCGACAGCCAGCCAGGATGAAACAGAGGACCCTTCGGTTCTTGCAGCCTGAAGGCGGCTGGCAAGTCGGGTCTGGAGCTCTCGCAGGGCTTCGCGGTTGGCCATGAACGCGCCGCAGCCTTAGTTCAGAGCGTCAATTTTGGCCTGCAGTTCAGCGGGATCCACGGGCTTGGTGATATAGCCGCGCGCACCCTGCCGCATCCCCCAGACGCGATCCGTTTCCTGGTTCTTGCTGGTGCACATGATGATGGGCACATCGGCGTACAGCGGGTCGCGGGTGATGGCACGTGTGAGCTGGAAGCCGTTTTGGCCGGGCATGACAACGTCCATGAGGATCAGGTCGGGCTTTTCCTCCGCCAGACGGCGGAAAGCCTCATCGGCATTTTCTGCGGTGCGTACCTGCATGCCTTTTTTCTGAAGCAGGTCGGTCAAAAACATCAACTCGGTCTTCGAGTCGTCGACGACCAATACTTTCTGGATGGGCATTACATCGCTCCTTGTTGGGCATTGCCAAATTGCTGCACGGCTTGCAGCAACTGGTCTTTGGTAAACGGTTTGGTGAGATATTCTTGGCAGCCAACCATGCGCCCGCGCGCTTTGTCGAATACACCATCCTTGGAGGACAGCATCACCACCGGAGTATCTGCAAAACGGGCATTGCGCTTGATGATGGCGCAGGTCTGGTACCCGTCGAGCTTGGGCATGAGGATGTCGCAGAAAATCAGCTGAGGCTGGTAATCATTGACTTTGGCCAAAGCATCAAAGCCGTCGTCGGCCAACAAGACTTCGTGCCCCCCCTGCTTGAGAAAAATCTCGGCGCTTCGACGGATGGTGTTGCTGTCATCCACCACGAGCACTTTGAAAGATGCGCCTGTTGTAGTCAATTGTTACTGCTCCTGATGGAGAAAAAAACAACGCAGCAGCACATGATGCTGGTGCGCCTCAAATCTGAACCATCTCGAAGTCTTCCTTGCGGGCCCCACACTCGGGGCAGGTCCAGTTCATCGGAACCTGATCCCATGGTGTATTGGGTGCAATGCCGTGCTCAGGTGAACCCTCTGCTTCGTCATAAATCCAACCGCAAATCAAACACATCCAAGTTTTAGAGTCGATCACAGCTTAAAGGGCCTTCACATAGAATGCAACGATTGTATCTAGTCATCTCCGTGGGCTGCGGCTTCGGTGCCACCCCTCAAGCAGGATCTGGTCCATGACCATCAAAGCATCCCCTCCCCCCCCTGAAAGCATAGATATTGAAGATGACGGTTTGGAGGACGCAAGCCCTGCATGCGTGCTCGTCTTCAATGCCAGCGACCCCAGCGGCGCTGGCGGACTGACAGCCGACATCACCACCATTGCCTCCGTGGGCGGGCATCCGATTGCCGTGGTCACAGGCGCCTATGCCCGCGACACGGCGCAGATTTTCGACCACTTCAGCTTTGACGACGAGGCGGTGGCCGAGCAGGCCCGGGCCGTGCTGGAAGACCTGCCGGTCCAGGCCATCAAGGTCGGTTTCGTGGGCAGTCCGGAGAACATCAGCACCATCGCCGAGATAACCACAGACTATGATGAAGTCCCGGTGATAGCGTACATGCCCAACCTGTCCTGGTGGCGCGATGAGCTGATCGACGAGTACCTGGATGCCTTCCGCGAATTGTTGTTACCGCAGACCTCGGTGTTGGTTGGAAACCACAGCACCCTGTGGCGCTGGCTGTTGCCCGACTGGACCAGCGACCGCAGCCCCACAGCCCGCGACATTGCCCGGGCCGCCTCCGAAATGGGCGTGCCCTATACCCTGGTCACCGGCATTCCCCTGCCCGAGCAGTTTGTCGAGAACGTGCTGGCCTCCCCCCAGACCGTGCTGGGCAGTGGCAAGTTCGAACTGTTCGACGCCACCTTCTCCGGCGCCGGCGATACCTTGTCGGCGGCCCTCACGGCCCTGGTGGCCAGCGGCAACGACCTGGGCGAAGCCACCAGCGAAGCTCTGGGCTACCTCGACCGCTGCCTGGATGCCGGCTTTCGCCCCGGCATGGGGCACATCGTGCCCGACCGCATGTTCTGGGCCCAGCCCGACGATGACGAGGCCGATGGTGACGAAGAAGAACTCCCGATTGACGAAGCACAGGCCCTCGAAGGCTTTGTGATGCCCCCCCATGACACCAAGCACTGATCTCAACATCCCCCTGTTCGAACGCGCCAAAGCGCTGATCCCCGGCGGCGTGAATTCGCCCGTGCGGGCTTTCAAGGCCGTGGGCGGCACGCCGCGTTTTGTGAAGCGCGCCAAAGGCGCCTACTTCTGGGACGCCAACGACCAGCGTTTCATCGACTACATCGGCTCCTGGGGCCCGATGATCCTGGGCCACGGCCACCCCGCTGTGCTCGAAGCCGTGCAGAGCGCAGCGCTCGAAGGCTTCAGCTTTGGCGCACCGACCGAACGCGAGGTGGAGCTGGCCGAGGAAATCCTGAGCCTCGTGCCGTCGATGGAGATGATCCGCCTCGTCAGCTCGGGTACCGAAGCGGGCATGAGCGCGATCCGCCTGGCCCGTGGCGCCACAGGCCGCAGCAAGTTCATCAAGTTCGAAGGCTGCTACCACGGCCATGCCGATTCGCTGCTGGTCAAGGCCGGATCGGGCCTGGCCACGTTTGGCAACGCCACCAGCGCGGGCGTGCCGCCCGAGGTGGTGCAGCACACCCTGGTGCTCGAATACAACAACGTCGCTCAGCTCGAAGAGGCCTTTGCCCTGCACGGCAAGGAACTGGCCTGCGTGATGATCGAGCCCATCGCGGGCAACATGAACTTGGTGCGCGCCAGCGTGCCGTTCATGAAGCGCTGCCGCGAGCTGTGCACTGAATACGGTGCGCTGCTGGTGCTGGATGAGGTGATGACGGGCTTCCGTGTGGCCCTGGGCAGCGCGCAGAGCGTGTACGCCAAGAGCATCCCAGGCTTCAAACCCGACATCACGGTGCTGGGCAAGGTCATTGGCGGTGGTATGCCGCTGGCAGCCTTTGGTGGCCCGCGCGCCATCATGGAAAACCTCGCACCGTTGGGCGCCGTGTACCAGGCGGGCACGCTGTCGGGTAACCCGGTGGCCACGGCCTGCGGGCTGGCCACGCTGCGCGAGATCAAGAAGCCGGGCTTCTTCGACGCACTGTCGGCCACCACACGCTCCCTGGTTGATGGCCTCGCCGCTGCGGCGGCGGCTGAAGGCGTGCCCTTCAGCACCGACAGCGAAGGCGGCATGTTCGGCTTCTTCCTGATGCCCGAGCTGCCCCAAAACTACGCCCAGGTGCTCAAGACCGACAGCGCGCGCTTCAACCAGCTGTTCCACGGCCTGCTTGATCGCGGTATCTATATTGCACCTGCGCTGTACGAGGCCGGTTTTGTCAGCGCCGCCCACACACCCGAAGACATTGCCGCCACCGTGGCTGCCGCGCGCGAAGTGTTCAAAGGACTATCAAAATAATAGCTGCCAGCGCTTTACCAACAAGCGCTAAAGGCTTTTTTTATTGATATTTTTTTGTAGCAGAGGGCGCAGCGCCCTCGCTTCACGCGGCCGTCATGCAATGCGGGCAGGCTCGGGTGTTTTACCCCACACCACCCGCGCCATGGCACACAAACCCCTCGTCTCTACCTCCCACCCTTTCCGCGACGCTGCGCAGGCCGATGCCGGGCGGCGGCGCTTCGTGCGCCAGCTCGGCATCGCTGCAGCCGCGCTGGGCACCCTGCCGCTGGCGGCCTGCGGCGGCGGCGATGACGATGCGCCTGCCGTGCAGTTTGCACACGGCATCGCCAGCGGCGACCCGCTGGCCGACCGCGTGATGCTGTGGACACGGGTGACCCCACCCGCTGGCCACACCAGCGATATCCCTGTCGAATGGGAACTTGCCACAGACAGCAACTTCACCTCCATCGCTGCCCAAGGCAAGACCACGGCGCTGGCCAGCAAGGACTTCACCGTCAAGGTCGATGCCACCGGGCTCAAGGCGGCCACTGCGTACTACTACCGCTTTCGTGCGTACGCTGCCCACACCGCCACCGGCCGCACGCGCACCCTGCCCACCGGCAGCGTGGCGCAGGTCAAGCTGGCCGTGTTTTCGTGCGCCAACTACCCCGCCGGCTACTTCAATGTGTATGCCGACGCGGCCCGCCGCAATGACCTGGATGCCACCGTCCACCTGGGCGACTACGTCTATGAATATGCCCGGGGTGGATATGCGTCGGCCAACGCAGGCGCGTTGGGGCGCCTGTCGCAGCCTGCCCACGAGATCCTGAGCCTTGCCGACTACCGCCAGCGCCACGCCCAATACAAAACCGACTCCGACCTGCAGGACCTGCACGCAGCCGCCCCCATGATCGCCGTGTGGGACGACCACGAGATCACCAACGACACCTGGAGCAACGGCGCAGAAAACCACCAGAGCGCCACCGAAGGCAGTTTCAGCGCGCGCAAAGCCGCGGCCATGCAGGCGTACCACGAGTGGATGCCCACCCGCAACGCGCAGCCCGAGCTGATCTACCGCAGCTTTGCTTTTGGCAACCTGGTGGCGCTGCACATGCTCGACACCCGCGTGGTAGCACGTGATGAGCAGCTCGACTACGGCCAGTTTTTCACTGCCACCGGCTTTGACGCCGCCGCATTCACCGCCGCCGTGGGCAGCACCAGTCGCCAGCTGCTGGGCACCACGCAGACACAGTGGCTTCAGCAGCAGATGGCCACATCCAGCGCTACCTGGCAGGTGCTGGGGCAGCAGGTACTGATGGGTCGCATGAACATTCCAGCGCCCATCCTGATGGAAACGCTGCAACCCGGCGCAGGCGTCACCGTCAGCCAGTACGCGGCCCTGGTGGGACGCGCGCAGACAGCGCCCGCCAGTCTCACACCGGCCGAGCAGGCCATCCTGGCGCAGCCCTCCATTCCCTACAACCTGGACGCCTGGGACGGCTACCAGGTGGCACGCGAGACGGTGCTGGCCACCTCACGCAGCCTGGGCAAGAACCTGGTGGTGCTGTCGGGCGACACCCACAACGCCTGGGCCAACGAGCTGCGGGACATGAGCGGCAATGCCGTGGGTGTGGAATTTGCCACCTCGTCCGTCAGCTCGCCGGGGTTTGAGGAATACCTGCCGAACGAAAACCCCGCCACACTGGCCGGTGCGCTGCAGCAGCTCATCGGGCCGCTGAAGTACTGCGACACCTCACGCCGTGGCTACATGGTGCTGACTGCCACCGCCACGGAGTGCCGCGCCGACTGGGTGTACGTGAGCACCATCACCAGCCGCAACTACACGGCCAGCACCGACAAATCCCTGAAGGTGCTGGCGGGTGCGGCGGGCACGGGGCGCATTGTTGCGGCATAAGCTCAGGCTTACAGCAGCCCCCGCAACTCGCGCGCGGCCTCCTGAAGCAGCGGGAGCAGGTCGCGCTGCAGGCTGCTCTCATCCACCTGCTTGGGTGACGCCACCACATTGAGCGCCGCCACCGTGTCGCCCTGCAGATTGCGCAGGGGCACGGCCAGCGCGTGCACGCCCAGTTCGTGCTCTTCCACCGCCAGGCAATAGTCATCGCGCCGCACCTTGGCAACCACCTGCCGCAGCGGGCCGACCTGGGTGATGGTGTGGGGCGTGAGGCGGTGCAGTGAGCAGGCCTTGAGCCACGCAGTGAGTTGCGCAGGAGGCAGTGCCGCCAGCAGCACGCGCCCCGTGGACGTGGGGTGCGCCGGCAGCCGCGCGCCCAGGTGCAGGCCATAGGCCAGCACACGCGACGGCGCGCCATACACCCCGCTGCGCGCCACGATCACCACCTCGCTGCCATCCAGCACCACGGCCGAAAACGACTGCTGCGTCTGGGCCGCCAGCCGGTTGAGCGTGGGCTGCAGCACACGCGGCAGGCGGGCCGAGGCCAGGTAGCTGCCTGAAAACCGCAGCACCTTGGGCGCCAGCCAGAAGTAGCTGCCATCCGTCTCCAGATAGCCCAGGTGCGCCAGCGTCAGCAGGTGCCGCCGCGCCGCCGCGCGCGTAAGACCCGTGCGCTGCGCAGCCAGCGTGGCATTGAGCCGCTGGCGCTCGGTGTCAAAACTCTCCAGCACCGCCATGCCCTTGGCCATGCCTTCGATGAAATCTGCCTTGGCGATGGGTACGGTGGTCATGGTTTGCCTGGGGCGCCTGGGGTCGGTCGCCTGGTCGAAGACTGGAGGTGAGCCGAGGCTATGGAAGATGCGCGATGATCGCACATCAGATCCATCAATCGCACGATAGCGGCGTGGGCCGGGCTTCAATTGACATGGATCAACCTACGCTTGGCCCTGTTCCTTTACCGCTTTCTAACGCCTTTGTGAGGTTGTCCACCATGCGTACCCAGGTTGCCATCATCGGCGCAGGCCCCGCCGGTCTGCTGCTCGGCCAGTTGCTCTACAAATCCGGCATTGACGCCGTCATCATCGAACAGCGCAGCCCCGACTACGTGCTGGGCCGCATCCGTGCCGGCGTGCTGGAGCAGGTCAGCATGGACCTGCTGGCCCAGGCCGGTGTCGGGGCCCGTGCCCATGCCGAAGGGCTGCCCCACGATGGCATCGAGCTGCTGTTCAAGGGGCAGCGCCACCGCATCGACCTGCACGAGCTGACCGGCGGCAGCCGCGTCACGGTGTACGGCCAGACCGAAGTGACGCGCGACCTGATGGACGCGCGCGCGGCAGAAGGCTTGACGACCGTGTACGACGCGCAGAACGTGCAAGTGCACGACTTCGAAGGCCAAAGCCCCCGCGTGACCTACCAGAAGGACGGTCAGACGCACGAGCTGGCCTGTGACTTCATCGCAGGCTGCGACGG
Organism: Acidovorax sp. sif0632; assembly: GCF_019218805.1. Lineage (NCBI taxonomy): Bacteria > Pseudomonadati > Pseudomonadota > Betaproteobacteria > Burkholderiales > Comamonadaceae > Acidovorax > Acidovorax sp. sif0632. Next base: position 245,513 of record NZ_JAHUWW010000009.1, on the reverse strand, counting down.
TTACCACGGCGTGTGTCGCGCCAGCGCCCCGGCCGACCTGCTCAAGACTTACGAACGCGTCTACCCCTTTGGCTGGCTAGGTGTGCTGGCCGATGTGCCGCCCGTCTCGCACGAACTGATTTACGCCAACACCGAGCGCGGCTTTGCGCTGTGCAGCATGCGCAGCGCCACCCGCAGCCGCTACTACGTGCAGGTGCCCAACACCGACAAGATCGAGAACTGGACCATCGACCAGTTCTGGGCCGAGCTGGGCAACCGCCTGGACCCTGAGGCACGTGCCAATCTGGTCACCGGCCCGGCGCTGGAGATGAGCATTGCCCCGCTGCGCAGCTTTGTGGCCGAGCCCATGCGGTTTGGCCGCATGTTCCTGGCGGGCGACGCGGCCCACATCGTGCCGCCCACGGGCGCCAAGGGCCTGAACCTGGCGGCCAGCGACGTGGGTTACCTGTGGACTGCGCTCACCGAGTTCTACACAGAGAAATCCGCCCTGGGCATCGACACCTACTCCGACCGCTGCCTGCGCCGCGTGTGGCGGGCCGAGCGCTTCTCGTGGTGGTTCACCTCGCTGATGCACCGCTTTCCCGAGACCGGCGAATTCGGGCAGAAAATCCAGGAGGCCGAACTGGACTACCTGGTGAACTCACGCGCTGCTTCGGTGTCGCTGGCCGAGAACTATGTCGGACTGCCGATGAATTTCGGCACCTGAACCTCACCTTCATCCTGACAACGGGCATAAAAAAAGCGGCTTCCTTGGAAGCCGCTTTTTGTTGGATGACCGCCGGTCGAATCAATGGCGGAAGTGGCGCACGCCACTGAACACCATGGCTACGCCGCGCTCGTTGGCGGCGTCGATCACTTCGTTGTCGCGCATGGAGCCACCGGGCTGGATCACGCAGGTGGCGCCCGCATCGACCACCACATCGAGGCCGTCGCGGAAGGGGAAGAAGGCGTCGCTGGCCACCACGGTGCCCTGCAGCGTCAGGCCTGCGTGACCCGCCTTGATGCTGGCGATACGGGCCGAGTCCAGGCGGCTCATCTGGCCAGCGCCCACGCCCATGGTCATGCCGCCTTTGCAGAAGACGATGGCATTGCTCTTGACGTACTTGGCGACCTTCCAGGCAAACAGCAGGTCTTCCATCTCTTCGAGCGTGGGCTGCTTCTTCGTCACGACCTTGAGGTCGATGAGCGACAGCTCGTGGTTGTCAGCAGTCTGCAGCAGCAGGCCCGAGCCGATGCGCTTGGCGTCCATGGCGTTGCGGCCGCGTTCCCAGTCGGTCTTGCCACCGTGTGCGGGCAGTGCAATCTTGAGCAGGCGCACATTGGCCTTGGCCTTGAAGATCTCCAGCGCCTCGGCCGTGAAGTCGGGGGCCATCAGCACTTCGACAAACTGCTTGCTCACCTGCTGGGCGGCCGGGCCGTCCACCACGCGGTTGAACGCGATGATGCCGCCGAAAGCGCTGGTGGGGTCGGTCTGGAAGGCCTTGCTGTAGGCGCTCAACGCGTCCAGGCCCACGGCCACGCCACAGGGGTTGGCGTGCTTGACGATCACGCAGGCGGCGGCGTCAAAGCTCTTCACGCATTCCCACGCCGCATCAGCGTCAGCGATGTTGTTGTAACTCAGCTCCTTGCCCTGCAATTGCACGCCGGTGACCAGCGAGCCGGGCGCGGGGTACAGGTCGCGGTACAGCGCGGCTTGCTGGTGGCTGTTTTCACCGTAGCGCAGGTCTTGTACCTTGGTGAAGATGCCGTTGCTCTGGCCGGGGAACTGGGTGCGCGTGGGCACGTAGGTTTCCGACAGTTTTTCTTCTTCGAACGTGACGGACGAGAGGTAGTCGCTGATGGCACCGTCGTACTGGGCGATGCGATTGAACGCAGCCACCGACAGCGAAAAACGCAGCTTGTCGCTCAACTTGCCACCGGCCTTCAGCTCGGCCAGCACGGCCTCGTACTGGTCGGCCGAGGTGATCACGCCGACGTCCTTCCAGTTCTTGGCGGCACTGCGCACCATGGCGGGGCCGCCGATGTCGATGTTCTCGATGGCGTCGGCCAGCGTGCAACCGGCCTTGGCCACGGTGGCTTCAAACGGGTAGAGGTTGACCACCAGCAGGTCGATGGTGTCTATGCCGTGTTCCTTCAACGCTGCCATGTGTTCGGGCAGCTCGCGGCGCGCCAGCAGGCCGCCGTGCACCTTGGGGTGCAGCGTCTTCACGCGGCCGTCCAGCATCTCGGGGAACTGGGTGACCTCAGCCACTTCGGTCACGGGCAGGCCTTTGTCGGCCAGCAGTTTGGCGGTGCCACCGGTGGACAGGAGCTTGATGCCCAGCGCGTGCAGCGCTTGGGCGAATTCGACGATGCCGGTCTTGTCGGAGACGGAGAGAAGTGCGTTCATGGTGTGGGAGGGGAGAGTTTGAATAAAAACAGGCTCTAGCGCTTATCCATCAAGCGCAAACAGCTACAAATTAAATAGCAAATAACACAATGACGTCAGAGCAGCTTGTGCTCGACGAGCTTTTTGCGCAGCGTGTTGCGGTTCAGGCCCAGCCATTCGGCCGCGCGGGACTGGTTGTTGTCGGCTTGCTGCATCACGACTTCCAGCAGCGGCCTTTCGACCACACGCACCAGCATGTCGTACATGCCATCGGGCGTCTCGCCGCCCAGGTCGCGAAAGTAGCCCTGCAGGCTCTCGCGCACGCATTCTTCTATGTGTTTCTTGCTCATGCAGCCAATCCCTCTTGTTCTTCTGGTTCTGCGTCCAAGCCCGTGGCGGCAGGCAGCCGGTCCATCTGTTGCCCGAGGGCATCCAGGTGGTGGGCCACGGCCTGCCACTGCGTGGTGCAGTCTTCGATCGTGTTGATGTGTTGCCTGAAGGCCTCGCCGCCCGGCAGCGCGCGCAGGTACCAGGCAATGTGCTTGCGCGCACTGCGCACCCCGGTCAGCTCGCCATACAGGCTGTAGTGGTCTTGCAGGTGGTCCAGCAGCAGGCGGCGCACCTCGGCCACCAGCGGCGGCGCCAGGTGTTCGCCCGTGGCCAGAAAGTGGCCGATCTCGCGGAAGATCCATGGTCGGCCCTGTGCGGCGCGGCCGATCATGATCGCGTCGGCGCCAGTGGCGGCCAGCACGTCGCGCGCCTTCTCAGGCGAGGTGATGTCGCCGTTGGCCACCACGGGCACTTTCACCGCCGCCTTGACGGCTGCGATGGTGTCGTACTCCGCGTGGCCCTTGTAGCCCTGCTCGCGGGTGCGGCCATGCACGGTCAGCATCTGGATGCCCACGCTTTCAAACTGCCGCGCCAATGCCACGGCGTTCTTGTGCTCCTGGCACCAGCCGGTGCGCATCTTCAGCGTGACAGGCACGTTGAAGGGCGCGCAGGCCTCGACCACGGCAGCGGCAATTTCCACCGCCAGCGCCTCGTTTTGCATCAGGGCGGAGCCCGCCCATTTGTTGCACACCTTCTTGGCCGGACAACCCATGTTGATGTCGATGATCTGCGCGCCGCGTTCCACGTTGTAGACCGCAGCCTCAGCCATCATCGGCGCATCGGTGCCAGCGATCTGCACGGCAATGGGGCCCGGCTCTCCTTCATGGTTGGCCCGGCGCGAGGTCTTGAGACTGTTCCACAAGTCCTTGCGCGAGGTCACCATCTCGCTCACCGCATAGCCCGCACCCAGCGCCTTGCACAGCTGGCGGAACGGCCGGTCGGTGACGCCCGCCATCGGGGCGACGAACAACCGGTTCGCCAAAGGAATGTGGCCGATGTGCATGGGCGGGGTGGGATAGGGAGGCAGCAGCGAATGCTGAAAAAGGAGGCAGGATTGTACCTGCTCAAAATTTCAGCAAATGAAATATCGCGACCGCTGAAAATCGGACGGCTTTGTCACCCTCAGGCGCAGCTGGGGCGAGTACCACCCCGCAGGGAGCAAGGTCATCGCGCGGCGAGGTCAGCGTCCGCGGTGCGCACCGGTGCAGCGCCGCGCAGCGCATAGTGCCACCAGGCGTCGGGGGTGTTTTCAAACTGGTGGCGGGCCATCGTCGCACGCAGCCAGGCGCGGTTGTGCAACACATCGGGCGAGAAGCCCTGGGCGGCCGACTCTGCCCCCGCCAGCGCCGCACCCGCAGGCGTGCCCATGTCCACATCGTGCCCATCGGCCAGTGGCCCGCGCACCACCTTGCTGGCCTTCATGCCGTCCACCACACGCACCTGCACCACCCAGCCGCCACCAGTGGCCGGGCAGGTAGCCTGCAACACCATGCCCTGCGCCTGCAATTCCTGGCCCACCCGCTGCAAGGCGGCACGCGCAGAAGGAGTTTCGCTGCAAGGGCTGGCGACATGCACCTCAGCGGGTTGGAGTTCAGGCACCGCTGCCTGTGGGCTGTGCACACAGGCAGCCATCAGCAGCGCCAGGGCCAGCGGCAGCCAGCGAGAGCCAACAGGCGCGCCAGCCTGAGGGGTGGTGCTGGGGAAGACGTGGGGTTCAAAACGTTGCATGCTGCCTCCTCCTTGGGAATTTTTCGGGGGACGGTGTGGTTACCACGATAAGAAAGGAGCCCCTTGCAGGCCATGCGCAGATGGCGCAGCCCGGCGTAGGACAGCGCCCCTTGGCACCAAAGCACCGGCTGCGCAGCCCTACACTTGGCCCCTATGGAAATCTGGATGCACCAGCTGCTGGAATGGCTTGCGCTGCCGCAGTTCGGCCTGAGCACGGTCTTTGTGGTGGCGTTCATCTCCGCCACGCTGCTGCCTTTGGGCTCGGAGCCTGCGGTGTTCGGCTTGATCAAGATCAACCCTGAACTCTTCTGGCCCGCCATCCTGGTGGCCACGGTTGGCAACACGCTGGGCGGTGGTGTGAGCTGGTGGATGGGCCTGGGCGCTCATAAGGTGGTGGACAAGGCCCGTGGCAATGCCACTGAAGTTCGCGCGCTGAACTGGCTTCGGCGCTTTGGCGCCCCCGCCTGCCTGATGAGCTGGCTGCCCGTGGTGGGCGACCCGCTGTGTGCTGTGGCAGGCTGGCTCAAGCTGCCGTTCTGGCCTTGCCTGGCCTATATGGCTGTGGGCAAATTCTTCCGCTATCTGGTTATGACGAGCGTGTTGCTGTACTTCATGCCAGGGCATCTGGCGATGTAGTGGCCCGCCGAAGCCACCGGGATCAGGGCGGCAATAGACGGTCCCAGTAGACGGGCACCGTGGTGTCCACGTGCAGCGTGATCGCCTCTTCGTGGGACTGCAGCGGGTGGGCGCGGGCCCACTGGGCGTCCAGCACGGCCACGTCCGCCTCTGACGCACCGGCTCCGGCCAGCGCGCGCTGGCGCACACGCTCGCGCAGCACCGGCAAGGGGGCCTCGAACGACAGGATGTGGCAGGGCACTTGCACAGAATCGGCCAGGGCCAGGAAAAGCGCGCGGGCATCGCGGTCCAGCAAGGTGGCATCCACGATCACGGAGTAGCCTGCCACCAGCACCTCGCGTGCCACTTGCGCCAACCGCTGGTGCGTGCGGAATGTAGCCTCGGCGGTGTAGATGCCGCCAGGTACGCCGTCGCTGGAAGCATTGGGCGCCAGGCCGAACAGGCGCTTGCGCTCCACATCCGCCCGCACGCGCACCAATCCACGCTGGCACGCCAGGGTCAGCGCATGGGTGCTCTTGCCCGCCCCCGAAAAGCCATGGGCCAGCCACAACGCAGCAGGGCGCGCCACCGGCCAGCGCGCACGCCGTTGCCCCGCAAAACCCGCCGCCAGTTCCAGATATTCCTCCAGGGCTTGCACAGCTTGCGCACTGCCATCACCGCAGGTTGGATTCAGCCGCAGGGCAGCAACCCGCGCCCGCACCAACGCGCGGTAGGCTCCGTAGTACCGCAAAACGGACAGGCCCGCGTAGTCTCCCGTGTGCTCCAGCCACCGGTTCAAAAACCGCCAGGCCAGATCGGCCCGGCCATGGGCCGCGAGGTCCATCACCACAAAGGCGATATCGGCCACACAGTCGATCCAGCGCAAGGCGGGGTTGAACTCGATGGCATCGAACAGCTGGGCCTCGCCATCGATGAGTGCAATGTTGGCCAGATGCAAATCGCCATGGCATTCGCGCACCCGACCGGCTGCCCGCCGTGCCTCGAATGTGGTGGCCAGGGCCCGCCCCTGGTGCCGGCACCAGCCGACCACCTGCGCTAGCAGGGGGCCCTGACCGGGCAACGCGCTTGCCACGGGTGCGCGCAGAGCCGCCACACAGTCATCCACTGGCGCTTGCACCGCTGCCGCCGTGCCCCAGCTGTCGGTGCTTGCAGCGATGGCGGCTGCGTCGTGGAACTGCGCCACATGGCACGCCAGCTGGTCGATCTGCGCAGGCAACACGCGATGCGCATCCAGTGCAGTGGCGAGCAGTGCGTCCTGGGCAAAACGTCGCATCCACACGACGGGTTCGGCGCCTGGCAGAGCGTCTTTCCACGGCACGACCTGAAGCGTGGTGGGGGCGCCATCCGCCCCAGCAGTCACCTGACCCACCAAACCGACAAGGCCCAAGTACAGGCCCGGCGCCGTGCGGCGATTGATGCGCAGCTCTTCCTCGCAGGCGGCGTGCCGCAGGGCATGGGTACTGAAGTCCAGAAAGTCCAGCTGCAAGGGTTTTTTGAGCTTGTAGGCAAAGTCACCCGCAAGCAGCACCCAGGAGATGTGGGTCTCGATACATTCCACGCGCTCCACAGGGTGGGGAAAAGCCTGCGGTTGTTGCTGCAGCAGACGCACACGCTGCTGGGCGGTGGCGAATTCGGCCGACAGGTCGGTGGATGAGGGCATGGAACGGACGCGGGGGAAAGGCACCAACGCACAAGCGCGAAAGGCAGCCATGCCACCCAACGTGGGGGATGGAAACAGGCGTTCAGTGTGAACACCGAAGGCCGCTTGTCAACCCGGCCAGCGCAAACAACGGCCAGCAGCTACAGGAAAGCGTTGCTGCTGGAGATCGACAAGTCCGACAGCTGCGAATCGCCTTTGGCAACGGGCTCCTCGACCACCACCTGGTTGCGCCCGCCTTCCTTGGCCATGTACATGGCGGTATCGGCCCGCGAGAAGAACTCCAGCACCGACTCGCCCAACACATACTGCGTCACCCCGACCGATACCGTCACCCGGCCCTTGAGCAATCCGGTCCAGGCATGGGTTTCCACCTGCGCGCGAATGCGCTCACAGGTATTGAGCGCAGGCAGCAACGAAGTGCCAGGGAAGATGAGCAGAAACTCTTCACCCCCATACCGGCCAAACACGTCGCCCCCGCGAACGCCCTGCTGCGCGATGCGCGCAAAGGTGCGCAGCACCTCGTCGCCCCCCAGATGCCCCAGCTCATCGTTGATGCGCTTGAAGTGGTCAATGTCCAGCACGGCCAGGCACAACGGGATGCCACTTTCGTCGGCCAGCTGTTTTTGCTCTTCCAGCGCGGCCAACACGTAGCGGCGGTTGAAGCATCCCACCAGCGGATCGCGCTGGGCGTCTTCCTGGATGTTCTTGATCTTGCGGCTTGCATGGTAGAGGCTGCGGTACAGGCGCTGCACCCGGCCCATGAGGGCAATGAAGGCGGGCAAAGAGACCGCCAGAGCCACCCAATGCAATGCCTCCAGGCGCAGCAGGGCGTTGTTCTGCTGCTCCAGGTAGTGCAGCCCCACCACCCCGGCATAGAGGCACAACATGCAGGCCGCCAGTGCCAGCAGGGTGGGCCGTGGCACAGTGAAAATGCCATAGGCCACGGCCACAAAGGTGAATGGCGCCAACAGGATTTGCGTAACGGGCGCCAGGTAGACAATGCCGAGCATGCACGCAAGCGCTGTAGCCACCATGGCCAGCTTCAGGTGCCGATGCCGCACATTCTTGTGCAAGCCCGTGTTGAAAATGCCCCAGAAGGTCGCGCAGACCACCGCCACCAGCACGCCCAACACGGCGAGCACCTGGAGGTCCACCATGCCCAGCGCACAAAACCCCAGCATCGCCAGCGCATAGAGCCCCATCAGCCCTGCGGCCAGCAACCATTTTTCGCGCGCACTGCGCCCACTGCGCGGCCCCATTCCATCCAGCGCGCGACGGGCCGGGCGCACCATGGCTGAAGACGAGTCATCGAACTCCATGACAGCGTCGGACAGGGGAAAGGCGTCCGTCGCCGAAAACGGATTCTTGCGACCAAAAAACATGTGGAGGCAGGCCTGAGCCCGGGTTCGTTCGGGTGATGCTTCACCGAAATGCGCAGGCTGCAGGCACCAACACCCGGCAGACGAGCCCGCGCATCTTACGCAGAACTGACACCCTCGCGCTCCGTGTTTTCCAGTAGCACCTCCAGCGGCGCAGCAAATCTGTGCAATGAATGCGACGCGAGCCCATCGAAAAGACTCCCAGCCCCGGTTCCACGCATGCGGTGCGGGGAGAACACGGCCCTTCTTCTCAGACCACTACAACCCGCCGGCGCGTCCACCAGCCTTCCATGCTGTAGACCAGCAGCGCCGCCCAGATCAAGACAAACCCCACCAGGCGCGCTGGCTCGAACGGTTCATGGAACAACCACACGCCCAGCGCAAACTGCAGGCTGGGCGAGATGTACTGCAGGATGCCCAAGGTGGACATGGGGATCAGGCGCGCACCCGCCGCAAACAGCAGCAGTGGAACTGCCGTCATGGGGCCCGCAAGCAGCAACCAGCCGACGGTGGCGGGCGTGCCCTGCACCAGCGCACCCTGGCCTTGCCACGCCCACCAGCCCAGCACAACGGCGGCCACCGGCGCGAGCACCAGCGTCTCCAGCGCGAGACCCTCCAGTGCGCCCAGCACAGCAACCTTGCGCAACAACCCATAAAAGCCAAAACTCAAGGCCAGCACCAGTGCAATCCAGGGCAGGCGCCCAGCCTGCACCGCCAGCCACAGCACGCCAGCGGCCGCCACGGCCACCGCCATCCATTGGCCCGAGCGAGGCCGCTCACGCAGAAATACAAAGCCCAGCGCGACGTTGACCAGCGGAAGGATGAAATAGCCCAGGCTGGCGTCTACCACGTGCTGGTTTTGCACCGCCCACACATAGGTAAGCCAGTTGCCCGACAGCAGCATCGCAGACAGCACAAATGCCGCCAGCACCTTGGGCTGGCGCAGCACGGTCCCCATCCACGCCCATTGCCTGCGCACCATCAGTACGCCAAATACAAACACCAGCGACCACAGTGTGCGGTGCATCACCACTTCGAGCGAGGGCACGTCTGCCACCTGCTTGAAATACAGGGGGAACAGGCCCCAGGCGATGTAAGCCAGGGCGGCGTAGAGGATTCCAGTGTTCATAGAAATCGATGCTCAGGGGGATGCGTGGCCCCCCTGCCAAACGGTCGTAAAAAATCCCTGCATGCCAGGGGCCCTGCAGGGATTGCGGGCCACCGGGCCATAACCCGATGGCGTTTTCAGTGATTTTTAGACGTTGAACAGGAAGTTCAGCACGTCGCCGTCCTTGACCACGTATTCCTTGCCTTCGGCGCGCATCTTGCCAGCATCCTTGGCGCCCTGCTCACCCTTGTAGGCGATGAAATCGTCAAAGGCAATCGTCTGCGCACGGATGAAGCCGCGCTCGAAGTCACCGTGGATCACGCCGGCCGCCTGGGGTGCCGTGTCACCAATGTGGATGGTCCACGCGCGCACCTCCTTCACACCCGCAGTGAAATAGGTCTGCAGGCCCAGCAGCTTGAAGGCGCCCCGGATCAGGCGTGCGAGGCCGGGCTCGGTCTGGCCCATTTCGGCCAGGAACATGTCACGGTCTTCGTCGCTCATTTCAGCCATCTCGGCTTCCATCTTGGCGCAAATGGCCACCACGGGGGCGTTCTGGCTGGCGGCGTAGTCCTTGAGGCGGTCGAGGAAAGGGTTGTTCTCAAAGCCGTCTTCGCTCACGTTGCCCACGAACATCGCGGGCTTGGCTGTGATCAGGCACAAGGACTTGAGCAGCGGCTGCTCTTCCTTGGTGATCTCGACCGAGCGGGCGGGCTTGCCTTCATTGAGCGCAGCCTGGATGCGCGTGAGCAGCGCCACCAGCTTGGCGGCATCCTTGTCGTTGCCCGACTTGGCAGCCTTGGTGTAGCGATTGAGCGCCTTTTCGACGGTGCCCATGTCGGCCAGGCACAGCTCGGTCTGGATCACCTCGATGTCCGAGATCGGGTCCACACGGCCAGCCACGTGGATCACGTTGTCGTCTTCAAAGCAGCGCACCACGTTCACGATGGCGTCGGTTTCTCGGATGTGGGCCAGGAACTGGTTGCCCAGGCCTTCACCCTGACTGGCACCGGCCACCAAACCAGCGATGTCCACAAACTCGACAATGGCGGGCACGATGCGCTCGGGCGAGATGATCTGGGCGAGCTGCTGCAGGCGGGGGTCAGGCACTTCCACCACGCCCACGTTGGGCTCAATGGTGCAGAACGGATAGTTTTCGGCGGCGATGCCGGCCTTGGTCAGCGCGTTGAAAAGGGTGGACTTGCCGACGTTGGGCAAGCCCACGATGCCGCATTGGAGGCTCATGGCAGGGCTTTCTGGATTTCGGAGACAAACCGCCGATTTTACGGGCCAGCCAGCTATCACCCTTTCACGCCATGTTCACACCGTCAGTCGAAGCGCAGATTGGCCGCCACCCGCTGACCCACGCGCAGCATCTGGCCCGCCCCCTGGCGCACGATGGCATTCATTCCGAACGTGATGGCGCCATCGAGCCGTTGGTCCTTCCGATAGGTCCGCAGGGTGTCCCCCACCGATGGGTTGCTTTCGGCTGTCGCGGGGTCGATGTCAGGAATGGGGCACCGCGAACAGGGTTTGACGGGCTGCAGGTGGATTTCACCCTCTCGCGCATCCACACGCACCAGATCCACTCGGTCCTCGTCGTGTGCGTCCACCCCGGCCAGGACCACATTGGGCCGAAACCGCTCGATCCCCGCGGCGGCATGGCCTGCAGCCTGAAGTCGCAGGTTCAGCTCATCCATCGATGCCTGGCTGGCGAGCAACAAGGGAAAACCATCGGAAAACTGGTTCGGCGCCTCGACACCGCCCGTCCACTCCATGCTGGACAAGCGGCGGTATTCCGGATCAAAACGGACAAGGCGGCAGGGCTGGCCGAGGAAATCCGTAAACCACTGCGCCGCCACGGCGCCCATGTCCCAGGCGGGCACCGTGTCGCGCCACACGGTCACCGTGGCGGGCGCCTCGACCGCATCGATGGCCACATGCAAGGCCAGCATGCCAGGCGCACGCAGCACCATCTCATCGCCTTTGAGCTGCGGGCGAATCAGCGCCATGCGCGGCAGCGTGCGCTGGGTTACAAACATGCCCTCAGCGTCTACCACCATCCAGGCACGGTCCAGATCGAGCCCCGTATCGGTGAGCACGGCCTGCTGCACTTCAATGCCGGCACACGACTTGACGGGATAGACAAACAGGCGCGCGATGGTGCCCGACAGATCGGAATCAGGGTGGAAACTCACGCGAAGGTGCTCCTCAAAAATGACCGGTTGGACAGCGAGCCCGATTTTGCACCGCGCCCAAGGGCCCAGGCCCGCTCCTACAATGCCGCCATGGCCCAAACCTTTGATATCTGTATTCGCGGCACCGGCATTGTGGGCAAGACGCTGGCACTGCTGCTGGCCCGCGAACGGCTGAAAGTGGCCCTGCTACCTGCCCCCGGCCCGAAGGCCCCCGCAACCGCCGATGTGCGGGCCTATGCGTTGAACGCAGCATCGCGCAAACTGCTGGATTCTCTTCGCAGCTGGCCCGATGCAGAGCACGCCACAGCCGTGCGATCCATGCAGGTACAGGGAGACCGGGATGGCGCCGTGCATTTTGATGCGGCCACCCAAGGGGTGGAAGCCCTGGCCTGGATCGTTGACGTGCCCGCCCTGGAAGCCCGCCTCGCCGAAGCTCTGCGCTACCAGCCCCAGGTGGAAATGGTCGATGCCCCCGTGCCGGCGGCACTGACCGTGGTGTGCGAGGGCCGCGCCAGCAGCACGCGCGAAGAGTTTGGTGTGGGTTTTCAGGTGACGCCGTATGGGCAACACGCCATCGCCACCCGATTGCAGTGTGAACGCGCCCACGAACAGGTAGCACGGCAATGGTTTTTGCCCGACGGCATCCTGGCTTTTTTGCCTTTGGGCGGGCCGCAGGGGAACTCCGTGGCGGTTGTCTGGTCCGTCTTGCAGGAACAGGTCGCGCCGCTGATGGCCTTGTCCCCTGAAGAATTCGCGCAGAAGCTCCAGATGGCCAGCCAGGAATCCCTGGGGTCGCTGACGCTCAGTGCGGAACGAGCAGCCTGGCCCCTGCAGCTTGCAAAAGCAGACCGCTGGTGTGGCAGCTTGCCATCCACCGGAAAAAACCCGCGCAGCTGGGTGCTGGCTGGTGACGCGGCGCACAACGTGCATCCGCTCGCAGGCCAGGGGTTGAACCTGGGACTGGCAGACGCCCAAGCCCTGGCCAGCGCACTGCATGGGCGCGACTACTGGCGCAGTGTGGCTGATGTACGTTTGCTGCGGGGCTACGAGCGCGAGCGCAAGGCAGCCCTGCTGCCGATGGGATTGGCGACGGATGGCCTGCAACAACTCTTCTCCCGCCAGGAAGGGCCGCTGCAGGCGCTGCGCAACTGGGGAATGAAGGGCTTTGAACTGAGCGGCCCGCTGAAGCACTTCGTGGCCCGCCAGGCCATGGGAAATTACTGACCACACCGGTGGCCGCCCTCTGGAAGCCACCAGACCGTTTTAACGAGAACACCATGAAACTGATTCCCACCCTGCTCGCTGCCGCCGCGCTGGCCTCCGGCTTTGCCGCCGCCGCACAAGAAGCGGACATCCGCAAGGCGCTCGCCGAACGCATTCCCCAAATGGACAAGATTGACGAGGTGCGCCCCACCCCCATGAAAGGCCTCTACGAGGTACGCATCGGGACGGACCTTTTCTACACGGACGCCAAGGGCAACTATGTGATCCAGGGTGAACTGATCGATACGAAAGTGCGCCGAAATCTGACCGAAGACCGCATTGCAAAGCTCACAGCCGTCGAGTTCTCGGCACTGCCCCTCAAAGACGCCTTCACCATTGTGCGCGGCGACGGGAAACGCAAGTTGGCCGTTTTTGAGGACCCCAACTGCGGCTACTGCAAGCGTTTTGAACGCGACCTGCAGAACGTGGACAACGTGACGGTGTACCTGTTCCTGTACCCCATCCTCAGCCCCGACTCTGCGGAAAAATCGCGCAACATCTGGTGCTCCAAAGACCAGGTGACGGCCTGGCAGGATCTCATGGTGCGGGACAAGCCTGTGCCTGCAGCGAGTTGCGATACCAGCGCCTTGCAGCGCAACCTGGCATTTGGCCGCAAGCACAAGATCACAGGAACGCCTACGCTGATTTTTGCCAACGGCGCCCGCGTGCCGGGAGCCATCGGCGCCAAGGAAGTGGAAAAGCGCCTGGCCGAGGCCAGCAGCGAAACCCCTGCCGCCAACTAATACGCGTTTTGCATGCGCGCAGGCCCCGCTCCCACGGGCCGCGCCATCTGACCACAAGGCCCGAACCTGCAGTTGCCCATGCCCTCAACCCGCAAGCCAGAATCCGCCGCCATTCACTACCACGTTGAGCCAGCGGACCTGCACGGTCATCTGTTTCGCATTGCACTGACGATTCCCCACCCTTCGGCGCAGCAAGAGGTCTCGCTGCCGATCTGGATTCCGGGGAGCTATCTGGTGCGGGAGTTCTCCAAAAATCTGCAAGAGCTCAAAGCCCATCAGGGCACGCGGGAAGTGAAGCTCACGCAACTGGACAAGCATCGGTGGCAAGCTGAATGCAGCCCCAACAAGCCCCTTGTGCTGTCCTACGCCGTCTGCGCCTACGACACCTCGGTGCGCACGGCCTGGCTGGACGCATCGCGCGGGTTTTTCAACGGCACCAGCCTGTGCCTGCGCGTGCAGGGCCAGGAAACGCAGCGCCACACGCTCGATATTGCCAGCACGCCTGCTACGGCCACCTGGTCAGTGGCCACCGGGCTGTCCCCCGTCAAGACAGACAAGAAGGGTTTTGGTCTCTACGCTGCGGCGAACTACGACGAGCTGGTTGACTGCCCGGTGGAAATGGGCCTCTTCTGGACCGGCCGCTTCACGGCCTGCGGCGTTCCGCACCGCTTTGTGGTGGCTGGTGCAGCGCCTTCTTTTGACGGCAAGCGCCTGCTGGCAGACACCCAGAAGATTTGCGAGACTGCAATCCGCTTCTGGCATGGTGAAGGCAAGGCGCCTTTCAAGAGCTACCTGTTCATGCTCAACGCCGTGGGCGACGGCTACGGAGGGTTGGAGCACCGCAACTCCACCGCGCTCATCTGTGGCCGGCGCGACCTGCCACGGGTCGATGAGGCCCGCACTGGTGATGGATACACCACACTGCTGGGCCTGATCAGTCACGAGTACTTCCACGCGTGGAACGTCAAGCGGCTGCGCCCCGCCGATTTTGCCCAATACGACTACACCCGCGAAAACTACACGGAGCTGCTGTGGTTTTTCGAGGGCTTTACCAGTTACTACGACGATTTGCTGCTGCGCCGAGCAGGGTTGATTGACGATGCTGCGTACCTAAAGCTCATCACCAAAACCATCAACCAGGTGCTCCAGACACCAGGCAGGGCCGTGCAGACCGTAGCGCAAGCCAGCTTTGACGCCTGGGTCAAGTACTACCGCCAGGACGAAAACACCCCCAACGCGACGGTCAGCTACTACACCAAAGGCTCGCTGGTGGCCCTGTGCCTGGACCTGGCCCTACGCCGCGAAGGCAAGACCAGCCTGGATGAGGTCATGCGCACGCTGTGGCTGCGGTGCCAGGGCGGCCCGATGTCGCAAGACGATTTGCTGGCAGTATTGAAAGAGCTGTCCGATCGGCCCTTCGACACAGAAGTGGCGCGGTGGGTGCATAGCACCGCAGAACTGCCGCTGGCAGAGTTGCTGGAAGCCAACGGCGTTTTGCTCAAGGCGGAGACCCCCCAATGGGCGCAGCGGCTGGGGCTGCGGGTGGGAGAAAACCACAGCGTGCAAATCAAGACCGTGCTGCGAGGTGGCCCTGCGGAAAAGGCGGGCATGGCGGCTGGCGATGAGTGGCTGGGCATCGATGTGAAAGGCCAGGGGTGGCGCATCAGCAAGCTGGAAGATGTGGCGTTCTATGCTGGCACCGAGACATCCTTGACGGCCCTGGTGGCGCGGGACGGCCGACTGCTGCGATTGCCGCTCGAACTGTCGGCCCGCAGTGCGTCCACACCCCCCAAGAAGACCTCCCGCACCACCCCCGCCACGGTGCCAGATACGGTGAGCCTGTCGATTGCCAACGCTGGCACCCTGGGACGCTGGTTGAACTGAGCCAGGGACATGACACCGGATTGGTACGGTGTTCTACCTACCAGCGCATAGGTTCGGGCATGCTTGGGTATATTCGTTCGTGCTTTCATAACTACCTATAAACCCAGGAGATTTCATGTCTTACGAAACTATCGAGGTTCGCATTGAGGCGGACAAGGTTGGTATCGTCACGCTCAACCGGCCCAAGCAGCTCAACGCGCTGAACGACCAGCTCATGGATGAGCTGGGCTCGGCACTGAAGGCCTTTGATGCGGACGAAAAAATCGGCTGCATCATCGTCACAGGCAGTGAAAAGGCGTTTGCCGCAGGCGCCGACATTGGCGCCATGGCGAAATACAGTTTCGCAGACACTTACAAGGGCGACTACATCACCCGCAACTGGGAAGCGATCCGCTCCATCCGCAAGCCCGTCATTGCCGCTGTCAGCGGTTTTGCGCTGGGCGGTGGCTGCGAGTTGGCCATGATGTGCGATTTCATCATCGCCGCTGAAAACGCCAAATTCGGCCAACCCGAAATCAAACTGGGCGTGATCCCCGGCGCAGGCGGTACGCAGCGTCTGCCGCGCGCAGTGGGCAAATCCAAGGCGATGGACATGGCCCTGACCGGTCGCATGATGGACGCGGTGGAAGCCGAACGTTCCGGCCTGGTCAGCCGCGTGGTGCCCTACGACAAGCTCATGGCCGAAGCACTGGGTGCCGCCATCATCATTGCAGGCTTCTCCCAGATCGCCGTGATGGCGGCCAAGGAGTCGGTCAACCGCGCCTTCGAAGGCAGTCTGTCGGACGGTGTGATGTTCGAGCGCCGCCTCTTCCACGCCCTGTTCTCCACCCAGGACCAAAAGGAAGGCATGGACGCTTTCATGAACAAGCGCACCGCGAACTTCACACACCAATAATTTTTGTTCTATAATCTTGGACTGCGGTCGTATAGCTCAGTTGGTTAGAGCGCAGCATTCATAATGCTGATGTCGGTGGTTCAAGTCCACCTACGACCACCAAATCCAACCCACAGTGCATGCGCACTGTGGGTTTTTTATTGGGCAGCCGCACGCAAAAATCATAGCTGCCGACGCTTGGTACCATTGATTTTTAATGGGAAACCGCTGGAAATCCTTTAAAACCAAGCGCGAGCAGCTATTATTTTTGAGAACTGCGGGATTGGCCCCGCTTTTAGAATCGCTGTTTCAGCCCCTGGATGTAAACCATGAACCGCTGCACCACGACTTCCTCTCCTGCTTTCTCCCTCACTTCGCAGACGGCCCCCGCGCGAAAGCTCATCGCGGCTGTGGCCTGCGCCCTGCTCTGCGGCACCTTGCCGGTGTCCGCCCAGGTACAGCCCGGGCTTGGCGGCATGCGGACCTTTCCCGATGCGGCCCAGCGCGGCACCCTGACCCTCAACACGGCATCGGAGGCCACGCTCAATGGCCGCACCATCCGCCTGGCGCCCGGCATGCGCCTGCTAAGCCCTCAGAACACGCTGGTCATGATGCACACGGTGCTGGGGCAGAGCTACAAGGTGAACTACGTGATCGAAAACAGCACCGGCATGCTGATCACCGCCTGGATCCTGACCCAGGGCGAAGCCGAGCAGCCACGCAAGGGCAGCGACACGGTCGAGCGCAACTACCGCACCGAGTACGACGCCATCCGCAAGTGATGCGTTGACCCATCAGCCGCGTCCTGTGTCCCTGCGCGGTCCTCGAATGTTTGCGGTGCGCTGCGGTGCTCCGCCCTTTTTTCTTTCTGATTGCAAGAGAGCCTGCCATGGCCAAAAAAGTCTTCATCAAAACCTTCGGCTGCCAGATGAACGAGTACGACTCGGACAAGATGGCCGACGTGCTCAATGCCGCCCAGGGCTACGAGCCCACGCAGAACGTGGACGAAGCCGACCTCATCCTCTTCAACACCTGCTCCGTGCGCGAGAAAGCGCAGGAGAAAGTCTTCAGCGACTTGGGCCGCATCAAGCACCTGAAGGCACGCGGCGTGAAGATTGGCGTGGGCGGCTGCGTGGCCAGCCAGGAAGGCGCCGAGATCATCAAGCGCGCCCCCTATGTGGACGTGGTGTTTGGACCCCAAACCCTGCACCGCCTGCCCGAGATGCTGAACCAGCGCGAGCGCCTGGACAAGCCGCAGGTGGACATCAGTTTTCCTGAGATCGAGAAGTTCGACCACCTGCCGCCCGCGCGCGTGGAGGGCGCCTCGGCCTTTGTGTCGATCATGGAAGGCTGCAGCAAATACTGCAGCTACTGCGTGGTTCCGTACACCCGGGGCGAAGAGGTGAGCCGCCCGTTTGACGACGTGCTGGTGGAAGTGGCAGGGCTGGCCGACCAGGGCGTGAAGGAAATCACCCTGCTGGGCCAGAACGTGAACGCCTACCTGGGCAAGATGGGGGGCACGGCCGAGATTGCCGACTTTGCCCTGCTGCTCGAATACGTGTCCGACATCCCGGGCATCGAGCGCATCCGCTACACCACCAGTCACCCCAATGAGTTCACCCCTCGGCTGATCGAGGCCTATGCCAAGCTGCCCAAGCTGGCCAGCCACTTGCACCTGCCTGTGCAGCACGGCAGCGACCGCATCCTGATGGCCATGAAGCGCGGCTACACCGCCATGGAATACAAGAGCACGGTGCGCAAGCTGCGCGCCATCCGACCTGACCTGGCCATGAGCAGCGACTTCATCGTGGGCTTCCCCGGCGAGACCGAAGACGACTTCAACAAGATGATGAAGTTGATTGACGACATCCACTTTGACAACAGCTTCAGCTTCATCTTCAGCCCCCGCCCCGGCACCCCAGCGGCTGGCCTGCACGACGACACGCCGCACGACGTAAAGCTGCGCCGCCTGCAGCACCTGCAAGGCGCCATCAACGCCAACATCAAGTCCATCAGCGAGAGCCGCGTGGGCACGGTGCAGCGCATCCTGGTGGAAGGCGCTTCCAAGCGCGATACCACCGAGCTGATGGGCCGTACCGAATGCAACCGCGTGGTGAACTTTGTGGGTCAGTCACGCCTGGTAGGCCAGATGGTGGATGTCACCATCACCGAAGCCAAGGCCTACACGCTGCGCGGCGAAGTGCTCACCCGCGAGGCGGCAGTCGCAGCCTGACGCGCACCCGGCGCCCTTGGCAATGACGGCAGACACCCCGCCAAGCGCGGATCTTCGCAAGGCCGACGGCCCGCTGCACGGCCTCTCGTTCCAGCAGCTTTTGCTTCTGGCCTTCCTGCTCATGGCGGGACTGCTAGGGGTGAGCTCGTTGCGGGCGCTGTACACCCTGGAACAGCTCATGGTGCAAAGCCGGCTTGGTGCCGCCGAGGCCACCACGCTGAGCACAGCGGCCCAGGCATTGAACCAGCGCGGGCAGGCCCTGGAACGCGCGGCACGCCAGTCCCTGGTGCTGCGGGATGCGCCGCTGCGGCGCAGCTTCAACGAAATGTCCGTAGAGGCACAAGCCGTTCTCGACCAGTTGCACCAGGGCGGCCTTCACGAAGACCAGGCCAGCCAGTGGCGTGAGCATCTTGACGCCGTGAAGGCACTGCTGGATGCACCGCCGGAACGGGCCCTGGAAAACGAGCAACGGGTAGCGGAAGAATTTGTCACGCTTGAAGCGCTGCATACCACCATCGTGCAATCGGTCCAGGAGATCAACGCACAACGTAACCGCGCGCTGCAGGACCGAGTGGAAGCGAGCCGCCGCAACGTGACGCACCAGGTGGTAGGGGTGATCGTCCTGGCGCTCGTCCTGGCCCTGGCGCTCGGCATCTGGCTTGCCCGTCCTTTCAAGCGGCTGGAAGGCACGATTCGGCGGTTGGGCGAGAACCAGCTTGAAGCGCCCGTGGTGATCTCCGGCCCCGACGACGTACGCCGCGTGGGGCAGCAGCTGGAATGGCTGCGCCTGAGGCTGCAGGAACTGGATTCGGACAAGGCCCGCTTCCTGCGCCATGTCTCGCACGAACTCAAGACGCCGCTGGCCGCGATGCGCGAGGGCGTGGCGCTGCTGCAGGACGGTGTGACCGGTGAACTCAATGCCGGCCAGCGCGAAGTTACACAGATCCTTCACCACAACACATTGGTTTTGCAAGGTGAGATTGAAGCCTTGCTGCGCTTCAATGCTGCAGCCTTTGAGGCACGCCAGCTGCAGCGGCGCGACACCGATCTGCTCGCGCTTCTGGAAGCCCAGGTGGAAGCCCAGCGGCTGCAATGGCAAGCCCGGGGCCTGCGGGTGCTGGTGGAAGGATCCGCCCTCTCTCTGCCCATTGACGCCGACAAAATCGCCTCGGCAATCAGCAACCTGCTGTCCAACGCCATTCGATTTTCGCCCAAAGGGGGAACGGTGCGGCTATCCCTCTCGCGCCATGCGGGTTGCGTGCGCGTGGACGTTTCGGACCAGGGCCCCGGTGTGGCCCAGGCAGACCGTGACCGCGTGTTCGAACCTTTTTACCGTGGCATCCGCCAGCCGGACGACGCAGTGCGCGGCACCGGCATCGGGCTTTCCATCGTCCAAGAGTACATCGTCGCCCACGGCGGCCAGGTGCGGTTGGTGGAAGATGGCGTCCACACCTTTTTTCGCATGGAACTACCGCATGCTGCCTAGTTGTCTTCCCGTCCACCCCTCCAACATGCGCGCCCTGGACTTTCCGGTATGGGTGATGTTGCTGGCCGCAGCCATCACGTTGGCCGGATGCAATGCGACGGCGCCCCAAGCGGTAGCGGCGCCTGTTCCGCCCATGACCGCCCCCACGCCAACCCCGGTGGCTACGGAATCCCCCAGCCCCAACCCGGCCGCCGCCACCAGCGCTCCTTCTGATGCCATCCCGGTCCTGCAGGTGCTGGCGCAAACGGACCGTACCCTGCGCATGGCCCCCGCAGAGCTGGCCAAAGAGATTGCCCGCCTGGGCGAGGCGGAAGATGCCTCGGTGGAGACCCCCCTCCTTCTGGCCGCAGCTTTGGCCCAGACGCGCCAGCCCGTCGATACGGCCCGTGCCCTGGGCCTGGTGCAGCGGGTGATGAGCAACACGACGGCAGCGGCACAAGCCCTCCACCCCCTGGCGCGGCTGATGGAGTCGCGGCTTCTGCAGCAACGCAGGCTGGAAGACCAGCTGGAGCGGCAGGGCCAGCAACTGCGCGAGGCGCAGCGCCGCAACGACCAGCTCAACGAACGGCTGGAGGCCGTGCGCGCCATCGAACGCAGCCTGACCACGCGCCCGGCCCCGCTTCCTGCCGCCCCCGCCTCGCCCCCGGGCAGCAGCCCCCAGCGCCCCACGCCCTGATCGCTCAGGAAGGTGTCAAAGGAAACCGCCATGGCAGCTGCCCCCACCCCATCCCGCACAACCCCCCGCGCCCGCGTCCTTGTGGTGGACGACGATGCCGACATGCTGCGGCTGCTGTCGCTGCGCTTGCAGGCCGCCGGATACGACGTGGTCGCCGTGGGCTCGGCCGAGGCGGCCTTGGCGCAGCTGGACATGGCACGCCCACAGCTCGTGCTGAGCGATGTGCGCCTACCTGGGCGTGATGGCCTCGCGCTGTTCGACGAAGTGCGTGCGCGACACCCTTCGCTGCCGGTCATCCTGCTCACTGCCCACGGCACCATTCCCGACGCGGTGGAAGCCACTTCGCGCGGGGTGTTCACCTACCTCACCAAGCCCTACGACGGCAAAGAACTGCTGGAAAAGATTGCCCAGGCACTGGCCCTGAGCGCCCCCGCCGTCACACATGCCCACGCCCATGAAGCATGGCGTGCCGACATCGTGAGCCGTTCCAACCGCATGACCGACCTGCTGGCCGAGGCCTACATGGTGGCCCAGTCGGACGCCAGTGTGCTGCTGCTGGGCGATAGCGGCTCGGGCAAGGAGTTGCTGGCCCAGGCCATCCACCGCGCCAGCCCGCGCGCGCGCCACCCCTTTGTGGCGGTCAACTGCGGCGCCATCCCCGAAGCCCTTCTCGAATCCGAACTGTTCGGCCACGTCAAAGGGGCCTTTACCGACGCAGTGAGCAACCACAAGGGGCTGTTCCAGGCGGCGGAAGGCGGCACCTTGTTGCTCGACGAGATTGGCGACATGCCGCCCGCCCTGCAGGTGAAGCTGCTGCGGGTGCTGCAAGAGCGCGCGGTGCGCCCCGTGGGTGCCAGCCAGTCGATTCCCATCGACGTGCGCATCATCTCGGCCACGCACCGCGACCTGGAAGCCGCCATGGCCACGGCCCAGTTCCGCGAAGACCTTTACTACCGGCTCAATGTGGTCACGCTGGCGCTGCCCACCCTGGGAGACCGGCGCGAAGACATCGCACTGCTGGCCAACCACTTTCTCGACAAGCTGGCGCGCAAGTACGACAAGCGCCTGTCAGGCTTTGCACCCGAGGCGCTCAAGGCACTGACCCTGGCCGCCTGGCCTGGCAACGTGCGCCAGCTCTACAACGTCGTCGAACAGGTGTGTGCCCTGTCCACCACGCCCCTGGTGCCCCTGACGCTGGTGCAGCGCGCGCTGCGCACGCCATCTACCCAGGTGCTGAGCTTTGCCGAGGCCCGGCAAAGGTTTGAGCGCGAGTACCTGGTGGGCCTGCTCAAGATGACGGATGGCAATGTAGCCGACGCGGCGCGCCTGGCACAGCGCAACCGCACAGAGTTCTACCGACTGCTGCAAAAGCACGCATTGACCCCCGGGAACTTCAAGAACGACGCAATGGACAATGAAGACGTCGCTGATGAGCGACACGACTAGGTCGTTGATTCGATTCAGTTTTTCTCTTGCACCCCGCCCCGCTGTCGCCATTCGGCGACAAAAACACCAGATTTCCCCCCCAATCCAGGGATCGCACAACTGCTTACATGCAGTTAGCGGCTTAAGCCATTGATTTAAAACAGTTTTTTGAAGCTGGCACAGGGTTTGCCCTAGTCTCAGCATGCAAGCTGTTTTTTCTCACTGTTCACGCTTCACCGGCCGCCTCCCACAGGCCGCGATAGCGCTGGCCGCCACCCTGTTGGCAGGCGCCGCACAGGCCCAGAGCTTCGATTTCGACAGCGTCACCCGCATCGCCCGGGAACGGGCGGAGAAGCCCTATCGCGCATCCAGCGACAAGCTCCCTGCCGACCTCGCCAAACTCAACTACGACCAGGTGCGCGACATCCGCTGGCGTCCTGACCGAGCCCTGTGGCGCGCCGAAAAGCTGCCGTTCGAGGCCATGTTCTTCCACCTGGGCCTGTACCAGAAGGAGCCGGTGCTGATCAACGAGGTGACACCGCAGGGCGCGCGCCACATCGGCTACAGCCGTGCGGACTTCGACTACGGCAAGAACCAGGTGCGGCCTGAGGCCTGGGGCGACCTCGGCTTTGCGGGCTTTCGTCTGCACAACCACCTCAACTCCAGCGCCTACAAGGATGAGCTGGTGGTCTTCCAGGGCGCCAGCTACTTCCGCGCACTGGGCAAGGGTCAGCAATACGGCCTGTCAGCGCGCGGGCTGGCCATCGACACCGTGGGCGGCAGTGGCGAAGAGTTCCCACGCTTCACCGAGTTCTGGCTGGTGCGGCCGGATCCCTTGTCCACGCAGGTCACCGTGTATGCGCTGCTGGATTCGCCCCGTGCCACCGGCGCCTACCGCTTCGACATCCAGCCGGGCACGCAGACCACCACCACCGTGCGCAGCCGCATTTTTGTGCGGCCCAGCACGGGCAGCAAGCCCATCGCCACGCTGGGCATTGCGCCGTTGACCAGCATGTTTTTCTTTGGCGAGAGCCAGCCCCGCAAAGAAGACTTCCGGCCCGAGGTCCATGACTCCGACGGGCTGATGATTGCCACGGGCGAGGGCGAATGGCTCTGGCGTCCGCTGCAAAACCCCAAGCAGACGCTGGTCACATCGTTTGCCACCAAAAATCCCAAAGGCTTTGGCCTGATGCAGCGCGACCGCCAATGGTCGAACTATGAGGACGTGGAAGCCCGCTATGAGCGCCGCCCAAGTGCCTGGGTGCGCCCCCTGCACGACTGGGGCGCTGGCCGCGTCGAACTGGTGCAGCTCAACACCCCCGACGAAACGCACGACAACATCGTGGCGTATTGGGTGCCCGCCCAGATGCCCGCCCCCGGCCAGCCCCTGGAATTCGCCTACGAGCTGAGCTGGCAAGGCGATGAACAGCAGCGGCCGCCGGGGGCCTGGGCCACGCAATCGCGCCGGGGCGTGGGCTACACCAAAGAGACCGCTGCCGCCTTGCGCCAGCAGGCGCAGTACGTGGTCGATTTCGACGGCCCCGCCCTCAAGGCTTTGCCCGCTGACGCCACCGTGAAAGCCGTGGTGACCAGCGATGCCAACGGAAAGGTGCTGGAAAACATCGTCTACCGCAATCCCGCCACCGAGCAGTGGCGCATGACCGTTCGCGTACAGCGCCAAAAGGCCGATCGCCCGATCGAGCTGCGCGCTTTTCTTCAACACGACAACAACGCTGTGAGTGAAACATGGACGCACATCATTCTTCCCGAGTAAGCCCCCCGGTGCCCCATCACCCCCAACGCAGCACGCTGCGCGAGGAACGGCATCCCAATGCCGTCACCGCGCCGCCCGTCCACCGGGGTTCCATGGCACCCATGCCCTGGCGCGGCTTCTGGAACAGCATGGGCACAGCCCTGCTTCTCAAGCTGACCGGTCGCACCGAAACCAGCCCTCCCGCATCGCCCGAAAACCGGCCAGCCCAGGAATGGGAGGGCGCTGCGCAGCGCCGCCGCTGGACCTTTGCGGTGCTGACGGTGCTGACCACGGCCCTGGCGAGTTTCCTGTTTGCCGGCGTGCAGCCTGAGTATGAGAACCCTTGGCTGGGCTATGGGCAGATCGCGCTGTTCGCCCTGCTGTCAGCCTGGGTGGTCACCGGCTTTCTCACCGGCTTGATGGGCTTTTGGGTCATGCTGCGCGGCGACAGGCATGCGCTGTCCGTGCGCAGTGTGGTGGAGCATGAACTGGCACCCGACGCGCGCACGGCCATCATCATGCCGATCTGCAACGAGGACGTGGCCACCGTGTTTGCGGGGTTGCGGGCAACCTGCGAGTCGGTGGCATCGACCGGCCACGGGGCCACCTTCGACGTGTTTGTGCTGTCCGACAGCTATGACCCCGCCATCGCCCAGGCTGAACGCGCCGCCTGGGAGGAACTGCGCAGCGCCCTGGCGCAGCACAGCCAGCAACCCCAGGTGCAGGTGTACTACCGCCTGCGCGCCCGCCGCACGCACCGCAAGGCCGGCAATGTGGCCGACTTCTGCCGCCGCTGGGGCAAGGACTACCGCTACATGGTGGTGCTGGACGCCGACAGCGTGATGAGCGGTGACTGCATCGTCTCGATGGCCAAGCTCATGGAAGCCAACCCCACGGCGGGCATCATCCAGACGGCAACCCAGGCCATCGGCCACGTCACGCTGCACGCCCGCGCGCAGCAGTTCGCCTCACGCGTCACCGGTCGCCTGTTTACGCTGGGCATGCAGTACTGGCAGCTGGGTGAATCCCACTACTGGGGCCACAACGCGATCATTCGCGTGGCACCCTTCATGGAACACTGCGCCCTCGCGCCCATCAAGGGCAATGGTGGCCTGGCGGGCGGCATCATGTCGCACGACTTTGTCGAAGCCGCGCTGATGCGCCGCGCTGGCTACCACGTGTGGCTGGTGTCGGACCTGATCGGCAGCTATGAACAGCAACCCCCCGACCTGCTGGCCGAACTGCAGCGCGACCGCCGCTGGTGCCAGGGCAACCTGCAAAACGCACGCTTGATGGCCGAGCCAGGCATCCACGCGGTGCACCGCTCGATGTTCATCACGGGTGCCATGGCCTACCTGTCGGCGCCGCTGTGGCTCGCCTTCCTGACACTGGGCACGGCGCTGTGGCTGTCGGGCGCCAAGCTGGTGGCCGACTGGCACATCCTGCCGGCCGAATTGCTGTCGCTGTGGGCCTGGACGCTGTGCATGCTGTTCCTGCCCCGCATCCTGGGTGTGGCCGCCGTGTTCATGCGCCGCGAGCAAAAGGAATACGGCGGTGCCGTCAGCCTGCTCAAGAGCGCCGCGCTGGAGAGTGTGCTGGCCATCCTGCAGGCCCCCATCCGCATGCTGGCGCATTCGCTGTTCGTGCTGATTGCGCTCACCGGCCTGAAGCTGGAATGGAAATCGCCTCCGCGCGAAGCCCATGCCGTGCCCTGGCGCCACGCCGTGCGCCAGCTGGCACCCATGAGCCTGGTGATTGCCCTTCTGGCAGTGGGTGTCGCCGTGATCGATAGCAGCGCCCTGCTGTGGCTCATGCCTGTGGGCCTGCCCCTGGCGCTGGCCATACCGCTGGCCGTGTTCACCAGCCAGATCGCGTTGGGCAAGGCCCTGCGCGCACAACGCCTGTTGCTGATCCCCGAGGAGTCCTGGTCACCGCCGGTACTGCGCCGAGCCTGGCTGCATGCAAGCCGGCTGGCACGGCCAGCGCCGCTGGCAGCGTTGTAGGCATGTGACAATTGCGCCACAAGCCACAAGCCGGTGCATGCACCGGCTTTTTTGCGATTGCTATTTTATTTATAGCAATAAAAAGTTTACCAATAAGCGCTAGCACCGAAAAACAGCAAATTAACCAGCAGCGGGGTGGCGCCCCCCGTTGCTGGGGCACCGTTACGATACGCATCCCTTCCAACCGGCCCCTGTGCGTGAAACCGATTCATCGCGGTTTCTGCGGTGAGCGGCCCTGTTATCGATGCAATCGTCTCTGTTTTTCACTGCCGCCCGTCGGCGGTTGCGCCATGCCAGCGCACTCGCCCTGACCCTTGTCATCACTGGCTGCGCCGTGCCCACGGCACAGGCTCCTGTGGCAGCACCGGCCCCGGTCGTTGCCCCAGCGCCACCGGCTCCACCACCCGAGCCCCCTGGGCGCATCATTTTTGCGGGATTTGCGATGCATTCGCAATCCAAGGTTTTCCGCAACGACGTGCTTCTGGCCGAAAAGCTGGTCAAAGACCTCGATCCGAATGCGCTGATGCTCAAGCTGGCCAACCCGGCACGCGATCAGAGCGCCGACTGGCCGCAGGCCACCCCCGAGAACTTCGCGCTGGTGATGTCCAAAATGGCCGAAGTGGCGCGCCCGCGAGACCGCGTTCTGCTGCTCATTTCGACCCACAGCAACCCCGGTCTGCTCAACATCAACGCGGGCGGCAAACACCTGCCGCCGCTCACCCCCCAAATCCTTAGCAATGCGCTGGCCCCGCTCAACGATGTGCCAACGCTGGTGGTGCTTTCCGCCTGCTACAGCGGCGCGTTCATCGAGCCCCTGAAAGCTCCGAACCGCGTGCTGCTCACTGCCACGGACGCCCGCCGCACCACTTTCAATTGCCAGTACAAAGGCGACCACACACCGTTTGCCGAAGCGCTGTTTGGCCAGGCGGGCGCAGAAAACCGTTCTGTGACCGACTGGATGGGCGAGGCGCAGAAATCCATCGCAGCGCAGGAAAGGCGCCGCAAGGTCCCCGCATCCCAGCCGCGCATCTTTGTCGGTGACGAGGCCAAGGCCTGGGCGAATCAACCTCTGAAGAACTGGTCGCAAGCGCCGAAAGCGCCATAAGCCGGCCGCCACAAGCCCGTCTCCCCCGAATGCAAAAAACCCTGAAGAAGCCGTGCCTCTTCAGGGTTTTTGCATTTCAGCGCCGGGGGCTCAGAAAGGCATCTTGGGCATGCCGCCCCCGCCCATACCCTTCATCCCGCCCATCTTCTTCATCATCTTCATCAGGCCGCCGCCCTTCATCTTCTTCATCATGCCCTGCATCTGCTCAAACTCCTTGAGCAAGCGGTTGACCTCTTGCACCTGCACACCCGCCCCGTTGGCGATGCGCTTCTTGCGCGTAGCCTTGATGAGTTCGGGCTTGCGGCGCTCCAGCGGCGTCATGCTCTGGATGATGCCCTCCTTGCGTTTGATGTCCTTCTCGGCCTTGTCCATGTCCAGTGCGCCTGCCTTGGCAGTCAGCTGAGACGGCAGCTTGTCCATCAGGCTGGAGAGCCCCCCCATCTGCTTCATCTGCTGGATCTGCGACAGGAAGTCGTTCAGATCGAACCCGTCGCCACTCTTGACCTTGGCCGCCAGCTTTTGCGCGGCCTCCATGTCCACCCCGGCGGTGACCTGCTCCACCAGGGCCACGATGTCGCCCATGCCCAGAATGCGGCCCGCGTGGCGCTCGGCATCGAACACCTCCAGGCCGTCGAGCTTTTCAGACACACCCGCAAACTTGATGGGCGCGCCCGTGATCTGGCGCACGGACAGCGCAGCGCCGCCGCGCGAATCGCCGTCGAGCTTGGTGAGCACGATGCCAGTGAGCGGCAGCGCTTCCTTGAAGGCCTTGGCCGTGTTGATCGCGTCCTGGCCCTGCATGGCATCAACCACGAACAACGTTTCGACCGGGTTCAGCGCGGCGTGCAGGTCCTTGATTTCCTTCATCAAGGCTTCATCGATGGCCAGGCGACCCGCCGTATCGACCAGCAGCACGTCAAAGTAGTGCTTCTTGGCGTAGTCCAGTGCGGCGTGGGCGATGTCGAGCGGCTTCTGGTCGGGCGTGCTGGGAAACCATTCGGCACCGGCCTGCTTGGTCACCGTCTTGAGCTGTTCGATAGCGGCCGGGCGGTACACGTCGCCCGACACGGTCAGCACCTTCTTCTTGCGCTTTTCGATCAGGTGCTTGGCCAGCTTGGCCGTGGTGGTGGTCTTGCCCGCGCCTTGCAGACCCGCCATCAGGATCACGGCGGGCGGCTGGGCGGCCAGGTTGATGTCAGCCACGCCTTCGCCCATGGTGGCGGCCAGTTCACGATTGACGATGCTGACCAGCGTCTGCCCCGGCTTGAGCGAACCCAGCACTTCCTGGCCCAGGGCCTTCTCTTTGACACGGGCGATGAAATCGCGCACCACCGGCAGGGCCACATCGGCTTCGAGCAGGGCCATGCGCACCTCGCGCAGCATGTCCTGCACATTGGTTTCGGTGATGCGGGCCTGGCCACGCATCTCCTTGACGAGGCGCGTGAGTTTGTCGGTAAGGGCGGAGGCCATAGGGGAGATGTCCGGTGTTGCCTGCGCGCCAGGGTGCTGGCGGTGGGGCGAAAGGCTAAACTGCGATCCATGATTTTACCCAGTGCTTCCCCTGCCAGCTGGCTCCTGGCCCTGGCCGCTGCCGTGGCATACGCCGTTCCGGCTGCCGCATCCTCGCGGCTGGGCGCTACAGCGGCGCGCAATGCACTGCTGGTGGCCTGGTTGCTGCATGGCGCCGTGCTGGTATGGGGCCTGTGGGGCGATTCCCCCCGATTTGGTTTTGCACCCGCCTTGTCGATGACCGCCTGGCTGGTGCTGACGGTGTACGCGGTAGAGCGGCAGCTGTTTCCGCAGATGCAGTCACGCTGGATACTGGCAGCGCTGGGGGCGGTTGCCATTGTGCTGGCGATGCTCTTTCCGGGCCAGCCGCTGCATGTGACGGCTTCCGCCTGGCTGCCGCTGCACCTGGCGCTGGGCATTGCCTGCTATGGCTTGTTTGCCGCCGCCGTGGTGCACGCCTGGCTGATGACACGGGCAGAGCAACGCATCCGGCAGGCCGAAGACCCCCACAGCGGCATCCCCCTGCTCACGCTGGAGCGCCTGACCTTCCGGTTTGTGACGGCGGGCTTCATCCTGCTGACTGCCACGCTGCTGGCGGGCTGGCTGTTTGGTGACACGCTGTACGGCAGGGCCTGGCGGTGGGACCACAAGGCCGTGTTCTCGCTGCTGTCCTGGATCACGTTTGCCACGTTGCTGGTGGGCCGAGCACGCTTCGGGTGGCGGGGACGCAATGCCGTGCGCGTGCTCTACGCCGGATCAGCGCTGCTGTTGCTGGCCTATGTGGGCTCCCGCTTTGTCATGGAAGTCGTCCTGGGCCGCAGCGCATGAAATACCTGGTCTTGCTGGTGGTTCTGGCCATCGCCATCGGTATCTGGCGCAGCCGACGCGCGCCAGATGCAAACGCTTCCAAAACGCCTGCACCTCCGCTGGCCCTCCCGCAGAACATGCTGGCCTGCGCCCACTGCGGCGTTCACATTCCGCAGGCAGACGCTCTGATGGTGGGCGAACAAGCCTACTGCTGCACAGAACACCGGCGCCTGGGCCCGGTCTGAAGCCGACCATGCCACCGCTGTCCGCAAGTACCTTTGCGTCCACCATGGATGCGCCATTTGTGCGCCTGTGGCGCGGTTTTCTGACAGGCCGCGTCATGGTCGCACTGGCCCTGCTGGTACTGCAAGGGGCCGGGCAGGCCATCAACCAGACCACCGAACCCGCCGTGCTGGCAGTGTGTGTGGCCTATCTGGTGGCCGCCGTCATGCTGCGCGTGCTCGGCAGGCACAGCCCGCCATCACCCAAGACCGGCCCCCAATGGCTCCCCTCCATTGGTGTTGACCTTGCTGCGATTGCCGCCCTGCAACTGCTGAACGCGGGCGCCATGAACTACACCCCCCTGTTTGGCTTGCCCATCCTGATGGCAGCCGTGCTGGGAACGCTGACCTTGGCACTGGGCACCACAGCAGGCGTCACGCTGCTGCTGCTGGGCTGGGCCTGGTGGCTCGGCTCGGGCACTGCGGGCGACGACGCACCGCGCTACCTGCAAAGCGCGCTGACTGGCACAGGCTATTTCATCGTGAGCTATCTTGTGCACCAACTGGCAACACGCCTGGCGCGCGAGCAGGAAGTGGCGCAGCAAAGCCAGGTTGCTGCCCGCGTGCAGACTCAGGTCAGCGCACTGGTCATCCAGAACCTGACCGATGGGGTGTTGGTCGTGGACGAAAGCGATGTTGTGCGCATTGCAAACCCCGCAGGGCTGCAGTTGCTCGGGGGCACCTCGCTGCCCGAGCTGCCATTCATCCTGGCATCCGAGACACCCTGGAATCCGCTCGTGATCCTGGCTCGGCGCACCTTCCGCCAGGAACAGCCCCAGACCGCCGACGTAGACCTCCTGCACCCGGGACAAAGCCCCACCGGGTTGCATGTACGCACGTGGTTGACTTCGACGCGCGAGGCAGCGCGGCAGACGCAGACCGAGCGCCTGTGCGTGATGTTTCTGCACGACCTGCGCGAGATGGAAGCCCGCCTGCGCACGGAAAAGCTGGCGGCCATGGGCCGCATGTCCGCCGCCGTGGCCCATGAGATCCGCAACCCGCTGGCCGCCATCGTGCAGGCCAATGCCTTGCTCGAAGAAGACCTGCACGACCCGGCACACAAGCGCCTGGCCCACATGGTGCAGCAGAACGCCGACCGCCTCGCGCGCATTGCCGAGGAGGTACTGGATATCGCCCGCGTGCAGCACCAGATCAGCCATGCGCCCGCGTCCACCTTGCCCCTGGACGAAACGGTGTCGCAAATATGGAATGACTGGCAGGCCCAGGACCCCGTGCAGCGCCGGGCAGTAGTGATGCTGGAAGCGGGCAATCCGCAGGTGGAATTCGACACCGAACACCTGCGCCGCGTGCTCGTGAACCTGCTGGACAATGCCCTGCGCTATGTGGGACAGGAGCCTGACTCCCTCACGGTGACCACCCGCACCTTGCCCTCCGGCCAGACCAGCCTGCAAGTCTGGAGCGACGGTGCCCCCATGGACAAGTCCGTGGAGCGTCACCTGTTCGAACCGTTTTTTTCCTCCGAAAGCCGCTCCAGCGGCCTGGGCCTCTATATTTGCCGCGAGTTATGTCAGCGCCATGGAGCGTCCATCAGCTACCAGCGGCTGACCCGTACCACCTTGCGGGGCGAGGTGGGCGGCAACGCCTTTACCGTCGGCTTTCGCCGCACCACACGCCCTGCCGATGCTGCCACGCTGTTTGACACCATCGTGGTCTGAAACGCCCTGCCATGAACGCACCTACCGCTTCCATCCTCGTCGTGGACGACGAACCCGACCTGCGCACCTTGTACGAACTGACCTTGCTGCGCGAAGGCTATCGGGTGGAGACCGCATCCAGCGTCCAGGAGGCGCGCGAACAGCTCAAGGCCCACCGCTTTGACGCCGTCATCACCGACATGCGCCTGCCCGATGGTTTCGGCATGGAACTGCTGCAGGATCTGCGCGACCAGCAGCGCCGCGAGCGCTGCGTGGTCATGACAGCGTATGGCTCCGCAGAGAACGCCGTGGAAGCCCTGCGCTCTGGTGCCTTCGACTATCTGACCAAACCCGTGGATCTGAAGCAGTTCCGCTCGGTCGTCGCATCGGCCGTACAAGGCACCGGGGGTGTCCCCGCGCCCCGGGCCGCACGCACCGGCGGCGTACAGAGTCGGCAGGGCGCGTTCAGCGCAGACCCCTTGGCAGCGGGCACCGCACTGGACCGGCTGGTGGGCACCTCAGAGGCCATTCGCAACGTCAAGCAGCGCGTGGCCAAGGTGGCACGAGGCATGGCGCCCGTGCTGATTCATGGGGAATCCGGCACGGGCAAGGAACTGGTTGCGCAAGCGCTGCATGCCAGCAGCCAGCGTGCCGATGGTCCCCTGGTTGCCGTGAACTGCGGCGCCATCCCGGAGAACCTGCTGGAGGCAGAATTTTTTGGTGCCCGGAAAGGCTCTTACACCGGTGCCACCCAGGATCGGGACGGCTACTTTCAGGCAGCCCGTGGCGGCACGCTGTTTCTGGACGAAATCGGTGACCTTCCCTTGGCCATGCAGTCCAAATTGCTGCGCGCCATCCAGGAGCGCAGCGTACGACCTCTTGGCTCCACCCAGGAGGAGACGGTGGATGTGCGCATCGTGAGCGCCACACACCGCGACCTGGCCGCCGACGTGCAATCGGGCCGCTTCCGCCAGGATCTCTATTACCGGCTCAACGTGATCGAAATCGTGATCCCCCCGTTGCGCGAGCGGCGTGAAGATCTGCCTGTGCTGTGTGCCGCACTTCTGGCGCGCATCGCCCAGGAATCCGGCATGCCTGTGCCTTCTCTGACAGAGCATGCGCTCCAAGCCATTGCCGCACATCCCCTGACCGGCAACGTCCGCGAACTGGAAAACCTGTTGCACCGGGCCGTGGCACTCAGCGACGGAGACGAGTTGCATGTGGACTGGCCCTCTGGCACCCCCATCCCATTGGGGGCGCGGACGCTACCAACCCCTACCCTCCCCAACCACACCGAGGCGCAGCCTGCCCATCAACCACCACAGCCTGCCGCCAGCACGGGCTGCTCGGTCCCTCTGCCCAATGACCTTCAGGCCTGGCTGGACCAGCAGGAGCGGGACATTCTGATACGAGCCTTGCGCGAAGCGGGTTTCAACAGAACCGCCACCGCAGCCCGGCTGGGCATCAGCCTGCGCCAGATACGCTACCGCATCGCCCGGCTGAACATCGCCGTCCCCAATGACCAGGACCCGCATGACGAGATCGGCTGACGCGGCACCAGGCAGATCAACGCCTTGGGACGGTGGATGGCACCGTGCAGCGATCAGGCTGGAATCCCCCAACCATGGTGTGCGCCCTGCCCCGGCAAGTTCCTCCATCGACCTGATCGTGGTGCATTCCATCAGTTTGCCGCCAGGCACATATGGCGGGAATGCGGTGCAACAGCTATTCACCAACTCGCTGGACTGGGACGCACACCCCTACTACCAGAGCATCCGTGGTTTGGCCGTTTCGTCGCATTTCTTCATTGACCGCACCGGCGCCCTTTGGCAGTTTGTGGACTGTGATCTTCGGGCCTGGCATGCTGGCCAGTCGGCCTACCGTGGCCGCAGTCAGTGCAACGATGACTCGATTGGCATTGAACTGGAAGGCCTTGAAGGGCTTACGTTCGAACCCGCGCAGTACCAGACCCTGACAACGCTCTGCCAGGACATCGAACAGCGCTACCCCATTGAACACATCGCAGGGCATGAGCACATCGCGCCCGGGCGCAAGCAGGACCCAGGCTCCGGCTTCGATTGGGCGCAGGTACAAAAAGCACTGAACTGGCCCGTACAACGTTTTCCGGCAGCCAC
This sequence comes from Acidovorax sp. sif0632, assembly GCF_019218805.1. NCBI lineage: Bacteria > Pseudomonadati > Pseudomonadota > Betaproteobacteria > Burkholderiales > Comamonadaceae > Acidovorax > Acidovorax sp. sif0632. Next base: position 212,217 of record NZ_JAHUWW010000009.1, on the reverse strand, counting down.
CTGGCCTGACATTCAAGCCGCCTGCTGAGGGCGCTGTGGCAGCGCCACATTCAGCGACTTTTTTCTATGTGCACTTGCACATCGTCGCGTCCCCAGACACCACGCGGCCTCGCGCAGAAAATCCGCTCGAAACGCTTGTCTTTGCGAGGTTTTCGTCCTGCTTTTCCGCAGGGGCAACGGGTTCCGGCGGGGTCAGCAGAAGGCCCTGCGGCGCCGCTGACATGCTGTTTCGTTTTTCTGAGGACAATACGACGGTACACTACCGGTAGTGTCTTGAATGCATGTGACACACCATATATAGTGTGCGCCAGACAGTAGTCCGCCGCACCACTCACACGCTGCGACGGCCTCCAGGCCGCGCACCACACCCCAGACAGCCCACAGAAGAGGACCCCCCATGCAAGCTGCTTTGAACACGCCTTCCACGCCCCATGCCGCCTCCCCCGAGGCCCCAAACACCCAGTCCGCACCAGCAGCGGCGGGTAACTCGCTGGCGCACTATCAGATCATTCGCCGCAACGGAGCAGTCGTGCCCTTTGAGCCGCAAAAAATTGCGGTGGCGATGATGAAGGCATTTCTGGCAGTGCACGGCACGCAGGGCGCCGCCTCCGCCAGCGTACGCGAGGTGGTGGACACGCTCACCCAGAATGTGGTCCGCGCCCTCATGCGCTCGCGTCCCGGTGGCGGCACCTTCCATATTGAAGACGTGCAGGATCAGGTTGAACTGGGCCTGATGCGCGGCGAACACCACGAAGTCGCCCGGGCCTATGTTCTGTACCGCGAGCGCCGCACGCAAGAGCGTGCCCACCACCAGGAACAGCTCGCGCCCGCAACCCCCATTTTGAACGTGATCGACAACGGCCAACGCGTGCAGCTGGACATCCTGCGCCTGCACGGGCTCATCGAATCGGCCTGCGCCAACCTCGGCGCCGACATCCAGGCCGCGCCCATCGTCGCCGAGACCATGCGCAACCTGTATGACGGCGTTCCCATGGACGAGGTCTACAAGGCGTCCATCCTCGCCGCCCGCACCCTGATCGAAAAAGACCCTGACTACACCTATGCCACGGCCCGCCTGCTGCTGCATACCATCGTGCGCGAAGTGCTGGGACGCGAGGTCGCCCAGAGCGACATGGGCCAAGCTTACAGGGACTATTTCCCCGCCTTCATCCAGAAGGGGGTAGACAACGAGCTGTTGGACGAGCGCCTGCTCAAGCAATACGACCTGAACCGCCTGGGCGCCGCGCTCAAGGCCGAGCGCGACCTTCAGTTCGACTACCTCGGCCTGCAGACCCTGTATGACCGCTACTTCCTGCACGTCAAGAAAACCCGCATCGAACTGCCCCAGGCGTTCTTCATGCGCGTGGCCATGGGCCTGGCACTCAATGAAACCGACCGCGAGGCCCGCGCAATCGAGTTCTACGAAGTGCTGTCGTCCTTCGACTTCATGTCGTCCACCCCCACGCTGTTCAACAGCGGCACCCTGCGCTCGCAGCTGTCCAGCTGCTACCTGACCACGGTGCCCGACGACCTGGATGGTATCTACGAATCGATCAAGGAAAACGCCCTGCTGTCCAAGTTTGCTGGCGGCCTGGGCAATGACTGGACCCGCGTGCGCGCCCTGGGCTCCCACATCAAGGGCACGAACGGCGAATCGCAAGGCGTGGTGCCCTTCCTCAAGGTGGTCAACGACACCGCTGTGGCGGTGAACCAGGGCGGCAAGCGCAAAGGCGCCGTCTGCACCTACCTGGAAACCTGGCACCTGGATATCGAAGAGTTCCTGGAACTGCGCAAGAACACTGGCGACGACCGCCGCCGCACGCACGACATGAACACGGCCAACTGGATCCCTGACCTGTTCATGCGCCGCGTGATGGAAAAGGGCACCTGGACATTGTTCTCGCCCTCCAACGTGCCCGACCTGCACGATCTGTTCGGCGCCGACTTCGAGAAGGCCTATGTGGCCTACGAAGAGAAGGCCGCGCGCGGCGAGATCAAACCCGCCAAGACGGTGCAGGCCACCGACATGTGGCGCAAGATGCTGACCATGCTGTTCGAGACCGGCCATCCTTGGATCACCTTCAAGGATGCCTGCAACGTGCGTTCGCCCCAGCAGCACGCTGGTGTGGTGCACTCGTCCAACCTGTGCACTGAGATCACACTCAACACCAGCGACACCGAAACCGCCGTCTGCAATCTCGGTTCGGTCAACCTGCTGCAGCACATCAAGGACGGCCAGATCGACCACGAGAAGCTCAAGAAGACCATCACGGTTGCCATGCGCATGCTCGACAACGTGATCGACATCAACTATTACGCCGTCAAGAAGGCCCGCGACTCCAATCTGCGCCACCGCCCCGTGGGCCTGGGCGTCATGGCGTTCCAAGACAGCCTGTACGAACTGCGCATTCCCTACGCCTCGCAGGAGGCCGTGGAATTCGCCGACAAGTCGATGGAGGCCATCTGCTACTACGCCTACTGGGCCTCCACCGAATTGGCCCGGGAACGCGGCCAGTACTCCAGCTACAAGGGCTCGCTGTGGGATCGCGGCATCCTGCCTTTCGACACGCTGGACATGCTCTCGCAGGCCCGTGGCGGATATGTGGAAGTGGATCGCTCGTCCACCCTGGACTGGGATGCCCTGCGCAAGAAGATTGCACAGGACGGCATGCGCAACTCCAACTGCGTCGCCATTGCCCCCACGGCCACCATCTCCAACATCATCGGCGTTGATGCCTCGATCGAGCCTTCGTTCGGCAACCTGTCGGTCAAGTCCAACCTGTCGGGTGAATTCACGGTCATCAACGGTGGGCTGGTGCGCGACCTCAAGCGCCTGGGACTGTGGGATGACGTGATGATCATGGACCTCAAGCACTTCAAGGGTTCGCTGCACCCCATCGACCGGGTGCCACAGGACATCAAGGCGCTGTACTCCACAGCGTTTGAAGTCGAGCCGCAGTGGCTGGTGGAAGCCGCATCGCGTCGCCAGAAATGGATTGATCAGGCGCAGAGCCTGAACATCTACATGGCCGGCGCATCGGGCAAGAAGCTCGACGACACCTACAAGCTGGCCTGGATCCGTGGCCTCAAGACCACGTATTACCTGCGCACACAAAGCGCCACACACGTCGAAATGAGCACCGTGAATACACGCCAGCTCAATGCCGTTTCATCGGGCAATGACAGTGGCGCATCGGCAGCGTCGGTGCCCGTTGCAGCGAAACCCAGCGCACTCGATGCGGCAGTTGCTGAAGCCACCCATCAAGCATCAGCAGTGCCTGCTACTGACGTCAAGTTCTGCGCTATCGATGATCCCGGCTGCGAAGCCTGCCAATAAGAACTTCGCACGCGACACCTTGGGCTCTTCCGAGGTGTCGCGCATGTGCTGTGAAGCAACAAATCCTTGCTGCACAACGCTTCAGTGCTTTTCTTTTCGCAGCACTGCTTTCATAATCCGAACACTGGAAAATCTATGTTGACCTGGGACGAAGAAGTCAAGCCCTCATCGCAAAATCAACTGGACGGTGGACTGAACCAAAGCCACCCGGCGGGACAGCCGCCTTTGCCTTTCCAAACCCCCTCACTGCAGGAAGTGCACGCACCGATGACGGCCTCTGCAGCACCGCACGCAACACCTGCCGCAGCCACGCAACGCCGCGTGAACGCCGCCGACAAACGCATCATCAACGGGCAGACGGATGTCAATCAGCTGGTCCCGTTCAAATACAAGTGGGCCTGGGAAAAATACCTGGCCACCTGCGCCAACCATTGGATGCCTCAGGAAGTGAACATGACGCGCGACATCGCGTTGTGGAAGGACCCCAATGGCCTGACCGATGACGAACGCCGCATCATCAAGCGCAACCTGGGCTTCTTTGTCACGGCCGACTCGCTGGCTGCCAACAACATCGTGCTGGGCACCTATCGCCACATCACGGCACCCGAGTGCCGCCAGTTCCTGCTGCGCCAGGCCTTTGAAGAAGCTATCCACACGCACGCCTATCAGTACATCGTGGAATCGCTGGGGCTGGATGAGAGCGAGATTTTCAACGCGTACAACGAAGTCCAGTCCATCCGCGACAAAGACCAGTTCCTGATCCCCTTCATCGAGGCGATCATGGATCCGAACTTCCACACTGGCACGCCCGATACCGACCAGACGCTCCTCAAGTCGCTGATCGTGTTTGCCTGCCTGATGGAAGGCCTGTTCTTCTACGTCGGCTTCACACAGATCCTTGCACTGGGCCGCCAGAACAAGATGACTGGCGCCGCCGAGCAGTACCAGTACATCTTGCGCGACGAGTCGATGCACTGCAACTTTGGCATTGACCTGATCAACCAGCTCAAGCTGGAAAATCCCCATCTGTGGACCGCTGAATTCAAGGCCGAGATCAAGGCGCTGTTCCTCAAGGCGGTTGAACTCGAGTACCGCTACGCTGAAGACACCATGCCGCGCGGCGTGCTGGGCATGAATGCATCGATGTTCAAGGGATACCTGCGTTACATCGCCAACCGCCGTGCCACACAAATCGGGCTGGAGACGCTATTTCCCAATGAAGAAAACCCGTTCCCGTGGATGAGCGAGATGATTGACCTCAAGAAGGAACGCAACTTCTTCGAGACCCGGGTTATTGAATACCAGTCCGGTGGTGCGCTGTCCTGGGACTAGCGCCTTTTCGCAACACACCACCATGGATTTTTACACCACGCCCACCACCACAAGCAGCGCGGCAGTGCGTTGCGGTGCAGGGCGTCCCCGTGTTCATGGCGATGGGGATTTCTCCATCGCCATGGATCGCTTCGTGTCCACTGTAGACAGGAAGTGCTCTTTGCAAATTGACCCAAGGAGAACATGATGGCAACTGCGAAAAAACCAGCCGCTAAGAAGGCGACCCCAGCGAAAAAAGCTGCACCTGCAAAACCAGTAGCAGCGAAGAAGGCCGCACCTGCCAAGAAGGCAGCAGCACCGGCAAAGAAAGCCGCTCCCGCCAAAAAGGCAGTAGCAGCGAAGAAGGCTGCACCTGCCAAGAAGGCAGCAGCACCGGCAAAGAAAGCCGCTCCCGCCAAAAAGGCAGTAGCAGCGAAGAAGGCTGCACCTGCCAAGAAGGCAGCAGCACCGGCAAAGAAAGCCGCTCCCGCCAAGAAGGCAGTAGCAGCGAAGAAGGCCGCACCTGCCAAGAAGGCAGCAGCACCGGCAAAGAAAGCCGCTCCCGCCAAAAAGGCAGTAGCAGCGAAGAAGCCTGCCGCCCCAGCCAAGAAGGCGGCTCCCGCCAAGAAGGCAATGGCTGCCAAGAAGGCCGCTCCCGCCAAGGCTCCTGCAAAAAAAGCTGCACCGGCCAAGAAGGCCCCCAAGGCGCCTGCCCCTGCGGCAGCAGCTCCAGCAGCACAGACCACCCTGAATCCTCAGGCAGCCTGGCCCTTCCCTACGGGCAACAAGCCTTAATCCTAGCGTATCACACGCTCAACCCGGTGCCAGCGCACCGGGTTTTTTTGTGCCTGTTCGTGTTGCACACCACACGCCGTGCAACACAAGAAGCCGGCAGCAATGGCGCCCCGTGACTTCATGGAAAGCTGGCCCTATTACGCGGGGATGAAATCCAGCGTGTAGTTTTGCGGGCCCCGCTGTGCAATCTTGAGGGCTCCTACCCGGTTGCCCAGCTCGGCGCAACGCACCAGCGGCCAGCCCTTTTCCAGGCCGAACAACAACGCGCCCCGCCAAGCATCACCACACCCCGTAGGATCCACCACTTGGGCAGGCACCACGGCGGGTACATGGGTTTTCTGACCATCCACCCAGACCTCGCAGCCCTCCGCGCCCAGCGTCACCACAAGCCCCTTTACCTTGCGCGAAATCTCTGCAAGCGTCCAGCCCGTGCGGTCGCAAAGCATTTTCCCCTCGTAGTCATTGACCGTCACCCAGGAAGCCTGGTCCACGAACCGCGCCAGCTCTTCGCCATTGAACATGGGCAAGCCCTGGCCCGGGTCAAATACAAAAGGAATACCGGCCGCCACAAACTGGGCCGCGTGTTCAAGCATGGCGTCACGACCATCCGGCGCGATGATCCCCACGCTCACCCCTACATCTGCCTCGATGCGGTTCACATGTGCCTGCATCATCGCCCCAGGGTGGAAGGCGGTGATCTGGTTGTTGTCACGGTCCGTCATGATCATGGCTTGTGCGGTGTAGGTGTCCTGGACCTGCCCCACATGGCGCGCACTGATACCCAGCAATTCCAGGCGCTGCAGATAGTCAGCGCCATCGCTGCCCAGCATGGCCATTGGCAATGGCTCACCGCCGAGCAACTTGAGGCTATACGCAATGTTGCCCGCACAACCACCAAAGTCGCGCCGCAACGAAGGCACCAGGAAAGAGACGTTCAGGATGTGCAGCTGGTCGGGCAGTATCTGCTCGGCAAAACGGCCCTCGAAGGTCATGATGGTGTCGAACGCCAGGGAACCACAAATGAGGGCAGCCATATCAAAGAAGTAGGTTGGTAAAAAATCAGGGATAAAACGCCAGCAACCGATAGCCAGCAACACGCGCTCCGCCGGTGGTCACAATCACTGACACGGACGCACTCCACTCGCCCCCTGCAGACAACTCCATGGGAGCCCCCATGTCGGTGGGCAAAAGCACACGCCGAAGCACTGGCTGGTCCTGCGCATCGGTCAACGTCAACTCGACGGCGGGCATGGCCAGAGGTATCGAGGCCTTGCTCTTCATGGTCAGCGCGAGTTGGTAGCTATCACCTCGGGCCTTGTTGAACGAAGAGCTGTCGATGACCACATCCGCAATCTGGCGCGGCGGCGCGATCTCGCAGTGCAAGGGAGCGCACAACGCCATCAACCATGGCCTGGCACGCGCATCCATCGCGGCAAGGCGATCACGCTCCTGAACGGCGACCTGCAGCGCAAGCCCCGCCACAGACATCAAAAGCAGCACTCCAAGCACCGTGCGCACCATCGGCCTGCGCCAGAACGCCTTGCGCCGGGCAGCGACTACAAAGCTGACTTCCTGTCCGGCCTCGAGGTCATCGTCCTCGTCAACGGCATCCGACGCCTTTCGGACCGAGGATCGCTTGCGAGTCGATGCCTGCAACACGGCTGCGGGCGAATGGTCTTCCACCAGCGCAAGTGCCTCCGGCGCGGGTTCCGGCGTCACGGGCTGCGCAAAACCAACCGGCGGCACGGGCTCCTCAGCCCGCTCTTCCGGCTCCGCATCTTCCACCGGCAACGCCGTCTTGGTAGGCAACTCCAGCGCAGGGTATCCCATCGGGGTCAACGCCACGGGTGCAGCTGGATCAGATGCCACCTCTTCGCCATCTCGAAGAGCAGCAGCAGGTAACTCATACCCTGCAGGGAGTGATGTTCCATCGCCTGCACCGGGCAACGCGGCTGACAACGAGGCAGTGGGGTGATCCCCCTTGGGCAAAGAAGATGGCCCATCAGCAGCCATCTCGGGAAAGGCCAAAGGAGGTAAGGCGACGGCATCGCTCCGCATCCCTGCAACATCCCCGCCCGTTGTTGGCACATTGCGCACGGAGTCCGGGCGCCAGGCAAATGGAGTGAAGGGGCCGATTCCCGCATCGGCACCCGGTGCCACCGCCCCGGCTGCCGCAGACAGAAACGCGGGCACCGCAGGCTGAGGAACCTCCAGAACCGGAGCCACCACCTGGGCCTGTGCATCCGGCAACCCCGCCATTACGTCGGAAGTACCTGCGGGAAACAGCGAAAACGCTGGTTTTTCGGAGGTTGCCGACAGCGCCCCCGCAGATGGGGCAACCGGTGGTGGCGAAGAAGTCGGCTCACCCCATGACCGCCCCGTCTCCGCCTTGCGCGCCACCGGCATGGATGGCGGACGTATGTCGGTCAACGAGACATCGGGCAACAACGCTGGTGGAGCCGCTGGAAGCAGGTGCGCCGAAGCGTCAAACACCTCTTTGCATTGACCACAACGCACCCACCCTTGCGAGATGCGCAATTGGTCCGCCACCACCTTGAACGAGGTAGAGCAGGACGGGCAGCGAGTGATCTGGCTCATCAGCGATGGATTGTAGAGGCGCGTGCGACCCCGGCGAAGCGGGCTTCGGCCCCGTCTTAGCGACGGGCGGTCATCAAGATCCAGCCATCTTCTGTATCCGCCACATCGAGCTGAAGCCAGGGAGCATATGCCTCTTTCAACTCCTCAGCCTGGCGTTCCAAAATGCCTGCCAGCACCAGATTCCCGCCAGGCGCGACGTGGCTGCACAAGAGGGGCGCCAGCACGCGCAAGGGGGTGGCAAGAATGTTTGCCAGCACCGTCTGGTATTCACCCCGTGCCTTGTCGGGCAGACCCGCGTGGAGCCGCACGTCATTGGCCTGTGCATTCAGCGCGGTGGACTCGACCGCCGCAGGATCAATATCGACCGCATCGATGTCCGTGGCACCAAACTTGGCCGCACCAATGGCGAGGATGCCAGAGCCACAGCCATAGTCCAGAACCCGGCCCAGCGGATTGCCCATGGACGACTCGGTGGCACCGTTACGGGCAATCCAGCGCAGACACATGCGCGTCGTGGGGTGGGTGCCGGTGCCAAACGCCAGGCCCGGATCCAGCCGGATGCTGCGCTTTGCCTCGGCGGGAAGTTCGTGCCAGGTAGGAACTATCCAAAAATCCGGCGTGATGTCCACAGGCGCAAATTGCGATTGCGTGAGCCGCACCCAGTCCTGCTCGGGCACGTGGGCAACCCCCAGCACCTGGCAGCCCGCAAAAAAATCCTGCACCACCAGCAGTTGCTGGGCCTCCCGGGCTGCCACCTCCGAAGGAAAGAGCGCCACCACCCTGCTGCGCTGCCAGCCATCCTTGGGCGGCGGCATGCCAGGCTCGCCAAACAAGGCCTGCTCGGCGTCGGTCTGGGCATCAGCGTCCTCCACCGAAACGCTCAGCGCATCCAGCGCATCCAGCGCATCGCTGACCGCCTCGATCCGGTCCTCGGGACACATCAGACTCAGCTCAAACATAGAAGCCTCTCAGAAAAAGTGAAATGCTGGCACCCGTTGCCAGGAGCCAGCATGTGAATGACTGCGCAATACGATTTCAGCGCTTGTGCTGCGACAGCCACTCTTCCAGGTAATGGATGTTGGTGCCGCCGGCCATGAACTTGGCGTCCACCATCAGCTCGCGGTGCAGCGGCACGTTGGTGTTGATGCCTTCGATCACCGTCTCGGACAGCGCCGTGCGCATGCGGGCCAGGGCCTGCTCGCGCGTGTCGCCGTGCACGATGATCTTGCCGATCATCGAGTCGTAGTTAGGCGGCACAAAGTAGTTGGTGTACGCATGCGAATCCACACGCACGCCGGGGCCGCCTGGTGGATGCCACGTTGTGATACGCCCGGGCGACGGAATGAACTTGTAAGGGTCTTCCGCATTGATCCGGCACTCGATGGCATGGCCCCGGATCTCGATCTGGCGCTGGGTGAACGGCAGCTTCTCGCCCGCCGCGACCATGATCTGCGTCTTCACGATGTCCACGCCGGTGATCCACTCGGTGACGGGGTGTTCCACTTGCACACGGGTGTTCATCTCGATGAAGTAGAACTCGCCGTTTTCGTACAGGAACTCGAACGTGCCCGCACCACGGTAGCCGATCTTCTTGCACGCGGCCACGCAGCGCTCGCCGATCTTCTCGATCAGTTTGCGGGGGATGCCGGGGGCTGGAGCCTCTTCGATGACCTTCTGGTGGCGGCGTTGCATGGAGCAGTCGCGCTCGCCCAAATACACCGCATTGCGGTGCTTGTCGGCCAGGATCTGGATTTCGATGTGGCGCGGGTTCTGGAGGAACTTCTCCATGTACACCGCAGGATTGCCAAACGCAGCGCCCGCTTCGGCCTTGGTCATCTGCACCGCATTGACCAAGGCAGCTTCGGTGTGCACCACGCGCATGCCACGGCCACCACCGCCGCCTGCGGCCTTGATGATCACCGGGTAACCCACGGCCTTGGCGATGCGGCGGATCTGCACCGGATCGTCGGGCAACTCGCCCTCAGAGCCCGGCACGCAAGGCACGCCTGCGCGGATCATGGCCTGCTTGGCGGACACCTTGTCGCCCATGATGCGGATCGACTCGGGGGTGGGGCCGATGAACTGGAAGCCACTCTTTTCCACGCGCTCGGCGAAATCTGCGTTCTCAGACAGGAAGCCATAGCCGGGGTGAATGGCCTCGGCGTCGGTCACCTCGGCGGCCGAGATGATGGCTGGCATGTTCAGGTAGGACAACGGCGAGGGCGCTGGGCCGATGCACACCGCTTCTTCGGCGAGCTTGACGTATTTGGCGTCGCGGTCGGCCTCGGAGTAGACCATCACGGCCTTGACACCCAACTCATGGCAGGCGCGCTGGATACGAAGGGCGATCTCCCCTCTGTTTGCGACCAGGATTTTCTTGAACATGCGCGCCTTATTCGATGACGAACAAAGGTTGGCCGTATTCCACGGCCTGACCGTTTTCACCCAGGATGCGGGTGACGGTGCCCGACTTGTCAGCCTCGATTTCGTTGAGGATCTTCATCGCTTCGATGATGCAGATGGTTTCGCCTTCCTTGACCTGGCTGCCGACTTCAACAAAAGCCTTGGCGCCAGGGCTGGACGAACGATAGAACGTGCCCACCATGGGTGACTTGACGATGTGGCCAGCAGGGACTGCAGGGGCCGAGGGCGCAGGCAACTCGGCAACTTGGGCGGCGGCAGACGCAGGGGGCGCAGGCGCTTGCATCGGGGCGGGGACGTACTGCTGAACGACACCACCCACGCTCTTGACGATGCGGACTTTGCCCTCGGCTTCCGTGATTTCGAGTTCAGATACGTTCGACTCGGACACGAGATCGATGAGGGTTTTGAGTTTTCGCAGATCCATGGGAGCTCCAACGGCTATAAAACTGATAGGACTTACGCCAATCGGGACGCAGTAGCCGCCTCGCGTTGGGCGAGCCGCCTGCCTGAGCCCTGCTTTGCGCAAGTCATGACTGAATAGGGCGCGAATTTACTCCAATTTCAGCCTATCTCCGTCTTCCACAGGTATTTTTGATGAACTACATCATGTCGATACTCAGCCGGGGCCTACAAAAATGCCGAACAGAAGGCTTGGTCGATCAGCGCAGAGGCGCCCACAGCTGGAGGTCTTGCGGGGTGATTTGCCCCATTTTACGGTGCAGGACACGCCCGTTGCCCCCGAGCACCACGGTAAACGGCAGGCCACCGGTAAGGTTGCCCAGTGATCGCCCCAGGTCGGTACCGCCCAATCCGGCAAGGCCCACGGGGAACTCCAGCGGAATACGCTGCAGAAACTTGCGCACGGCAGAGGGCTGGTCGATGGCCAATCCCAGAACTTGCCATCCGTTCGGCGCCTGTTGGCGATAGAAAGCATTGAGCATGGGCAGCTCTTCCACACAGGGCGGGCACCAGGTGGCCCAGAAGTTCAGCAGCAGCGGCTTGCCAGCCAGAGACTTCAGCGCTACCACGCCCCCTTCAGGCTTTTCAAACTCCATCGCCCAGAGCGCTTCTTCCACCCCCTGCTCCATGGCATGGGGCTGGAACTTCCACCATGCCAGGCCGGCACCACCCAACGCTGCAGCGCCTGCCACCCCAGCGTACAGCAGTCGCCTACGTGCGGCCGACGGTTGCGCATCGCTGGTGGCGGGGATGGACTCAGGGCGATCGGAAGGGCTTGTCATGGGGCAAGGGTTTCCTGGAGCAGGCGCCGAACGGCGGTCATGTCACCGCGCGGCACACGCCCTTGGGCATCCGGGCGCAATGCGCCGCGCAGGTCATCGAGGTCATAGATCATCAAGTGCACCCCGATCATCTCATTGAGTTCGGGCGACTTGCTGCCCAGGCTCAGCGCTTCGACCGACTCACCATGAAAACCGGTGACCGTGCGTGGCTCGTAGTCCACATGGTGATCGATGAGCGCTATTTCTGCAGATTTGGAGTCATCGCAGAACAACTGCAGGTAAATGTCGGACAGCCGCGTGGCTGTACCATGCCATACAGCCCCCGCCAGATGGGGACGGAAGGCCGCCATGCGCTCCATCCACACGAGGGCCAGCTGGCGCAGCGCCCGCAGCTCGTGCGGCTGCGTATCGGCACAAAAGAGCTGGATGTACTCCCGTACGGCGGCCTCGACCTGGTCGTTGCTCGGCAGGGGCGTGCGGGCAGGCAAGCCCATCTGGCGCAGCGCACGGCGCTTGGCCGGGCCCCATTCCAGGCCCTCTTCCACCACCAGCCGAGCCGTGGTGTGGGCGATTTCGTCGCTCAAAGGTGTGTGCATGGCGGTAGGGGATGGTGGTGGCAGGAAAAGAAACCGCATTGTGGCCCGAAGCACCTGCCTGGACTACGGGTTACCCCTAGATATGCCTAGGGTCACTATATTTTTCATAGCTTCTCGCGCTTATCCACCAAGCGCTGGGGGCTTGTTTTTTATTGAACCTTAGAATCTGCGCCCATGCATATACACATACTGGGCATCTGCGGCACGTTCATGGGCGGCCTGGCCGCGCTCGCGCGCGAGGCAGGCCACAAGGTGACGGGTTGCGACGCTGGCGTTTACCCGCCGATGAGCGACCAATTGCGGGCCCTGGGCATCGATCTGATCGAAGGTTTTGGCGCCGACCAACTGGCCCTGCAGCCCGACATGTTTGTCATCGGCAACGTGGTCAGCCGCGTCCGCATGCCTGACGGCTCGCCCAAGTTTCCGTTGATGGAAGCCATCCTGGACGCAGGCCTGCCCTACACCAGTGGCCCGCAGTGGCTGGCCGAGCATGTACTACAAGGCCGCCATGTGCTGGCGGTTGCTGGCACCCATGGCAAGACAACCACCACCTCAATGCTGGCCTGGATTCTGGAAAGCGCCGGGCAGCAGCCAGGTTTTCTGATTGGCGGAGTACCGCTGAATTTTGGCGTGTCCGCCCGCCTGGGGGCGCCCCGGCGACCATCACCCGGCAGTGCGCCGCTGGGGGCTGCGCCGCTGTTCGTGATCGAGGCTGACGAATACGACACCGCCTTCTTCGACAAGCGCAGCAAGTTTGTGCACTACCGCCCCCGCACTGCCGTGCTGAACAATCTGGAGTTCGACCACGCAGACATCTTTGACAACCTGGCCGCCATCGAGCGGCAGTTTCACCACCTCGTGCGCACGGTGCCGCCATCGGGCCGTGTGGTGGTCAACGGTCTCGAAGAAAGCCTCACCCGCGTGTTGCACACGGGCTGCTGGAGCGAAGTGGCCAGCTTCGGCGAAGCCGTCAGCGACTTTTCGGCACAAGGCGACCCCCAGGCATTCGACGTGCTGCACCAGGGGCGCAAGGCCGCGCGGGTGGAGTGGGCGCTGACCGGCGTGCACAACCAGCTCAACGCACTGGCGGCCATTGCCGCCGCCCACCATGTGGGCGTGAGCCCCGAGCAGGCCGCTACGGCACTGGCCACCTTTCAGAACGTAAAGCGGCGCATGGAACTGCGCGGCACCGTAAAGGGCGTTGCGGTGTATGACGACTTTGCCCACCACCCCACCGCCCTGAGAACCACGCTGGACGGCCTGCGCCGCAGCCTGGGCCAGGGTGCGCGCATCCTGGCGGTGTTCGAGCCCCGCAGCAACACCATGAAACTGGGCGCCATGAAGGCCCAACTGCCGTGGGCGCTGGAGCCTGCCGACCTCGCGTTCTGCCACACGGCCGGGCTGGACTGGGACGCGGCGCAGGCCCTCGCCCCCCTGGGCGTGGGCCCAGGCCTGCGGGCGCAAACCGCTGCCGACATCAACACCCTGGTACAACAGGTCACAGCGGCAGCCCGCCCGGGAGACCGCATCGTGTGCATGAGCAACGGGGGATTTGGCGGCATCCACGCCAAACTGCTGGAATCGCTACAAAATAAATAGCTGCTGACGCTTACATGGCAAGCGCCGGGGCCTGATTTTCTTCAATAATCAGAACGATACCGCCATGCCGGGGACGTCCACGCGCACCACGGGCTTGGCGAGTGCAGCGCTGGCAGCGCGCGCAAAGTCACGGGACCATGCCGGGTCGGCCAGCAACGAAGCCCCCGCAGCGCGGGCCACGGTGAGCACCTTGTCCGCCAGCAGCACCTTGCCGCTGGCGCGCAGGGGCTCGCAATCGAGCGCGGTGAACTGATCATCCAGCCAGCGCCTACCAGCCTCGTGGCCCATGGGCTCGGCGCCCTCCAGATCAAAACGGAATTCCTGGTTTCCGGCCAGACGGACCGACACTTCGCTGTGCATGATGGTTTGCCTTTCTATCTACTGAAACCGTGGCAGCGACTGCCGTGCTCCCTTGCACGGCCCGCCACGGGCTTCCAGTTTAGGGCCTTCGGCCAGCGGCGCAGATCACCGCGCGCGGCGCGCCTTCACGGCGTCAGACAGCTCAGCCAGCGCCGTCAGCGAATCGTCCCAGCCCAAGCAGGCGTCCGTGATGCTCTTGCCATACTCCAGCGCGCCGGGCTGGTCCTTGCCCGGTGAGAACTTCTGGGCACCGGCGGTGAGGTGGCTCTCGATCATGAGGCCGAACACACTGCGCGAGCCACCGGCGAGCTGAGCGGCGATGTCGCGCGCCACGTCGAGCTGCTTTTCATGTTGCTTGCTGCTGTTGGCATGGCTGCAGTCCACCATCAGGGTGGCGGGCAGCTTGGCGGCTTCGAGGTCCTTGCAGGCAGCGGCCACGCTGGCAGCGTCGTAGTTGGGCGTCTTGCCGCCGCGCAGGATCACGTGGCAATCCTTGTTGCCCTTGGTGTTGACGATGGCCACCTGGCCGTTTTTATGCACCGACAGGAAGTGGTGGCCCCGGCTGGCCGACTGGATCGCGTCGGTGGCAATGCGGATGTTGCCATCCGTGCCGTTCTTGAAGCCGATAGGCGCCGAGATGCCGGAGGCCAGCTCGCGGTGCACTTGGCTTTCTGTGGTGCGGGCGCCAATGGCGCCCCAGCTGATGAGGTCGCCGATGTACTGGGGCGAAATCACATCCAGGAACTCGCTGCCGGCGGGCATGCCAAGGCGGTTAATTTCGATCAGCAGCTGGCGCGCAATGCGCAGGCCTTCGTCGATGCGGTAGCTTTCGTCGAGGTACGGGTCGTTGATGAGGCCCTTCCAGCCCACCGTGGTGCGTGGCTTCTCAAAGTACACCCGCATCACGATTTCCAGGGTGTCGGCGTACTGCGTGCGCGCGGCCATGAGGCGGCGCGCGTACTCAACAGCGGCAGCCGGATCGTGGATGGAGCATGGGCCGATCACCACCAGCAGGCGGTCATCCTTGCCGGCCATGATGTTGTGGATGTTCTTGCGGGTCTGGGTGATCAGCGTCTCGACCGGCGTTCCACGGATCGGGAAAAAGCGGATCAGATGCTCGGGAGGAGGCAACACGGTAATGTCCTTGATACGTTCGTCGTCGGTCTGGCTGGTTTTCTCGACGCTGCGGTACCAGGCATCGCTGGTCGGGGTGGTGGTGGCCGTCATGGTTGCTTCCTCGTGGAGTAAAAGTAGTGGGAGGGATGAAAAAACGGGAGGGCAGAAAAACAAAAACCGCCGGGCTTTGCAGCGTCGGCGGTTGGTATGGGAAGGTTGTGTTTGCTTGCGCGTTTTCCTCTCATCCGCCGGGGACCGAGATAAAAAACCAAAAATAAAACGCGCTGCGAACTTGCATGGCAGCCAATGTAGCACAGGAGTGCGGCAGTGCAGCACCCCCGGATTGTTGCGATTGCGCGACAGCAATGGTAATCCGGATGCCTACCAGGCCCCACTTCCAACCCCCTGATTCAACGCCTCCAGCGACGAAACCAAGCGCTCGCACGCTGCAGGACTGACAGCTTGCGCGGCGGCGCCCGATCCTGCAGGTCACTGGGTGGATCGCTCTGGTGCTCATACATGTCGATGAGCAGCAGCGCCTCGCCCAGCGTGCGCCAGGCCAGAAGCTCGAACTGGTCGAAACTCGCACTTTCCTTCGGGCTGCGCCGCTCCAGCATCTGCTGCCAGTCCGCGATCGCATTGCGCAACTCCCTCAGCGCACGCTCATAGGCCCCGAACTCGTACAACGCGTGCCAGGCCGATCCCAGGCCCGTCAGGAACAGCTGGTGCTCGCGGGCGCAATGCGACAAAGTCAACACACGCCGGGTGATGGCTGTGGTATCGGTGCTGGTGCGGCGGATCCGCACCGCCTCGTCGATCTGCGTTGAGAGCGCGCTCAAGCTATCGCGCAGTTGGCGAGACTCCTCATCGGCCACGCCTTCACGCAGAAAGCGGCTGATGTCGCCAAATGACTGAAGGGTCAGTAGCTGACTGGGGCGCGTCGCTGGCATGGATCAATTGTCCGCCATGCCGCCCGCCAACCGCCCATTTGTTTTTACACAGGAGCGCTTCGGCAAACACCGGCGCTGCCAGAGGCGCAGAAAAAACCTGGGCAGGTTTCACATTGCAAAGCCTGGGCTCAGTCAGGTTTCCACAGTGCTGAGGGTGCCCGGCAATCTTGATCTGCATAGCGCTACACCAGCGGATCAGTCGTCAATCAACACAATGAATTGTCCATGGTGTTGCATCTTCGAGAACAGCCGCTCTCCAACCGACCGTCAGATTCCTCACAGATGGAGTTTTCAGGAGAGCACGTCTTGACAGACATCGCGCGGACAAGGTTCGCGCTAAGGCCTATCGATTGTCAGCGTGGCCAGCGGCAGAGGCCACATGCCATCAGAGTGAGCCACGGACCTGTCGTCGGCTTCTGGGACAGTCTCGGTAGCGGCATCTAGCATCTGGCATTGCGTTGATTCAAGTCAGCATCTGGACCGGGTCCGATGTCCCGTACATTTGAGCGCTTGGGATCCTCTGCACAATTCACCGCGTCGTGTGCATCTGCGGTCTGCTTTATTGCACATACTCGCAATAGCTACAGATATTGCTGCGTTTTACGCCTAGCATCCAGCTCGATCCGTTCCGCACACTTACCGCTTCATTCGTACAAAGCATCCCTAGACGAAGCTACAGCCGACAGCAGCTCGATGCGAATGCAGATGAAATTAACAATCGCCCAAGAAAGAGGGCGTGGGTAGGATCACCGTTAGTTGTGTATTACGAGCTGCGGATCGACGGACTGCAGCACTCCACCTCACCCACCGGAATCAAGGGTGTTGGACTTCACATTTGAATGCACCACTTTTAGATAGTATCAAATGATCAAGCATATTCTTGCTAGCTTTACAGTGATGAGTCTTATCGCTTGTGGTGGCGTTGGCGCTCAGATCCAATCTTATATTGCCGATGATATAACTCATCCGGCCTTGCAGATAAACGGTTTTTGTTATTTTGACTGGTACAAACCAGATAACATGCAAAAATCCAAAAATACGCTTGAACAAGGGGGCACCATACAGCTACAAGCTAGATTTCAGTGGCAGCCCCCAGGATACAATTCCAGCGCGCTGACTGAGCATAGCATTCTTGCATTCACGCAAGGGGAATTTTCTGGAGCAACTGCAGTTTGCCCTTTCCAGAGAAATTCAGTCCAAGAACTTCTAAATTCACCTGAGCATCCGAGTAGGCAATGGCTTTTTAGATATGGCGCCGGATTAATACTTACACCCAAAGGCCTGGGCTTTGAGTTGTGGAACGGAGATCAAACCGCATACACTTGGGACCAAACCAATAACCGCTGCATGCAAAGCACATTAACCGGAAATACCTCCATCAACTGCTTACCAAACGACCCTATATCGGCGTCCTATATTACCGAATCCGATTTCACTCTTACCCATGGAATGTACTACTGGGTTCGTTTGACAATGCAAGGACATTTAATCTCAGGACAGCACTGGACCAAAATGCGTGGAGAACTAGTACAAGAAACACCCTCTGGCGCTACAGTCGTGCAACATGGAAGCATAAGTTTTTTAACTGATTCATACTTCCCATTCGACGACTCAATATTTGGAACAATGGCCAGATCTAGCCCCGGCGGCAACTTCTACAGTCCAACCAAAGTAAAAGTATGGATGTTTGATGGCGGATTTTAAACCAAGGGATGATTGAATTAAGTTAGCAAGTTCAGGATTAAGTTACAGCATTGCAGGCCTCAAACAACGAGATTCAGGCGCTGCTAACTATTAATCAAAAAATCAAAGTGCATAGCATTCATTCTGGAATTTCTCTCGACACCACACCTGTGCAGTGCTATTGCAAAAATCCAAGGAAGTTAGTTCTTCCGCATACTAGATTCTGTTTTCGGAGCTAATGAAGCGAGAATAGCTTGAGCAATGACAGCATTGCCCTTATCCCCAAAATGAAACTGGTCCAGGAACATGTCGTCCTCTGCCCCGTAGCGGTCGAAGACGCCAGACAGATCGATAAATTTGAAATTCTTCAAGCTGACGCCCGACAGACTGGCTGCAATTGCCTGATAGCAATGCACATAATATTCTTTAGAATTGGAGAGGAAATCCTTTTCACGTGAACTCAAAGACTTTTTAGACACAGAAAGAGTAGGCTGCAGGAAAAATACCCAATCTACACCCTGAAGAGCATGTGCTCCTAATCGAACATTCTTTTCAAGTCGATAGGCAACGGTCTGCACAGGTACAGGCTGAGGCAGAGGACGGGCCTGCGGCAAGTCCTGCAGTTCCTTTCTGCCAGCCGTCTTCAAACCCGTATTTGCCAGAGTTTTAAAATAGTCATCCGAAAATGCACTGAACCACAGGACATTTCGACCCGCATCCGCCCAAAAAACATCATTATTTCCAGACAGTGAAATCACCAGATCCGGCTGAAGCTCAGAAAGATAGTTTTCAATGGCAATACGCTCTTGTGTGGACGCCCAAGCTGGATTGGCAAAAGTAAACACCTCATAACGCAGGCCAGGTTTTGACAGGTTCTTGTTGAGCAGATCATTCAGCAGGCTGCCAATCGTCTGCTCCTGACTCGGAGCACCAGATCCATATGCGGTGGAGCCACCGGTGAGAAAAATGCGATAGACCCCCTCAGGCTTCGGCATCTGAAGCTCCTCGCTGTTGCGCATCTGCCAAGAGTTGATATGTGCATTTTGGTGTTGCCCTGGTGATGGGGCAGTACCTACAAAAGGAGTTGGCTGATTAGGGACAGACCAACTAATGGAGCCGATATCCAACGCAGAACTGGTGTAAGCGCGTGCGTAATGATTGCGCTGCTCATCCTTCAAAGGAGTCACTGCCAGCACTCCAGCCAAAGTTTCCCCTTGCTCCACCCATCGGATGACTTTATCGAACCGGCCAGCCACCGTATACAGCCCAGCCCAGTACCCCAAAGCCACAAGTGCGCACAGTACTAGTGAAGGAAGAAGAATGTAAATGAGCTTCTTCATCGATCTAGAACAGCGTATAGATAAAGGGTGCAAACACCGAGCCATGCCCAAACACAATGAGGGCTCCCAGCAGAAGCAAGACCAGGAGCACAGGAATCAGTGCGTAGCGTTTATGCTCCTGGAAGAAAAGAATAAGCTCTTTGATCAGCTCCAACATCAGAATTGCCGCTCCATGTGATTATTTTTTCTAGATACCTTGTTGACTCTGTAGGTAGCCACCTGCTTATCCCATTTTTTTTGCAGCGTATCCTTTCCAAGCAGCCGCATGATCATTCCCAACGGCATAAAAACCAGAAAGAAGACAACACCCAGAACAATCCGGACATTGACCCATTCAAGCACTCGACCCAGTCGCATCCAGCATTTGTAAACAATACCTAAAGCCAAGGGCTTCAAAAGGGCCAACGCAAGAAAGACCACAGCGACGCCCCATGGCCAATAAGCCCATTTTAGAGACCACCACCAAGGCACAAAAAGGCCAAAAACCAGGGCAAAAAACCCTGCCATGACATAGCCGAATTTACGCAGTTCACGTGCATCGACTACGGCTTCAGTGTTATTTTTCATCATTTTCGTCAGTCCAGTGCCAAGGCACCTTTGCGATGGGCAATATTGACGTTCTTTTGTGCGTCCTTCGACAGCAGTACGTTACCCAATACCAAGCAATCCATATCCGTTCCCATGAAACAACGGAATGCGTCTTCCGGCGTACAGACAATAGGCTCGCCGCGCACATTGAACGATGTATTCACCAGTACCGAACAGCCGGTTTTTCGTTCGAAGGCACTCAATAGCTGATAAAACTCTGGGTTACTTTGTTCACTCACGGTTTGTACGCGCGCAGAATAATCCACATGTGTCACGGCAGGGATCGACGAACGCACCTGATGCAACTGCGCCAAACCGTGCAAGGACTCATCCGGCTGGGTCTGAATGTCCTCGTGGACCTGTGCCACCAAGAGCATATAGGGGCTGGGCCTATCCAAGTGGAAGTACCGAGCAGCGGCCTCTTCTTTGACGGCCGGGGCAAAAGGCCTGAACGACTCGCGGAATTTTATTTTCAAGTTCAGCTGGGACTGCATGGCACTCGAACGCGGATCCGCAATGATCGACCGCGCACCCAGCGCCCGGGGACCGAACTCCATCCGATTTTGAAACCAGCCTACAACCTTTTCATTGGCCAACAGATCTGCAACGGTATCAGACAGCCTACTAGGCTCAACCACTGTGTAGTGCGCCCCCAGTTGATCAAGCTTCGCAACGATATCAGCTTGTTCATAGCGCGGCCCCAGCAAGGAGCCTTGCATCTGGTCAACGCCCGGCACATACACCCTGGGTTGCTTGCGATAGGTATGGTAGGCAGCGTAAGCGGCCCCCAATGCACCACCTGCATCTCCAGCGGCGGGTTGAATCCAGATGTCTTTGAAAATTCCCTCTCGCAAAAGGCGCCCATTCGCTACACAATTCAGAGCCACCCCCCCGGCCAGACACAAATAATCGGCGCCGGTATCTTTTTTGAGCTGCCGAGCCAATTTTATAATTATTTCTTCCGTCACCACCTGGATGGACGCTGCCAGATCCATATCGCGCTGGGTCGGTACGCTCTCTGGATCTCGGGGCGCCCCCCCGAATAGATCGGAGAACTTCTGGTTGGTCATCCGCAATCCAGCGCAATAATCAAAATAATCCAGATTCAGACGAAAACTTCCGTCCTCCTTGACGTCGATAAGATGATCCCAGATCAATTGGGTATGAACAGGCTTTCCATAGGGCGCAAGGCCCATAAGCTTGTACTCTCCCGAGTTCACCTTGAAACCTAGATAATAGGTAAACGCCGAATACAACAACCCCAGTGAGTGCGGAAAATCGATTTGCCATAAAGGGGTCAATTCTGAACCCTGCCCCAGCCATGCCGATGTGGTTGCCCACTCTCCTACGCCATCCAGACATAAAACGGCGGCAGTTTCATAGGGACTCGGATAGAAGGCAGACGCCGCATGCGACTCATGATGCTCGGCAAACAAAATTGGTGGAAGTTCCGACTCCTTGCAGGAAAGCAAGCTGGCAAGCTCTTGCCTGAGTGTCCTCTTCAGATACAGCTTCTCCTTGAGCCAGACGGGTACAGCCATGACAAAAGAATGAAAGCCGCGGGGCGCATAGCTCAAATAGGTATCGAGCAAGCGCTCGAACTTGAGGATGGGCTTGTCATAAAAAACAATCGAGTCCAGTTCATGGACACGAACATTTGCCTCCGCTAGGCAGTAATGGATTGCATTTCTTGGGAATCGTTCATCATGCTTTTTCCGCGTGAAACGCTCTTCCTGTGCCGCAGCGATGATCCTGCCTGATCGCAATAGCGCCGCCGCGCTGTCATGATAGTACGCAGATATTCCCAATATATTCATTGCAATCCACAAAATAATCTTATTTAATCGTAAAAACGAAAATATCGCTCACATCCGAAAATTCTCGAAGTTTCCGTTTTGCTCAAAGTTCTACGAAGGAGGAAAAAAGGCTTGATAAACCCTCTTGCCCAACTGGACCTGACCATACTCGTTGAAGTGCAAACCACTCTTGTCAAGCCATCCCGAAAGATCATCCGTATTCACAATACTGACATGCGGGACGTCGCGAGCCACCTTTTTCTGAGCAAGTCGCACGATTTTTGCATGCACCCACGCAGAATTATTTTGAATTCTTCCAAGGACGACTGGGACATTTTTTGCCTCTGCACAGTTCATACTTTGAACATCCTCTCGGAAGCGTTGTACGAATTCCTTGAGATTTTTTTCGTAATTTCTTGCCCATTCCTTATGCATTGCGTCGGTTTCGCCCTGCATAAAAAAAATGCCAGCCACCTTCAAATTCACTTCCGTTCGCTTGGTATTGTGAGCTTCAGCAATCATTTTCATAAGCTCTTTATACAATCGTCCCCCAGGGGACCAGCTATCAGCATTGGTCGTGGTATTCAGCGAAGTATTTGAAACAGCCAGTTTTACAATGTAGTGGTCTTTCGGCGGCCGATCATTCAAGTAGCGGGCAAAGTACAGTTCAGGTCCAAACATGTCTTGTGCACCCGAGCCCTGTGGGAAATACTGCGGGTAATGGGTCACATTTTTGTAGCCGAAACCAGGCCGTGCCACCTGCCATGATGCAAAACGACTCCAGCTTACTGTGCTGGAATGTGTTGCATCATCCTTTCCGGCAACTTCAGGTCCAGCGTTAAAGACGCCATAGATCTTCACGTTCGGAAAAACGGTATCTTTCTCAACATAATTATTGGGACCACTGGTAATGTCCCTGACGGACGCCAAGCCCACCGCGTTGGATTGTCCTGCGATGACAAAAAGCTTGCGAACTGGAGCCGATGGGTTGGCATCTACCGCCAGACAGTGCTGAGCGAAGCTGCTGCCGCTCGCACATGCCAGCCCCCACAAGCAGACTATGCTGCACAGCAGGCGGAGAGTGGGTTGCCGGAATGCCACACCAACTTTTCGCATCCGCCTTCTTCAGGCCGTGCCACCCACCGTCAACCCCTCGATACGCAGCGTAGGCTGGCCCACGCCCACGGGGACGCTCTGGCCTTCCTTGCCGCAGGTGCCTACGCCGCTGTCAAGGCGCATGTCGTTGCCGATCATGGTGACCTTCTTGAGCGACTCGGGGCCGCTGCCGATGATGGTCGCGCCTTTCACGGGGTATTGGATCTTGCCGTTTTCCACCCAGTAGGCTTCGCTGGCCGAGAACACGAATTTTCCCGAGGTAATGTCCACCTGTCCGCCGCCGAAGTTGCTGGCGTACAGGCCCTTCTTGATGCTGGCGATGATTTCCTGCGGGTCCTTGTCACCGCCCAGCATGTAGGTGTTGGTCATGCGCGGCATGGGAATGTGGGCATAGCTCTCACGCCGACCGTTGCCGGTGGGTGCCACACCCATCAGGCGCGCGTTGAGCGAATCCTGGATGTAGCCCTTCAAGATGCCGTCCTCGATCAGCACATTGCGCTGGCTGGCGTGGCCCTCGTCGTCCACGTTGAGCGATCCACGGCGGTCGGCGATGGTGCCGTCGTCCAGCACCGTCACGCCCTTGGCCGCCACGCGCTGGCCGATGCGGCCGCTGAATGCGCTCGAGCCCTTGCGGTTGAAATCGCCTTCCAGCCCGTGGCCAATGGCTTCGTGCAGCAGGATGCCGGGCCAGCCCGACCCCAGCACCACCGTCATCTCACCCGCAGGGGCGGGGCGCGATTCGAGGTTGACCAGGGCCGCATTCACGGCCTCGTCCACGTACTTGCCCATCTGCTCGTCGTCAAAATAGGCCAGGCCGAAACGACCACCGCCGCCCGCCGAACCCATTTCGCGGCGGCCATTCTGCTCGGCGATCACCGTGACCGACAGGCGCACCAGCGGGCGCACATCGGCCGCCAGGGTGCCGTCGGCACGGGCCACCAGCACCACGTCGTATTCGCTCGCCAGCCCGGCCATGACCTGCGCCACGCGCGGGTCCTTGGCGCGGGCGCGCTGCTCCAGCTTTTCCAGCAAGGCCACCTTGGCGGTGCTGTCGAGCGAGGCAATGGGGTCCACGCCGGGGTACAGGCTGCGGCCTGCTGCTACTTTTTTAGGAGCTACTCGCGATTTACCCGCCTGCGCTGCGGCCGAAATAGACCTTACAGTTCGGGCTGCGTCCAACAAGGACGCCTCGGAGATGTCGTCCGAATAGGCAAACGCCGTCTTCTCGCCGCTCACCGCGCGCACACCCACACCCTGGTCGATGCTGAAGGAACCAGTCTTGACGATGCCCTCTTCGAGGCTCCAGCCCTCGCTGCGGGTGTACTGGAAGTACAGGTCGGCATCGTCCACCTTGTGGGTGCGGATCTCGGCCAGTGCCCGTGCTAGGTGGCTTTCGTCAAGCCCGAAAGGGGTCAGCAACAATTCGCGAGCGACATCGATGCGCTGGCTGGTGGCCGCACGCTGGGGCGCGGCAGTGGTGGAGCGGAAAGTCATCGGGGCATTTTAGGCGCGCAGCCCCACCCTGCCGGACATGGGGGCACATGCCCCTATGCCTCAAAGCGCCCACGCAAAGCGTCAGGCCGTCGTCTGGTCGTCCAGCGCGGCCTGGGGCGCATGGGTCTGCACCGACTCGATACCGGCATCGCGCGCCTTGGCACCAGAATACATCTGGCTTTGGCCGATCACCTGGCCATTGCCCGCCTTGAGCGTGAAATAGGGCGATCCATCCTTGGCACTCAGGCGACCGAAGCGGCCATCATCGGGAGCGTTCTTGCGCACGGATTCGATGCCGTTCAGTGCATTGGCCCGTGATTCGTACATCTCGCTGGTGAGGATGATCTGGCCATTGGAGGCCAACAGGTTGAAGACAAATTTATCGTTCTTCGACTTCTTCAGCTCGAACTTCGCCGCCATAGGGAATCCCTCCGGTTGCATAGGCCAAGGCACAGTTGGCCTGCCGGTTTGTACCCTCTTGCCGCCCTGCACGCAACGCCTGGGTAAAGACCCTGGAAGGTGTTCCTGATCTCCCAGCGGAGCCCATGGCTATAGGGCAGGCCGAGCGTCCTTGGGGTCCTGCCTCTGGGCCCGGGCCACCGACATCAGGATGCCCAGCGCCAGGCCCAGGGTGACCATGGCGGTGCCGCCATAGCTGATGAAAGGCAGCGGCACGCCCACCACGGGCAGGATGCCGCTGACCATGCCCATGTTCACAAAGGCATAGGTGAAAAAGATCATCGAGACCGCCCCGGCCATCAGGCGCCCGAACAGGCTGGTGGCCCCTGCGGCGATGGCCAGGCCGCGCCAGACCAGCATCAAAAAGCAGACCAGCAGAAACAGGTTGCCTGCCAGCCCGAACTCCTCGGAGAACGCGGCAAAGATGAAGTCGGTGGTGCGCTCGGGGATGAACTCCAGATGCGTCTGCGTACCCGCCATGAAACCCTTGCCCCACATGCCCCCCGAGCCGATGGCGATCATGCCCTGGATGATGTGGAACCCTTTGCCCAGCGGGTCGCGTGTGGGATCCAGCAGGGTGCAGATGCGCTGCTGCTGGTAGTCGTGCAGCACCGACCAGCGCACGCCGTCCGCGCACAACTGGTCCCCCAGCAACACCAGCGCCAGGATGCCCACGCCCCCCAGCACCACCGGTGGCAGCACCAGCTTCCAGGAGAGCCCGGCAAAGAAGATCACGGACAGGCCAGCTGCCAGAACCAGTAGCGACGTACCCAGATCGGGCTGCTTCATGATCAGCCCCACCGGAACGGCCAGCAGCAGCCCTGCCGCCGCAAAGTCGAGCGGGCGTAAGGTGCCCTCGCGTTTCTGGAACCACCAGGCCAGCATCAGGGGCATGGCAATTTTCAGGATCTCGCTGGGCTGGATGACGATGCCCACATTGATCCAGCGCGTCGCCCCTTTTTTGGTGATGCCAAACAGCGCCACCGCCAAGAGCAGCGCCACGCCAGCCGCATACAGCGGCACAGCGAACAGCATGATTTTCTGGGGCGGCACCTGGGCCACCATGAACAAAATGGCACCCGCAATGAGCATGTTGCGCCCATGGTCCGAAAACCGTGTGCCGTGGTCGTAGCCCGATGAATACATGGCAACCAGCCCGGCGCAGGCGAGCAACGCCACCACCAGCATGAGCGGCAGGTCAAACCCGCGAAACAGGGGAAGAAAACGCTGGGCGAGCGAGGGCTTTTCAAAAACAACGGCCATCGAGGGATTATCGCGGCCCTCGGGGCCGCGCCACCGTCACCCCGCCTGGCGGAAGGCCATCACCGCCTGGTTGCGCAGGGTGCGCAGCAGGCCCAGGGCCTTGTCGTCCACCACGATGCCCCCTGCCGTGGACTGGTCGGCATAGATAAGCGCAAACGTCTGCCCCTTGATCTGCAGCGGAAGCAGCAAGAACGAGGGGGCATTGAGCCCCGCGCGGTACCACTCGGGCAGGCGGGCCTGCATCTTGGGCTCCGTCGCGTCGTTGATGAGCGTATCGGCACCGCGCAGGCAGACGGCGGCAAACAGGTCGCCCGGCGCCTTGAGCGGGACTTTCATGGCACGCACGGCGGCCTCGCTGCCCTCGCCCAGGCCAAAGCGGCCGGTCAGCAAATCGGTGCGTGCCTCACGCAGGCAAAACACCATGCGCCGAAACCCCAGCGCGCGGAACATGGTCTCCAGGATCATGCGCAACACGTCGTTGAGCTGAAAACTCTCGACCATGGCATTGGTGATGTCCTGGATGCCCGCTGCCAGCACTTCGTTGACCTGCGCGACCGACACGGCGCCGCTGGCCTGCGACTCCAGCACCGCTGGCAAGGGCTGGGTTTCGCTGGCCCGCAGCTCGTGCGAGCCCAGGGCGTCATCCTGCGCGGGCCCGGCACCGGCCGCCGGGGGCAGCTGCAGCAGCCGCGCCGCAGGCGTGCCGGGGGCTACGCGCAGGTCCAGCGCCTCGGCCAGCGCCACGAGCTTGTGGCGGGCGCGCAAAGTGCCCTCCGAAATCGCTGCGGGAGACAGCGCCAGCGTACGGGAATAGCGGGTGCCGATCTGGCCCAGGCGGGCTTCCAGCGACGCGGCATCGCTCGCCAGCAGGGTGCTGGCCACCTCATTGGCAGCCATCGCCACCCAGCGCAGGCGCTCCACCCCCTGCTCCGGCGCGCGTTGCATGGGCGAGCCCAGGGGCTTGCGCATGCAGCGCTGCAGGCTCTCGGGCAGCCCCCAGACGCGGGCCACGCCCACCCCTAGGTCCTCGAAGCCCAGGCCCAGCACCTGCAGCGCGGCCGACTCTTCGCCCCCCTCCACGCGGCCAGTCTCCATGAGGGCGCGCACCTGGCGCGCCTCTTCCGGAAAGTAGAACTCGCACAACATGCGGCCCAGGTTCTGGAACATCGCGCCAATGAAGGCCTCTTCAGCCGCCTGGCCGGGCTCGCACAGCTCCGCCGCCACCGAACCGGCCATCATGGCCCGCAAAAACTCCTCGCGCATCTGGCTTGCATGGGCCTTGTCCTGCATGTGGTCGAGCAGCACCAGGCTGAGTGCCATGTTGCGCACGGCGTTGAAGCCCACCAGGCTCACGGCCCGCGACACGGTGCTGATGGTGCCCCGGCCCGCATGCGCGAAATGCACGCTGTTGACCAAGCGCAGCAACTTGTTGGTGAGCGCCACATCCTTGAGGATCTCGTGTGTGAGATCGCTGATGCTGTCGTCCTCGGAGTTGGCCACGCGCTGGATGCGCGCCACCGAGTCCGACAGCGCCGGAAAGTCGCTCTTGTGGCGCATGCGCCGCAGCAGGAAGTCGAGCGTGGCATTGCTGGCGGCCGTGGGCGCGCTGGCCGGAGCGGCCCAGGCACGCAAGGCATCGCGAAACTCCGCCGCCGACGGATAGCGCTGGCCCGGCTCGCGCGCCATCGCACGTTGCAAAATGGCCCGCAGGGCGTCGTCCACGCCCGGCCCCAGGTCTTCCGGCAGCACCAGGGTTTCGTTGGCAACGCGGTACAGCGCCTGCCAGGCGTCCTTCTGGTGGATCAGTGGCCGGCCCGTGAGCAGCTCCACCAGCACCAGGGCGGCCGAATACACATCCATGGCCGGTGCAGGGGCCGCCCCGGCCGCCGCCTCGGGCGCGAGGTACGCCGGGGTGCCACTGGCCAGTTGCGAATCCGGCACAGCCTGCACCGGCGCCGCCATGCCGAAGTCCATCACCCGCGCGTGGCGCTGGGTGTCGATCATGATGTTGGAAGGCTTGAGGTCGCGGTGCACGATCCCGGCCTGGTGCGCGGCCTGCAGGCCATCCAGCACATCCACCATCAGCGCCACTGCGTCGTGCGGCGTGCAGCGCCCCTGCTGCGCCAGATGCTCGGCCAGCGTCTTGCCTGGAACGTACTCGAACACGATGTAGGGCTGGCGGCCCTGCACATCGGCCTCAAACACTGGAACGATGAAGGGGTGCGCCAGGCGCCCCACATGCCGGGCTTCGCGCAGCCAGTGCTCCAGCACCGACGGGTCCTGGTCCTCCACGGGGCGCATGAGCTTGATGGCCACCTCGCGCTGCAGGCGCGGGTCCAGCGCCAGCCACACGGTGGCCTGGGCGCCCCGGCCCAGCAGCTTTTTCAGTTCAAAGCGGCCCAGCGACGTGGGAGGCTTGTCGGTGGATCCCAAAGCCCAGCGTTTGGCGGTGGAAAGCGGGGCAAAATCAGTCATGGTGGGGATCAAGGCAGCGGGCCCACCGCGTGGTGCCCATGCCATGCATCTTATGTCTCGGCCACCCCTTTCACAGCAGTGATTCCCCTGCCCTGTCGTTTTCCCCCTCCATGACCACCACCCACCTTCTGTACCTGCACGGCTTTCGCTCTTCGCCCCAGTCTGCCAAGGCGCGGCAGATGGCTGCGCATGTGGCGCAGCACCACCCGGGTGTCACCTTCTGGTGCCCCCAGCTGCCGCCCTCCCCCAAAGCGGCGATGGAACTGGTCGCGCAGGGCATTGCCCTGTGGCCCGGAGCAGCAATGGCGGTGATCGGCTCCTCGCTCGGTGGCTTTTACGCCAGCTGGGTGGCGCAGCACAAGGGCTGCCCCAGCGTGATGCTCAATCCGGCCGTGCACCCGGCGCGTGACCTTGCGCGGTACATCGGCGAGCAGACCACCTGGCACGACCCAGCGGAGCGGTTTTACTTCCAGCCTGAATACATTGACGAGCTGCGCGCGCTGGACACCGCAGGCCAGCCGCCGGCAGCGCCCGAGATGGCCATCATTGCCAAGGGCGACGAGGTGCTGGACTGGCGTGAAATGGTGGCGCGCTACCCGCAGGCACGGCTGGTGGTGCAGGAGGGGGGAGAACACGCCCTCGCCAATTTCAGCGACTACCTGCCCCAGGTGACGGAGTTCCTGGCTCTGGCCTGACATCAACCGGGCGCCAGGGGCACCAGCGCATCAGAACCTCTTCAACGTGCCTGGGATGCCCGGGTGCCACCCGCCCCCATCCAGCGGGCATAGTCGTCCGGGTAGGCTGCACGGTAGCGCTTCATGTGGAAAGCCGCTTCGTCGTCCTTGCCCAGCATCACGGCACTTTCAACCAGCACTTCAATGACGCGGGGCTCGGGGGAGTAATGCAGCAGTTCCTGGGCCAGGGCGTTCATGCGCGCTGCGTTGTCGCGGGTCAGCCCCGTGGTGGTCAGGCGCGCAAAGTCCAGCGGGCCCGAAAACAGCAGCGAATGGGACACCTTGGCCTGCGTGTCCTCACGGTACGCGGCAGCCCGCTGCGCACCGGGCTTGTAAAGCTGGCTCACGCGGTGGTAGTCCCAGGCGGCAAGGCCGCAGGCACCCAGGATCGCCACGGCGGCCACCAGCGCTGCAGCCCCCGCAGGCCACGCGCGCCCATCCGATGCTTCGTCGCGCCGGGGCCAGACCAGGATCGCCACCGAGAGCAAGGCCACCACCTGGAACGGCCCGTACCACAGCGGGTATTCCAGCATGCTGTGCAGTCCGATGATCGCCAGCACGCCCCAGGCCAGTTGGCGCACGGGCTCGGTTTCGCTCCAAGGCCGGGCCCACAGGCACCCTGCCACGACGACCCCGCACAACGCCACGGCAGCGGGCAGGCCCAGCTCTACGGCCAGGTGCAGGGGCAGGTTGTGCGCGTTGTCCAGCAGCACACAAAAGCGCTCGCCCGGGAACAGCGTGATGTAGTGTGCGTAGTCCAGTTCGCCCCAGCCCCAGCCCAGCCACGGTTTCTGCGCAATCAGGGTGAGCACGTTGGACCACAGCACCCGCCGACTGGTGCAGGTGTGCGATCCGTCCGTAAAACGGTGGAACAAGGCATCTGCGCGCACGCCCTGAAACTTCCAGAGCGCCTCCGGCAGCACCCAGGCGGCCACCAGAAAAACCGCAAACCCTGCGATACCCAGGCGCAGCGCCTCCCCACGGCCAGCGCCACGCCACATGGCCAGAAGCACCAGGACAAGCAGCCACTGCACCACCACGGTCCGCGACGCTGTGGCGGCCCCGCCCACGGCGATCCACATCAGCGCCACGGCGGTCAGCACGCCCCACACGCCGGAGGAAGGTGGGCAGCCTGGGCTGGCCGCCCCGGCCAAGTCCGCGTTGCCTTGTGGACGGGCATGCAGCGTCCACCACAGCCAGGCCCACGCGCCCAGGCTGAGCAGGGTGGCCTGCTGGTTGCGCTGGCGCAGGTTGCCCACCGCCTGGCCCGGCACCGAGGCATGAATCCAGGGCCTCAGGCCGACATCGCCAGCAAGGTACTGCACCAGCCCGATGACGCTGGCCACCAGCGCGGCCAGCCCCAGCCCACCCGCCAGCAGCCAACCCCAGCCCGCAGGCCCCCTGCGCTGCGCGACCCCGGCGCGTGCCCACCCGGCTGCCAGCAGCAAAAGCACCGCCCCACACACCCAGGACGCGATCAGCGGCCAGAAGTTGGCGATTGGGGAGTCAGTGACGGCAAACAGAAACGGCAAAGCCACTGCGAGCATGGCCAGCGGAACGGCAATGGCATCAAAAAACATGTCGAAAGAACCGGGCCATCGTGCAAAGCCCTGGATCATAGGGGCAGGCCCGGGGCCGTCGGACCGGCGCGGCACCCATGGGACAATGCCGCCCATGCACGCATTGTTTGAAGAAGCCGGCAAGTTCATGGCCGGTCGTATCCTGTCCGAAGCCGATACATCCGCCCAGGTTGAGCTCGACTCGGGCAAGCGGGTCAAGGTCAAGGCCGCCAACATCCTCCTGAAATTCGAGAAACCCTCGCCTGCCGACTTGATCGCCCAGGCCCAGGCCGTGGCCGAAACCATTGAGCTGGACCTGGCCTGGGAGTTCGCGCCCGAAGACGAGTTCGGCTTTGCCGACCTGGCGCGGGACTATTTCTCTGAAAACGCCACCCTGGCCCAGCAGGCCGGTGCGCTGTTCCGCCTGTACGACGCCCCGCACTACTTCCGCCGTGCGGGCAAGGGCCGGTTCAAGAAGGCATCGGCCGAGATCCTGCAGCAGGCGTTGGCCGCCATCGAGAAGAAAAAAGCGATCCTCGCGCAAATCGACGAGTGGGCCGCCCAGTTGGGACGCGGCGAATGCCCCCAGCCCATCCGCGACCAGCTCTACAAGATCCTGTTCAAGCCCGACAAGAACGCGCCCGAGTACAAGGCCGTGGTGGACGCCAGCCGCGCCACGCACACCGCGCCGCTCGACCTGCTGCAAAAGGCGGGCGCCATCGATTCGGCCTACCAGTTCCACTGGAAGCGCTTCTTGTTCGAGAACTTCCCCAAGGGCACGGGCTTTCCCGCCGTCACCGCACCCGCCATTGCGGACGAGCTGCCACTGTCCACCGCGCAGGCGTATTCCATCGACGATTCGCAGACCACCGAAATCGACGATGCGCTGTCGGTGCAGGGCCTAGGCACGGGCACCGTGGTGCTGGGCATCCACATCGCCGCGCCGGGTCTGGCCATCCAGCCGGGCAGCGCCATCGACCAGCTCGGTCGCGCGCGCCTGTCCACGGTGTACATGCCGGGCTACAAGATCACCATGCTGCCGGATGACGTGGTGCAGACCTACACGCTGGACGAAGGCCGTGCCAACCCGGCCGTGTCGCTGTACGTCACCATCGACGAAGCCACGCTGGAATTCAAAAGCTCTGAAACCAGGCTGGAGCGCGTGCACGTGGTCGCCAACCTGCGCCACGACCAGCTCGACAGCGTGGTGACCGAAGAATGGCTCTCCAACCCGGCGTTCGAGCATCAAAACGACCCCCAGCGCTTGTCTGACCTGCGCCCCCAGCTATCATTTTTGCACCGCCTTGCCAAGGACCTCAAAGCCCGCCGCGAAGTGGTGCGTGGCAAGCCCGAGAACTTCAACCGGCCGGACTACAACTTCCGCCTGGTCGGCAACAACGGTGCCGAGCCCACGGGCGATGAACAAGTGCAGATCAGCGTACGCCAGCGCGGCGCGCCGCTCGACCTGATCGTGGCCGAGGCCATGATCGTGGCCAACAGCACCTGGGGCAGCTGGATGGCCGAGCTGGGAGTGCCCGGCATCTACCGCAGCCAGGCCAGCATGGCGCCGGGCGTGAAGGTGCGCATGGGCACCAAGGCGCTGCCGCACGCAGGCATCGGTGTCAAAGCCTATTCGTGGGCCACGTCGCCCCTGCGCCGCTACACCGACCTGGTCAACCAGTGGCAAATCATTGCCTGCGCCCGCCACGGCAAGACCGCTGCGCTGGCCGCGCCGTTCAAGCCCAAGGATGCCGACCTGTTCTCCATCATCAGCAGCTTTGACGGCGCCTACAGCGCCTACAACGGCTACCAGGCGGGCATGGAACGGTTCTGGACGCTCAAATATGTAGAGCAGAACGGCATCACTGAGCTCAACGTCACCGTCTTCAAGGAAGGCCCGGGCGGCAGCTTCCTCGTTCGTGCAGACGATATTCCGCTGGTCTTCCCCGTGCTGGGCGCGCAGAACCTGCCGCGCGGCGCGCGCCTGAAGGTCAAGCTGGGCGAGGTGGACGAGATCACCCTCGATATCCATGGCACCGTGATCGAGCGCCTGGATGACCCGGCCGACACCAGCGACGACGGCCCGGTGGACGATGCCGAGGACGACGATACCGTGGCCGGACCGATTGCCATTGCAGTGGACGTGAACGAGGCACCCGCCGAAGCCGCTGCGGCAGCACCGGCCGCCTGATTCCCCCTGACAGCCCCTGATAATTGCTGGCGATGAAACTCCCTGCCTTCCTCCGCACCTTCAGCACGCTGCAGCTCGCGTTGGGCATCTCGGTGGCCGTGCATGCCGCGCTCATCTCGGTGCGTTTCATTGACCCCGAGGGCTTCAACCGCGTGTTCCAGGACACGCCGCTCGAAGTCATCCTGGTCAACGCCAAGTCCAACGAGCGCCCCGACAAGGCCCAGGCGATTGCCCAGGCCAACCTGGCCGGCGGCGGCGATGCCGAGAAGGGCCGCGCCACCAGCCCCCTGCCCTACACCGCGCTGACCACGGTGGGCGACGACTACGAAGAAGCCCAGCGCAAGATGGACGCGATGCAGGAGCAGCAGGCGCAATTGCTGGCCCAGTTGCGCAAGCAGTTGGCCACCATGCCCGAGCCCGATCCGCGCCAGGCTAGCCAGAGCGCCGAGCAGGCCAACGAGCAGGAAAAGCGCCGCCAGCTCGTCAAGCTGCTCGCCGAGATCGAAAAGCGCATCAATGAAGAAAACTCGCGCCCCAAGAAGCGCTACATCAGCCCCGCCACGCGCGAAGAGGCCTACGCCATCTATTACGACGGCCTGCGCCGCAAGGTGGAAGACAAGGGCACCGAAAACTTCCCCGAACAGGGCGGCAAGAAGCTTTATGGCGAGCTGACCATGATCGTCACCGTCAACCACGACGGCCGCGTGCTCGACACCGAGGTGGTGCAAGGCTCGGGCAACCCCACGCTGGACCGGCGCGCCGAGGCGATTGCCCGGGCTGCCGGCCCGTTTGGCGCGTTTGGCGCCGACATGCGCAAGAAGGCCGACCAGATCGCCATGGTGGCGCGCTTCAAGTTCACGCGCGATCAGACGCTGGAGACCAGCGTCCGCTAGTCGCCACCAGGCCCTGCCCGCGGCGGCCCTGCCAACCCGCCTTTTTTCATACCGCACGATTTTTACCCATGAGCCAAGCCGCCGACCTGTACTGCGTGATGGGCAATCCGGTGGCGCACAGCCGCTCCCCCGCCATCCACGCCCGCTTTGCCGAACTGACGGGTGAGCACATCGCCTACGAACGCCGCCTGGTGCCCATGGATGGTTTTGCCCAGGGCGTGCGCGACTTTGTGGCCCAGGGCGGGCGCGGTTGCAACGTGACGGTGCCGTTCAAAACCGACGCACCACTTCTCGCCACCGAATGCAGCGAGCGCGTGCAGCTGGCCGGTGCGGCCAACACCCTCACCTTCCGCGCCGACGGCAGCATCTATGCCGACAACACCGACGGCCTGGGCCTGGTGGCCGACATCACGCGCAACGCGGGTGTGTCGCTGGCGGGACGCGATGTGCTGCTGGTGGGCGCCGGTGGCGCCGCTGCGGGCGTGCTGGGCCCGTTGTTGCTGGCAGGAGCCCGCCACATCACGGTGGCCAACCGCACGCTGGCCAAGGCGCAGGCCCTGGTGCAGTCGCACAGTGCGCTTGCACTGCTACAAAAATCAGAGCTACTTGCACTTACTCCACAAGCGCTAGGGGCCAATTTTGATGTGATTATCAATGCCACGGCCAGCAGCCTGGCCGGCGCCGAAGTGCCGGTATCCGCCAGCGTGCTGCGCCCCGGCTGCCTGGCCTACGACATGATGTATGGCCCCGCCGCGCAGGGTTTTCTGGATTGGGCCCGCCAGCACGGCGCCGTTCCGCGTGACGGCCTGGGCATGCTGGTCGAGCAAGCCGCCGAAGCCTTCTTGCTGTGGCGCGGCGTGCGCCCGCCGTCGGCCCAGGTGCTGCAGGAAATGCAGCAGGCCAACTCATCCAAATAACAACACCCCAGACGAGGAGACACACCGCGATGAAACCCGTGCTGCGCTGGCTGGGACTGGTGGTGCTCGCCTTCGTGGCGCTGCAGCTGTTCTTTGTGGTCCGTATCGCGGCCATGGTGGTCATCGACCCCGAATCCACCAGCTTTCAGCGCTCCGAGGCCTGGATGCTGCTCACCACCAAAGGCAACGTCCCCTGGCGCCAGCAGTGGATGCCCTACGCCAGCATCTCCGACCAGCTCAAGCGCGCCGTGATCGCCTCGGAAGACGATGGCTTTGTGAGCCACGACGGCGTGGACTGGAATGCCATCGAAAAAGCCTGGGAGCGCAACGCCAAGGCCGAAGCCCTGGCCAACAAAGCCCAGGCCCGTGCCCCCGACCGCCCCGTGCGCGCCCCCAAGATCCGGGGTGGCTCCACCATCACGCAGCAACTGGCCAAGAACCTGCTGCTCTCCGGCGAACGCACGCTGCTGCGCAAGGGGCAGGAATTTGTACTCACGCTGCTGCTGGAGCAGCTGCTGAGCAAGCAGCGCATCCTGGAGATTTATCTGAACAGCGTGGAATGGGGCGAAGGCGTGTTCGGCGCCGAGGCGGCCGCGCAGCACTACTTCCGCAAAAGCGCCTCGCGCCTGAGCGCCACGGAAGCCGCGCGGCTGGCGGTAATGTTGCCTGCACCCAAGCGGTTTGAGAAGACACCGGGGTCGGCGTATCTGGCGGGAAGGACGCGGACCATCCTGGCGCGGATGGGGAGCGCCGAACTGCCCTGACAGGGCCTGTCAACGTTCGGAGACCGGCACCGCTGGCGCCCTGCCAAGCCTGCCAAGCCTGCCAAGCCTGCCAAGCGGAATATTAGCGCGCATTCAGAGGGTGCTGATCAGCGCCGCTGCAGGCGCAGCACCACGGGGGCATCGGGCCGCAAGGTCACATGCAGCTTCGGCACGCACGCTGGTGCACCCTCCGGCAACCGCAGCCGGTACCGCTGCAACAACATCGCCGCCAGCAGCGTCATCTCCAGCATCGCAAAGTGCTGCCCGATGCAGACGCGTGGCCCCACCCCAAACGGTATCCACGCGCCTTTGGGGATGGCCGGGGCGTCATCCAGAAAACGCTCCGGCACAAAGCGGTCGGCCTGGGCAAACCAGCGTTCATCCCGGTGCAGCACCCAGGGCGTGATGCGCAGCATGGCGCCCTGGGGCACCTCCACGCCGCCCAGCGTGATGGGTGCGGTGGTGCGCCGGGTCATCAGCGCGGCAATGGGTGGGTACAGGCGCAGCGCCTCCTTGAGCGTGGCGGACAGAAATGGTAGTTGCGCCAAGTGCTCGGGGCCGGGCGTCTGGCCTGGGGGGAGCACGCTGTCCACCTCGGCCTGTGCGCGTTGCGCGGCCTCGGGGTGTTCGGCCATCAGGCGGCTCCACCACAGCAGCGTGGTGGCGCTGGTCTCGTGCCCGGCCTGGAAGCTGACCATGCACTGGTCGAAAACCTCCTGCGGCGACAGCGGCTCGCCGGTGGATTCGTCGCGCAGCGCCAGCAGCATGTGCAGCAGGTCAGTGCGTGGCGGGGCGCCTGCTGAATCTGCCGCATCCCGGCTGCGCGCACCGATATGGCGCTGCACCAGCCCCTTGAGCACCCTGAGCGCGCGCCGCTTGGCGGCCTTGCCGGGCAGTGGTAGCCAGTCGGGCAGCGTGAAGGGCATGAACATTTCGCGGAAGGCTGTCTCCGACAGCGTCTGCGTGGCCCAGGCGGCATCGCGCGCGTCGGCCTGGGCCGATTCGCTGAACAGCGTGCGCAGGATCACGTCCATGGCCACATCGGTCCAGAGCGTGTCCATGGCCACCAGCGCTTCGGACTGGCCAGCGGGCACGGCGGCGTCGAGTGCGCTGCGGGCGGCATCGGTCATGAGCTGCGCGTAGCCCGCCACGCGTTTGGGGGTAAAAGCAGGCATCAACATGCGGCGCTGGCGCTGCCAGGTGTCGCCCTCGGTCACCAGCACACTCTGGCCGAACACCTGCTCGAACACGGCGATGCCGCGCTCCCAGCGGATCAGGTGGTCTGCGTGGGTGACCAGCGCCTCGCGCACGAGGTCGGGCGACAGGAGGTCCCAAGCATCTTCATTACCCAGGCGCATGCGAGTCAGGTCGCCATGGTCACGCTGCAGACGGGTGACGAAACCGAGGTAATCGGCCCGCATCTCCCACAGCAAGGGCAGGCCCCACCAGCGGCTGGGCGGGCCACCGGGCTCGGGGAGCCGGGCTGGCGCAAGCTGCGCAGAGGGGGAAGGCGTTGCGGGCTTCGATGGGGCAGTGGTGATGGCGTGGTTCATGGTGCGGATGGTGCGGTGCAGCAGCGGGCAGGTATTGAACGAATTCGACATCGCCCCTGGCCTACACTCGCGCCCCATGGCAACCCTGGTCCCACCTTCCGCACGGCATCCGCAGGGGCTGATCCCCTCGGGCCAGCTGTGGCTTCCGCGCGCCAGCCTGTCGGCCTGCCTGCGCGGCACCATGGTGCGCAGCACACTCGGCTACACGCTCACGGATGCGCAACGCATCAACCGCTTTCCGGCCACGCCCCTTTGCAGCCTGAGCTGGTGGTTTGAAGGCCGCAGCGAAGCCCTGGTGGCAGACCGCCCCGACACCCTGCCCGGCCTGCACAGCCCGCGCGAGGCGTATCCCGGCCGCTGGGTGCTGGCGGGCCCCCAGACCCGGCCCAGCGCCAGCTATTGCGCAGCGCCCACCCACGCCATGATGGTGATGTTCATGCCCGACGCGCTGCACCAGCTCACCGGCCTGGAGCCCGAGGCGCTGACTGACCGTTTCGTGGATGCGCAAACCGTGCTGCCACCCGACTGGATCGCGATGTGCGAAGCCGTGCAGCACCAGCCGGGCGATGCCGCCCGCATGGACTGCCTGGAGGCGTTTCTGGAACCCCGCTGGCAAGCCTGCCGTCCCGCGCAGGCGCTGCAGGTGCAGCGCTATGGCGACTGGGCCATGCACCTGGCACAACGCGCCGCCGTGTCGGCTCCAGGCCGCAGCCTGCGCCAGCTGGAGCGCCGCATCAAGCGCTGGGCCGGACTGCCGCTGCGCGAGCTGCGCGGCTTTGGCAAGGCCGAGCAGGCGTTTTTCGACACCATCGCTTCGGACGCCGCGAAGGGCACCGTGAAATGGGCCGATGTGGCGGCAGGCGCGGGCTTCTCGGACCAGTCGCACCTGTGCCGCGTCACGCGGCGCATCACCGGCTATGCCCCACAGGCGCTGTACGACGGCATCTACGGCGACGAGGCGTTCTGGGCATATCGCATCTGGGTGTAGTGGCCAGGGTAGCTGCAGCCGCCCGGCTGCGGCCCGCCAAAGTACACGCCCGGCAGGGCACACCCGCCACGTATCATCCCCGCCATGCTTGCCAAGTTGATGAGTTTCCTTCTGCTGGGGATCGTGCGGTTTCTGACCGGTTCCCAGGCCCGCTGGTACGGCTGCCCGCCCAAGGCCGAGCAGCGCATTTATTTCGCCAATCACCAGAGCCACGCCGACATGGTGCTGATCTGGGCCGCGCTGCCCGAGGAGCTGCGCAGCATCACCCGGCCCATTGCGGCCAAGGACTACTGGACCAAGACGCCGTTCCGCCAGTGGATCACCACCGCCGTGTTCAACGCCGTGTACGTGGACCGGCAGGCCACGCCTGCGCGGCCCCCGGCGCCCCTGGCGGCGGAGCCGGTGGGCGTGCTGGAGGCCCTGGCCACCGCCGCCAGCGACGCGGACACCGCCATGGCCGGCGGCCCCGATCCGTCGCCCGAAGCCCCGCCCCGCGCGCCCACCCCCGAGGAGCTGCGCGCAGCCCTGCCCGAGTCCGACCCGCTGGCCCCGCTGGTGCGTGCGCTGGAGAGCGGTGACTCCATCGTGATCTTTCCCGAAGGTACGCGCGGCCATGGCGACGAGCCGCAGCCGTTCAAGTCGGGCCTGTTCAAGCTGGCGCAAATGTTCCCGCAGGTGGTGCTGGTGCCCGCCTGGATCAACAACGTGCAGCGCGTGATGCCCAAGGGCGAAGTGGTGCCAGTGCCCATCCTGTGCTCAGTCACTTTTGGAGAGCCTGTGCAGCTGGAGGCAGGTGAAGAGCGTCGCCCGTTCCTCGACCGGGCACGCCGTGCAGTCATCGCACTCAGGGAAGTCTGAACATGAACAACTTCCTCCGCAATTTGACTGCCACCCAGCAGGTCGGTGCCCTGTTCCTGGTGATGTTTGGCATCCTGTCCGTCGTCACCATCTGGGCCTTCGTACGCAATCTGCGCGAACACGCCAGCGACGACCCTGAGTCCGAAGCCCGCATTCTCGAAGCCAAGCGTTTCTGGGGGCTGCTCAAAACATCCTGGATGATGGCTTCCGTCTTCTGGATTGGCTGGGTCCTGGGCGACACGGTAGCCACCGTGCTGTTTGCCATCGTGGGGTTTTTTGCGCTGCGCGAGTTCATCACGCTGTCGCCCACACGGCGTGGCGACCACCGCAGCCTGGTGCTGGCGTTTTTTGTGGTGCTGCCGCTGCAGTTCTGGATCGTGGGCAGCAAGCACTTTGACCTGTTCACGGTGTTCATCCCCGTCTACGTGTTCCTCGCCCTGCCCGTGGTGAGTGCGCTGGCCAACGACCCGCAGCGTTTTCTGGAGCGCAACGCCAAGCTGCAGTGGGGCATCATGGTCTGCGTGTACGGCATGAGCCACGTGCCCGCGCTGCTGCTGCTGGACTTTCCGGGCTACCGCGACAAGGGCGCGTTTCTGGTGTTTTTCCTGGTGTTTGTGGTGCAGACCTGCATGCTGGTGCAGCACCTGCTGGGGCGGCGCTTTCCGCACAAGCCCGTGGCGCCGCAGGTGAGCCAGAGTTTTCAGTGGACGAGCTGGCTGGCCGGTGTGGCGGCCGGGGGGCTGGCCGGCGGGCTGCTCACGTTCATCACCCCGTTCAAGCCCGGCCAGGCGCTCGGTATGGCGCTGCTGGCTTGCGTGGCGGGCAGCCTGGGGCACCTGGTGATGAAGGCCCTGAAGCGCGACCGGGGGATCACCAGCTGGGGCATGCAGGGCATGTCGGTCACCGGTGCGGGTGGCCTGCTCGACCGGGTGGACGCGCTGTGTTTTGCGGCGCCGGTGTTTTTCCATTCGGTGCGCTGGTACTTCGGTCTGTAAATGAACCGACCCAGAAGTTTTCAAGAAAATTGGCACCTAGCGCTTTACCAACAAGCGATAGCAGCTATCAAATAATGAGCAAATGCGCATCTTAGGCATCGACCCCGGCCTGCAGACCACCGGATTTGGCGTGGTAGACATGGACGGCCACAAGCTCAGCTACGTGGCCAGCGGCACCATCCGCACCACCACGCTGGCGCTGGGCGATCTGCCCGGGCGCCTGAAGATCCTGTTCGACGGCATCACCGAAGTGGCGGCCCGCTATGAACCCGATGTGGCCTCGGTCGAGATCGTGTTCGTCAACGTCAACCCCCAGTCCACCCTGCTGCTGGGCCAGGCACGGGGCGCCTGCATCACGGCCCTGGTGGCGAGCAATTTGCCGGTGGCCGAATACACCGCGCTGCAGATGAAAAAAGCCGTGGTCGGCCACGGCCGCGCCGCCAAGAGCCAGGTGCAGGAGATGGTGCGGCGCCTGCTCAGCCTGCCCGGCGTGCCAGGCACCGACGCGGCCGATGGCCTGGGCATGGCCATCACGCATGCGCATGCGGGTGCTGCCATGGGGCGGCTGGGCGAAGCCGCCACGCTGAACCGGCGCCAGCATGCGATGTACAAGGGTGGGCGGAGTTACTGAGCCATTGGCCTTATGAGCCGCCACAACGCAAGGAGCCTGCGCATGAATTTCGGCATCGTTCTGTTCCCCGACGTCGAGGAACTCGATTTCGTCGGCCCCTGGGAAATGCTCACGATGTGGAGCCGCTACGCCGATGGCCCCCAAAACTGCATGACTGTCGCGCAGACGGCAGCGCCCATCACCTGCGCCAAGGGGCTCTCGGTCAACCCCCACCACGCTTTCGACAACTGCCCACCGCTGGACTACCTGCTCGTCCCCGGTGGCCAGGGCACGCGGCGTGAAGTGGACAACCCGGCCATGCGCGATTTTGTGGCGCGGCAGGCGCAAACCTGCCAGGCCGTGTTGTCCGTCTGCACGGGTGCTTTTGTGCTGCACGCGGCTGGTCTGCTGGGCGGCAAGCGCGCCACCACACATTGGGGGTCCCTGGACCGCCTGCGCGCACTGGGCGATGTGGAGGTTGTGGAGCAGCGCTGGGTACGCGATGGGTCGGTGTGGACGTCCGCCGGGGTATCAGCAGGCATTGACCTGATGCTGGCGTTCATCGCCCATGTAGGCGGCGAAGAAGCCGCAGGCAAGGTGCAGTTTGGGGCGGAGTACTACCCTGACGCAAAGGTGTATGGTGATTTCCGAGGTCATCCGCAAGCACCGAGGTACATCCGCAACGGTCCCACGTAAAAAAACCGCGCCCGAAGGCGCGGCCCCACCAGGTATCAAGCTAAAGCCGCAGGCCCACCTTCAGGCCTTCGGGCCTTCAGGTCAGGCAACCTGCGTCTTCATCCGGTCCGCCCGCTCCTTGGGTGACGGATGGGTAGACAAAAAGCTGGTCGAATCCCCGCCCGACATGGCGGCGAGTTTTTCCAGCGCAGTGACGCAAGCGGCGGGCTGGTATCGCTTGGCCTTCATGAAGCCCATGGCGTAGTCGTCAGCCTCGCGCTCGTTGCTTTGCGAATGCTGTGCGCGCACCACTTTCTCGAACAGGTCACCCAGCTGCGAGCTGGCAATGGCACCGGCCTTGCCGTTGCTCGACGCCACGGCATTGCGCAGCGCGCTGGTGCGCAGGGCGGTCTGGATGCGGGCCTTGGTGTGGCCGGCCTTGACGTGGCCGATCTCGTGGCCGATCACATAGCGCACTTCATCGTCGGTGAACTTGTCCATCAAACCCGAATACACCCGGATGGTGCCGTTGGCCATGGCAAAGGCGTTGATCTCGGGCGTGAGGTAGACCTTGAAGTTCATCTTGAGGCCGTCGTGGGTGCCCAGGCCCGAGGTGAGCTTCGTGAGGCGCTTGGCATAGGGGTTGCCTGCCGGGGCCACCTGGTTCTGGCTGTCCATCTCGGCGGACATCTGGTCGAACGTGCTCTTGAGTTCCTCGTCCGACAGGCTCTCGGACTTGGCCAGGTCCTTGCCTGCATCCAGCATCTTGCCCAGGTCAAACTGCGCCCACACGGGCGATACGGCGCTCACGCCGGAAGCCAGGGTTACGAGCGTCAACAATTTACGGCGGTCCATGGGGTTCCCTCTCTGACGTGGTCAGCTTCTTGATTGGTCTTGAATCGATGGGTCGATTGTGTTTTTGCGCAACCAACTGCAAGCAATGGTTGGCGCGCGCCGAAGGATAGCCACGCCAACGGCGTTTCTCGCTGGCGGCCGTGTCTTCAGATGTAAGAACTGTGTGCCGATGCTGGCGGGCGGGCCGAAACGGTGGGGACTGGGCGAGGTTGCGGCGCCGGAAATCTTCGCAGAATTCAGAAAAAAATGGCCTTAGCGCTTGTGCATAAAGCGTTTTAAGCTATCAAAAACAGAGCAACCATTCACACAGCGCCGACTGGCCCTGGCCGTGCCTGTGTACACCGCGCCCCAAGGTATCAGCGCCCCAGGCCCCGCTTGAGTTCCTTGAGCAGCAACAGCACCTGGTTGGACGCATGGCGGCAGCTGCTGTTGAGCAGTTGCACGGCCTTTTGCTGCTCGCCCGCCTGGAACGCAGTCACCACATCGGCCGCCTGCTGGTGAAAGTATTTGTGCCGGGCCACCAGCATGTCGAACGCGGGGTAATGCCCCAGCCGCACGCGCCCCGTGCCATAGAGCCATCGGCCCAGGTCGCAGCGGTCGTCCTGGCAGATGCGTTCGGGCCGCATCACTTCCTGCGAGCGGCCATTGACCATGTCCTGCAGCTGCAGGCGCCAGCGCTCATGGCTGGCAATGGCCGCGTCGATATCGATTTCGGTCATGAGCATGGAGGCGTACTCGGCGTCCAGCACCAATTCGCTGCCGTTGTCTTCCATGGCCCAGGTGGTGTCAGGGCTGGTGGGATCTTGCTCCCGGATCTT
The DNA here is from genome assembly GCF_019218805.1 of Acidovorax sp. sif0632. Taxonomy (NCBI): domain Bacteria; kingdom Pseudomonadati; phylum Pseudomonadota; class Betaproteobacteria; order Burkholderiales; family Comamonadaceae; genus Acidovorax; species Acidovorax sp. sif0632. Next base: position 169,266 of record NZ_JAHUWW010000009.1, on the reverse strand, counting down.
GAACAGACGACTGAAAAAACCCATGCTTGGTCCCTGTGGAGGCACCCCGTCCGCCAGCACCAGGAATGGTCCTGCCGGAAATGCCTTGAAACATTCTGTGGGGCGCGCGCGCTTTTGGCTACCAAAAAATGACCTCTTGGTAAAAACCGTGCGCGTCAACCCTTCTGGCCCTGCCAGCTCTGCCCCGGTAGCCAGCAGCAATGTGGCCAGGGCCAGACAATGCACGGATGACTTCCACTGCTCAACGCCCCGCCCTGTCCATGCTCGACCTCGTCGCCGTCCGGGAGGGCGGCACCGTAGCCGATGCGCTGCAGATTGCCCTGCGCACCGCGCAACATGCTGAAAAGCTGGGTTTTGCCCGTTACTGGCTGGCAGAGCACCACAACATGGCGGGCATTGCCAGCTCAGCCACCGCCGTGCTGGTGGGCCACATTGCCGGCGGTACCTCGCGCATCCGTGTGGGTTCTGGCGGCGTGATGCTGCCCAACCACGCGCCTCTGGTGGTGGCCGAGGCCTTTGGCACCCTGGCCGAGCTGTACCCGGGCCGCATCGACCTGGGACTGGGGCGCGCGCCGGGCACGGACCCCACCACCATGCGCGCACTGCGCCGCAGCCGGGTAGAGACAGCCGATGATTTTCCGCAGGACGTCGCAGAGTTGCAGCGCCTGCTGGCCCCGGCCGAACCAGGCCAGCGCCTGATCGCCATGCCCGGTGCGGGCACCAACGTGCCGATCTGGCTGCTGGGCTCCAGCCTGTTTTCGGCGCAACTGGCGGCGGAGCGCGGGCTGCCATATGCCTTTGCCTCGCACTTTGCCCCGCGCCTCCTGCACCAGGCCATTGACCTGTACCGCAACCTGTACCGGCCGTCCGCCGCCTGGCCCCAGCCCTATGTGGTGATCGGGGTGCCGCTGATTGCAGCGCCCACGGATGAAGAAGCGGAGTTTCTGGCCAGCAGCACCTACCAGCGGGTGCTGGGCATTCTGACCGGCGACCGGCGCCGCCTGCTGCCGCCCGTTGAGAACTACGCCGCGCAGCTGCAGCCCCAGGAGCGCGCCGCGATTGGCGACTTTCTGGCCGCTGCCGTGATCGGCGGGCCGGACACGGTGCGCGCGGGCCTTGCACAGCTCACCGAAGCCACCGGGGCCAATGAGCTGATGCTGGTGAGCGATGTCTACGACCCAGCACTGCGCCTGCGCTCGCTGGATTTTGCGGCACAGGCCCACGCCGAAGCGTGGGAAAGCCGCTGAGTGCCTTGATAAAAGAGCTTAGGTCTTCTGTCCGGTGTAGACGAAAGTTTCTGCCTTGCTCGCACTCTGCCCCATGATCACGATCGCTTGGGTGGTGTCGTTGTACAGAACAACGTGTTGAACAACCACGCCATCGCCCACAGGGCAGGCGGCCCCGCTGAAGGTGAGCGGCAGATCAAACACGTTCCGGCCGCTGGCGCGGGGCACCACGGTGCCGCGAATGGAGCAGCCCGGGTAGGAGGGAATCGACACCAATCCACCGGTGGAAATGGAAACCGACACCAGGGGCTCCCGCACCTGATTGCCAATGCCGGTGCCGGAATACGTACCCAGCAACTCGCTCACGACAGCAGGCTGCTCGTAGAGCACGCCATAGGTACCGGTGAACTTCACGCCCTTGGAATCCGTGACCTGCACAGAATCCCGCACCGCGTACTTGCCGCTATAGCTGACCGCCACCGTCGTCCGGCTGGCAAGGTTTGCCTCATCCACCACATTGAGATAGCGCCCGGTGCCAGAGACAACATCTGGGCCCGACGTCTGAACGGCGCCTTGCGATATGCCCACCACGGCGCCCACTGCATCGGTCAGGATGCTCCAGGATTCGCCGTTCTCCAGCACCACACCCTGCACATTCAGAGGGTCGGTGGTCGCCCCGGTCCACAGGCCTTCCACGCCGGTGACCACGGTCGCAGGAGGCTTTGGCGCAGGTGGCGCCACATCATCCCCGCCTCCGCCGCAAGCAGATAACACCAAAGCGGCAACCAGTCCTCCCAGGGCAGTCGTCTTATTCACTTTCTTCTCCTTTGTGAGTCAAATCTGGGGGGCTGCGCCATGGCGCGGCCCCAACTGCCGCATCTTAAGCGCAGGCACCGCAAGCGGCACAGGGCAAAATGGCATCCGGTGGCGGGCCGTCTCACCCACGCCACATCGGGTTCGAGGAGAACTTCATCAGAGGCAGCCACCCTTTCCAGCCATCCAGTTTCCATGGCTCCAACGCCGCGCCGGTGTTTTATCGCGCCAGGTAGCCGCCATCCACCGGGTAATACGCCCCGGTCACAAACGACGCCTTGCTGGACGCCAGCCAGGTCACCAGCTCGGCCACCTCTTCAGGTTGCCCCAGGCGGCCGATGGGGTGGGCGCCCACCAGCATCGCGTTGATGCCAGCATCCTGCTCCAGCCCGCTGATCATGGGCGTATGGATAAAGGCAGGCCCGACGGCATTGATGCGCACGCCATGGGCGCTGTATTCAATCGCAGCCGCCTTGGTCAGCCCCACCACACCATGTTTGGCAGCGGTGTAGGCCGGGGCGGTGGCAAAACCCACCGACCCCAGGATGGATGCCATGTTGATGATGGAGCCGCCGCCATTCTTGAGCATGGCTGCGATCTGGTATTTCATGCCGTAAAACACGCCGGAGAGGTTGATGTTGATGACCTGGGCCCAGCCATCCAGGGGGTAATCGACCGTGGCCGCCTGCGGGCCGCCGATGCCCGCGTTGTTGCAGGCGATGTCCAGCCGGCCGTAGTGGGCCACGGTGCGGTTCACCAGCGCTTCGCAGTCCTCGGGCCTGCCCACATCGGCAGCCACAAAAATGGCATCGCCCCCGGCTGCGCGTACCAGCGCCGCCGTTTCCTCACCCGCCTGCACATTCACATCCGACACCACCACCTTGGCGCCTTCGCGCGCCCACACCAGCGCAATGGCACGCCCAATGCCCGACGATGCCCCGGTGACCAACGCAACCTTGTTCTTCAGCATGAAAGACTCCTTGTTCATTCAGAACACCTGCAACCCGATGCCACAGATCGCGTTTCATTCTGCGCGCCCAATGCGTCAGCGCCTTGACCTGGGTCATCCCGCTGGCAAGGGTACTGGCCCACAGCCATGGGCCTTGGGTACCGGCTACCATCAGGGGCTGCAAGGTTTTCGCCCGCATCAGCCTGTTGTGTGACCGCCTGATTTCCACGCCACCGCCATACCGCCCGCACCCGCATGCCTGCTTTTTCCTTTGAAGCCCTGGACGCCCAGGGCCAGACCCGCAAGGGCCTCATGGAGGCCGACACCGCCAAGGCCGCGCGCAGCCTGCTGCGAGCCCAGGCCCTGGTGCCCCTGGCGGTAGAGCTGGTGCAGACCGGCCAGTCGCTGGATGGCAGCTCGGCCAGCCTCAGCCAGCGCCTGTTCACGCGGCCCGTGTTCAGCGCCACGGGCCTGTCGATCTGGACGCGGCAGATTGCCGGGCTGGTGTCTTCCGGCCTGCCGCTGGAGCGCGCCCTCACGGCACTGTCTGAAGAAGCCGACGACGAACGCCAGCGCCATCTGGTGGCCGCACTGCGCGCTGAGGTCAATGCCGGGGCCACGTTTGCGCGCGCCCTGTCGCAGCACCCGCGCGAGTTTTCCGATATCTACTGCGCGGTGATCGGCGCGGGCGAGCACAGCGGCAACCTGGGCCTGGTGCTGGAACGCCTGGCCGACGACCTGGAAGAACGCCAGGCGCTCAAGGCCAAGCTGGTGGGCGCTGCGCTGTACCCCGCCATCGTGACCATCGTGGCCATCGTGATCGTGCTCTTCCTCGTGGGCTACGTGGTGCCCCAGGTGGCCAGCGTGTTTGCGGGCACCAAGCGGGCGCTGCCGTTTCTGACCGTGGCCATGCTGGGCATCAGCGCTTTTGTCCGCAGCTATGGCTGGATGATGCTGATTGCTTCTGTTTTGATAGCTTTTGGCACACGCTGGGCGCTGACCATCGGGCATATTCGCGAAAAATTCGATGCTGCCTGGCTCAACCTGCCGCTGGTGGGCAAGCTGGCGCGCGGCTACAACGCGGCGCGTTTTGCGGGCACCTTGGCCATGCTGGCGGGTGCGGGCGTACCCATCCTCAAGGCGCTGCAGGCCGCCGCCGAAACGCTGAACAACCGCGCCCTGCGCGCCGATGCACTCGAAGCGCTGGTGCTGGTGCGCGAAGGTGCGCCCCTGGCCTCGGCGCTGGCGCAGAAAAAGCGCTTCCCCGGCCTGCTTTCCATGTTTGCGCGCCTGGGCGAGCAGACGGGGCAACTGCCGGTGATGCTGCAGCGCGCCGCCAGGCAGCTTTCCACCGAGGTCCAGCGCCGCGCCATGGCGCTGGCAACCATCCTGGAGCCTTTGCTCATCGTCGGCATGGGCCTGATCGTGATGCTCATCGTGCTGGCCGTGCTGCTGCCGATCATCCAACTCAACCAGTTCGTGAAGTGACTTTATGGCCGTGACCCTCGACGACAAGCTGGTGGTGGCGATCTCATCGCGGGCGCTGTTCAACTTCGAGGAGGAAAACCGCGTCTTCGAGCACGAGAGGGATGACCGCGCCTATGTGGACCTGCAGCGCCAGCGCCTGGACGTGCCCGCCGCACCCGGCGTGGCGTTCTCTCTGGTGCGCAAGCTGCTCGCCTTCAACACCTCGGAGCACCAGCGGGTGGAGGTGGTGCTGCTCTCGCGCAATGACCCGGTCAGTGGGATGCGCGTCTTCCGCTCCTGCAACGCCCATGGCCTGCCCACCATTCAGCGCGGCGTGTTCACCCAGGGGCGTGACCCTTTTCGCTATCTGCGACCGCTGGGCGCACACCTGTTCCTGTCTGCCAACGAGGCCGATGTGCGCGAGGCGCTGCACCTGGGCTACCCGGCCGCGCGGGTGATCACCGAATCGGTACAGGCAGGCGACGCCAACCCGCAGGAAGTGCGCATTGCCTTTGACGGCGACGCCGTGCTGTTCTCCGATGAGGCCGAGCGTGTGTACCAGGCCGAAGGCCTGGCCGCCTTCCAGCAGCACGAAACCGACAAGGCCGCCCTGCCCCTGCCCGATGGCCCGTTCAAGCCCCTGTTGGCGGCGCTGCACCGACTGCAATCCGCCGGAGAGGCCGGCGGCACCACCGGCATGCGCATCCGCACCGCACTGGTCACGGCGCGCAGCGCCCCGGCGCACGAACGCGCGATCCGCACGCTGATGGACTGGAACATCGATGTGGACGAAGCCATGTTCCTGGGTGGCCTTCCCAAGGGCGAATTCCTGCGCGAATTCGAACCCGACTTTTTCTTCGACGACCAGACAGGCCATGTGACCTCAGCCGCCCGTCATGTGCCAGCCGGCCATGTGAACAGCGGTATCTCCAACCCCCTGCGCCCTGCCGGCGATTAACCCGGGGCCGGGCACGGACCCGCGTTCCTTCGAAAAGTTTTGCAATCCCCTGCAACTCCCGGTGAAAGCTGCAAGCCTTGGGTTGCATTCAGCCCACGCACGCCCAGCTGTGCCAACATCGTTGCCAGTCCACAGAAGGAGCCTGTTTTGCGCATCAGATTTTCCCTGGCCGCCTGCGTGATGAGCACCCTGGCGACAGCCTTGGGCACCACTGCGCTGGCCATGCCCCCTGCAACTGCGTCGGCACCGCCTGCACCCGCTGCCAGCACCCCCGCGGAATCCCAGGCAGCCCTGACCAAAGGCGAGATCAAGGCCATGCGCGAGTTCAAGATGCTGGACTTCAATGGGGACGGCAAGCTCAGCCGCACCGAGGTCAAGCTCTTTCCCCGCCTGGCCGCCGCGTTCGACGATGCAGACACGGACAAGGATGGCTATGTGTCGTACGAGGAAGTGCGGGCCTTTGCCGCCAAGTACCGCGCGGAGCGGGATCAGCAGCGGGCGGCACAGGCAGCGGCTCCCGCTTCATCGCCCCGGCCTTGAGGCCAGAATGGGGCAAAAATTGAATGAAATAAGGCTCCAGCGCTTATCAGTTATGCGCAATTAGCTATAATTTTAGGAGCAAAACCCTCACAAGCCACCAGTGCGCTTGATCTTGGGGTCCGAGTAGGTCAGCGGCTCGTTCTTGACCTGCTGGGCCATGCGCTCCTGCAGGGTCATCTTGTTGATGTCCTGCGCCACCTCCACCGCACTGCCACTGGCCCGCCACATCGACTGGATCAGCTCCAGCAGTTGTTTGTAGATCGGCTCCTTGGGGGGCTCGGGCGGTTCTTCCACGGTGTCTTTTTTCTTGACCTCGGTCCAGTCCCGGTTTGCTACATCGGGCGCGGAGGGCTTGTCGGGCTCGCGCACGATGGCGCCCTCGCCCAGCCGGTCCATGGATTCGACGGGATTGGATGCATTGATGGGCCGCACCGGCGGCGCGCCAGAGGCGCCAGTGGAATACAAATCAGCGCCCTGAGGACGCCAACTCGGCGATCGGTCGACAGGTGGCATTTGCATGGCAGTGGCCCCAATGGTTGATGAATAGATATGCTCGAAGTGCAGAGGCTTTTTCGCCGTCTTCGTAATCTATTACGGCAAAAAGAAGGGGAAATTTAGGTCTTTTTCACCGATTGGCTCAAATTTAGGGTTTTCCCTAATCTTTGTCACCCTTTTGGGAGCATGCGGGGGCCGGATCGGCTCACAGCCGACCGATTGCACTCATTCCCGCACCGGGTCTGGAGCTACTGGCTTGTGGGGGGAGCGGGCACGGCAGGGCTTGGCACTGCCGTTGTGCCTTGCCGGTGGAGACACAGGGATGACCCCGTACAGGGTCAGATCAGAGAAAGCGTTCCAGCAACCGGCGCGAATGCCGGTCCAGCGCCGTGGTGTCTTTGACGCGGAACTGCAGGCCGTCGCCCCCGGCAATCAGCAGGCGGGTGCGTCCGCCCAAGCGGCGGATGTCTTCCTCGGCCTTGAGGACGAGGCTGGCAGGGCCCCGGTCCGTCTCCACCTGCCAAGTGCTGGGGGTGGAGAAGCTCGATACTGCAATGATTTTTTCGATAGTGGGCACAAACTCTCGCACTTCCAACTCTTCTTCGATGAGCTGGCGGGCGGGGGCTGGCAGTTGGTCCAGCCGGTCGATCCACAGCAGTTCGTGGCCGTCAGATCCAATCAGCGAGAGCCCTTCGGCGGGTGCCGCGATGGGGAAGGCCCGCACAGGCGTGACGCCCTCGTGGGCCGTGCCGTCGGCCAGGGTCAGAACCAGCCGACCGTGTGGATTGCGCGCCAAGGTGAACGTGGCGGAGGCGGTGGACGGCGATTGCGGGAAGGAAGGGGTGTTCATGGCGTTTTCCTGCAGTGCAGTCATCACGGGTTGCCCGCAGGGTGGGCGGGGTGCAGCAGGCTGCTGTCGATGATGACGCCGGCCGCCTGGGCGTCTTCTTCGGCACGGCGCGCCTGGGCTTCGTAGAGCCGCCAGTAGGCGCCCTGCTTCTCCATGAGTTCGTCGTGCGGCCCGACCTCCACCACTTCGCCCCGGTCCATCACTACCAAGCGGTCGGCTTTGCGCAGGGTGGACAGGCGGTGGGCGATGGCAATCGTGGTACGGCCCTGCACCAGGTTGTCGAGCGCCTTCTGGATTTCCTTCTCGGTCTCGGTGTCCACGGCCGAGGTGGCCTCGTCCAGGATCAGGATGCGCGGGTCGATCAGCAATGCGCGGGCAATGGAAATGCGCTGGCGCTCGCCGCCCGAGAGGCCCTGGCCGCGCTCACCCACGAGTGAGTCGTAGCCATGGGGCAAGCGCAGGATGAATTCATGGGCGTGCGCAGCACGGGCCGCCGCCACGATCTCCTCGCGCGTGGCCTCGGGCTTGCCGTAGGCGATGTTCTCGGCAATGGTGCCGAAGAACAAGAAGGGCTCCTGCAGCACCAGGCCGATGTGGCGGCGGTAGTCGGCCACGGCAAAACGGCGGATATCGATGCCATCGACCTGGATGGAGCCATCGCTCACGTCATAGAAACGGCTGATCAGGTTGACCAGCGTGCTCTTGCCTGAGCCGCTGTGGCCCACCAGGCCGATCATCTCGCCGGGGCGGATATCCAGATCCAGCCCCTTGATGACTGCGCGGCTGCCGTAGCGAAAGCCCACGCCCTGCATGGTGATCGCGCCCTGCACCTTGTCCACCTTCACGGGTTGGGCCGGATCGGGCACGTTGCTCACATGGTCCAGGATGTCGAAGATGCGCTTGGCGCCAGCGGCGGCCTTTTGCGTGACCGAGACAATGCGGCTCATTGAATCCAGCCGCCCGTAGAAACGGCCGATGTAGGCGATGAAGGCCGTGAGCACACCCACCGTGATCTGGTTGCGCGACACCAGCCAGATGCCGAAGCCCCACACCACCAGCAAGCCAATTTCAGTGAGCAGCGACACGGTGGGCGTGAACAGGCTCCAGGTCTTGTTGAGCTTGTCGTTGACTTCAAGGTTGTGTTGGTTGGCGTCGCGAAAACGCTGGGCTTCGCGCTTTTCTTGCGCAAAGGCTTTCACGACCCGGATGCCCGGGATGGTGTCGGCCAGCACGTTGGTCACTTCGGACCACACGCGGTCGATTTTTTCAAACCCGGTGCGCAGACGATCGCGCACGGTGTGGATCATCCAGCCGATGAAGGGCAGCGGCACCAGCGTGACCAGCGCCAGCCATGGGTTGATGGAGAACAGAATGGCCGCCGTCATCATGATCATGAGCACGTCGGTCACAAAATCCAGGGCGTGGAGGGACAGGAAGACGTTGATGCGGTCCGTCTCCGAGCCAATCCGCGCCATCAAATCTCCCGTGCGCTTGCCGCCAAAGTAGTCCAGTGACAGGCGCAGCAGGTGCTCGTAGGTGGTGGTGCGCAGGTCGGCGCCGATGCGCTCGGACACCAGCGCCAATATGTAAGTACGCGCCCAGGAGAGGCCCCAGGCCGCCAGCGCCGACAGCAGCAGGCCGCTCAGGTACAGCAGCACCAGGCCGGGTTCGATCTGCTTGCCGTTCTGGAACGGGATCAGGATGTCATCCATCAGCGGGATGGTCAGATACGGCGGCACCAGGGTGGCGGCGGTGGACGCCAGCGTCAGCGCAAAACCGGCGGCCAGTTGCTTGCGGTAGGGCCGGGCAAAGCGCCACAGGCGCAGCAGCACCCAGGTGGAAGTTTGGGGCGGCTGGGCGCGGGCGCAGGCCGGGCATTCTTCGGTGTCGGGCGGCAGGGGCGTGTGGCAGGTGGGACAGGCGGGTTCGTCGGCCTCATCCTCGGCGCCGTTGTCACCCCGGGCGCTTTGCTGCTCAAAACGCTGCAGCAGACGCAGGGCCTGGGCGTGGTGCGCGAGGGTAAAGCGCCACAGCGCCAAGCGCTCGCGAGGGCTGTGCAGCTCCAGCGAGCCCACACCGCCATGGTCCTGCAGCTTGAGCGCCAGGCCATCGCCCAGGGGCCAGCTGCGCCAGGCCGTGGTGCCCGCATCACAGGCCAGCAGCCGTTCAGACGTCACCACCACCCAGCCTGCCGCAAAGCGCAGCGCCGTGCTCAGGTCAACCTGAAGCGCTGCCAGTACGTTTTCCTTGGAAGCGAGCATGGCCCGCAAATCGGCCCCCAAAGGGCCAGAAAAGACACCCGAGGCGTCCACAGAATGGTGATGTTGCATTTTTGGTTGGGTTTTCCGCCCCCGGCTGCCTGCGGTGACCGATCTCGCGAAAGCGCGAATTCTCCCCGATACTGCATGCCACGGTGCGACGGCATCCTCATTTAACGCCTCTGACGCTCATTTGGCTGACACTGCGCACAGCCCCAGGACTGGAGCACAATCCTCGTCCACAAAAGTTTCCTTTCACAGTTTCTTCCTCTCCCGCATAGCCCATAGCCCTTACCCGGCCGGACCAACTCACCCGCTGCAATCCATGGCGAAACTCAACGACATCCAACTGCTTCGCATCAACTACCTGCGCGGCCCCAATATCTGGACCTACCGGCCTGTACTGGAAGTCTGGCTGGACCTGGGCGAGCTGGAGGACTACCCCTCCAACCTGCTGCCCGGTTTCAACGACCGACTTACCGCCTGGCTGCCCGCACTGATCGAACACCACTGCGGCGTGGGCGAACGCGGAGGGTTCCTGCAGCGCCTGCAGGAAGGCACCTGGTGCGGCCATGTGCTGGAGCACATCGTGATCGAGTTGCTCAACCTGTCGGGCATGCCCACCGGTTTTGGCCAGACCCGCAGCACCAGCCAGCGCGGCGTATACCGCATGGTGTTCCGGGCGCGCGACGAAAGCGTGGCGCGTGTGGCGCTGGCCCAGGGCCACGCGCTCATCATGGCCGCCATCAACGATGAGCCGTTTGACGTGGCTGCCGCCGTGGCCCGTGTGCGCACCGAGGTGGACGACCAGTACCTTGGCCCCAGCACCGCGTGCATCGTCACCGCCGCCACCGACCGGGGCATCCCACACATCCGCCTGAACGACGGCAATCTGGTGCAACTGGGCTATGGCGCCAGCCAGCGCCGCATCTGGACGGCTGAGACCGAGTTCACCAGCGCCATCGCCGAAGGCATCGCCAGCGACAAGGACCTGACCAAGAGCCTGCTCAAGTCCTGCGGCGTGCCCATCCCCGAGGGCCAGGTGGTCAACAGCCCCGAGGAAGCCTGGGAAGCCGCCCAGGACATCGGCCTGCCTGTGGTGGTCAAGCCCTCTGACGGCAACCACGGCCGGGGTGTGACGCTGGATCTGCACAAGCAGGCAGACATCGAGGCCGCCTACCACGTGGCCTACCCCGAGGGCAGCGACGTCATGGTCGAGAGCTTCATCCCCGGCGACGAGCACCGCCTGCTGGTGGTGGGCGGCAAAGTGGTCGCAGCGGCACGTGGTGAAGTGGTCACCATCACCGGCAACGGCCGCTCCACCGTCAAGGAGCTGATCGACACCCAGCTCAACTCCGACCCGCGCCGTGGCTACGAAGAAGAGTACCCGCTCGAAATCATCGACCTGGCCACTGACACCAAGGTGCAACTCGAACTCAAGCGCCAGGACCTGGGCGCCGACTCGGTGCCCGCCGCTGGCCGCCAGGTGGTGGTGCAGCGCAACGGCAACGTGGCCGTGGACTGCACGGACGACGTGCACCCCGAGGTGGCCTACATCGCCCAGTTGGCGGCTAAGGTGGTGGGGTTGGACATCGCCGGCATCGACTTGGTGGCCAAGGACATCTCTAAACCCCTGCACGCCCAGGGCGGTGCCATTGTCGAAGTGAACGCAGGCCCTGGCCTGCTGATGCACCTGAAGCCCGCCGTGGGTGCACCGCGCCCTGTGGGCCAGGCCATTGCAGAGCATCTGTTCCCGTCGGAAGACGATGCGGGCCAGGCAGGCCGCATTCCGCTGGTGGGCGTGGCGGGCACGCGTGGCACGTCAACCATCGCGCGGGTCGTGGCCTGGCTGCTGCACCTGAGCGGCCACCACACGGGCCTGGCCTGCCGCGAAGGGCTGTTCCTGGACCGCCGCTGCGTCGAATCGACCGATTGCGCGCACTGGGAGGCCGCCCACCGCCTGCTGATGAACAAGACCGTGCAGGCCGCCGTGATCGAAAGCGACGCGCGCACCATCCTGCGCGACGGCCTGGCCTACGACCGCTGCCAGGTGGGTGTGGTCACCGACATGGACGGCGTGGAAACGCTGGCCGAATTCGACGTGCACGAACAGGACCAGATGACCAAGGTGATGCGCACCCAGGTGGACGTGGTGCTGTCGGAAGGAGCAGCGGTGCTCAACGCTGCCATCCCGCAAGTGGCCGACCTGGCGCCGCTGTCGGACGGTGCCGTGGTGCTGTATGCCCAGGACGCCACCCTGCCCGTCATCGTGGAACACCGCGCCAAGGACAACGGCCGCGCCGTGGTCGTGAAGAACGGCCGCGTGGTGCTGGCCACGGGCAGTGCAGAACATGTACTAGGCTCGCTGGCAGACCTGACCTTTGGGCGCAATGCCGTGGCGCCCGACACCGACGCCCTGCTGGCTGCCATCGGCACGGCCTGGGCGCTGAACATTGCCCCCGACCTCATCGGCGCTGGCATCAAGACCTTTGAGCCCGAACTGGTCCCCACCGCCGCACTGCGGTCGTGATGGCACCTCGCGCATTAGCTTTAGTTTGTTGTTTGACCTCGCATCCCACGACCTGAACAGGGCCTCAGCGCCCTGATGGACCACTGAAAGAGACTTCCATGGATGTATCCCGCACCCGGGCCCTGCGTGGCCCCAACCTCTGGAGCCGCCACATGGCCATCGAGGCCGTGGTGACCTGCGCCGAAAACGAGCGCGCCGTGGGCCAGATGGCCGGGTTCGAAGCCCGCCTGCGGGCCCTGTTTCCCGCCATCGGCGCGCTGCACCCCGAAACCGGGGGCGGCGATGTCTCGCTGGCCCATGTGCTGCAGACTGCCGCCCTGGCATTGCAGGCGCAGGCAGGTTGCCCTGTCACCTTTGCGCGCACTACCGCCACCACCGATGCGGGTGTGTACCAGGTGGTCGTGGAATACAGCGAAGAGGCCGTGGGCCGCAAAGCCTTTGAGTACGCGCAGCAACTCATCAAGGCGGCGCAAGGCGAAGGCAATTTTGATGCCGACACCGTGATTGCCGAGCTGCGCGAGCTCGACGAAGACGAGCGCCTGGGCCCCAGCACCGGGTCCATCGTGGACGCCGCCGTGGCGCGCGGCATCCCCTACCGCCGCCTCACGCGTGGCAGCCTGGTGCAGTTTGGCTGGGGCTCCAAGCAGCGCCGTATCCAGGCGGCCGAGGTCGATTCGACCAGCGCCGTGGCCGAATCCATCGGCCAGGACAAGGACCTGACCAAACGCCTGCTGCATGCCGCTGGCGTGCCCGTGCCGCTGGGAAAACCGGTCGAGAGCGTGGACGAAGGCTGGGAAGTGGCCCTCAAGGTCGGCCTGCCCGTGGTGGTCAAGCCGCAGGATGGCAACCAGGGCAAGGGTGTAACGGTCAACATCACCGACCGCGCCCAGCTCGAAGAAGCTTACAAGAACGCCGCCGAATACGGCACCGTGATGGTCGAGCGCTTTTTGCCGGGCCATGACTTCCGCCTGCTGGTGGTCGGCGACCAACTGGTGGCCGCTGCACGCCGCGAGCCGCCCCAGGTGCTGGGCGACGGCCAGCACACGGTGCGCGAGCTGGTCAACCAGGTCAACCTCGACCCACGCCGGGGCGAGGGCCATGCCACCTCGCTCACCAAGATCCGGCTCGACGACATTGCCGTGGCCCGCCTGGCCATGCAAGACCTGACGCCCGACTCGGTGCCCGCCAAGGGCCAGCGCGTCGTCCTGCGCAACAACGCCAACCTGTCCACGGGTGGCACCGCCACCGACGTGACCGATGACGTGCATCCCGAGGTTGCCGCACGCGCTGTGGCCGCCGCCCAGATGGTGGGCCTGCACATCTGCGGCGTGGATATGGTTGCCGAGACCGTGCTGCGCCCGCTCGAAGAGCAAGGCGGCGGCTTTGTGGAAGTGAACGCCGCCCCCGGCCTGCGCATGCACCTGGCACCCAGCTACGGCAAGCCCCGCAACGTGGGTCAGGCCATGGTGGACAAGCTCTACGCCCATGGCGACGATGGGCGCATCCCAGTGGTGGCCGTCACCGGCACCAACGGCAAGACCACCACGGCCCGCCTCATCGCCCACCTGTTCACCGCCCAGGGCCTGCGCGTGGGCATGACCAACACCGACGGCGTGTACGTGAACGGCCGCCAGATCGACAGTGGCGACTGCAGCGGCCCCAAGAGCGCCCGCAACGTGCTGCTGCACCCCGAGGTGGATGCAGCCGTGTTCGAGACCGCCCGTGGCGGCATCCTGCGCGAAGGCCTGGGGTTTGACCGCTGCCAGGTGGCCGTGGTCACCAACATCGGTGCGGGAGACCACCTGGGCCTGAACTACATCACCACGGTGGAAGATCTGGCCGTGCTCAAGCGCGTGATCGTGCAGAACGTGGCCACCACAGGCTACGGCGTGCTCAATGCGGCCGACCCCATCGTGGCCGCCATGGCGCCCGCCTGCCCTGGCAAGATCATCTTCTTTGCGAGCGACCGCCACCATCCCGTGATGGCCACGCACCGCGCTCAGGGCCACCGCACGGTGTATGTGGATGGCGACTCCATCGTGGCTTCGGAAGGCTCGTGGCGCGAGACCATCCACCTGCGCGACGTACCCATCACACGCAACGGCAAGATCGGTTTTCAGGTCGAGAACGTCATGGCGGCCGTGGCCGCCGCATGGGGCGTGGGCATGCCATGGCAGACCATTCGCCGCGGCCTGTCAGGCTTTGTGAACGACAGCGACAACGCGCCCGGCCGCTTCAACATCATGGACTACCGGGGCGCCACCGTGATTGCCGACTACGGCCACAACCCCGACGCCATGCGCGCCCTGGTGGGCGCCGTGGACGCCCTGCCCGCCAAGCGCCGCAGCGTGGTGATCAGCGGCGCGGGCGACCGCCGCGACGAAGATATCCGCGACCAGACCGTGATCCTGGGCGCCGCATTTGACGACGTGATCCTGTACCAGGACGCTGCCCAGCGCGGCCGCGCCGATGGCGAGGTGATGGCCCTGCTGCGCGAAGGACTGGCAGGCGCATCGCGCACCACACACGTCGAAGAGATTCGCGGTGAGTTCATCGCCATCGACGCCGCCCTGGCGCGCCTGCAACCGGGCGACCTGTGCCTGGTGCTGGTGGACCAGGTCGAAGAAGCCCTCGCCCACCTGTCCCAGCGCTGCACCGAAGCCGGGGCCGCTGCGTGATGGCCCTCAAGCAAACGGCCACCTCGGCGCTGCTGGCCCTGGCCGCAGCCACTGCCTGGGTGGGCGTGGCTGACACTGCCCAGGCAGCGCCCGGCGAAAAAATCGGCACGGTGGACACCGCCTTCCAGTGGATCGGCCGCGACCACGACATCCTCGTGGAAGCCTATGACGACCCCGGCGTTTTGGGCGTGACCTGCTACGTCTCGCGCGCACGCACGGGCGGCATCAAGGGCACCCTGGGCCTGGCCGAAGACCGCGCTGAAGCCTCCATCGCCTGCCGCCAGGTGGGGCCTATCAGCTTCCCCGAGCCGCTCAAGAAGCAGGAAGAGGTGTTCAGCGAACGCATGTCCATCCTGTTCAAGCGCCTGCGCATCGTGCGCATGGTCGACCCGGCCCGCAACACGCTGGTCTACCTCACCTACTCCGAAAAACTCATCGACGGCTCGCCGCAGAACAGCGTGACCGCCGTGCCGGTGGACCGGGCCATGGCCATCCCGCTGCGCAAATAAGCGGGCAAGGCCGTACACCACAGAAATCAGAAAACACAAAGGGGCCACGGCCCCTTTGTGTTGTTTTATATAAAACCAGCCCCTAGCGCTTATCCATCAAGCGTCAGCAGCTATCAAAACAATAGTATTCATCAAGCCTGGCTGGCAATCTGCCGCAGCGCCTGCTCAAACACCTCCACTGGCTGACCACCTTGAATCAGGTGGCGCTCATTGATGATGATGGCGGGCACCGAGTGGATGCCGTTTTGCAAATACAACTGCTCACGCTCGCGCACCTCTTCAGCGAAACGGTCAGACGCCAATAGTTCACGCGCCTCGTCCACATTCAGCCCGACCTCACCCGCCACGCGCACCAGCACTTCGTGGTTGCTCGGGTCTTGCCCATCGGTGAAATAGGCTTTGAACAGCGCATGCTTGAGCTGCGGCTGCAAGCCCTTCTCTTCGGCCCAGTGCAGCAGGCGGTGCGCGTCAAAAGTGTTGTAGACGCGGCTGCGTTTGCCTTTGCCAAACGTGAACCCCAAGTCCGCGCCACGCGCGGCAATGGCCTCGCGGTTGCGTTCGAGCTGCTCGGGCGTGGAGCCATACTTTTCCTGCAGATGCTCAGTGATGTCCTGGCCCTCAGGGCCCATCTGCGGGTTCAGCTCGAAAGGCTGAAAGTGCATGTCAAGGGCCACTTCGCCCTTCAGGCGATCAGCCGCCTGCTCCAGCGCCTTGAGGCCGATGATGCACCAGGGGCAGGAGACATCGGAGACGAAATCGATCTTGAGGGTTTTGGTAGTCATGGCAAGCTAAAAAAATTAGAGCTGGATGGTAGACCAATGCATTGGCCTTCGCAGGAGGGCGCTTTTGTGCCCCTGAAGCGCCCGCTTCCTGCCCCAGTGTTCTCTAGTGTGGCGTTGCACGCTAGCGCAGAACGCCAGGCTTCAGTCCTCCTCGTTTCTGCCGATATCTGTCAGACAGCTATGAAATATCCTGAATGAGTGCGATCAGCCTCTCCCCTCTTTCCACAAGCTGGAGCCCGTCAGGAAATTCCACCCAAGCATCGGTGACGGCCTCTGCGCAGGCTTCTTCACGCGTGCCGATAGCGAGCGCCGTATCGCCGGACGTGACCCGCAACAGCGTCACAAACTTCACTCCATCTGCCATCCCGGAAGCCGTGCCTTCGACGATGGGTGACACCCGGTTTCTGCACGTTACCCAGTGGCCCTTGGCGATGGAGTCGATCGACGTCACCTACGAAGCAATCGCCCCATCGCAGACCAGCAGCCGGCAAATGCAGGTATGGGAGCAGACACCGACGACCGCTGTGGATCAGATCATCGGCCGAAACGCGAGCGCCACGACGGAAAAGGCAAGGTTTGCCGGTTTGGGGTCCGCCCTGATAGAGCAGGCCGCCCGCACCGGCTCGAGCTACCGTCAGACTGTGGTGAACCTCGGTGCAGTGAGTTCGCCCGACAAAATTCAAGGCAAGGCTACTGGCGCTATGTGGGGCATTCAATCCAGCCCCAGCGCCAGTGCGACATTTGCCATCACCACTCAATCTGGCGCCACGGTGCGGATCTCCATAGCCGACCAGCGGGAGCAACGCGCCACAGGCTCTGGCATCGCGGTGCAGATCGAGGTGGATGGCAACCTTACGCAGCAGGAAAAGGACGCACTCCAATCCCTGGCAGAAGGTTTCGATATAGCTATCGAGGGCCTGACGGCTGAATCCCCTGTGCTGCGGCTGGACGGTCTGCTGAAGTTCGATAGCAAGCTCTTCACCAAGCTGGAATTCAAGGTCGATATCTATGGCGTGGACCAGGATGGCGTCCGCATCCAGAAGCTCGGTGCCAACATCAGCGCAGACGCCAAAACCCGCGAGATTGAACTCAAGAGCCCTGAAGGCACCGTAAAAATGAAGACCGATGTGCGGCAGCCCGCGCTATGGGGCACCGCAGACCAGAAGGCCTATGCCGTGCGGCAGTACCTCAGCCGCATCGACAAGGCAGCAGAGCGCGGGCATGCAGACAGCGGCTTGGTTGACCTGTTCAAGTCCAGCTTCGCCGCCCTGAACGGCAGCTATGAATCGGCAAACTCCCCTGGCAGGTCAGGCAGCGCCAGTATCAGCATTGCCGACCCGGTCGATCTGACGCGCGACGCCAACGCCTTCAGTGAAGGCGACAAGAGCCTGCTCACCGGCCTGGCGGACTTTGATGCATCGATTACCGCAACCCGCCGTGCGTCCAATCCGCGCCGCACCAAAGAGGTTGACACCTTCGAATACACACTCAAACAGTCCACTCAGATCTCCGGCTCATCCCCCAGCAACCGCGGCTTCACCCAGACCCAGTCCGCCAAGCTTTCTGCTGCCTATCACCAATCGCTGCACTCAAGAGCAGCACCAAAGTTGACATCAGACTCTGCAACCCAGAACTATTCCTACGAAAAGGTGGAAGACAGCAGCAGCACGCAGGTAGAGCTAGGCTACGAGAAGGATGAGCCTGTGCGCGCACTGATCACGCAGGCCGCCTCGCAATCGCTGCACGTCCTCAAGGTGGAAAACAACAAGATCACCGAGAACACGGCAGAGCCAGCTCATGTGCAGTCAAAGCAGACAGATTTGCTGCCCTTGCTGAAGCAATTGAAACGGCAGCAGGATGCGAACCAGTTGACGGATGACGAGAAACAAAAGCAGCTGCAGGAATGGGGCGGAATGGTGCTGGGAAGCTTGGCCACGGATTAGCACCGCTGAAAAATTTCGTTGACGCAGCGCCCGTGCGTTCTCTGCTGCGCAAACTGACAAAGACGCCGAACACCCGCGCTAACCCGTTCGATCCGCCGAGAGCATCTCTCGAAGTGCTGTCTTTGGCACTTTGCCATAGCTGTTCTTGGGCAAAGCCTGCACAAAGCGGTACAGCCGAGGGCGCTTGAAACGGGCTATATGGGCCAGGCACAGCGCGTCCAGTGCATCCGGGCTCACGCCCTCCTCCGCCACCACAAAGGCCACAGGCACCTCGCCCCATTCCGCATCGAGCTGCCCCACCACGGCCACCTCGCGCACCTGGGGGTGCAGCAGAAGCACCTCCTCCACCTCGCGCGGGTAGATGTTGGAGCCGCCAGAGATGATCACGTCCTTGGAGCGGTCCTTGAGGGTGAGGAAACCATCGGCATCCAGCGCGCCCATGTCGCCGGTGTAGAGCCAGCCATCGCGCAGCGTCTGCGCCGTGGCTTCGGGGTTGTTCCAGTAGCCGGGCATGACGGTGTCGCCGCGCACCACCATCTCCCCGGTCTCGCCTGTGGGCATCGGCTGGCCTGCAGCATCGACCACACGCACCTCCACCAGCGACTGCGCCACGCCGACCGATACCATGCGCTCGGCCCAGCGCGGGTGGTTGCGGTCGGCCAGCTGGGCGCGCGACAGGGCCGTGATCGTCATGGGGCTTTCGCCCTGGCCGTAGATCTGCACGAAGCGGTTGCCGATCACGGCCAGCGCGTTGCGCAGGTCGTCGGCATACATGGGACCGCCACCGTAGACGATGGTCTTGAAGCCGCTCACGTCGGCACCCGTGGCGCGCACATGGTCCACCAGGCGGTGCACCATGGTGGGCGCCGCAAACAACGTGAGCTGGCCCACGCTGGCCGCAAGCTGCACCAGTTCCGCAGGCTCGAAGCCACCCGACAGCGGCACCACATGCCGCCCGCCGCGCAACACCTGGGCGTAGTTGTAGAGGCCCGCTCCGTGCGACATGGGCGCGGCGTAGACCATGGCATCGCCGGGCAGCACATCGTCCACGTCGGTGAAGTAGCAGGCCGTCATGGCCAGCAGATTGCGGTGGGTCTGCATCACCCCCTTCGGGCGGCCAGTGGTGCCGGAGGTGTAGAACAGTGAGGCGACATCCTCGGGTGCGCGATCGCAAACGTCCATGGGCGCGTGCGTGACGGCGGCGCGGTACGCTTCGGAGCCGAACACCAGCAGACCGGCATCCGCCGCCCCGGCCTCGCGCGCGGCCGGTGCCAACGCCTGCGATGCCAGCACCACACGCGCGCCGGAGTCGGCCAGCACGTAGGCCAGTTCTTTGGCATGCAGCTTGTAGTTGACCGGCACCGACACGGCCCCGGCCCACACGATGGCGTGCAGGGCCTCCAAGTACTCGGGCGCATTGGCGGCGTAGATGGCCACTCGGTCACCGGGGGCCACGCCGCATTGCGTGTGCAGATAGGCGGCCAAGGCGGCAGCGCGTGCGCCCAGGTCGCCGTAGGACCACAGCACGTCACTCCCCTGGAGTACAGCGGGCTGGTGGGCATGCAGCAAAGCACTGCGGCGCAGCAGGTGGGCGATGTTCATAGTGTGCACTCCACAACAAGGGGATTTTTCAGGGTCAGCCGCCTCCACAGCCGTGGAGACCTGTTGGCACTGCAGGCACTGTAGGCACGCCGGGCGCTGGCGCACAGTCGCCAAAATACCCAAGGGATAACCCGGCCCGCCCCCGAAACACCCAGTTACCACGCGCGCCCAAATCCCCACAGGCTGTGGCGTTGAAACTCCGTTGCCTAGACTGCATCTGATCCCATGCGCGCGGCCAGCCCACCCAGGCGAGCGCACCACCGTTTTTACCCAACGCCTTGCAGGCAACACCCCATGAACCTGGACCAGCAAAAATCCATTCTCACCATCGCCCTCCTGGCCGCGTTTGCGGACGGCAACAAGGACGACGCCGAGCGCGAAGAGATCCGCCGCATCGCCCAGTCGCTCGCGGGCGACGCAGGCGTGGCGGACCTTCCACGCATCTACCAGGAAGTGCTGCTCCGGCGCACCAGCGTGCAGGCGGCGGTGCAGGCCCTAAGCGACCCCATGCACCGCCAGCTGGCCTACGAAATGGCCGTGTGTGTGTGCGACGTGGATGGTCGCCAGACGGCGGCAGAACGCGAGTTTCTGAACGGCCTGAAGGCGGCGCTGCAGCTGGGCGCACCGCAGACCGACGCGTTTGACCGGGAAGCCGATGCGATCGTGGATGTGGCCGAAAAGGCCGTGCCTTTATCCGTGCCTGTGTCCGCGCCCATCGCGATCCCAGTGGCAGCCGCCGCCGCAGCCCCCAGCAGTGCTTTGGATGCCGAGCTGGACAAATCCATCCTCAACTACGCGCTGCTCAACGGTGCGCTGGAGCTGCTGCCGCAGTCCTGGGCGTCAATGGCCATCATCCCCATGCAGGTGAAGATGGTGTACGGCATTGGCAAGGCCCATGGCGTAGAGCTGGACCAGGGCCACATCAAGGAGTTCATCGCCGCTGCGGGCGTGGGCATGACGTCCCAGTACCTGGAGCAGTTTGGCCGCAAGCTGCTGGGCGGCCTGCTGGGCAAGGCGGCGGGTCGGACCATCGGCGGACTGGGCAGCGCCGCCACCGGCATGGCGTTTTCGTTTGCCACCACCTACGCGCTGGGGCAGGTGGCCAAGCGCTACTACGCCGGGGGCCGGGTCATGAGCACGGCCATGCTGCGCGATACCTTCCAGAACCTGCTGGGCCCCGCCAAGCAGATGCAGTCGCAGTACCTACCGCAGATCCAGCAAAAGGCCGCCACGCTGGACGCGGGGAAGATCATGGCGATGGTGCGCGGTGCCTGACACGCCACAGCCACTGCGGCAAACGCTATATTATTAATAGCTACCAGCGCTTAACAGATAAGCGCCAGAGGCCATTTTTAATCAAAATCCAGTGGCGAGGCCCGCGTGGACCAAACGCAATCAGGCCAGAGCGTTGCGCCCGCGCTGACCCGCGCGCAAACCAGGTGGCGCAAACATCGGCCCATGACAGAATCGGCCCATGCTCGACCACACGGACCCTGTCGCCTCCATCATCCCGGCCATGTCGCTCGACTCACCGTCCGACAACGCCATGACGGCGCTGTCCCGGCTGGCACTGGGACCCGTGAACACGGCCTACTACATGGCCGTTTTCGAGCGCTTTGACAACACTGGCCGCACGACCACCACCTGGAACTGGGCGGCCTGCCTTGCCACGCTCAACTGGATGCTGTTCAGGCAGTTGTGGACCCCCGCGCTGGTCTACCTGGCAGCGGCCGAAGGGCTGGCGCTCATCGTGTATGGCATCGGCCGGACCTTCCTGCAATGGCCGCCGGGCGTGGAACTGGGCGTGCTGGGCGCTTTTGCAATGCTGGCCTTTGCGGTGCCGGGCCTGTATGGCAACGCCATCCTGTATGCCGACATCCGCAAGCGGGTGGCCCGCGCGCTGGCGGCCTCACGCACGCTGCCCGAGGCCTGTGTGCTGCTGGAGAAGCAGGCCAGCTCACGCAAGCGGCTGCAGGCACTGGTGCTGGCCAACCTGGTGCTGGTGGCCGCAGCCGCGCTGGCATACCTGGTATGGGCCCCTTCGGACACCAAGCCGCTGGCCCTGGAGCCCGCCGTAACGGTGGCGCAAGCCACGGCGGCGGCTTCCCGGCCCAGCGCAGCGGCTTCTGCACCAGCCGCTGCCATTACGGCGGCACCAGCACCAGCACCAGCACCAGCACCAGCACCAGCACCAGCACCAGCACCCGTACCTGTTCCGGTTCCTGCACAAGAGCCCCCTACCCCCGCCCTTCCCGCCACCACCGCCTCGGCTCCTGACCCAGCGAAACCGGCAGCGGCCCCGCCCACCGTCAAGCCTGCGGCCACGGCAAACCCAGCGCCAAAGGCCGCAGCACCAGCCAGCACGCCAGCGCGATCCTCGGAGGCCACCCGCCCCGCTCCGGCTGCGGCCTCTGCAGCCTCCACGGTGTCCAAAACGCCCTCTTCAGCGCCCGCCACGGCTGCCCCCAAGCCCTCTGCAAAGACAACGCCCCCCGCCGAGCCCGCCAGCCGCGCGGCCTCGGCAGCCAAGGCCAAAACGCCCAAAGCCTCCGCTTCGGCCGCTGCGCCAGCATCCTCAGCCCCTCTCCCCACCGTGGGCACGGCGGCGGGCTACTACATCAACGTGGGGCTGTTTGCCGACGAAGCCAACGCCCGCAAGGCCCAGGCCCGCCTGCTCAACGAAGGGCTACCCGCCTTTCGCCAGGAGCTGAACAACGCCAAGGGCCGCCGCATCCGCGTGCGCGTGGGGCCCTATGAAAGCCGGGCGAAGGCAGAGGCCGCGGCCGCGTCGATCCGGGCGATGGCGCTGGAAGCTGTGGTTTTCAAGCAGTAGCCGACCGTAGCGGCGCGCCCGTCCTACTCGCTCCGTTGCCCGCCACCGACGCATCCGGCCCCTGCCTGTCGGTAGGCTGCAGCAAGGTCCTACTCTTGCTCCAGCCCATGAAACACGCCGTCCGTACCCGCCCCGCATCCTCGCGCCGCATGGTGGCCCTGGTGGCCATTGCCACAGGCGCACTCTTGCTCACCGCCTGCGCGCCCTGGCGCATTTGGACTGCTGCAGACCTGGCCCGCGAGGCCCAGCCCTACACTGCGCAACCGGATCAACCCGTGCGGCGGGTTCTGGTGGTGGGCGACAGCACGGCCGTGGGCACGGGGGCCAATGCCCCGCTCGACAGCCTGCCCGGGCGCATTGGCCAGGACCACCCGAAGTGGCACATCGATAACCTGGCCGCCAACGGTGCACGCTACGCCGACGTGGCCGCCCAGCTGGATCGGGCGTCTGCGGGCTACGACCTGGTGCTGGTACTCGCGGGTGGCAACGACGTGATCCGGTTGACAGCGCTGGATACCCTGCGCCCCCAGATCGAGCAGGTGGTAACCCTTGCACAACAAAAGGGCCAGCACGTGGTGCTGATGCCATGTGGCAACGTGGGGCATGCGCCGTTTTTCATCCCCCCGGTTTCGTGGGTGATGTCGCACCGATCTGAGGACCTGCACGCCATCGTCAAAGACGTCGCAGCCACGCGCCAGGCGCGCTATGTGCGCCTGCTCAAGCCACGCCATGAAGACCCGTTCGTGGCCCGTAGCAAGGCACTGAACGCCGCCGACGGCCTGCACCCCAGCAGCGCTGGCTACGAGGAGTGGTACCGCGAACTGGTGGCCCAGGGCGGGCTTGCCGGTCTGGGGGAGTGAACGCCAGCGCGGGGTTTGCGCCACCTCACGGCGAGCCCTCCATCCAGGACCGCACCTGCCCAATAACCCACTGCGCGTCATCCAGCGGAAGGTCATGTCCAGCCGACGGATGCATGCGCAGCGGCACCCCCCACGCCCGTGCGATGGTCTGCGAACACTGGCAAGACACCAGCCTGTCGTTCTGGCTGGCCAACAGCAGGATGCGGGGGCTGTCTGAGACCGGCACCAGGGGCGTTGCAACAGGCGCCGTGTAGCGCGCTGCAGCCACCAACTGGCGCAGGGCGTTGGATGCCGACACCGGTCGCTGCCTGCGCAGGGCCACCCAATCGTCTACCACCGCCCCCTTGGCGTGGGCAAGGTTGCTGGTCATTCGCAGCACGGTCTTTTCAATGGTGAGCGGGCTGCTCCAGGGCGCGACGCAGCGCAGCACCTGCAGATATCTGGCTGGCCGAAGCCGTTGGGAGAAGGGGCTGAAGGGCCGCAGACTGGTGTTGATCAACACACAGCCCACCAGTTCCTCAGGCGCCACCCGCGCCCACTCGGTCGCCACCATGGCGCCCAGCGACATGGCCAGCACCCGAAAAGGTGGCCGCACACCTTGCGCGGCCAGCTGGGCACGGCAGGCGTCCACCATGCCCCGCACCGTGGCGGGCGACACGGCCCGGTGCAGCAGGCCATTGCCAGGCAAGTCTTGCACCACAACGCGGGCACCCGGCAGGGCGTGCTCGAACGCTTCGACAAACGAGCCCCAGTGCGCGGCCTCGCGCGTGAGGCCTCTGAGCAGAATCCATGGATGGTGCATGGGGAACACCTCTTCAGTACCACGCGGCCAGGGCATCCGCCCTGCGCTGCGCCCGCGCTTCGGGGGCTGGCACCCAGCGCTCGTGGCTACAGGCCGCGCGGGCCAGAAAATCGAGCAGTGACAGATGGCGCCGCAGCACCCGCTGCTGGCGGTGGTTGATGAGCGGGTTGAAGATGCCGTTGCGCGAAAACAGCTGGCGCGGGTTCTTCTTGATCCACAGCCACGACCCCATCTCCAGCGTGAGCGGCAGGAAGGTGTGTGTGGGCGCCTCGCGGCAGACCTGCAGGTACAGGTGGTCCCAAAGGTCGCCGTGCGCCAGGTACTGGGCGCTTTGCGGCTCGATGACGTACTGGTGGTGGCTGTGGGCCTGCAGAAAGATCTCCTGCAGCGCATGCAACTCGGCCAGGTGCGCAATGGGCTTGCGCGTGTGGGCAAACGGAAACCACAGGCGGTCACGCACGCCAAACCCCGAATGGCAGTCGATGGCCATGCTGAACGGCCGCGCCAGCAACTCCTGGGCCACCACCTCGCACAGCGCCTGGCTTTCGGCCTCCATGGCATCGCCCGCGCGCCCCCGGTACCAAGGCAGCCCCGCGCTGATGCGTTGCCCGCCGATCCAGGGCGGCACGCGGTCCGTGGCATCGACCGGTGCATTGCGCATGAGGTCCACCCCGCGCGGATTGGCGCGTGTGGCGGCCCACATGCCACCCGGGTTGACCACGGGCATGAAAACCAGGCGCATCTGCTCCAGCTGGCGGTGCAGCGTGGTGTCCCACTGCAGCCGCATGACCACGTTCTGCAAGTAGGCGATGACCACCTCGGCGCCGATGCGCTCCAGCCCATGCACGCCTCCGAAAAAGCCGATGGCAGGCACGTCCAGCGACGGGTTGCCCACGCCGATGGCATGGATCGGAAAGCTGTGGCCCGACGCCAGCTGCACCTGCCGAACCACCTGCACCTGCAGATGGGGTGCCCCCAGCTCGATGATTTTTTCGAGCGCCAGCAACTCGGGCAGCGTGTTCATGGTGGATGGCGATGGCGGCGTGGGGCCGTGCAGCAAGGCGATAGGCAGCAAGCATAGCCCCGGCCCGCACGCGCCAACAGCGCCATGACGCATCTGTGTGAATTCGGCGAAACGACTCGGAACTGTCACACAAGCGCGTTAACTTGCCCGCAGACACAACCCTTCGAAGAGGCACACGATCATGCTCTGGAGATTGCTCGGACTGCAGCGGCTGCTGGATGAACTCTTTGATGCCCCGGGCTGGCCCAGCTTCGATTTGCCCAGCCCCGACGGATGGACCCACTATGAAGACGCAGCCGCAGCGCAGGACTGAGGTGCACCGCATCGCCCTGCTGTGCGGCACCCTCGGTTGTGCGCTGGCCTGGGGTCTGGTGGAGTTGCTGGCGCTGCAGCGCCAGCGCTACCACCAGTGGCGCCAACGCCACGAGACCCCTGCGCACCGCTGACGCAGCAGCAAGACGGACACATGCGTGCATGCATGTATGCGAGCGCGTGATCGCACGCAGCACACACGGCCTTCAGCAGACGCCAACTGCGCACGGCCCCTCACACGCAGCGTCTTTCTACAGCCCTTCTCAGAAGCCTCTAATGCTGGCGGGTCTTCGTTTTTGCACGGTATGCCGCAGTCGCACCTAAAATTGCGCACCTTCCCTTCATTGGGGGGAGGCATATTGCAACTCTGAACAAAGAAGAATCACCATCATGGCAACTGCAAAAAAGACTCCAGCGCCCGCGAAGAAGGCCGTCAAGGCGGCAGCACCTGCTGCTGCAAAGAAGGCGGCACCTGCCGCCAAGAAGGCTGCAGCCCCCGCAGCGAAGAAGGCCGCCGCACCAGTGGCCAAGCCTGTTGCTGCAGGCATCAAGCCGATCAAGACTGCCTTCAACAAGACCACGCTGATCGCCCACCTGGCCGAGCAGGCTGGTGTGGAACCCAAGGCCACCAAGGCCGTGCTGGCCGCACTCGAAGCCACCATCCTGGGTTCGGTGCACAAGAAGGGCTCCGGCGAATTCACGCTGCCCGGCCTCATGAAAATCGGCCTGCAGCAAATCCCCGCCAAGAAGAAGCGCTTCGGCAAAGACCCCTTCACCGGTGAAGAGCGCTGGTTCCCCGCCAAGCCTGCAGCCGTGAAGATCAAGACCCGCGCGCTGAAGAAGCTCAAGGACGCCACGGTCTGATCTCAGCCGTTGCGAAGGGCGTGACGGGGTGATGCCCCATCATTCCTTCTCCGCAAGAAAAGGACCCGTTGCCCAAGGCAGCGGGTCCTTTTTTACGGGTGGATTCGAAAAACCGCAGAAGGCGCTGCCACGGCACCCCGTCAGATTGAGATCACGTTGGGGGCAGCAGGGCTGGCATGCAGCAGCTCGACCTGTGCAGCACGGCGCGAGAGCACAGCGCCCTGGTTGATGTAGCCCTTGTCGGTGATTTCTCCAGCATCGGGGTCGGGCGGCGCCGCCATCACCAGTGCACGCGCGGGGCACTGCGATGAACCCGCGCCAGCAGTGCGGCGGGCCTGCATGGCACCGCGCAGGGCGTCGTCCAGCCGCGCGCGGTCCGCTGCACCGGCGGCAGAGGGAAACACCAGCATGCCCACTTCGTCCCGGTTGTGGCCCGTAAGCACGAGGTCCTGCACCAGGGGGGCCAACTCGGACACCAGTTCCACCCGCAGCGTGCCCACCGACACCCAGCTCCCGCTGGAGAGCTTGAAATCCTCGGCCACCCGGCCGTTGAAGACCACGCCACACTCCGGCCGCGCGGGGTCCACCAGGTAGCCCGCGTCACCGATGCGGTAGAAGCCATCGCTGTCAAACGCGGCGGCCGTCTCGGAGGGTGCATTGCGGTAGCCCGGAAACACCGATACACCCTTGACCCGCATTTCGAGCTTGCTGCCGTTGGGCACCAGCTTGAGTTCAAGCCCGGGCAACGGCGCACCGATACAGCCAGCGCCCTCCATGCGCCAGTGGGCGCTGGTCACTGCGGGCGATGTCTCCGTGGAGCCCCAGGACGTGGTCAGCCACAGCGGCGACGCGGGCCGCACGCGTACTGCCACGGCCTCCAGCCGCTGCCAGGTGGAAGGGGCCAGCGCTGCCGCGGCATAGAACGCCAGGCGCATGCGCGAGAGGATTTCAGCGGCCAGCGCGGCGTCTGCCTCCAGAAACGGCAACAGCATGTCGAAACCACGCGGAACATTGAAGAGCATCGTCGGCTTCACATCGCGCAGGTTGCGCACCGTCTTCTCGATAAGCCCTGGCACGGGCCGCCCTTCATCGATGTAGAGCGCGCCCCCATGGCACAGCACCATGTTGAGGTTGTGGTTGCCGCCAAAGGTGTGGCTCCACGGCAGCCAGTCCACCAGCACAGGCTTTTCGTGGGCCAGGAACCGCCAGGTCTGGGCCATCATCTGCTGGTTGGCGCACAGCATGCGGTGGGTGTTGATGACCACCTTGGGATGGCCCGTGGAGCCCGACGTCAGCAGGTACTTGGCAGGGTCGTCGGGCTGGATGGCCTCAAACGCCTGCGACACGGCCGGGCTTTCTAGGCCCGCCAGCAGTTGAGCAAAAGGCAAGGCGCCAGGCACGGCCTCGGCATGGCGGCTGAAGACCTTGACGGCATCGGACGCGTACCCCGCCAGGGCGGGCGCGTAGACCGAGGCGTCCGATGCATAAACCAGCGAAGGCTCCAGCACCGCAAGCATGCTGTGCAGGCGGCCCGGGTCTCGGGATCGTGCATAGGCGCTCGACAAGGAACAGGGCGTGATGCCCACATGCATCGCCGCCAGCATGAGCACCGCGTGGTCTACCGCGTTGTCGGAAAGAATGGCGATAGGGCGGCCCGCCGGCAGCTTCAGGTCCAGCAATGACTGCGCAACGGCGCCCACAGCCTGGCGCAATTCGCCATAGGTCAGTATGCGCCAGTGCTCGGCCGTCTCGTCACGCTCCGCCAAGGCCAGCGCGTGGGGTGTCTCGCGCGCCCACTGCTCCACCCATTCACCGATGCAGCGCGCATACGCGCCCAGCGCCACGGGGGAACGCAATACGAACGAGCCGTCGTCCTGATGGACCAACACCGTGGCGGGCGGTGCGATTTGGTTTTCATCGCCAAGAAATTCGGGGTGCATGGTGTGGGTGGTCTCTCGTGTTCTTGGGGCAGCAACAAAAATGGGCAACACAGCGCTAACCAGCGGCGCGGCGGTGCGCAGCACCACTGCTGGAAGCGCTTGGTTGAACCCGTCGAATAAACCCATGCGGCAGGACCGCACGGTGCAATAGCGGATTCAGACCGGCGAACAAAACCCAGCGAAGCGGTTCTGGCCGGGCGCTGCGTCGCAGGCAGTACGGGTAGTACGGCAAGACGCGGCAACAACGCCAGCAGGGTTCTGTTGGCCGCTCTCAGTCTAGGACGCGGGCATCTTGCTTGGCACGCAGAAGGTCTACCAGCAAGGCGTCGCGTGCAGCCACCAGCTCCGCACTGGTTCTCCCTCCAAGCGCCTGCGTAACGCCGTCAGCGACACGGCTTTGCAGCGCTGGCGTCATCTGCGGAGCCCCCAGGTCCTGCCACCAGTCTTCGATGGGGCCGCCGAGGTGCGCGAGCAAATGGGCGATTCCACCTTCGCCGCCGGAGAGGTGCAAGTTCATGAAAGGCCCCATCAGCGCCCAGCGCAGCCCCGGGCCATGGGCAATGGCGGTGTCGATGTCGCTCACACTGGCAACCCCCTCGTGGACCAGATGAAACGCCTCCCGCCACAGCGCCGCCTGCAGGCGGTTGGCAATGTGCCCCTTGATTTCGCGCCGAACATGGATGGGGCGCTTACCGATGGCGGTGTAGAAATCCATCGCGGTAGTGATCGCCTGGGCCGATGTCTTTTCGCCTCCGCCCACCTCCACCAGCGGGATCATGTGCGGGGGGTTGAACGGATGGCCCAGCACCACGCGCTCCGGGTGTTTGCACTGGGCCTGCATGGCCGTAACAGACAGCCCTGAAGAGCTGGAAGCCAGGATGGCATGCGACGGGGCGGCTTCGTCTATGCGGCGCAGCAGATCCACCTTGAAGTCCAGCCGCTCCGGCCCGTTTTCCTGCACGAAGTCCGCCTGCCCCACGGCGTCCTCCAGCTGAGCATGAAAGTGCAGCCTTGCCGTGCTGGCGCCCGGCGCAAGCCCTTGCCGTTGGAGCACCGGCCAGTGCTGTGCCACGGCATCGTGCAGGCGCTGCTCGGCCCCCGGAGAAGGATCGGTGGCATCCACGTTCAGCCCCCGGGCGAGAAAGTACGCAGCCCAGCTTGCACCAATGACGCCAGTGGCAACCACCGCCACCCGGTTCACGGAAGCATCCATGTCCGTGCCCTTCAGGACTCGGCCGTGAAGCCGATCTTCTTGACCAGAGGCCCCCATCGATCTGCCTCCGCCTGTTGCGATGCGGCCATCTCTGCGGCGGTGGAGCCCTTGGCAATCAGGCCCACCACAGCCAGGCTGTCGATCACCGACTTTTCCTTGATCGCCATGTTGATGGCAGCGTTGGCGGCTGCAACCACGCTGGCCGGTGTCTTGGCGGGTGCGTAAAAGCCAAACCACTCCTCGGTCGTCAGCTCGGGGAAGCCCTGCTCCGCAAAGGTGGGCACCTCGGGCGAAAACGGCGAACGCGCCTGGCCAGAGGTGGCGATCAACCGCAGCTTGCCCGCCTTGTGGTTGGGAATGAAGTCGCCGCTGGGCGTCACCATGGAGGCAATCTGCCCACCCACCACATCGGTCACACCGGGAATGGAGCCCCGGTAGGGCACATGCTTGAGGTCCACACCGTTGTTCAGCCCCAGCAGCGCACCGATGAAATGGGGGGTAGAGCCCGCCGCTGGCGAGCCGTAGTTGGCCTGCCCCGGGTTCGCCTTGGCCCAGGCCAGGAAGTCCTTCACGTTCTTCACCGAGGCTGGCACCAGCGGCCCCACGGCCAGCCCATGGTGCATAACGGCGGCGATGGACACCGCCACGAAGTCTTTCGTGGGGTCGTAACTGAGTTTGCTGTAGATGTGCGGATAGATGGACGTGCAGGAAAACGGCGACAGCGTGAGCACGCTGCCATCAGTGGGGGCGCCCTTGAGCGCCTCGAGCGCAATGCGCCCGCCTGCACCAGGCTTGTTCTCCACCACGGCGGCATTGCGGGTATACGACGAACCCGCCAGCTTCTCACCCACCCGGCGCGCCACGCTGTCACCCGCGCTGCCCGCCGGGAAGCCGTAGAAAATCTTCACCTGCTCCAGCGTCTGGGCCATCGCGCTCCAGGGAGTCAGTGTCCCCAGCGCGGTTGCATAGCCCAGGTGGTTCATGAATTGGCGGCGTGTCTGCATCATCTGTCTCCTCTTTCTTGGTGGGTGAAATCGCAACAACTCAATCGATTGCAAAGGCGGGGCGAACGCCGCCTGCGCGGGGCAGACCCATGAGGGCGCGGGCCTCTGCCGGCGAAGCGGACTCCATGTCCAGCTCCCGAATGATGCGCACGATGCGCTCCGTCAGCTGCACATTGGTGGCCAGTTCGCCCTGGCGGAAATACAGGTTGTCCTCCAGCCCCACGCGGGCATGCCCACCCAGCAGCAGCGCCGCCACATTGGCTTCGAGCTGCGAGGGGCCGATGCCACTCACGCAAAAGATGCTGTTGCGCGGCAGGGTGTCCACCATCATCTGCAGGTAGCGCGGCGAATACGGCATGGCGTTCTGGAAGCTGCGGTGCACGTTCATCACGAGGTTGATGAAATGCGGGCCCTCGTCGTGCCCCTCATCGATCAAGGTGGTGGCATCCTGCAGGATGTGTGTGGGGCTGAACACCTCCCACTCGGGCTTGATGCCGCGTGCCTTCATGCCCAGTGCCAGTTCGCGCCCTTTGCTGAGCGGGGTGTCCATGAGGATCTCGCGGCCGTCAAAGCTCAGATTGAGCGTGGTGGCATCCAGGGTGCACATCTCGGCCCCCGCATCCATGCCCTTGATGCGCTCTTCCCAGGCGATCTCCCAGCGGTCACCGGACAGCGGCCGCACCATGTCGCCATGCACACCACCGCCGGTAGAGTTGTTGATGACGATGTCGCAGCCTTTGGCCCGGATGCGGGTGTTGATGTCGCGGTAGATATCTGCGTTGCAAGTGGCGCCGTCATCCGGGCGCCGCGCATGGATGGCCACCACGCTGGCCCCTGCGTTCCAGCACCGCTGCACATCGTCGGCAATTTCACCGGGCTGGGTGGGCAGGTGCGGGTTCTGCGACTTGTGGGCCATGCCACCGGTGGGAGCGATGGTGACGATGACTTTGCGCTTTGTCATGACATGGACTGGTGGAAAATGGTAATGCACCCATTATTTTTTTTAGCGTCTGCATACTCAGTCATCGCGATGACATTTGGACTCAGGGTATACGAGGACGCCTTTCTCCTTCACTCTGGAGCCTCACACCATGCTGGTCAAACTGGCGCCGCCGACGGTCGCCGATCTCCTGAAAAACTCAGCCTGGTTTCCCTTGCTGGACGAGAGCGCGCAGCGACGCGTCCTGGACGACCTGCGTGAAGTCGAAGTGGCCCAAGGCAGCGCCCTGTGCCGGCGCGGCGACGTTCCCCTGCACTGGTATGGTGCCGTTGAAGGACTGCTCAAGTGGACGGTGACCTCGGACAACGGGCGCTCGGTGACCCTCGGCGGTCTTTCTGCAGGCAGCTGGTTTGGTGAAGGAACCCTGCTGCGTGGCGTGCCGCGTACGGCGGACATCATTGCGCTGCGCCCCAGCCGGGTTGCGCTTTTACCCGTGGACACCTTTGAATGGCTGCACGCCACCCAGCGCAGTTTTGACCACTTTCTGCTGCGCCAGATCAACGAGCGCATGCACTGGTTTCTGGGCAATTTCACGGCCCACCACCTGCTGGACACGGACAGCCAGGTGGCGCGAGCGCTGGCAGGCCTTTTCCACCCCTGGCTGCACCCTGGCAGCGACCCTCACCTGCAGGTATCGCAGGAGGAAATCGCCAATCTGTCCGGTGTCTCGCGCCAGCGCTGCAACGCTGCACTCAAGCGCCTGGAGGCCGAGGGTGTGCTGCAGATCGAGTACGGCGGTATCACTGTGGTGAACCTGGAAGAACTGCGCCGCAGAGTTGAGTAAGGGCCGGCGCGGCGTTCGATGGGCGCAGGTGCAGGCCTATCGGGTGTTCACGGATTTCGGCCTGCTGCCATCACGAACGCCAAGGTCGCAGCGATCACATCGTCGGAACGATCGCGGTGGGGTGAATGCGCGCAATCGGACAGTTCCAGCAGCTGCGTTCCGGGCACACGGGCGGCAATGCCGTGGATCTGGGCCAGCGTGCCGTACTCGTCATTGAGCCCCTGCACGGCCAGTACGGGCACACACACGGTGCCCAGCTCTTTTTCGATGTTCCACGCGCGAAATGTCGGGTCGAGCCAGATGCGGTTCCAGCCCCAGAAAGCGGAGTCCGGGTCGTCGTGGTAACGGCCCAGCTTCCGGGGCAGGTCGGTGGTCTCGTAGGCATCCCGCGCCTGCTCGATGTTCTGGATGGTCACATCCTCCACAAAGAGGTGGGGCGCCAACACCACCAGACCGCTGACCCGCTGCGGGAACATCGATGCATACAGCAAGGCAATGGATGCGCCATCACTGTGGCCAAAAAACCAAGGCGGCTCGTTAACGCCCACAGCCTCCAAAAAAGCAGGCAATACCTCCCGCGCCTGCCGGTGCATGAAGTCCACACCCCAGGCTTCGTCGGGCGCTCGTGGTGTGGAGCGCCCATACCCCGGCCGCGAGAACACCAGACCCCGAAAGCCTCCCGCCTCGCAAAGCTGCTGCGGGAAGTCCTTCCACATCGCCACCGAACCCAGCCCTTCGTGCAAGAACACCACCAAAGGTGCGGAACGGCGCTCGGGCGCGATCCACTGGTGTTCCACCTGCACCGGCCGACCGCGCCAGTCGATCGTGACGAATTCGCAGGCACTGCTGGTACCGCCGCTGATGCCCCCGTTCACGCCCGGGACTCCAGCTCGCGCAGCCTGAAACGCTGGATCTTGCCCGTGGCGGTCTTGGGCAGCTCCGGTACGAACTCGATGAAACGCGGGTACTTGTAGGGCGCGAGTTTCTCCTTCACGAAGGCTTTGAGCTCGTCATGCGTCGCGGCCTTGCCATCCTTGAGCACCACAAACGCCTTCGTCTTGGTAAGGCCGTCTGCGTCCTGCTTGCCGATCACGGCGGCCTCCAGCACGGCGGTGTGCTGCATCAGCGTGGCCTCCACCTCGAACGGCGAGACGTAGATGCCGCTGACCTTGAGCATGTCGTCGCTGCGGCCTGCGTAGGTGTAATAGCCGTCCGCGTCGCGCACATACTTGTCGCCGCTTTTGGTCCACCCGCCCTGGAAGGTGTCGCGCGTCTTCTCGCGGTTGTTCCAGTACATCAAAGCAGCGCTGGGGCCCCGGATGTAGAGGTCGCCCACCTCGCCGTCGGGCACGCTCTGGCCGTCCTCGCCACGCAGTTCCACCTCGTAGCCCGGCACGGGCTTGCCGGTGGTGCCATAACGGATGTCGCCCGGGCGGTTGGACAAAAAGATGTGCAGCATCTCGGTGGAGCCAATGCCATCGATGATGTCGCAGCCAAAGTGCGCCTTGAAGCGCTGCGCGATCTCTGCGGGCAGCGCCTCGCCTGCCGAGGAGCACATGCGCAACGCCACCGCCGCACGCGCTGGCAACCGGGGTGATGCGAGCATGCCCGCGAAGCCTGTAGGCGCGCCAAAAAACACCGTGGGCTGGTGGTCCACCCAGCGCTTGAAGGTGGCATCGGGCGTGGGCCGCTCGGCCATCAGCACCACAGTGGCGCCCACGGACAGCGGGAAGGTGAGCGCATTGCCCAGGCCGTAGGCGAAGTACAGCTTTGCGGCTGAGAAACAGACGTCCTGCTGGGTGAGGCCGAGCACCGGCTTGCCATACAGCTCGGCCGTCCACCACAGGTTGCCGTGGGTGTGCACCGTGCCCTTGGGCTTGCCCGTAGAGCCCGACGAATAAAGCCAGAAGCCCGGGTCGTCCGCGCCGGTAGGCGCTGGTGCGGCCAACGGAGACGCACTGTTCAACGCCGCCTCCAGATCGCGGGCGCCCGCATGCAGCTTGCCCACCGGCAGCGATACCAGCAGCGTGCCCACTTCATGAGGACCGCGCGCCATGGCCTCGGACAATACAGGCAGCAAGGCCCCCGAAACCAGAGCAGCCTGCGCCCGGCTGTGCGCCAGCATGTAGGCATAGTCGTCTGCGGTCAGCAGGGTGTTGACCGCCACCGGCACCACCCCTGCATACAGGCAGCCCAGAAAGCACACGGGCCAGTCGCTGGTGTCGTGCATCAGCAGCAGCACCCGCTCTTCGCGCCGCACCCCCGCCTCAGCCAGCACGCTGGCCAGCCGCCGGGCGCGGTCTTCCAGATCGCCATAGCTCAGGCGCCCCCGGTCGTCGATGTAGGCCGTGCGCTCGGCATGCGCC
Source organism: Acidovorax sp. sif0632 (assembly GCF_019218805.1). Lineage (NCBI taxonomy): Bacteria > Pseudomonadati > Pseudomonadota > Betaproteobacteria > Burkholderiales > Comamonadaceae > Acidovorax > Acidovorax sp. sif0632. The sequence goes on along the minus strand of NZ_JAHUWW010000009.1, from coordinate 134,664 downwards.
CGGTTCAGGTCGAACAGATGTTCGGCGAAATTGAATCGCTCTGGCAGGCTGGTCATGGGGATGTCTCCGTATTGTTCTGGGCAATTCACAGGCCTTGGCAGGCCTCATAGACCGAGCGATGCCAACACACCTGGGCTGGCTTGCACCGCACTGCGCTGGTGGTAAAAGTCGAGCGCACGCAAGCCGCCCAGCTCTGCACCACCACCCGCGCGCCCCGGCCCCCCGTGCTGCGACATGGGCATCACATTGCCGTGCCCTGTGTGAGCCTGCGCCACATCGGGTGTGACGACATGCACACGCCCGTGGCTCGCGGCCAGCTGCACGGCCGCAGCGGCCAGGGCTGCCTCGTCAGCACCAAACAGCGAGGTCACCAGCGATCCTTGGCCCCTGTGCGCCAGCGCCAGGGCATGGTCCAGGTCACGGTAGGGCAGTAACGTGGCGACAGGGCCGAATACTTCCATGTCATGCACCGCAGATGCCGCATCGGCATCGCGCGCACCCAGCAGCACCGGCCCCATGCAGGCCGCTACGGCAGGGTCGGCATCCACCAGCGGGCGTGCGCGGCCATCGTGCAGCAGGTCGGTGTGGGCGCTCAAAGCGGCCAGACCTTCGCGCACCGCGTGCAATTGCGCGGCGCTGACCAGGGAACCCATGCGCACGCTCTCGTTGCGCGGGTTGCCCACGCTGATGCCTGCGAGCTTGGCACCGATGGCCTCGGCCGCAGCGTCGTATACCGCAGCGGGCACCAAAATGCGGCGGATCGCCGTGCACTTCTGCCCGGACTTGACCGTCATCTCGCGCACCACCTCACGCACCAGCAGGTTGAAGGCATCGCTGCCCACGGTGGCATCGGGCAGCAGGAGGGCAGAGTTCAGGCTGTCGGCCTCGATATTGGCCCGCACCGAGCGGTGCGCCACGGCCGGGTGCGACCGGATGACGCCCGCAGTTTCCGCCGAGCCCGTGAAGGAGACCACATCGAAAGGCTGCAGCTGGTCCATCAAACCCGCAGAGCTGCCCGCGATGACCGACAGCGCCCCCGCAGGCAGTACGCCCGCATCGATCACATCCTTGACCATGCGCTGCGTGAGCCAGGCCGTGGCGGTGGCGGGCTTGACGATCACCGGGACGCCAGACAGCAGCGCAGGCGCCGCCTTCTCCCACAGCCCCCAGGCCGGAAAGTTGAAGGCATTGATGAACAGCGCCACACCCCGCGTGGGCACCTGCAGGTGCTGCGATAAAAAGACCGGCTCCTTGCCCAGCTTGACCGCGTCGCCATCGCGCAGCGCCCGCACATCACCCAGCGCATCGCCCCACCGCGCGTACTGGCCCAGGGTGAAGATGCCGCCGTCGATGTCCACCGCCGAATCGTTCTTCACCGTGCCAGAGTTGGCGGTTGCAATGTCGTAGTAACTCTCACGGTGTGCCTGCAGTACCTTCACCACCGCCGCCAGTAGCGCGGCCCGCTCACGGTAGGTCATGGCGCGCAAGGCGGCGCCGCCGCGATCCCGTGCAAAGGCAAAGGCTTCCGGCAGATCCAGCCCCGTGCAATCGACGCGCACCAGCGCATGGCCCAGCACCGGATCGCTGAGCACGGTGCCCGGGCCGTTTCCGGTTTGCCAGCGGCCAGCGGCAAAGTTGGCCAGAAGTTCAGTCATGCAGGTCTTTCAAAAAAAGGGATCGGTATGGCGAGAAGCGCCAGAAAGGAGGGACCGCTTTAACGCGTGAACAGGATCTGCCCTTCCGGCAGCAGATAGAGCACCAGCGCACGCCCCTGGGCCACCGTGGGGCGGTGGGCGCTGGCCGGTGGATAGACGCACCACCCAGCGGGGAGCCCGTCGAAGGTGGCACCGGCCGTGAGCGGCAGGATCAAATCGATTTCCCCCAGAGGGTGGCTGTGGTGAGGGCCCGCAATGTTCTGCATGTCCACCACATCGACGGAAAAGCGGTGCAGCGCATCGTCAGCCTTGAAAACGCGGCCGTAGCGGATGCCGCCACCTTCGCGGTCGCACAGCCACCCCTCTTCCACGCCCACCAGGCAGGCCGCTTTGAGCCCTGCATAGGCAGCGCTGTCAGGCCCATGGGTCTGGTTGAGCCAGTCCTGCAGTTCGGAATCCAGAGGTCGCCCGGCGATCTGCGCGGTCAGATCCACCAGGGCTTGATGAAATGCGGCTTTGTGGGGCATGGCTTCTCGGGGGCTAGGAAAATGGGGCCCGCACACCTTTTTGATCTGTATCCTTGTGGATTTTTCAGATGTGCAGTATTTTGCTTGCACATGAACGATAGGTAATGCATGGCTGAATGTCAAGCACTATAGTGCATAAATTGTTTTCACCGAAGGGGTGGAAATGCGCCGTGGTGAGGCACCCCAGAGCGCGCTCGACCTGCCACTACCCACCAATACCCGCCAATGGGCTGTAAGAACCTGTTCCAAGAAAGATGGGCATGACCGAACAAGAAGACGCAGAAACCGCGCTCTCCACGCCTGCCGACAACATGCCGGGGGCTGCGGAAGAGGCCAAGAACCCCCTGCTGGTCGCGCTGGGCGAGCGCGTGCGCAACCTGCGCGCACAGCGCGGCCTCACGCGCAAGGCCGTGGCGGTGGCGGCCGACGTGTCCGAGCGGCACCTGGCCAACCTCGAATACGGCACCGGCAACGCGTCCATCCTGGTGCTTCAGCAAGTGGCAGGCGCCCTGCACTGCTCGCTGGCCGAGCTGGTGGGCGACTTCACCACACGCTCGCCGGAATGGCTGCTGATCCGGGAGCTGCTGGAGCACCGCAGCGAGCCCGAGCTGCGCCGTGCGCGGCTGGCGCTGAACGAACTGTTGAGCGGCGGTGGCAGCGACACGGCACGCCACAGGCGCATCGCACTCATTGGCTTGCGGGGCGCGGGCAAATCCACCCTGGGCCCCCTGCTGGCGCGCGACCTGGACGTGCCCTTTATTGAGCTGAGCCGCGAGATCGAAACCCTGGCGGGCTGCAGCGTGCGGGAGATCCACGACCTGTACGGCACCACGGCCTACCGCCGCTACGAACGCCGCGCCCTCGAAGAAACCGTGCAGATCCACAGCGAAGTGGTTATCGCCACGCCCGGTGGCATCGTCTCGGACCCCGCCACCTTCAACGAGCTGCTCGCGCACTGCACCACCGTGTGGCTGCGCGCCGCACCCGAGGAACACATGGGCCGCGTGCTGGCCCAGGGCGATATGCGCCCCATGGCCGCCAGCAAGGAGGCCATGGACGACCTGCGCCGCATCTTGGAAGGGCGCGCGGCCTTCTATTCCAAAGCCGACCTCACCATCGACACCTCCGGGAGCAGCCTGGAAGACAGCCTGCAGCAACTGCGCACCGGAGTGCGCAAGCTGATGACCGCCCGGCCAGGCTGACCTCCTCCCCACCACCAGCCCACAGCCTCGAAGCTCTCTGGGGCTGCCGCCGCGTGGTTTCAGAAAAATCCGCAGAAAACAGCGACATGCATTGACTTGCCTGCTTATATGCATAATGATGCACATCAGCGACGCATTTAATGCACTATTGTTCCTATCAGCAGATGGATGGAGACCCCATGACCACACCCGCCCCCACCCGCGTGGACTACCGCACCGATCCGACCCAATACCGCCACTGGACGCTGGCCGTAGACGGCCCGGTGGCGCGCCTGTCGCTCGACATCGCCGAAGACGGTGGCATCCGCCCCGGCTACAAGCTCAAGCTCAACAGCTATGACCTGGGTGTGGACATTGAGCTGCACGACGCACTCAACCGCATCCGCTTCGAGCACCCTACGGTGCGCACCGTCATCGTCACCAGCGCCAAGGACCGCATCTTTTGCTCGGGCGCCAACATCTTCATGCTGGGTGTCTCCAGCCACGCCTGGAAGGTGAACTTCTGCAAGTTCACGAACGAGACGCGCAACGGCATCGAGGATTCGTCCAAACACTCGGGCCTGAAGTTCGTCGCCGCCGTGAATGGCGCATGCGCGGGCGGTGGCTACGAGCTGGCCCTGGCCTGCGACGAGATCGTGCTGGTGGACGACCGCTCGTCGGCCGTGTCGCTGCCTGAAGTGCCGCTGCTCGGCGTGCTGCCCGGCACTGGCGGCCTGACCCGCGTGACCGACAAGCGCCATGTGCGCCACGACCTGGCCGACATCTTCTGCACCAGCGTGGAAGGTGTGCGCGGCCAACGCGCGGTGGACTGGCGCCTGGTGGATCGCATCGCCAAGCCCGCGCAATTTGCCGCCGCCGTCGATGAAACCGCCGCACGCCTGGCCGAAGGCAGCCCCCGCCCCACCAGCGCGCAGGGCGTGGCCCTGACCCGCGTGGAGCGCGAAGAAAGCGCCGACAGCCTGCGCTACGCACACGTCAGCGTGGACATCGACCGCACCCGCCGCACCGCCACGCTCACGCTGAAGGCCCCCACTGGCGCGCAACCCACGGACATCGCTGGCATCGAAGCCGCAGGCGCCGCCTGGTGGCCGCTGGCCCTGGCGCGCCAGCTGGACGACGCCATCCTGAACCTGCGCACCAACGAGCTCGATATCGGCACCTGGCTGCTCAAGACCGAAGGTGATGCCCAAGCCGTGCTGGCCAGCGATGCCACGCTGATCGCGCACCAGGACCACTGGCTCGTGCGCGAAACCATTGGCGCACTGCGCCGCACCTTTGCGCGGCTGGATGTGTCGTCGCGCAGCCTGTTTGCGCTGGTCGAATCCGGCTCGGCCTTTGCAGGCTCCTTGGCAGAACTGGCGTTTGCGGCCGACCGCACTTACATGCTGGCCTTGCCTGACGACGCCGAGCGTGCCCCCAAGCTCACGCTCAACGAATTCAACTTCGGCCTGCTGCCGATGGTGAACGACCAAAGCCGCCTGCAACGCCGCTTTTACGAAGAAGCCACGCCCATGGAGGCAGCCCGCTCGGCCGCCGGCAAGCCACTGGACGCCGATGCCGCGCTTGCGCTGGGCCTGGTCACCTCCGCCCCGGATGACATCGACTGGGACGACGAGATCCGCATCGCCATCGAAGAACGCGCGGCGATGTCGCCCGACTCGCTCACCGGGCTGGAGGCCAATCTGCGCTTTGCCAGCAAGGAGAACATGAACACCCGCATCTTCGGCCGCCTGACCGCCTGGCAGAACTGGATCTTCAACCGCCCGAACGCCGTGGGCGACAAAGGCGCGCTCAAGGTCTATGGCACGGGCCAGAAAGCCGGTTTCGACTTGAATCGCGTCTAGCCCCAACCCCGACCGTTCGGTTTTCCATCCAACGAGGAGACATCCATGAGCACCATCAACTACAGCGAGAAGATCCCCAACAACGTCAACCTCGGCGAAGACCGCACGCTGCAGCGCGCGCTCGAAGGCTGGCAGCCCAACTTCATCAACTGGTGGGACGACGTGGGCCCCGAGGGCTCCACCAACCACGAGGTGTACCTGCGCACCGCCGTGAGCGTGGACCCCAACGGCTGGGCGCAGTTCGGCCACGTGAAGATGCGCGACTACCGCTGGGGCATCTTTTTGAACCCCGGTGACACCAACCGCGAAATCCACTTTGGCGACCACAAGGGTGAAAAGGCCTGGCAAGACGTGCCCGGCGAGCACCGCGCCAACCTGCGCCGCATCATCGTGACGCAGGGCGACACCGAGCCCGCCTCGGTCGAGCAGCAGCGCCACCTGGGCCTGACGGCGCCCAGCATGTACGACCTGCGCAACCTGTTCCAGATCAATGTGGAAGAAGGCCGCCACCTGTGGGCCATGGTCTACCTGCTGCACAAGCACTTTGGCCGCGATGGCCGCGAAGAGGCCGAGGCACTGCTGCAGCGCACCTCGGGCGACGTGGACAACCCACGCATTCTGGGCGCGTTCAACGAGAAGACGCCCGACTGGCTGGCGTTCTTCATGTTCACCTACTTCACCGACCGTGACGGCAAGTTCCAGCTGGCAGCGCTGGCCGAGAGTGCCTTCGACCCGCTGGCGCGCACCACCAAGTTCATGCTGACCGAAGAGGCGCACCACATGTTTGTGGGCGAAAGCGGCATCTCGCGCGTGCTCAGCCGCACCGCGCAGGTGATGAACGACCTCAAGACCGACGACCCCGCCCGGGTGCGCGCGGCCGGCGCCATCGACCTGCCTACCATCCAGCGTTACCTGAACTTCCACTACAGCGTGACCATCGACCTGTTCGGTGCCGACCAGTCCAGCAACGCCGCCACGTTCTATAGCTCCGGCCTCAAGGGCCGCTACGAAGAGGGCAAGCGGAGTGACGACCACATCCTCAAGGGCCAGACCTACAAGGTGCTGGAAGTTGTCAACGGCCAGTTGCAGGAGAAGGAAGTGCCCATGCTCAACGCCTTGAACGAGGTGCTGCGCGACGACTTCATCAAGGACTCGATGGCGGGCGTAGGCCGCTGGAACAAGGTGCTGGAAAAGGCCGGCATCCCCACGCGCCTGGCCGTGCCACACAAGGCCTTCAACCGCCAGATCGGGGCGCTGGCGGGCATCAAGATGTCACCCGACGGCCGCGTGGTGAGCGAAACCGAATGGACAGCCCGCAAGGCAGAGTGGCTGCCCACGCCCGAGGACTTTGCCTTCGTTGCCTCGCTGATGGGGCGCGTGGTGGAGCCCGGCAAGTTTGCGGGCTGGATCGCGCCGCCGGTCATGGGCATCAACCGCCAGCCCGTCGATTTCGAATACGTGCGGTTTGGTTGATCCCCCTGAGCCGCTGCGCGTCTTCCCCCTGAAGGGTATGCCTCCAGCGGCCCGGCAAAGCCGGTTCCGCGGTGGCACTGGCATCAGGTCGCGCCACTGCTTACCGCTGCGCGCAATGGCGCAGGGACATGGCACCGGAACAACTGTTGGAAGAAGAATATGGGCATGACCACCACCACGCTGATCGACAACGGCATCCTGAAGCAGCACCTGATCGACCCCGAGATCTGCATCCGCTGCAACACCTGCGAGGCCACCTGCCCGGTGGGTGCCATCACACACGACGACAACAACTACGTGGTGCGCGCCGATGTGTGCAACGGTTGCATGGCCTGCATCTCGCCCTGCCCTACCGGCTCCATCGACAACTGGCGCACCATGCCGCTGGCGCGCGCCTACACCATCGAAGAACAGCTCACCTGGGAAGAACTTCCGCCCGAACTCACGCCCGATGAACTGGCTGCCGAGGGTGTGGCAACGTCGACCTGCGATACAAAGCTGCCGTCCGCACCGGCTGCACCGACCACGCCCATGGAGCCGGGTACGCAGGCGTTCCGCTCGGCGCAATACGGCGCCACGGTGCCACCCTGGTCGGCCGCTCACCCCTACACCAACCTGTTCCCCCCGAGGAGCCCCACCACCGCCACCGTGGTTGGCAACTTCAACTGCACCGAGGCGGGCTTTGAGAGCGAGACGCACCACGTGGTGCTCGACTTCGGCAGCATGCCGTTCCCGGTGCTGGAGGGGCAGTCCATCGGCATCATCCCGCCCGGCACCGACGCGCTGGGCAAGGCGCACCACGCGCGCCAGTACTCCATCGCCAGCCCGCGCAATGGCGAGCGGCCCGGCTATAACAACCTGGCGCTCACGGTAAAGCGCGTGACCACCGACCACGACGGCAACGCCGTGCGCGGCATCGCTTCCAACTTCGTGTGCGACCTGAAAGTGGGCGATAAGGTCCAGGTGGTGGGGCCGTTTGGAAGCTCCTTCCTGATGCCCAACCACCCGCGCTCGCACATCGTGATGATCTGCACCGGCACCGGCAGCGCCCCCATGCGCGCGATGACCGAATGGCGTCGGCGCCTGCGCAGCAGCGGCAAGTTTGAAGGCGGCAAGCTCATGCTGTTCTTCGGCGCACGCACGCAGCAGGAGCTGCCGTACTTTGGCCCGCTGCAAAACCTCCCCAAGGATTTCATCGACATCAACCTGGCGTTCTCCCGCACCGCCGGGCAGCCCAAGCGCTATGTGCAAGACCTGATGCGCGAGCGCGCCGCTGACCTGGCAGCGCTGCTGCGCGACGGCAACAGCCACTTCTATGTCTGTGGCCTGAAGAGCATGGAAGAAGGCGTGGTGATGGCCCTGCGCGACATCGCCAGCGAAGCCGGCCTGGAGTGGGACGCTGTGGGCGCCGCACTCCAGCGCGAAGGACGGTTGCACCTGGAGACCTACTGAGCTGCATCGCCGCCGGTCCGTAGGCCGGCGGCACGGGAAGTGCGCTGGTGGTGGTGCGCCTCCAGGTTGGTCGGATTGCGCATCAAATTTTGAGTGCAATAGGGCCCTAGCGCTTGATGGATAATCGCAAACAGCTATTATTTTTATAGCATTTAAGCCATCCACCACGCTCGCAGCAGTTGCGCATAGTCAGGCGAGAAATGACCGGCGCACTTTAGCGCCCGCGCCCCGCACTTCCCGCCAGCACAGCCAAAGCGCCACGCTGCACTATCCAGAAGAATCCCACGCACCTTTGCGCGCCTCGCAAGATGCAGAAACCGAGTCCACTGAAATCGAGAAATCGGCTGTGCGCCGAGGTGGTAGCGGGTGCAGCGCAAGGCGCGGGCTGCGGCCAAGGCTGGCCGCCTTGGCAAAGCCCGCAACGCCGCGATGCGCCTGCTGCCACCCCGGCCCGAAGTGTGAGGGCCTGGCAGGGCCGCCCTCGTCGTTGCCGTGCTCGCCGGGTGTGCAACCCGCCTGCGCCCGCCGCCTAGAGGACGGCCCTGCCAGACCCTCACGCACAGCCGATTTCTCGGTTTCAGTGGACTGGTGCGCGTTTGCTTACGGCAGATGGAAAAAGGACGACCCGCCTATAGGACAGGGACTACAGAAATTGCCCTGGTGCATTTTGAGAATGAATTCACACACGGCCCCCCGTGTGCAATTTTTCTTTTCTTTCACCAGGAGATATCAATGTCCAGCAACAACCCTCAAGGCCAGAACCAGCACACCGACAACAACGACTCCCAGCGCAAGAACCAGGGCAGCCGGCAGGCCGAGCAAAGCAACGATCCATCCGGCAACCGCCAGCAGGGGCAGAACGACCCTTCGGGCTCCAGCGGCAATCAGGGAAGCCGTGAGCAACATGGCGATTCTTCCCGCCGCACACCCCAGAACCAGCGCTGATCCGTCGAGCGGCGCCTTGCCGTGAGACTGATGCAGGCCAAACGGGCGCACGCCAGGCCGCAAGCCGGCGGTGGGGCGTCCGCCTTGTGACCTAGGGCCGCGCTGCCTCCACCCCGGAAGCAGCGCGGCCTTACTTTTTGCCCCTGTTGCGGCCTTCATTCAGCGCGCCACACCCCTGCGCTTCGTTTTTCTTTCATTCATTGAGCCAGCACCCTCTGCCATGAACACATCCAAAACGCCCCCTTCCGACACAGCGGTCCATGCAACGGTCAAGAAGCAGAGGCGGATCCAGACCGAGCAGGACCGCCACGACACACACCAGCCTCCAAAGAGCAAGGCACGACCCACGCAGGGCAAAGGCAGTCCAGCGGCACCGGGGCCGGGTCATGCGGAACCGGCACCTCCGCTGCCCGACCAGCACCTCACCAAACCGGGCCTGGAGGCGGACATGGAACTCAAGCCCCAGTTCGAGGCAGCCCACTACCGGGGCAGCGACAAACTCAAAGGGTTCTCTACCCTGGTCACTGGCGGTGACTCGGGCATTGGCCGCGCGGTGGCCGTGCTGTTTGCCCGCGAGGGCGCGGACGTTGCCATTGCGTACTTGGCGGAACATGAAGATGCCGAGCAGACTCGCCAGCTGGTGGAGGCCGAAGGCGGCCGGTGCATTCTGATCCCCGGCGACGTCAAAGACGCTGCGTACTGCGCGGATGCCGTGCGGCAGGTGGTCACCACTTTTGGCAAGCTCAATGTGCTGGTCAACAACGCGGCATTCCAGGAGCATGCGGCATCCCTGGAAGATCTGACGGCCGAGCGTTTTGACGAAACGTTCCAGACCAATATCTACGGCTACTTCCACATGGCCAAGGCAGCCCTGCCCCACCTGCACCGGGGTGACTCGATCATCAACACCGGCTCCGTCACCGGGCTGCGCGGCAGCAAGGAACTGATCGACTACTCGGCCACCAAGGGGGCCATCCATGCGTTCACCAAGGCCCTGGCCCACAACCTTGCCGACCAAGGCATCCGAGTGAACGCTGTCGCCCCCGGGCCGGTATGGACCCCGCTCAACCCAGCGGACAAGGCGCCAGACGACATCGAAAAATTTGGTGCAAAGACCCACCTGGGCCGCCCGGCGCAGCCCGAGGAGATTTCACCCGCCTACGTGTTTCTTGCAGCGCCGTGCTGCTCCAGCTACATCACCGGCACGGTGCTGCCGATCACGGGCAACGCCGGCGACGGCGCGTGAAGAGAGCACCGCCTCACATCACGCCAGATCGCGGGCGACCAGCGGTTCAATCCCAGCCCACTCCTCGTCCGTGAACAGGCGCGAGCGGGTGTGGAAAGCCTTGCCGGTGCTGCCCTCCAGCGAAAACGTGCCGCCGTGCCCGTCAATCACATCCAGAATGAGCTGCGTGTGCTTCCAGTACTCGTACTGCGATTTACCGATGTAGAACGGCGCGCCGCCCACATGCCCCAGCAAAACATCCCCCGCCCCAATGGTCAGGTCGGTGGGCAAGTAACAGTTGGCGGCACTGTTGTCGCAACACCCGCCCGACTGGTGGAACATGACGCTGCCATGCTGCGCCTGCAACTGCGCAATCAGCGCAAGGGCTGCGTCGGTGGCAATGACTCTCTCGACCATGGTGATCTCCTGGTGCGCCAATGCAAAAAGCTGCCGCAGAACGACTCTGCCGCAGCGTCACCAGCGGTTCACAGGCCGTTCCTGGCTAGGCGTCTCTCCCGCAGACAGTAGCAACGCTACGGCAAGGGAGAGCAACGACGCCAGGGACGGTCTGTGGACCGCCACCACCATCAGAAGAAGCCGAGCTTGTTTTCCGAGTACGAAACCAAAAGATTCTTGGTTTGCTGGTAATGGTCCAGCATCATCTTGTGCGTCTCGCGCCCAATGCCCGATTCCTTGTAGCCGCCAAACGCCGCGTGCGCCGGGTAGGCGTGGTAGCAGTTGGTCCACACCCGCCCGGCCTTGATGGCGCGGCCCATGCGGTAGGCCACATTGCCGTTGCGGCTCCACACACCGGCGCCCAGGCCGTACAGCGTGTCGTTGGCAATGGCCAGCGCTTCGGCTTCGTCCTTGAAGGTGGTCACGGCCAGCACGGGACCGAAGATTTCTTCCTGGAAGATGCGCATCTTGTTGTGGCCCTTGAACAGCGTGGGCTGCACGTAGTAGCCGCCTTCCAGGTCGCCACCCAGGTGGGCTTGGCCACCACCGGCCAGGACTTCGGCGCCTTCGGCCTTGCCCAGTTCCAGGTACGACAGGATCTTGGTGAGCTGCTCTTTGCTGGCCTGCGCGCCCATCATGCTGTCGGAGTCCAGCGGGTTGGCATGTTTGATGGCCGTCACGCGCTTCAAGACACGCTCCATGAATTTGTCGTAGATGCTTTCCTGGATCAGCGCTCGGCTGGGGCAGGTGCAGACCTCGCCCTGGTTGAACGCGAACAGCACCAGGCCTTCCACACACTTGTCGAGGAAGGCATCGTCCTTGTCCATGATGTCGGCGAAGAACACGTTAGGGCTTTTGCCGCCCAGCTCCAGCGTGGCGGGAATCAGGTTGTTGGCGGCGGCCTGCGCAATCACGCGGCCGGTGCTGGTGGAACCGGTGAAGGCGATCTTGGCAATGCGCTTGCTGGTGGCCAGCGGCATGCCCGCCTCACGGCCATAGCCGTTGACGATGTTGAGCACGCCGGGCGGCAGCAGGTCGGCAATCAGCTCGGCCAGGATGAGTATGGAAATGGGGGTGGACTCTGCAGGCTTGAGCACCACGCAGTTGCCCGCGCCCAGCGCAGGTGCCAGTTTCCACGCCGCCATCAGGATGGGGAAGTTCCACGGAATGATCTGGCCCACCACGCCCAGTGGTTCCTGGATGTGGTACGCCACGGTGTTCTCGTCGATGTTGGAGAGGGCGCCTTCCTGCGCACGCACGCATCCCGCAAAGTAGCGGAAGTGGTCCACGGTGAGTGGGATGTCGGCGTTCAGCGTTTCGCGGATGGCCTTGCCGTTGTCCACGGTTTCCGCATAGGCCAGCAGCTCCAGGTTCTGCTCGATGCGGTCGGCAATCTTCAGCAGGATATTGCTGCGCGTGGCGGCGTCGGTCTTGCCCCAGGCGTCGGCAGCGGCGTGGGCGGCGTCCAGCGCCAGCTCGATGTCCTCGGCGGTGGAGCGGGCGGCCTGGGTGTAGATCTTGCCGTTGACGGGCGAGATCACATCGAAGTATTGGCCCTTGACCGGGGGCACAAATTGGCCGCCGATGAAGTTGTTGTACTGGGGCTTGTAGGCGATCTTGGCGCCAGCGGCGCCGGGGGCTGCGTAAACGGTCATGTTGTCTGTCTCCGGTGGATTTGTGGACATCTGGTCGGCATACCGCGCCGCCAGATAGAGGACATGACTCAAAACCCGTGCCAACCTGCCCCACCTGCTAAGTGTTTGATTTTTATGGCTTTGTTTGCGCGTCCGCAAGAATGCACAACCCATCGGCCGCTAAGGTGTCCGCTCCAGAACGCGACACCTGTCACGAAATGGAACAGTTGAAGCGGCCCCTCAGCGCTTGCTATTGCCCTGGCCTCTGGCCACCGCCATACTGGCTTTCAAACAGGGCGCGTTCATGACGCCCGGGCAGGAGACAAACACCATGCGATCCACTTCCACATCTGTGGCACTGCGGCAAGCCCGCCAGCACCTGCTGGAATCAGGCCAATGCCCCATCGGCCTCGTGGACGAGCGCCTGGCACGGTCGTGGCAGCGCAGCCTGGACAGCGGCCTGCTGCCCACCGGGCGACTGGGCAACCCCGACAACCTGGAACACCAGGCCTTGCGGCAGTTGCGCGGCCACCACCAGGAGTTGCTGGCGCATTCGCGCCCCGTGATGGAGTACCTGTTTGAGCAGGTGCGCGACAGCCAGAGCGTGGTGGTGCTGGCCAGCCCCTGCGGCACGCTGGTGGACACCTGTGGTGACGCCTACTTTCTGGGCAAGGCCGAACGGGTGGCCCTGACCAGCGGCGCCTCGTGGCACGAAAAGCAGCGCGGCACCAACGCCATCGGCACCGCGCTGGCCGAAATGGCGCCCGTGGAAGTGCACGGCGCAGAACATTTTCTGGAGCGCAACGGCTTTCTGACCTGCGCCGCCGCACCCATCCTGTCTGCCACCGGGCAGATACTGGGCATTCTGGACATCTCCAGCGAACACAGCCGGGGCAACCCCCACACGCTGGGGCTGGTCAGCACCGCCGCCCACATGATCGAAAACCGGCTGCTGGTGTCGAGCAGCCAGCGCCATGTCCGCCTGCACCTGCACACGCACCCCGAGGGCATTGGCACCGTGGCCGAAGGCATCGCGCTGGTGTCGGAAGACGGCTGGCTGGTGGGCGGCAACCGCAGTGCGCTGGCGCTGCTGCGCATTTCGGTGGCGCAGCTGGGCAGCATCTCGCTGGACCAGATCCTGAACGTGGACCTGCAAGAGCTTCTGGCGCGCCACCACCGCCGGCCCGACGCACCGTTGTCCTTGCGGCGGCACGATGGCGCCCCGCTTTTTGGGCTGCCAGTGCCCGACAAGCGCACGGTGCGGACCCTGCCCCCATCTGCGCCTACCCGCCCCCCAGAGGATGCGCTGGCCCAGCTGGACACCGGCGATGCCCGCTGGCGCACGGCTGCCGCCAAAACGCGGCGCATTCTGGGCAAGCCCATCGCCCTGCTCATCCAGGGCGAATCCGGGGTTGGCAAGGAGTGGTTTGCGCGCAGTGCACACCAAAGTGGCCCGCGCCGCGACGGCCCCTTTATCGCCATCAACTGCGCCGCAATGCCCGAGTCGCTCATCGAGTCCGAGCTGTTTGGCTACAGCCCCGGCGCATTCACCGGCGGCCGTCGGGAGGGGCGCCTGGGCCTGCTGCGCGAAGCCCATGGCGGCACGCTGTTTCTGGATGAGATTGGCGACATGCCGCTGACCCTCCAGACGCGGCTGCTGCGCGTGCTGCAGGAGCGGCAGGTGGTTCCACTGGGCAGCGCGCAGCCGGTTGCCGTGGACTTTGCACTCATCTGCGCCTCCAACCGCAAGCTACGCGAAGAGGCGGAGCAGGGGCGGTTTCGCACCGACCTGTACTACCGGATCAACGGTCTGGCGGTTGAGCTGCCCCCCCTGCGCGAGCGCACCGACTTCGAAGCGCTGAGCCAGCGCATGCTCCAGGACATTGAACCTGCCCGACACCTGCGCCTGGACCCTTCGTTGATGGCAGCGCTGGAAAAATACCGTTGGCCGGGCAATCTGCGCCAGTGCGCCAGCGTGCTGCGCACCGCCTGCGCCATGCTGGACGCGCACGAGGAGGTGGTGGAATGGCACCACCTGTCGGATGACTTTCTGGAAGAACTGCGAAGCGCGGATCGTTTTTCCACGCCCTCCACTACGGAGCGCCCTCCGCAAAACCTGGATGAGCTGTCCCAATCGGCCATCCAGCAGGCGCTGGAGAGCTGCCGGGGCAACATGAGCCACGCAGCGCGCACCCTGGGCATCAGCCGCCAGACGCTGTACCGCAAGCTGGCCCTGCGCAAGGAGCGGCTCGCCGCCCCTGATGTGCAGCACTCCGCCCGGGGCTTGTTGTCAGAGCGCTGACGTTCAGGCCAGCATCAGGCGCTGGCCCGCATGCCGCCCCGATTCCAGTGGCTGGGCAACGCCGGAGAGCTTGAACGTTGCGACCGTTTCCACCAACTTCCTCGACTGGGTGCTCAGGCTGGAGGCGGCTGCGGCCATCTCCTCCACCAGTGCTGCGTTTTGCTGGGTGGCCTGGTCCATCTGGTTCACCGCCACATTAACCTGGTTCACCCCTTCGCTTTGCTCGGTTCCGGCCGCGCTGATTTGCGCCACCGTCTCCGTCACCCGCTCAATGGACGAGACCACCTCTTTCATGGTCTGCCCGGCGGTGCCGACCAGCACGGTGCCAGCCTCAACCCGCTCGACACTCGTGGCAATGAGCGTTTTGATCTCCTTGGCGGCCTCGGCAGAGCGTGCCGCGAGGCTGCGCACCTCCGAGGCCACCACGGCAAAACCCCGTCCCTGCTCACCCGCCCTGGCAGCCTCCACGGCCGCATTCAGGGCCAGGATGTTGGTCTGGAACGCGATCCCGTCAATGACACCGATGATTTCGGAAATCTTCTTGGAGCTTTCGTTGATGCCGCTCATGGTGTCCACCACTTTCGACACCACATCGCCCCCCTGCTTGGCCACCGTGGATGCACTCTGGGCGAGGGCATTGGCCTGGCGTGCATTCTGCGCATTGTTTTGCACCGTGGAATTGAGTTCCTCCATGGCGGCAGCGGTCTGCTCCAGCGCACTGGCCTGGTTCTCCGTCCGGGTGGAAAGGTCGCTGTTGCCGATGGATATCTGCGCGCTGGCCGCCGCCACGGTTTCCGAACCACTGCGCACCTGGCTGACGATGCGGGTCAGCGAGTCCTGCATCACGGCCAGCGCTGCCAGCAGGGGGCTGAATTCATCCTGCGACGCATCCACCACCGCCGTGGTGAGGTCGCCATTGCGCACGCGATCGGCCACGGCTTGTGACTCGGCAACCCGGCGCAGGAGGGTAGCGCCGATGTGCCACGAAAACAGCAGCAGCCCGATAGCCACCACCACAACGGAGCTTACCAACGCACGCAAGGTCAGCTTGACGTCCCGCCCAATCTCGGCAAGGCTGGCATCGAGCAGCTTGGACTGGTGTTCCTTCTCCTTGGCAAGAACTGCCAGCACCACATTGCGCGTAGGTATCGTGGACGCGACCAGGAAGTCAAACGCTGGCTCCTTCTTTCCTTCCTTGATCAACTGCAGGTTCTGTTCGGCAACCCGCCAGAAAGCTTCCAGTCCTTGGGTCAATTCGGCACTCAGTGCCTTTTCCGATGCCGAATTTACTGCTTGCTGGAAGCCCGCAAGGTCTTTGTCAATCAGGCGCCTTTTCTCGCCGATATCTGCGAGCGTGGCGGCCAGGTCTTCGGGTGTGCGGACCAGGATGGCATGGCGAACCTGCAAGGAAACCCGGGTGACGTTCAACTCCATGGCACTGGCCTGAAGCTGGCGCGGCACCTCTTCCCGAGCCACCAGTTCGGTCTGGTGATTGACCTCACCCAGATAGATCCAGGCCAGTACGGCGATCCCGGCCAGTCCTGCAATCAGCAGGAAGGAAATGGCATGAAGACGTCTGGCAATGCTCATGGTGTCACCTCTGCAAGGAAGAAATCTGCGTTGCGGCGGCGCTCTAGCACTGCCCCCTGGGCTTCGTACCAATTGCGACAATTTGCAACCAACCGGGCATCTTGGCGGATTGAACGCGCTTCTCGAATGCGGGTCAATGGGGCCGCCCCTGCATGGCGGCAAGCGGGTCTTCAGGGGTCACAGGGCGAGGGGCTATGCTTTACCCATGAGCCCCCGCAAGACCTTGTTGATCGTTTACCACTCGATGACGGATGGCACGCGCCAGATGGCAGATGCAGCACGGGCAGGCGCTTGCTCCGACAAGGATGGGGCCGTTCAAGTGCGACTGCTGCATGCCGCACAGGCTGGTGCCGCAGACGTGCTGGGCGCGGATGGGTTCATTTTTGCCACCCCGGAAAACCTTGCAGCCATCAGCGGACAACTCAAGGATTTTTTTGACCGCAGCTACTACGCCGTGCTCGACCACGTCAATGGCCGCCCCTATGCATGCCTGGTCTGCGCGGGCAGCGATGGGCACAACGCGGCCCGGCAGATGGAACGCATTGCGACCGGCTGGCGCCTGCGGGCCATCGCAGAGCCCCTCATTGTCTGCACCCACGCGCAGACGCCAGAAGCGATTCTGGCCAGGAAGAGCATCTGCAGCGATGAACTGGAACGCTGCCGATCCTTGGGCGAAGCGATGGCGCAGGGTTTGGCGCTGGGCGTTTTTTAGGGCGGGCCACTGCGCCCAGAAATCTGGTGGGTTAGTCCACTGAAACGGCTCAGCGCACCACCTGAAACGCAGCACGCGCCGCCGAGTCCCGCTCCAGCTGGCGTGCAATATTGCCGCAGACCAGATCACACAAGGCATCGACCGACTCATCGGTCAGCCGGTAGTACACGCTGGTCCCGCGCCCCTCCCGGGCCACAAGGCCGTGTTTGGTCATCAACGACAGATGCCTGGAGACATTGGCCGCCGTGTAGCCACATTGCTGCGCCAGGTCTCCCACGTTTTTCTCTCCGTCCCGCAGCAAATTGAGGATGCGCAGCCGCGTGGGTTCGGCAAGAACCTGGAAGTAGGCAGCGACCTGCTCAAGGGCTTCGGGGGGCATTTCTTTCATCGCGGGATCTCCGTGCATTGGGAACACATGATACATTATTGACTAATTAGCTGATTAGTTAAATAATCAATCTCACAAAGATTCCCTGGAGCCGCCATGAAGTCCCTGACCCTGTTGACCGCAGCGCTTTCCCTGGCCGTGTCCGGCGCCTGGGCGGCTGGCGACACCGCTGCGCAGCCGGTCGCCACCTTTACCGTCAAGCCCGCTGCCGCCCAGCTGGCGAGCAGTGTGGACGCCCAGGTCGAGGCCGTGCGGGACGCCACCCTCTCCGCCCAGGTACAGGGTGCGGTGATCAGCCTCTCTGCCAAGGCGGGCGACCGCGTTACGGCGGGCCAGGAGCTGGCACGCATTGATGCGCGCGCAGCGCAACAGAACGCCGCTGCCAGCGCGGCCCAGGTGGACGCCGCGCGCGCCGCCCAAAACGTCGCGACCAAGGAATACGAGCGCCAAAAGCAGCTGTTCCAGAAGCAGTACATCAGCCAGGCCGCGCTGGACCGGGCAGAGGCCCAGTGGCGCGCCAGCCAGTCGCAGGTGCAGGCCCTGCTGGCGCAGGCAGGTGCGGCCACCACGCAATCGGGCTTCTACGTCATCAAGGCGCCTTTTGCGGGCGTGGTGGGCCATGTGCCCGCCACCCTGGGCGACATGGCCATGCCGGGCAAACCCCTGATGACCGTGTACGACCCTTCGCTGATGCGCGTTACCGCCTATGTGGGGCAGCAACAGGCCGCCACGCTGCGCGATGGAGGCACTGGCGAGCTGCAGGTCGAAATTCCGGGGGTCTCCGCTTCGCGCATCGCGGTCCCGGCATCCAAAGTGCAGGTGCTGCCCACCGTGGATGCACAAAGCCACACGGTGCAGGTGCGCGTAGAGCTGCCAACCAGCGTGGTGGGCGTGGCACCCGGCATGTTCGCCCGCTTGTGGCTGGACGCTGGCAAGGGCACTACCCCACCGACAGCCGCTGCCGTGGGCCCGCTGCTGGTACCCGCCAGTGTGGTGGTGCGGCGCGCGGAAATGACGGGCGTCTACGTGCTGGACGGCCAGGGCCGGCCGCTGCTGCGGCAGGTGCGCCTGGGGCGGCCCGCTGGCGACATGGTGGAGGTGTTGAGCGGCGTGCGCGCAGGCGACCGCATTGCACTCCAGCCCCAAGCTGCTGCCAAGGTGCGCTGACATGAGCACCCCCAAAAATCCTTCTCCGCTCGGAATCTCCGGGCGCATCGCCGCCTTGTTTCAGGGCGCGCAAATCACACCCTTGCTGGCTGTGGTGGCGTTTTTGCTCGGCGTGTTTGCCGTGCTGGTCACCCCCCGCGAGGAAGAGCCCCAAATCGACGTCACCATGGCCAATGTCATCGTGCCGTTCCCCGGTGCCTCCGTGGCAGATGTGGAGCAAATGATTGCGACGCCCGCCGAACAGGTGCTGTCGCAGATGCAAGGCACAGAGCACGTGACCTCGGTGTCCCGGCCCGGCGTGGCGGTGATGACGGTGCAGTTCAAGGTGGGCGTGCCACGCACCGAGGCGCTGGTGCGCCTGCACGACACCTTGCGCAGCAATGCCGACTGGCTGCCCAAAGGGCTGGGGGCCATGGACCCGATCATCAAGCCCAAGGGCATCGACGACGTGCCCGTGGTGACGCTCACCCTGCACAGCCGCGACGAAACCTCCGGTGCCTTTGCGCTGGAGCGAGTGGCCCACAGCCTGGAGGCCGAGATCAAGCGCGTGCCCGGCACCCGCGAAGTGCAGACTCTGGGCGGCCCGGGCCGCGCCGTGCTGGTGCGCATGGACACCAACCGCATGGCAGCCACCGGCACCACAGTGGACGACCTGCGCCGCGCCTTGCAGTCGGCCAACATGGGGCTACCCGTGGGCGAGCTGCTGGGCGGCGACCGAACCATTCAGCTGGACAGCGGCCCCGTTCTGGCACGCGCCGATGAGGTGGCCGACCTCATGGTGGGCGTGCGCTCGGGCAAGCCGGTGTTCCTGAAAGATGTGGCCGATGTTCAGGACGGTGCCTTGCCCGCCAGCCGCTACGTCTGGCATGGGGTTCCAAGGCGCACCGCCAGCACCGCCAGTACCAGCGGCGAAGCCCCGCAGAGCGCCGTGGACGAATACCCGGCCGTGACCCTCACGGTGACCAAGAAGGCGGGAGAGAACGCCATCGACGTCGCCAATGCGGTGATGCAGCGGGTCGAACAACTGCACAACACCGTGATTCCCGACGGCGTGGAGGTGACGGAAACCCGCAACTACGGCGCCACCGCCAACGACAAGGCCCAAAAGCTCATCCAGAAGCTGCTGTTCGCCACAGCGTCGGTGGTGGCACTCGTCTTCCTGGCCCTGGGCCGCCGCGAGGCCGCCATCGTGGGCGTGGCCGTGGTGCTGACGCTCACGGTGACGTTGTTTGCGTCCTGGGCGTGGGGCTTCACCCTCAACCGGGTATCGCTGTTTGCGCTGATTTTCTCGATCGGCATCTTGGTGGACGACGCCATTGTGGTGGTGGAGAACATCCACCGCCACCAGCTGCTGCACCCCGGACGCAGCCTCAAGGACATCATCCCCCACGCGGTGGACGAGGTGGGTGGCCCCACCATTCTGGCCACATTCACCGTGATTGCCGCCCTGCTGCCCATGGCGTTTGTGAGCGGCCTCATGGGCCCGTACATGAGCCCCATCCCCATCAACGCCAGCATGGGCATGCTGCTGTCGCTGGCCGTGGCGTTCGTGATCACCCCCTGGCTGGCCCGACTGTGGATGAAGGAGCACACTGGCCATCCACCAGGGCATTCCAGCCCGGTGCACAGTGGGCTCAGCGCTCGCATCGCGCCCACCTTCGAGCGGGTGTTCAGCCCCTTGCTGGATGACACCCAAGGCCGGCGCAATCGCCGCTGGCTGGGGCTGGGCGTGGCGGCACTCATTGCCTTGTCGGTCGCTTTGCCGGTGCTCGGATGGGTGCAGCTCAAGATGCTGCCGTTCGACAACAAGTCCGAGTTCCAGGTGGTGGTGGACATGCCTGCGGGTACGCCAGTTGAGCACACCGCCGCCGTGCTGCACGAGCTGGGCGCACACCTGGCCACCGTGCCCGAGGTGACCGACTACCAGGCCTACGCAGGCCTCTCCGGCCCCATCAACTTCAATGGACTGGTGCGGCAGTACTACCTGCGCACCGGGGGCGAAGTCGGTGACATCCAGGTCAATCTGGTGGACAAGCAACACCGCAAGGACCAAAGCCACGCCATTGCCATGCGGGTGCGCCCCGCCTTGCAAGAGATCGGCAAGCGCCATGGCGCCAATGTGAAGGTGGTGGAAGTGCCGCCCGGCCCGCCTGTGCTGTCGCCCATCGTGGCCGAGGTGTATGGCCCCGATGCGGAGGGCCGCCGCGAAGTGGCACGCGCTGTACGCGCCGCGCTGGCCGCCACCAACGGCATTGTGGACGCCGACGACAGCAGCATTGCCGATGCACCCCGCAAGCTGCTCATCGTGGACCGGCGCAAGGCCGCGCTGTTGGGCATCCCCCAGCAGGCCATCGTGAGCACGCTGCATGCGGGGCTGAGCGGCGAAGCCACCACCTGGCTGCGCGACGCCAGCAAATACCCGGCGCCCGTGCTTTTGCAATTGCCCGCAGAAAGCCACGGCGACTTGGAGTCACTGTTGCGCCTGACGGTCCGGGGTTCTCAAGG
This sequence comes from Acidovorax sp. sif0632, assembly GCF_019218805.1. Lineage (NCBI taxonomy): Bacteria > Pseudomonadati > Pseudomonadota > Betaproteobacteria > Burkholderiales > Comamonadaceae > Acidovorax > Acidovorax sp. sif0632. The sequence continues at coordinate 113,587 of NZ_JAHUWW010000009.1, read as the reverse complement.
CCAGTTGGTCGCCATCCGCGAGCTGGTCACGGTGAGCGACACCCTGCGCGAACAGCTCATTTATCACAAGGACCTATTACCGGTGAATTTTGTGGTGGCCGACATGGCGGGCCGTGTCGACAGCCCGCTGTACGGCATGTTCCAGGCGCGCAGCGCGATTGCCCGCATCGTGGCGCCTGACGGCGGATCGGTGCAGGAATACTTTGTGCGCCAGCCTGCGGATGCCCTGCGGGGCTACGCCATCAAATGGGATGGCGAATGGCAGATCACGTTTGAGACCTTCCGCGACATGGGCGCTGCCTACGCGGTGGGCCTGATCCTGATCTACCTGCTGGTGGTGGCGCAGTTTGGCTCCTACCTCACGCCACTCATCATCATGGCGCCCATCCCGCTGACCATCATCGGCGTGATGCCCGGCCATGCCTTGCTGGGCGCGCAGTACACGGCCACCAGCATGATCGGAATGATTGCCCTGGCGGGCATCATCGTGCGCAACTCCATCCTGCTGGTGGACTTCATCAACCTGCAGGTGCGCGAGGGCGTACCCCTGAAGACGGCCATCGTCCACTCGGCCATTACCCGTGCGCAGCCCATTGTGCTGACGGGGCTGGCGGCCATGATCGGCGCGTTCTTCATCCTGGACGACCCGATCTTCAATGGCCTGGCCATTTCACTGATCTTCGGCATCTTTGTTTCCACCGTGCTCACGCTCGTGGTGATCCCCACCCTGTACTACGCAGCGTACCGGGACCGCAGCGCCGGCAGCGGCACCAACGGTGCCGGTCCTGCCAACCCACCTGACAACAGCCCCTCAGAGGCTGCCGTTCACCACGGAACGCAGTGAACAACGCACCGAACGCACTGAACGCAATGAACGAACGGTCGGGCAACCATCCTTCAACCACAGGAGACAACCATGGCACATGTAGTGATTATTGGAGCGGGTATCGGTGGCATGCCGGCTGCGTACGAAATGCGCAGCAAGCTGCCACGCGAGGATCGGATCACGGTGATCAGCGCGGTGGACTACTTCCAGTTCGTGCCCTCCAACCCCTGGATCGCCGTGGGCTGGCGAAAGCGCGATGACATCGTCCTGCAGATCCGCCCCTTGCTGGAGCGCAAGGGCATTGATTTCATCGCCCAACCGGTGAAATCCATCGATGCTCCGGGCAAAACCGTCATGCTGGAAGACGGAAGCACCGTGGCCTATGACTACCTGGTGATCACCACCGGCCCCCGGCTGGCGTTTGAGGAAGTGCCTGGTTCTGGCCCTCTGAACGGGCACACACATTCGGTGTGCTCCGTGGACCACGCCGAGCACTTCTGGCGCGACTACCAAAAGTTTCTGGAAGCCCCCGGCCCCATCGTCATTGGCGCCATGCCAGGCGCAAGCTGTTTTGGCCCGGCCTACGAGTTCGCATTCATCGTTGCAGCGGACCTGCGCAAGCGCAAGCTGCGCCACAAGGTGCCGATCACCTTTGTCACCAGCGAGCCCTACATCGGCCACCTGGGCCTGGGCGGCGTGGGCGACAGCAAGAGCATGCTGGAGAGCGAGCTGCGCAGCCAGGACATCAAGTGGATCCACAACGCGCGCACCACGCGGGTTGAGGCGGGCAAGATGTTTGTCGAACAGCTGGACGACAAAGGCCAGGTGCACCAGCAGCACGAGCTGGGCTTCAAGCTATCGATGATGCTGCCAGCCTTCAAAGGGGTCGATGCCGTGGCGTCCGTGCCCGGGCTGTGCAACCCGCGCGGGTTCGTGTTGATCGACGAGCATCAGCGCAGCAAGGCCTACCCCCACATCTTCTCTGCCGGGGTCTGCGTTGCGATTCCCCCCGTCGAGGTGACACCCGTCCCCACGGGGGCGCCCAAGACGGGTTACATGATCGAGACCATGGTCTCGGCCATCGTGCACAACATTGCCGCTGACATCGCGGGCCAGCCCGCCACCGCCACCGCCACGTGGAACGCCATCTGCCTGGCCGACATGGGGGACACCGGCGCGGCGTTTGTCGCGCTGCCACAGATGCCGCCGCGCAACGTCAACTGGTTCAAGAAGGGCAAATGGGTGCACCTGGGCAAGATTGCTTTCGAGAAGTACTTCCTGAACAAGATGAAGTCGGGCAATTCCGAGCCCATCTACGAGAAGTACGTGCTCAAGCTCCTGGGCATCACCCGCTTGCACGAGCAAAAGCCCCATTGACCGGCGCGTGACCAAGCCCCCCCCCAGTTTCTATCGTTTCTTAACAAGGAGTTCATCATGACAACCTGGCAAATCGTTCGTTTGGTCGCAGGCACCTTCATCCTGCTTTCTCTGGCGTTGGGCATTCCCGGCAGCCCTGTTTTTGCCAGCCAGTGGTGGCTGGCCTTCACGGCGTTTGTGGGCGTGAACCTGCTGCAGAGTGGGCTCACCAAGTGGTGCCTGATGGAGACCATCTTGCGCAAGCTGGGCGTGCGCCCAGGCTGCTAAGGAGGACCACGCCATGCGCAAACTCCTCCTGAGCGCTGCCTTGCTGGCCTGCGGCATGGGTGCAGCCCAGGCGGCAGATTTGCACGAGGCTTGGCTGGCCGCACGGCAGCAACACCCGGACATGGCAGCAGCGGCGGCCACACGCGCCGCAGGCGAGGCCCGCCGCGTGCAGGCCAGCCGCTTATGGAGCCCCTCTGTGACGGCCCAGGCTGCGGCAGGCGCGATGGGCTCACAGACCTCCGCCCAGGGGGCCGCGTTTTCCATGCCAGGGACACCACAGACCTCTGGGGTGGGTTTTGACACCTCGGTCCGCAGCGGCCCGGGTACACGCTGGGGTGTGGAGGCGCGCATGCCACTGTACAACCCCGAGCGCAGCGCACAGGGGCGCCAGCTGCTGCTGTCCGCCGATCTGGCAGAACTGCAGGCCGCCTCGGTGCAGCAACAGCTGATGCTGCGAACGGCCCAGCAATACTTCTCGGCCGTGCTGGCGCAGCAGCAGCGCGCGTTGCTACTGCGCCAGCAGGAGGCAACCGATCAGGCTCTCAAAGAGGCGCAGGACCGCTTTGCATTGGGGGACTCGCCGATCACGGATGTGCGCGAAGCCGAGGCGCGCGCGCAGGCCAACGCTGCACTGGTGCAGGCTGCCGATGTTGAGATGCAGATTGCGCGCCAGGCTCTGGCCCAGACCACAGGCTGGAGTCCTGCGCAACTGCCCCCCCTGCACCTGCCAGCCTCGTCGGGCAACGAAACCACCGCCTTGCGCGATGGCAAACCCCTCGCGCCCCTGCCTCACTGGCTGAATCTCGCCGCGCAGGACAACCTCCAGGTGCGCACCCAGGCGCAGGCCCTCGCACTGGCCGAGCAAGAGGCAACCAAGGCGGCGCGTTTTGCCAGCACCAAGGTGGACCTGGTGGCCCAGACGGGAGGCGACCACCTGTCAGGATCAGGCCGGTGGGGCTCGGCCAGCAACTCCGCACGCCAGTACATGGTGGGTGTGCAAATCCAGGTGCCGCTGTACACCGGTGGCCAACTTGATGCGCGCCAGCAGGAACTGCTGCGCCTTCAGGACAAGGCCCAGGCCGACCTCGACAGCGCCCGGCTTGCCGTCGCCCAGCAGGTACGCACCAGCTGGCTGCACCTGCAGGCTGGGGCCGCCCGGACCCAGGCCCTGGAGTCGGCGCTCAGGTCGGCCCAGGTCCGGTTGCAGGCGACCCAACTGGGTCGCCAGGTGGGCGACCGCACCACACTGGATTTGCTGCAGGCACACAATGACGCCATGCAGTCGCAATCCAACCTGCTGGGGCACCAGACCCGCATGGCGCAAGAACGCCTGCAGCTGATGGCGTTGGCGGGCCAACTGGATGAGGCCGCGTTGCAAGCGGCCACCGACACAGCGCACATGCTGGCCCCGCCCACGCCTTGAACGCCTCCAACCATGCCCTCATCCCACACCCTCACCCCGCCAGCGCCATGAACCCCCACCCCGCCCCCACGCTTCCCCTGGTCGTCGATGTCCGTTCGCCCGGCGAATTCGCAGCAGGCCATGTGGCTGGCTCCATCAACCTGCCGCTGGACAGCCTGGCCCAGCAAGCCGCTGCAGCGCTGCCGCACCGCGACCAACCGATGGTGCTTTGCTGCCTTTCGGGCGCTCGCTCGGGCATGGCAGTCCAGTGGTTGCGCACGCAAGGCTATAGCCAGGTGTCCAATGGCGGCGGTGTGAGCAGTGTGGCCCTGCAGCTGGGCCGCCCCATCGAACGCGACTGATGGGATCTGGCGCTTGCCACCGCCACACTCGGAGCATTGTGTCCATCGAACCTGCAACAGGAGACCCCCGTGAAGCCCCAGATAGAAGCCTTCTTTGACGACGCGACCTGGACCGTGAGCTACGTGGTGTTTGACGAACCCGGGGGCCACTGCGCACTGGTGGATTCGGTGCTGGACTACGACGCAAAATCAGGCCGCACCCGCACGCATTCTGCGGATCGCCTGGTAGCTTTCGTCCAGAGCAAGGGGTTGACCGTGCAATGGATTCTGGAAACCCATGCCCATGCCGACCACCTGTCCGCCGCGCACTACCTTCGCAGCAAGCTGGGAGGGAAAATCGCCATCGGAGCCGCGATCACCCAGGTGCAAGAGGTGTTCAAAGCCATCTTCCACCTGGAGCCAGAGTTCCACGCGGATGGCCGTCAGTTCGACCACCTGCTGCACGACGAAGAAGTGTTTTCTATTGGCCAGCTCGAAGCCAAGGCGCTGGCCGTGCCGGGCCACACCCCTGCGTGCATGGCGTACCAGATCGCAGACGCCGTGTTGGTGGGCGACACCCTGTTCATGCCCGACGTCGGCACCGCGCGCTGCGACTTCCCGGGTGGCAATGCGCACACGCTGTACCAGTCGGTGCGCAAGCTGCTCAGCCTGCCCGCACAGACCCGCCTTTTCATGTGCCACGACTACCCCCCCGCGGAGCGCGCCCCAGCCTGGCAGACCACGGTCGCCGATCAGCGCGCCCACAACATCCACGTGCACGACGGCATGACCGAAGCGGCATTCGTTGAACTGCGCACCCGGCGCGATGCAACGCTCGACATGCCCGTTCTCATCCTGCCCTCGGTGCAGGTCAACATCAGGGCCGGGGCGATGCCCCCGGCAGAAGACAACGGCATGACCTATCTCAAGATTCCCGTGAACGCGCTGTGACACGCTATCCACGAGCCCCCTCAGAAGATCCCGGAGATTTCCATGAGCAACAAACAAGTCACCGTTGAGCTGGTCCAGCAAAAGGACTACCGCTTTGACATCCATTTTGGCGGCACCGTCCCCCACCTGATCGGCGATGAACCCGCCCCGTTGGGCTCGGGCAAGGGCCCATCGCCGGTGCAGCTGCTTTGCGCAGCGGTGGGCAACTGCCTGAGTGACTCCCTGCTGTTTGCGCTGCGCAAATTCAAACAGTCACCGGAGCCCCTAACCGCCACCGTGGTGGCCCAGGTGGGCCGCAACCCAGAGGGACGCCTGCGTGTGCTGCGCATGGACGCCACCTTGCAACTGGGCGTACCTGCCACACAACTGCAACACCTGGACCGCGTGCTGGGCCAGTTCGAAAGCTATTGCACGGTAACCCAGAGCGTGGGGCAGGGCATTCCCATCGTGCTGAAAGTGCTGGACGCCAACAACGCCGTCCTCAAATGACACCAAGGCATATCCACCGTCACACTACTTGAGGAAACATCCGATGAAAACAGCCCACGATCTCGTGGCTGCGGCGAAAGCCCAGGTCCATGAAGTCCCCATCGACCAAGCCGATGAAGCCATCAAACTGGCCGATGTGCTCATCGACGTGCGTGAGGCCGATGAGTACCAGGCCGGACACATACCCGGTGCCATCCACGCCTCGCGCGGCGTTCTGGAGTTCAAGCTCAGCAGCACGCCTGCACTCACCTCGCGCGATCTGAAGGTGGTGGTGTACTGCAAGACCAGCGGGAGGGCCGCCTTGGCAGCCTGCGCCATGCGCGAGATGGGCTACCTGCAGGTGCAGTCCATCGCAGGCGGCTTTGACGCCTGGGCTGCGGCGGGCAAACCCGTGGCGTCTCCCGAGCCACCGTCTTTCGACTGATTCGGTGGTGCATCAGCCATGCTCCACCTCCTGTGCAAGAAAGGTCCCGCCCCCGGGGCCCATGCGTAACCCAAAGGAATTGTCATGAACGTCAACGTTGGAACCATCGATCGCGTGCTGCGCATCGTGGCAGGCTTGGTGCTGATTGCCTTGGCTGCCACCAACACTGTGGGATGGTGGGGCTGGTTGGGCGTCGTCCCCTTGGCCACCGGCCTGTTCCGCTTCTGCCCCGCCTACACACTGCTGGGTATCAACACCTGCCCCTTGAAAAAGTAGCCAGACGCGGCAAACGCTGCGCGTGCGGTGCAGGCATTTCCCGTACGTGCAGCACTGAGCACGTGTCTACGATCTAGCCGGAGATCGAGAACAGACGCTTCGACAATTTGGCCCCACACATCTCAAGCCGGACCACCACCTGCGCACAACAGGCTGCCGAAGGGCTGACGCCCCGTGCAAGGTCACCTGCACCGCCACCGGCGGGTGGTCTGCATCGCCCAGGCTCTGACTGACGTGGAGCAGTTCGACAGCTCCACGCTTTCCCGGCGTCGCAGGCCCGGGCACCAGAGTTTCTCACCGTGAAACCTAGTGGGTGAAATACGCCCATGGGCCTCCAATCCCTGCATACCCCCTCCCTGCGAAGCGCTTCTTGGCGCAGCAGATCAATTGTTTCCAATACTGGAACAGTTAGTTTGCGACTGGATAGTTTTTCTCTGAACAGCACCGGCGTACAGTTCAATCCATCGATGAGCCGAGCCCGCAAGGCGACTCACCGAACCCGGTTTGAAGTAGTTTTCAGCATCCGCTTTTGGCGCTTTGTTCCGGCTTTTTTTGAGACGCTTTTGTCCAAGGATTTGCACCATGAACACGACTGCCCGTTTCCTCTCTATAGCCGCTGTTGCTGCTTTCGCCTCTTTCGGCGTCCACGCTGACGAAGCCGATGGCTCGCAATTTGCGCTCCAGTTCGACACCAACCGCACCCGTGCTGAAGTGCAAGCGGAAGCCGCCACGGTGGCCCAGACCCGCAGCCAGGAACCCGCTGGCTCGCGCGTGGTGACATACACCTCCACAGCGGACCGGGCTGCAGTGCGTGCCCAGGCAGCCGAAGCCCTGCGCACCGGCAAGATTCCCCACGGCGAATTCAGCGCCATGTAATTGACGCAGTTGCGGGCCTTCCCCTGGTGGCGGCACTTCGCGGGTGCTGCTGCCATGGGGAGTGTTTTCCTCACTGTCAGGCAAGCAAACTGGGCTCCCACTGGGAGCCCAGTTTGTTGCTACGCCTATGCCTCGGCAAGCAGCTGTCTATCCCTGCGCGTTTTGCGCATCCGGCGCGGGGATCGAGGATGAAGGCGGTTCCCACGGGGCTTCCTTCTTCGCTCTTGCCCGCATCTCCGAATCGCAACTATTCTGATCGTAAACACCCGCCCAGCATCCATGCGGCTTAGCGAACTGCCTAGCCAAGTGGCCGCCAATTTAAAGTCGTCAACTCTTCCAATCGCGCTGCAACGACAAACCCCAGAATCCTTTAGGGGAGGCCGGCTCAAGCTGATTGCGGACATATGACGACCGCGAGCGAATGAGTACTATCGCCGCCAAAAGCAGCCGTTGGCGCTCCGCTTGAGCGAGGGCTAGGCTCCACCAAGCCTGCGCAGCCCTGACGGCGTTTGAATCTCTGCAACCAAAGCACATGTCGCGCCTCGGGCGACTGTGACGCTCGGTATTGAGGCTAGGCGAATGGCGGCAAAGAGTGCGAGAACTTCTTCCGGGGCTGGATGCTGTATTTGAAGTTCCCTGATCTGAAGTGGGCTTGCGGGCATCGTTGCGATAGGATTCGCGTCAACGGCCCGTTGAATCAATAGCGGCGCAGCTCCATCTAACGCGAGTGCGCCGTCGGGACGGAACGCCATCTGCCAAGTGTGGGACTCACGGTACATCGTCTCAACCTGACCAAGGGCAGGCACGGTCGCGGCAGCAATGTCATTTGTACTCGCTACCCAGGCGGCCAAACGAGGTGTAGTGCCGTCCAGTATCTCGTCGATGCCAAACCAGCGAGCCCGCGAAACAGGCGCTGCGTCAGGGTTAGCAGCAATCACCTCTAGGTAAACTGAAGACCCCAGCGACAGCAGCAGGTTATGCGTAGCCATGCTCGGATGCTCTCTGCCCGGCCCCGGGGCTACGCCGAGAGCGGCCTCGACGTAGGCTGATCCCGCGTCGAGGCTCGGTGCAACGATGGTGATGTGGTCGAGGCGCGACACCATGTTTTCTGTGAAGCCCAACGTCATTTGGGCCGCAAAGCCAGCGGGATCAACTGGACGGTACGGGTTATGTTGGACTCTGACTACTCCAGGAGGTGGCTTGCGGTCAGAGTTTTCAAGACTGGCGCCCGTCTCAACTCCACTACCGCAAGAACTTTGCCTATAGGCTAGCACGCAGCAACGCCCAATTGAGCCGTGTTGCGACTTCGCATAAATCTTTCGGCGGTAGCAAACCCATCCTGCTCGATGGATGCACCTCGGCCGTTGATGTGCCTCGGATCTTCTCGGTAATACCGAACGAGAAAGGTGAACTTGCTTGGTTCGACTTGTGGATAATTTTCCTCAACGAAACTAGGTCCAAAGCGCTTAGGACCTAGCGCGAGCCATCCTCTTGTTCACTTAGGGGAGCTGTACCGTTACCGGGGCAGACTGTGGTCCCTCGTTACCCGCCGCATCCAAGACGCTGACTTGGTAGTAGTGGCTACCGAGCGGGGGCGTAACGTCCGTGTAACTCAAGCCGGTGATCGTTGCAATGACCACACCGTCGCGGTATATGCGGTAGCGCGTGGCGCTGTCTGCGATGAAGGCCTGCTTGACGGCCTGCATCTGCGGATTGCTGTTCGACTGCGGCAGGTAGCCATAGTTGATGGTCCACACCAGTGTGCCGCCCAGGCCCTGCTCGCGCACCCATTTGCCTTTCTCGGCGATGGAGCGCTCGTCTTCGAAGCTCAGGTAGGTAACCGGCGTGTTCGTGCCACGGTTCCAGGGTGGCGAGTAGGTCATGTAGCCTTGCTTGGCCACGTCGTCCCAGTGGTACGTGGCGCCCGTGCGGTTGAAGGCGTTGTCGTTCACCAAGCGCTGGTAGTTGTTCTCCCAGTCGCCGTTGTTCATCCAGCCTTGCATGCCGTCCATGCTCTGGCGCGGCCCCGTGACTGGACTGTTGTAGTACGCACCGTACAGGCCGATGCCGATACCTAGCTTGGAGCGCGCGATGCCCATGTCCAGATAGGCCTGCACCGTCGATTCGATCGAGGTCGGGTACAGATCGCCCGCACCGGACAGCGGCGAGTGGTGCCACGACTGCCATCCCCAGTCGCCGGCCATGCTGTAGGTCATCAGGTTGAAACGATCGACTGTGGCGGCCACCTCCGCGTGCCAGGGCGTGATGTCGGGGTCGTTCTTGTTGACCCAGAAGCCGGGCCAGCTCAGTTCCAGCGGCGCGTTCGGCGCCTGGTAGCGGGCGCGCAGCGCCGAGGCGGCGCGCAGCTCGCGCAGCAGCGCCAGGGCCTGGGCGCGGGTAGCCGCCGTGTCGAGGTTCTCTTCCCAATCGATGTCCACGCCGTCGTAGTTCTTCTGGACGGCTTTGTCGAGGACGTTCTTGATGAAGCGTGCGCGCACCGTGGCATTGGCGGTGGCGGCAACAAAACCGGGCCCGTCGCTGTCTCCGCCCACCATCATCACCGCCTTGGCGCCCGCGGCGTGGGCCTTGGCGATCAGCGCGTCCTCCACGTTGGCCAGGTGGCCCGAGCCGGCGCCTTCGAGCAGATCGCCCGCCCGGCCACCGGGCAGTGAACCGAGCGCGGGCGCATAGCGGCCGAAGACGAAGTGCGTCATGGTGCCCATGTCCACGGCTTCGGGCGGGTACGTTTCCCAGAACCAACCCGCGTAGTAGCCGTTGACCCATTTGCCGCTCTGGGCGGCGGGGTTCCATCCCACGCTCACCCCGCCGCTGGTCCTGGCGGCCGTCACGCCGCCCACGGGTGGCAGCGGATTGGTGGCCTCCACGGCCACCTGGGTGGTGGCGGCCACGCTTTGGCCCGCGGTGTTGGTGCAGGTCAGCGTGTACGCCGCGTTCGCTGCGGGGCGCACCAGTTCGTTGCCCTCGGCCGCGCGCGGCCCACTCCAGCCGCCCGATGCCGTGCAGGTGGTCGCATTGTGGGCCTGCCAGGCCAGTTGGGCGCTCTGGCCCGCCATGATGCGTGTGGGCGTGGCACTGAAACTGCCGATGGTGGGGGGCTGCTGTGTCTTGCGTACGGTCACCGTGGCCGATGCCGCCGTGGTGGAGCCAGCCGCGTTGCGGCAGCTCAGGCCGTAGGTGGTGGTGACGGTGGGCCGCACGCTGGTGCCACCAGCGCCTGCCTGTTCTCCGCTCCAGCCTCCAGTGGCGGTACAGGCCGTGGCGTTCTCTGTACTCCACGAGAGGATGCTGCTGTTGCCCGCCTCGATCACGTCGGGCTGGGCCGTGAAAGCCTGGATAAGTGGAGGCTGGGGCGGTGGCGTGGTCGGCGCCGTGCCGTCAATGAAGAGCTGCGCGAGTCCTTCGCCGCCCGCCTCGAAGTACTCCATGCGCACCGTGTGGCGGCCTTCCGAGAGACGCACGGAGGCCGCGTCCATCGTGATGCCGTGCACGGTCCAGTTGTTGATGATGCGTTTGCCATCTACGAACACGCGCACACCGTCGTCGGTGTACGTCGTGAACTTAGCGGCGCCCCCAGCGAATGGCAGACTTGCCGTCCAGCGCGCGGAGAAGCCGTCCACCGGCAACTTGGGGGCTGGGCTGTCGGTCATCCAGTAGTAGTCGATGGGACCACTCTCACAGCGCTCCAGCACGGCGTTACCCGCCAGCTTGGTGTTGGGAAAATACTCCGCCAGCCATTGGCCTGGGGCGCACTCCAGCGCGAAAGCCTGGGTGCCGACTAGCAGCAGTGATGCGGCCAGGGCGCGTGTAGTCCAATGGGGAATTGTGAATTTTTTCATGTATTTTGCCATCCAGCGCTTTCCAGGAAAGCGCCAGATGCTCTCCTTTTGATAGTCAAACAACAAAGCGACGTGTGTGCAGACCGGCCAGCAGCATCAGCGCGGCGAGCAGCAGCACGCCCCATTCGCCCAACGTAGGGATGGCCTGCGCGCCGCCAACCACTGGCCTGGGCGCGGGCGCCACGCCACCAGTGGGCGGGGCCGACGCGCTGCCGCCAGCGTTGTTGGCAGTGACGGTGAAGGTGTAGGTGGTGCCGTTGGTAAGGCCCGACACCGTGCAGGTAGTGGCGGGCGCCTGTACGGTGCAGCTCGCGCCGCCGGGCTGGGAGGTGACGGTGTAAGACGTGGGCGCGGTGCCGCCCACCGGTGCCTGCCACCGCACGGTGACTTGCGCGTCGCCGGGCGTGGCATTGACGTTGGTCGGGGCGTTCGGCCCGCCTGCGGGCACCACCAGCATCGGCACTGAGTCGGAAGCCATGCCATTGGCGAACAGCGTGGCCGTGTACGGGCCGGGGACTGTGGTCGGCGGCAGGGCGCGCGCGGTGAACCTAGCCGCTTCCGACGCCGAGGCCGGCAGCCACGCAACGGCGCCGTTGTCCACGCGCTGCAGGCGCAGCAGGGGCGCGGGGGTGGCGGACTGGCTGGTGCCGCCGCCGCTGGCTTCGCCGTCGCCGGTGAAGCGCTGGCCCAGCAGTTGCAGTGCCGCGCCAACTGCGAGCTGTGCGGGGTAGGACGTGATACGCGGGCGGCGCGCATCAGACACGCCGATTTGGTGCCCATATAGAAGCGCGGGTGCCGAGTTCGACTGCAGCCCACCCACCACCAGCACCTGCCCGTTGGCCAGCAGGGTTGCGGTGTGGCTGCTACGCGCCTGAGGCATGGGACCAGCCGTTTGCCACGTACCGGAACCGGGGTCATACACCTCAGTGGCGGCGACACTTCCGCCGTTGTAGCCACCCCCAGTGACGAACACCCGGCCATCGGCCAGCAGTGTGGCGGTATGCACATTGCGCGCCTGCTGCAGCGGGCCCGTGGCCTGCCAGGTGTTGGTGGCGGGGTTGTAGATTTCGGCACTAGCCAAGTAGCCTCCGGCGAAGGTGTGGCCACCTGCCACCAGCACGCGCCCGTCGGCAAGCAGCGTGGCTGTGTGCTGGTTGCGGGCCTGCTGCAGGCTGGGGCCGGCCGTCCAGGCGCCGGTCGCGGGGTTGTAGAACTCCACAGTCGCGGTGCCTTGGCCGTTGGCGACGTTGCCGCCGGCCACGAGCACACGGCCATCGGCCAGAAGCGTTGCCGTGTGGCCGTGGCGGGAGTTCAGCATAGCGCCGGCCGACACCCACAGGTTGGCGCTGGGGCGGTAGATCTCGGCCATGCCAACGTTGGTGCTGAAGCCATTGCTGCCGCCGGCCACCAGTACGTCGCCGCCGGGCAGCAACGTAGCTGTGTGGTCGTAGCGGCCCTGCAGCAGCGCGGGCGTTGGGGCCCACTGGTTGGCAATGGGGTCGTACAGCTCGGCGCTGGCGAGAGCCTCCGAGCCGCCCGCCACCAGCACGCGGCCATCGGCCAGCAAGGTTTGCGTGTGGTAGCGGCGCGCGTCGGCCATCGAAGCTGCAGGCTGCCACAAGCCGGTGGCGATGCCATACCGCAACGTGGTCGCGGAGGGGTTGGCCGAGCCACCGCTGGCCACGATGCCCCCGGTGACGAGTACCAATCCATCCTGCAACGCGGTGGCTCGATGGTTCTGGCGCAGCGCGGGCAACGGGCCTGTGGTGGCTGCGTCCAGCGAATTTAGTTGCAGCCGCTCTGCACTCGCCACCGCGCCGCTAGCACCCTCGCCACCCGCCACAAGCAGCTCGCCCGTATGCAGCAGCAGTGCGCTGTGCTGGCCGCGTGCCTGTGCCATCGGGGCATAGACACTGCTCAGACTGGTGGCGGGGTTGAAGATTTCCACTGCCGCTGTGGGCGTTCCGCTGGCGTCGTCTGATGCGCCACCCGCAAGCAGCACGCGGCCGTCGGGCAGCAGCGCGGCGCTGTGCAGCGTGCGCGCCACGTGCAGCGAGGTGGCGGGCGTCCAGGTGTTGGTGGCTACGTCGTACAGCAGCGTGTCGCCCAGCGCGCCGTCCGCATTGTTGCCGCCTGCCACGAACACGCGGCCGTCAGGCAGCAGCGTGGCGGTGTGGTTCATGCGCCGCGCGGGTAGGGGGGCGGCGTTGGTCCAGGTGCCAGTGGCAGGGTCCCAAAGGGCAGCTGCGTTGGTGGGGCTTTCTCCGTTATCCATGCCGCCCACCACCAACACACGTCCGTCGCGCAGCAGTGTGGCCGTGTGCTGGCGCGCGCCCATCCCTGGCATGGCGCCGGTGCTGTCCCAGGTGCGAGTGGCGGGGTCGTAGATTTCGGCGGACTTCAGCCCCTCTTGGCCCGCAGTGCCCCGACCGCCGGCGACGAGCACGCGGCCGTCTTGTAGTAGCGTGGCCGTGTGCTGGCTGCGGCGCAGCGACATGGTGGTGTCGGTGGCGGTGAACGCGCCGCTCTGCGGGTCGAAGGTGGCGGCTTCTCGCACCGAAGCTGCGCTGCCGCCTTCGCCGCCCGCGATCAGCACCGTGCCGTCACGCAGCGGCGTGGCCGTGTGGCCCGCGCGCGGGCCGGGCAGTGCGGGGCCGCCAACCCAGCGACCCGTGGCCGTGTCGTAGAGCTGCGTGCTGGCCAGCACGCCGCTGCCGCGCCCCCCGGCGAGGAGCACGCGGCCATCGGCCAGTTGCGTGGAGGTGTGCTGGTAGCGCGCGCCGGTATAGCTGCCGGCAGCCTGCCAGCCCGCGCCGTGCGCAGTGCTGGCAACGCCCAGGCACAGCGCGGCGGCGTGCAGTACGCGACGGGCCGTAACGGCCCATGCGGGGGTGGTCATTGGGGGATCTCCAGAGAGCAAACAGAATCCCGCGATTCTTGGAACGCCCGTGCTTTCTGGCTATCGGTCACCTGACCGATATGTGTGCGTTAGTTGGCACAACGTTGCAAATTTGGTTCGGGGTATTCCCAGAGGAATAGCGCGCGTTGCGGCAGTCCCGCACAATCAGCGCCGCTAAAAAGGAAAAACCCTTGCATCACGCACTGACCGATCTGCTGGGCGCCGTGGCCGACGATGAGCGCTGGGGTGAGGCGCTACACAGCTATGCCATCAGCCTGGGCGCCGACCAGATAGGCTGGTTCGTCCTTGCCAGTGGGCCAGAGCAACTGGCGCAGTGGGGGCCGCGCTTTGCCGAACACCCCGACCCGCGATACTGGTTGCACGCGCCCTCCGCAGAGGGTGCGCCTGCTTTGGTAGGCAGGGGAGTGACGGCCGAGGCCACGCTGCGTTACGCCGCGCTGTATCGCGAGCAGGACCCACTGTGGGATGCCGCCATGTCGCGCTACACCCAAGCTGGCCCCGGCGGCATTTCGGTGGTTACAGATGCACCAGCCCCTGCGGCACAACGCTTTCGGCAGACGGCGTTCTACAACGATTTCCTGCGCCCACACGGCATCGGCACACGTATGTTTGGTGGCGGGTGGAACGCGCGGCACCCCGGGGGCCACCTGTTCGCGTCGGTCTATCGCCTCAGAGACGACGATGGCTTCACGGCCGAACAGATGCGGCGCTTTCATGCTGAGTTCGGAGCGTTGCAGCACACCGCCTTCTTGCACCGCGAGATGCTGTCATTGCGTACGCGCACGCAGGGACTGGAGGAGCTAATGGAGCGCCTGCCCATGGGCATGTTGTTCTTTGACGTAGGCGGGCGACTGCTGCACGCTAACGCCCGCGCGCGGCGCCTCGCCGCGAACCCCGGGCATGGAAGCCTGCGCAAGCTGCTCACGGGCATCACAAACGTTCGGCAGACAGATGCGGCGCTGGGCGCGCTGTTCGCGCAGTCCATGCGCGGCAAAAGTGGCTGCGCCGAGCTGCCGGGCGGACTGCTGCTGGTCTCGCTGGCTGTGGGCGATCTGGCTGCGCTGGGCTTGAACCACGCGGCCCCTGGAGTGGCCTGGGTTCTGATGGAGAGAACGCTGGACGCGGCCGCCGCCGTCGCCCTGGTGAGCCAGGCCTACCGCTTGAGCCCGGCCGAAGGCGCCCTGCTGCTGGCGTTGATGCGCGGTCGGACTCCGCAGGACTTTGCCGACGCGCGCGGCGTGCGTATCCGCACAGTACGCACGCAGATGAGCACCCTTCTGCTCAAGACCAGCACCCAGCGCCAGCAGGATCTGGTGGCTCTGAGCGCGAGGCTGATGCTACTGGCGCCGGGACAAGCGGCCGATGCTATGGTGGCAGGCGGTGCGCAAAGGTAGCTTCTTGGTACGCCTAGCAGCCCACGTACCAGAGGCCAGTGGGATGAATGCCTGGATTTAACGACTATCTCCATCCATGCGGGGTGCGAGCCGACGCTTCAACGCGAAAACGCATACTTTGAGCCAGGGATTGGCGAGGCAGCCTCCAGGCGCCCCTTCTCCCTTGGGGGGTGGAGTCAGGTACGTTGGAAATGGCCCAGATCATCTCGATCGCTATTGTCCGAGGCTGCAAAATTGATGCCTGAGTGCTTCCTAAGCGCGGTGCTGTGCACGCCGGTGTGCTCGAAGCGGGCGCGCATGACTCCATCCAATACTGCGACCATGAGCGCATCAAGCTCAGATTGAAAGCAAGGGCTAAGCCGGGTGAGGTACCGGCTGAGAAACACCACTTAGTTGGCGGAATGGCAACCATCCAACTTCTGGGGGTCAGTTCAAAACCGGGGCGATTCAATATCGACGACTTTGGGACGGGCTATTCGTCGCTCAGCTATTTGTTGCAACTGCCCGTTGCCTACATCAAGATTGACCAATCATTTGTCCGCGGCATGTCCGTCTCCCGGGACTCAGCCGTCATTGTCAAATCAACGATAGCTCTAGCTCATTCGTTAGGACGAAAGGTTGTGGACGAAGGCGTGGAAACGCAGCAAGATTGGGAGAAACTCGCTGCGCTCGGCTGCGATATTGCACAGGGCTATTTTGTGGCACGGCCAATGCCAGCAGAGAACTTTGCTGATTGGGCGCTTAAATTTGCCTTCGACAAGCCGGAAGCGGTGCTGCAATGAAGCACCCCATCTCGGTCCCTATGCAGGCCGCTGGTTTCTTGGGGCTGTAGGCCTCACCCCGACGCTCAGCCTAGCCGATTCCGTTGTAAACAGATGCAAGTCTGGCGGAAGTGATTTTGATGCGCTTTTTTTATGGGCGTGCGTTCATTGCGGATTGGCAAAATCAGGAAACTGTCTTCTTGCAGTCTTCGGCGGTTCGCTATCGACCGACTGCGCCCAGCCTGAAGCAGACCGCCCCGGCACCCACTAACCTTCGCTATCAGGAACGAAAAGCGCCTCAACTCTGAGGCGCTTTTGCATTTCTTAATGTGAAATATTCCCGACGAACTTTATTTGTGCCCGACTGACTTTATTTGTTGGAGTCACAAAAATCCCCTCACCCTGCGCGTCACTCCACCGTGACACTCTTCGCCAGGTTTCTGGGCTTGTCCACATCCGTCCCCCGCGCACACGCGGTGTGGTACGCCAGCAGCTGCAGCGGCACCACGTGCAGCAGCGGGCTCAAGGGGCCGTAGTGCTCGGGCATGCGGATGACATGGATGCCGTCGCTGCTTTCGATGCGGGTGTCGGCGTCGGCCAGCACGTAGAGCACACCGGCGCGCGCACGCACTTCCTGCATGTTGCTCTTGAGCTTTTCGAGCAAGGTGTCATTGGGCGCCACGGTGACTACGGGCATGGCACTGGTCACCAGGGCCAGGGGACCGTGCTTGAGTTCACCGGCCGGGTAGGCCTCGGCGTGGATGTAGCTGATTTCCTTGAGCTTCAAGGCGCCTTCCAGCGCAATGGGGTAGTGCAGGCCTCGGCCCAAAAAGAGAGCGTTTTCCATCCGGGCAAAGTCTTCGGCCCAACTGATGATTTGTGGCTCCAGCGCCAGCACAGCCTGCAAGGCCACGGGCAGGTGGCGCATGGTTTTGAGGTGGGCGGCTTCTTGCTCATCGCTCAAACGGCCTTTGGATTGGGCCAGCGCCAGCGTCAGTAAAAACAAGCCCGCCAGCTGGGTGGTGAAGGCCTTGGTGCTGGCCACACCGATCTCGACACCGGCGCGCGTGATGTACGCCAGCTTGCATTCGCGCACCATGGCGCTGGTGGCCACATTGCAGATGGTCAGCGTGTGCTGCATGCCCAGGCTCTGCGCGTGGCGCAACGCGGCCAGGGTGTCAGCGGTCTCGCCAGACTGGCTGATGGTGACAACCAGGGTGCGTGGGTTGGGCACGCTGGTGCGGTAGCGGTATTCGCTGGCCACTTCGACTTGCGTGGGGATGCCCGCGATGTCTTCGAGCCAGTATTTGGCGGTGCAGCCGCTGTAGTAGCTGGTGCCGCAGGCCAGGATCAACACGCTGTCGATTTCCTTGAACACGCGCCAGGCGGCGGCGCCAGGTTCGCCATGCTGGCCCGCGCCGTCGAACAGCTCGGGCACGATGCCAGCCAGACCTTCGAGCGTGTCGGCGATGGCACGCGGTTGCTCGAAGATTTCCTTTTGCATGTAGTGTCGGTAGGGGCCCAGCTCGGCCGCGCCGCTGTGGGCCAGCACGGTGCGCACGGGGCGCTGTTCGGGCGTGAGTGCGACACCGTCCTTGCGCACGATCCAGTAGCGGCCCAGCTGCAGGTCCACCAGGTCGCCCTCTTCCAGGTACACGATCTGGTCGGTGACGCCCGCCAGGGCCATGGCATCGCTGGCCAGAAAGTGCTCTGCGCCCCCGTTTCCAACCCCCAGGATCAGCGGCGAACCGGCGCGTGCACCCACCACGCGGTGCGGTTCGTCCTTGTGCATCACGGCGATGGCGTAGGCGCCATGCAGTTCGGCCACGGTGGCCTGCACGGCGTCGAACAGGTCGCCGCTGTAGTGGCTGTCCACCAGGTGGGCGATGACTTCGGTGTCGGTCTGGCTCACAAACACATAGCCGCGTGCCTGCAGCGCCTTGCGCAGTTCTTCGTGGTTTTCAATGATGCCGTTGTGCACCAGGGCTACTCGGCCTGCGCTTTGGGCCTGCGCGTCTGCGCCAGTGCCGTGGCTGAAGTGCGGGTGGGCGTTGTGCACGGCTGGCGCGCCATGGGTGGCCCAGCGGGTGTGGGCAATGCCGGTGGCACCGTCGATGTGTTCGGTGGTCACCTGCTCCAGCAACTCAGCCACGCGGGCGGTGCTGCGGGCGCGCTGCAGGCCCGCCGGGCGCGCTGCATCGAGGCTGGAGGCATGTACCGCCACGCCGCAGGAGTCGTAGCCCCGGTATTCAAGCCGCTGCAGGCCCTGGACGAGGATGGGAACGATGTTGCGCGTAGAGACCGCGCCGACGATGCCGCACATGGTGTTTGCCCTTGGGTTGGATTTGATGGGCGGATCGTAAGCAGCATCGAGAAAAATTATCGATTGATATTTCAATGAAATTGAACTTAAATTTCACCAAACACAATTCATGAAATTTTTATTCAATTTATAGAAAATCATGGAATCCATATCACTCGACAGCACAGACTTGCAGCTGCTCAACCTGCTGCAAACCGACGCGGCGCAGAGCAACCAATCCCTGGCCGAACAGGTGCATGTCTCCCCGCCCACCTGTCTGCGCCGCGTCAAGCGCCTGCACGATGCCGGTCTGATCGAGCGCCAGGTGGCCATCCTGCAGCCCGATCGGCTTGCGGCCATTCAGGGCCACGGGCTGGCCTGCATCGTCGAGGTGTCGCTGGACCGCCAAGGCGCCGAACAGCTTGACGCGTTCGAAGCCCGCGCCGTGGCCGACGACGCCGTGCAGCAATGCTGGCGCGTATCGCCCGGGCCGGACTTTGTGCTGGTGGTGCACACACGGGACATGCCGGGGTACCTGGCGCTGTCGCAGCGCCTGTTCACGGGCGATGCCAATGTGCGCAACGTGAAGGCCTTCTTTGCAACCCGCAGGGCAAAATTTGGTACAAAAGTGCCTCTAGCGCTTGATCAGAAAGCGCAAGCAGCTATTTAATTTATAGCAAATGATTGACAGCCCCTTTGCATGCGGTTGTCCCAGTCCTCTTGCCTTCCCGCCGCATCGGCATAGAGTGGTTGGACACACAGGAGCCACGCCGCATGGAGTTCAAGGACTACTACCAGACGCTGGGGGTCAGCCCCACCGCCACGGCCGACGAGATCAAGAAGGCCTATCGCCAGCTGGCGCGCAAATACCACCCCGACGTGAGCAAGGAGCCCGACGCCGTGGCGCGCATGACGGCGGTGAACGAGGCCAACGCCGTGCTCTCCGACCCGGAAAAACGCGCCGCCTACGACCGCCTTGCGCAAGAACCGCGCATGCAGCCGGGGCAGGACTTCCGCCCGCCCCCGCACTGGGATGCGGGGTTCGAGTTTTCGGACGGCGCGGGTGGTCCGGGTGGCGCTCCAGGCGACTACAGCGACTTCTTTGAACAGCTGTTTGGCCGTGCCGCCCGGGCGCGTGGCGCCGGGCGCAGCGAACACACCAGCGGAAGACCGCCCCCCACCCAGCGCGGCGCAGACCACCACGCCCGCATCGAGCTGGACCTGGCCGACGCCTACCAGGGCGCCGAACGCACCCTCACGCTGCAAAGCGCGCACCAGGCCGATGACGGATCGCTGGTGCGCGACGAGCGCCACCTGGCCGTCAAGATCCCGCAGGGCGTGCGCGAAGGCCAGCTCATCCGCCTGGCTGGCCAGGGCAGCCCGGGCTGGGGTGGCGCACCGGCGGGCGATTTGTTTCTGGAGGTGCTGTTCAAGCCTGACCCGCGCTGGCGCGCCGAGGGCCGCGATGTCTACCAGCCGCTGGTAGTGGCACCGTGGGAGGCAGCCCTGGGCGCCTCGGTCGAGGTGGGCACGCCGGGCGGCTCGGTCATCGAGGTGGCGGTGCCCGCAGGCTGGAAGGCGGGGCGCAAGCTGCGCCTCAAAGGCCGGGGCATCCCGGGCACACCACCGGGCGACCTTTATCTGGAACTGCACATGGCCCTGCCACCGGCCACCACCGATGCCGAACGCGCTGCGTACGCCGCGCTGGCCCAGGCCTTTCCCCACTACAACCCGCGCGCTGCGCAAGGAGCCCAGCCATGAGCGCCCACTCCCCCACGCCCCCCGCAGAACTGCTCGACGATGGCAGCGCCGCCCTCACGCTGGACGCCCTGGCCCGCGCCTGTCGCATGGATGCCGACTGGGTGGTCGCGCGGCTGCAAGAGGGGCTGCTGCAGGCTGGCACCGAAGGCGAAGGCGACCGCTCGGCCTTGCGCTTCAGCGGGGCCACCGTAGTGCGCGCCCGGCGCATTGCCCACCTGGAACTCACCTTCGACGCCGATCCGCACCTGGCCGCGCTCACGGCCGACCTGATCGAGGAAGTCACCGCCCTGCGCCAGCAACTGCGGCACCTGAAAGGCCGTTGAACGCAGCAGAGCACGACGGAACACTGGGGGGCCACGCCGCAGCACCTGGTCATTTCATGCTGGCATCGCCCCACAGGGGCATGTAAGCTCCCCCCAGCCCCTTCGCGAGCCCGCCCCCCCAGAGCGCAGCACGAGCGGCATCACCCTATCCATCCATGCCCACACCCCGCCGCCAGATGCCCCGCCGCATCTACCCCCTGCGCATTCTGGGCATGGGGCTCGGAGGCATGGTGGTGGGCGTGGTGCTGTGGGAGCGCCACGCCAGCGTCACCGCCTGGCTGGCCATGGTGCTGCCTGCTTTTGTGTGGCCCCATGTGGCCTACCTGATCACACGGCACAGCGCCGACCCCTACCGCGCCGAAACCCGCAACCTGCTCATTGACTCCGCCCTGGCCGCCAGTTTTGTGCCGTTGATGCACTTCAACCTGCTGCCCAGCGTGTTGCTGCTGACACTGACCATGGTGGACAAGATCACCACCGGCATCCGTGGGCTGTGGGCGCGTGCGCTGCCTGCCATGCTGGTCGGGGGGCTGGCGGGCGCGGCGCTGGCCGGCCTGCACTGGGCGCCGGAAACCTCCATGCGTGTCATGGTTGCCTGCCTGCCGGTGATGGCGCTGCACACGCTGTCGGTCAGCATGGTCAGCTACCAGCTCATCCGCCAGTCGGCACGGCACAACCAGATGCTGGACGAACTGCGGCGCGTGGATGCGCTCACGGGCCTGTTCGGGCGCGGCCACTGGCAAGAGCAGGCCGAGGCGGCCCTGCGCCGCCACCACGCCAGCAACGAGCCCGCCTGCATGCTGATGCTAGACATTGACCATTTCAAGGAAATCAACGACGCCCATGGCCACACCGTGGGTGACGAGGTGATCCGCGCGCTGGCCCATGTGGTGCGCGGCAACGTGCGCGCGGGCGACTGCGCGGGGCGCTACGGCGGCGATGAATTTGCCATCGTGCTGCCGGGCATGCTCGCCAAGGACGCGCTGGCCATTGCCCACCGCATCCGCGAGCAAACCGAAGGCGTGCGCCTGCGCAGCCTGCCCGGCGTGCGCATCACCAGCAGCATTGGCGTAGCCCCCGCCGACCACCGCCACAGCAACCTGCGCGCCTGGATCGACGCCGCCGACGCCGCGCTGTATGCCGCCAAAAACGGTGGGCGCAACCGCGTGGCGGGGTGCATGGAGCCAGCGCTGGCGCCTGCGGTGTAGCAGTCCGCCCCCTGCCCCTTGCGAGGACGACCTTGCAAACCCATCTACCCACGATCAAGCCACGGTCTGTGGCGCCCCACCCCTTTGCGACACCCTGGGTGACACCTATGGGTTAGGCTGCAGCGTGCAAGAACCTGTTCAAAGAGCATGCTTCAGCGCAATGCATCCAGTGCCCCTCGCCACCATGACCCCAGCGATCGATCCGCAGCCTGCACCTTCCGGCCACCACGGCGGCACAGACTCTGTGTCGGAGCGGCTGACCTACCGCCGCATCTACCCGTTGCGCATGCTGGGCATGGGCCTGGGTGCCGTGTTGCTGGGCAGTGTTCTGCACGACAACCAGTCTCCGGCGTGGATGTGGTGGTTGCTGGGGGTCACCGCGCTGGTCTGGCCCCAGCTGGCCTACCTGCTGGCCCGGCACAGCGCCGATCCCTACCGGGCCGAAGTGCGCAATCTGCTGATCGACTCGGCCATCGCTGGCATGTGGGTGCCGCTGCTGCACTTCAACTTGCTGCCCTGCGTGGTGATGGCCCTCATCACCACCTACGACAAGTTCAGCACTGGCATCAAACGCCTGTGGCTGCACTCCCTGCCCGGCATGGCGGGCATGTGCCTGCTGATGACCTTGCTGCTGCGGCCCGAGCCGCGCCTGGAAAGCTCGCTGCTGGTGGTGGTGTGCACCCTGCCCCTGCTCATCGTGCATGGGTTGGCGGTCAGCACGTCCAGCTACCGGCTGATCCGCACGGTGGCGCGGCAAAACCGCGAACTGGAGAGTCTGCGCCGCACCGACGCCCAGACCGGCCTGGTGGCCCGCAGCCACTGGCAGGACCAAGCCAAGCTCAGCCTGGAGCGGTTTCACGCCAGCGGCAGCCCCGCCTGCCTGCTGATGATCGACATCGACCACTTCAAGTCCATCAACGACCTGCACGGCCACACCGTGGGGGACGAAGTGATCCACGCCGTGGGCCAGGTGATCCTGGACTGCGTGCGCGCACACGACCACGCAGGCCGCTACGGCGGGGACGAATTTGCGGTGGTGCTCAGCGGCACCCGCGCAGCCGATGCGCTGGCCATCGCCGAACGCATTCGCAGCCGCATCGCGGCCCTGCACCTGCGCGACCAGCCTGATTTGCACCTCACCAGCAGCATCGGCCTGGCACAAGCCGCGCCCCACCAGGCGGGCCTGCGCGAGTGGATCAACGACGCCGACGCCGCCCTGTACCGCGCCAAACACGCCGGGCGCAACCAGGTGGCAGACCATGAAGCGCAGACATCCCACGCGGCACCACCTGCGCCGGTGGTGCAGACCCATTGAACACGGAGGGGGTTTGCTGCACCTGCTGAGCCCGGGGCGCCGACAACGCCGCGGGGCCCAGGAATCAGCATAAAAATTGCCGCTAGCGCTTACCCACCAAGCGTAAAAAGCTATATTTTTAATAGCAAATCATCAAATCCTTGCTCACCCCGGCCAGCACACCCGCACCGTGCAGCCACCGCCCGGCACCGCCGTGGCACTGATCTGCGCGCCATGGCGCTGCGCCACCGCGCGGCACAGCGCCAGCCCCGCGCCCACGCCGTCAAACTCCGTCTCGCGGTGCAGGCGCTGGAACACGCCGAACAAGCCGCCCGCGCGCGCGGGGTCAAAGCCCACGCCGTTGTCTTGCACCGTAAAAGCCACCTGGCCTGCGGGTGCCGCGTCGGCCAACACCGTGATGCAGGGCTGGGCCACCGGGCGCGTGAACTTCAGGGCATTGCCCAGCAGCTGCACCAGCAGCTCCTGCAGCAGCGTGGGGTCGGCCAACAGCGTGGGCAAATCGGCGCCCACACACCATTCCACCACGCGCCCGGCCTCCGCCGAGGTCAGTGTGGCGCGCGCCTGGGTAATGGCATCAGTCAGCGGCACGGGCTGCAGGCGCAGCGGCGCGCGGCTGGCGCGCACCAGGGTTTGCAGGCCGTCGATCATCAGCCCCATGCGCCGGGCAGACTGGTCCATCGTGGCCAGAAAACCCAGCGCCTCCTGCACCTCGGCGCCGTGCAGCACCTCGGGTGGCAGGTCGCCCAGCACCTCGCGCACCAGCGTGCCGTACGACGTCACGTGCCGCAGCGGCGCGCGCAGGTCGTGCGACACGGCACGCAAGAACTCCTCTTGCGCAACGGCCATGTCGGCCACCTGCTGCTGACTGCGGGCCAGCGCGGCGCGCAATCCCTGCAATTGCTGCAGCTCGTCCCCGGCGCTGGCGTCTGGTTCGTTCATGGCTTGGGTTGTTTGGCGGGGCGAGCCCAGTTCGCAATGCTGATTTGCTTGCCCCGCGCCACACTCAGCGCGCCGGGCGCCGTGCTCTTGGTGATGGTGCTGCCACCACCCACCGTGCCGCCCGCACCAATGGTCACCGGCGCCACCAGCACGCAGTTGCTGCCCACATGCACATCGGCCTCGATCACCGTGCGGTGCTTGTTGGCGCCGTCGTAGTTGGCGGTGATGCTGCCTGCGCCGTAGTTCACGCGCTCGCCCACCGTGGCGTCGCCCAGGTAGGCCAGGTGGTTGGCCTTGGCGCCGTCGGCCATCGTCGAGTTCTTCACTTCCACAAAGTTGCCAATGTGCACTTCGCGGCCAAGCTGTGCACCAGGGCGCAGGCGGGCAAACGGGCCGATCAGCGCGCCCTCGCCCACGGTGGCGCCCAGCTTTTCGCCGTCGATGTGGGTGTAGGGGTGGATCACCGCGCCCGCCGCGATGCGTGCGTTGGCAATGCAGCAGTTCGCGCCAATGCTCACGCCCTCGCCCAGCTCCACACGGCCGGTGAAGACGCAGTTCACGTCGATCTCCACGTCCTGCCCGCAGACCAACTCGCCACGCACGCCGGTGCGGGTGTCGTCGCGCAGGTCAAAGCGGGCCGGGTCGGCCAGGCGCACGCCCTGCTCCATCAGCGCCCGCGCCTGGCGCAGCTGGTGGGCACGCTCCAGCTCGGCCAGTTGCAGCGGGCTGTTGACGCCTGCCACCTGCAGAGCGTCGGTGATGCGGTGGGCCACCACGGGCACACCATCGGCCACGGCTATGGCGACGATGTCGGTCAGGTAGTACTCGCCCTGCGCGTTGTTGTTGGTCAGCCGCGCCAGCCAGGGCGTGAGCACCCGCGCGGGCACGGCCATGATGCCGCTGTAGACCTCGGTGATGGCGCGCTGGGCGTCGCTCGCGTCCTTGTGCTCGACGATGCCTTGCACGGCGCCATCGGCATTGCGCACGATGCGGCCGTAGCCGGTAGGGTCGGGCAGGGTCACCGTCAGCAGGGCCAGCTTGCCACCTTCGCTGGCAGCCACCAGGGCGCGCAGGGTGTCGGCCTGGGTCAGCGGCACATCGCCCGAGAGGACAACTGCCGTGCCATCGTCGCGCAAATGCGGCACGGCCTGCTGCACCGCGTGGCCGGTGCCCAGCTGGGGTTCCTGGCGCACGAATTTGAGGTCAAAAGAGGCGCCAGCGCTTGCTGCACCTGCGGTAGCCGCTTCTACTTCTGTAGCGCCGTGGCCGGTGATGATGATGGCACTGCGGGCCTGCAGGTGCGCAGCCTGGTCCAGCACATGGTGCAGCAGCGGGCGGCCGGCAAGGCGCTGCAGGACCTTGGGCAGGCGGCTTTTCATGCGCGTGCCTTTGCCGGCCGCCATGATGAGGATGTCGAGTGAGGTCATGAAAGAGGAGATGGGTGGGCGCTGCAAAAGCCCGGCGCGCGGGCATGGCGTGGATTATCGGCTGCAGCCCGCTGGGCGCAAAAAGCTATTAAAACAATAGCTATTCACGCTTATCTATCAAGCGCTAGAGGCAATTTCTCTCAGATTTCTGCCGCAGCAGACAGCGTTTTACAGCAACGGCATTAGCCGGGGCGGCGTGTCGTAGTACTCGGCGATGCGCGCAAGAGCCCGGGTGTTGAGCAGGCGCAAGCGGCCGTTCTTCAGCTCGTGCAGGCCCAGCAGCGACAGGCGCCGCAGCGTCTTGTTGGTGTGCACCAGCGACAGCCCCAGGGCGTCGGCAATGTGTTGCTGGTTGAGCGGGAACGCCACTGTGCCGTCCTCCACCAGCCCGATGCGGTCAAGCCGCCGGTACAGGTGCATGAGCAGCATGGCCACGCGCTCGGTGGCGTTGCGGCGGCCGGCGGTAAGCAGGTTGTCGTCCACATGGCCTTCTTCGTGCGCCGACAGCCAGGTGATGTCGTAGCCCAGGCGCGGGTGCTCGCGAAACAGCGCCCACAAGCTGTCGTTCTGGAACACACACAGCGAACAATCGGTCAGCGCCTCGATGCCATGGGTGGAGACATCGCCAAACTCCTGCTGCAGGCCCACCAGGTCGCCAGGCAGCAAAAAATTGAGGATCTGGCGGCGCCCGTCGCTCATGGTCTTGTAGCGAAAGGCCCAGCCCGAATACAGCGTGAACAGCTTGGCGTTGGTCTGGTTTTCGCGTACCAGCGCGCCGCCTGCTTCCACGGCCAGGCTGTCGGTGCGAAAGCCTTCAATGAAGTCCAGCACCTCGGGCTTCACGGCGGTGAAGGCGCCGGTCTTGCGCAATCTGCAATCGTGGCACGTTGGGGGGCAGACATGGGCGGGCAGGGTGGCGTTCATGGTGGCGCAATTCTCATCGATTCACATTTGGCGACAGCACCACAACGCGCCGGGTGGCGCAGCAGTTACATCTATGTCTTTTGACATTGTGCAACCGCCGTGTGCCCCCTACATTGGGCCTCACTTATGAACGTATCCCCCGCCCTTTACGAGGTCCTCTACGTGAGCACCCTCGCCCCCGAGCAACCGCTGAGCGTGGTCGCCGAGATTGCCGGGCGAGCGCGCCAGGTCAACGCGGAGCTGGACGTGACGGGATTGCTGATTTTTGACGGCCAGCGTTTTTGCCAGCAGCTCGAAGGTCCGCAGAAGGCGGTGCTCAAACTCATCGAACGCATCCGCAACGACCCCCGCCATGTCAACGTCGAGGTGCTACACCACGGCCCGCTGGCGGGCCGGCGTTTTCAGCACTTCAGTCTGGCATTCAGCACCGTGGAAGACGAGGATGCACTCGCCCGCATGGAGAAATTGGATGGGGAAGCAGCCCTGGCCGCCTTCGAAGCCGTGCGGGGCGAACTCGTTCACTGAGATCGCTCCCCCCACAGCACGGGGCAGGCACCAGACATCAAGCGGCGACGGGCCAGCGCCGCAGGACCAGCGTGGCGTTCACGCCGCCAAAACCAAACCCGTTGAGCATGGCGTGGGAGAGCGCCATGGGCCGGGGCCGCAGCGCTACCAGGTCCAGCCCCTCGGCCAACGCATCGGGCGTGTGCAGGTTCAGCGTGCCCGGCACCACCTGGTCGCGCAGCGCCAACGTGGTGAAGATGGCGGCCACCGCGCCCGCCGCCCCCAGCAGATGGCCTGTGGCCGACTTGGTGGAACTGATGGCCACCTGTGACCCCGCGCCAAACACACGGCGAATGGCCGCCAGCTCGCCCCGGTCACCCACGCCGGTGGACGTGGCGTGGGCGTTCAGATGCTGCACGTCCTGCGCCGTGAGGCCTGCCTGCGCCAGCGCTGCCAGCATGCTGCGCGCTGCGCCGTCACCGTCTTCGGGGCCGGAGGTGATGTGGTACGCGTCGGCCGACGTGCCGTAGCCCACCAGCTCGGCCAGCGGCGTGGCGCCGCGCGCGAGGGCATGGTCCAGCGCCTCGATCACCAGCATGCCCGCGCCCTCGCCCATCACAAAGCCGTCGCGCTGCGCATCGAAGGGGCGCGATGCCTGCTCGGGGGTGTCATTGAACGCCGTGCCGAGCGCCTTGGCCGCTGCAAAGCCGCCCAGGCTCACGCGGTCAATGGCCGCCTCGCTACCGCCGCACAGGGCCACATCGGCCTCGCCGCTGCGGATCAGGCGCGCGGCATCGCCAATCGCCTGCACGCTGGCGGCGCAGGCGGTGACCGGCGCCCCCAGCGGCCCCTTGAGGCCATGGCGAATCGACACCTGCCCTGCCGCCAGATTGACGAGGAAGGAGGGCACCGTGAACGGCGACAGGCGCTGCGGGCCGCGCGTGTCGGTGGTGCGCACCGCCTCGGCAATCGCGCCAAAGCCGCCAATGCCCGAAGCGATCACCGTGGCCGTGCGCTCGCGCGCATGCTCATCGGCAGGCGGCCAGCCGGCCTGCGCCAGCGCCTGCTGCGCCGCGCCCAGCGCAAAGGGGATGAAGCGGTCCATCTTGCGCTGGTCCTTGGACGAGACGATGGCGTCCACATCCCAGCCGCCTTCGGGGTCTTGCGCCACATCCGGCACCTGCCCCGCCACCTTGGCGGCAATGCCGTCCGTGACCGCGTCCGGCAGGCGTGAGAGGCCCGAGCGCCCGGCCAGCAGGCGCTGCCAGACCAGTTCCACGCCGCAGCCCAGCGGCGACACCAGGCCCATGCCCGTGACCACAACGCGCCGCATCAGGCCACCGCCTTGTCGCAGCACAAACCACTCCACACCTCGGCACCACGGCCGCCAGGGATCATTTTTTTCATGCATTCACCTCATCAGACAAATTAGGCGCAGCACCAAGAACCGGTTCTGGGACGCTGCAGCGACGCGCGGAAAGGGCCCGCGCCTTTATGATTGCAACCATCATCATAAAGGCACAACCGCTTTTTGCGTACGCTCGCAATCAATAAGAGGCTCCCATGAAGGTTTCCAAAGCACAGGCCGCAGAGAACCGGCAGGGCATCCTGGATGCAGCCTCCCGCTTGTACCGCGAGCGGGGGCTGACCGGCGTGGGCGTGGCCGACATCACGCGCGATGCCGGGCTCACCCATGGCGGGCTGTACCGGCATTTCGCCTCCAAGGACGCGCTGGTGCAGGAGGCGTGTGCGAGAGCATTCGACTGGTCCATCGCCCCGCTAGACGGCGCCACCCCGAACACCACCATCGGCGAGCGCATAAAGAGCTACCTCTCGCCCCAGCACCGCGATTCGCCGGGCTCGGGCTGCCCGGCCGCCGCGCTGGCGGTGGACGCTGCGCGGGCGGGCGGCGAGCTATCCGAAGTGTTTGCTCAGGGCATTGAGCGCAATATCGAGCGTTTTGCGCAGTTGCTGGCAGACAGCAGTGCCGGGGCGGGCAGCGCCCCCATACCGCCACAAGACCGAGCGCGCGCCATGCAAGTCCTGGCCACGATGGTCGGCGGGCTGGTGCTGGCCCGAGCCACCGCTGCGGCGCAGCCCGCGTTGTCGGATGAACTGCTGACGACGCTGCAGACCCAGCTGATCGGGCTGTTGGGGGAAGACCCGCGCTGACGGCCTGGTGCTTGTTCCGTTCGCTATCAAAAAAAGAGCTGCTACCGCTTGATGGACAAGCGCTAGCAGCTCTTTCGACTCTAACCCCACACCCCAGCCGAGGCGACCGAGCGCCTCAGATCAGGTCAGGCGCAGCAGGCATCGCCCCAGGCGGGAGCCCCGTTGCCAACGGACGCACGGCGCCACCAGGATGCGGGGCGGGCACTGGCGGCATCGCCATCCACCCAGCGGTACTGCAGACGGCGGCCGTTCAGCGGCTCGACCACCACAGACTGGCCCGCAGCCACGGGCAGCGACTGCCCAGCGCACAGGAACACGTCGCTGCTGTCGCCCAGCCCCTGTCCGAGGGTGACCCAGGCTTGGCCTTCCGCAATGCGCAGGACCATCGCGGCCTTGGGGGCCAGGGTGACGGCAGCCCCTGCAGCCACGGTGCCGGTGCTACCGGCGGCGGCGGCCACAGCGCGCGAAGATGCAAACAGATGAAGAGCGTGAGAGGTTGTCATGGTGTTCTCCGGGTAAACCCTAATAAGACCGTATGGTGCGCGGCTTGCAGAACAACGTCCAATGAAAAGCACGGCACCTATTGATGCTTTTCCTGCATATACGCTTCAAGCTGGCTTGCGCTGTAGCGGTGCTGCTATCCGATGCAGAGCAAACCGGGCCAGACCGGCGGCAAACCGGCCGCCTGCGCCCGTCACATCGGCCAGCGCCGCACCCAGGGCGCGCCCGCCTTGCCCCAGTGCCTGCACCAGGTCGCGCAGCGGCTGCACCACGCCACATTCCCAGTCGCGGGCGGCCAGGCTGGCGGGCTGCGCCGTGGCGGGTGCCACCACGCTGTCCCAACGGAAAGCCACGGCCTCAGCGTTGCCCCGGGGGTTCCAGGCTTCCATCACCACATGCTGGCCCGGCGCAATGGTCAATTGCTCCCCAGCCCGCAGCACATGATCGGCCGCCGCCCCCGGCAAATCTGCCAAAGACCCGCTCAGGGTGAGCCAGACCTGCCCCTGCGCAATCTGCAATACACCATGGGTGTGCGGGCGCAGCGACAAGGCCCGGCCTGTGGCCAGTTTCCAGCAACCGGCCGCACGACGGCCAGCCAGGGCGGCGTGGACGGATTGTTGCGATTCCAGAACGTTGCGGGGGGACATGACAGGCTCCTTGGCTTCAGTAAAACGTGTTGAGGAGCCTGAATGGTGCGCCTTCCACCATACACAGTCCAATGAAAACGCGGTACGCTATTCATTCCGTCAACGCATGAATCGTCTTCAGGACACCTGCCATGGCCTCTGCCGAATATTCCCCCGCTGTTCTGCGCACCCGCCCCGTGGCCACCGGGCACTGGCGCGCCTTTCTCGCGGTGGCCAAACACCTGAACTTCCGCGCCGCCGCCGACGAACTGGCGCTCACCCAGTCGGCCGTAAGCCGCCAGATCCAGGCGCTGGAGGAAGAAGTGGGCGTGCCCCTGTTTCTGCGCCACACCCGCGCGGTGGAGCTGACCAGCGCGGGCGCGCAGCTGCAGCGCGCGGTGGGCCCGGCGCTGGAGCGCATGGACGCCGCCGTGCGCCTGGTGCGCCAGACGGCCGGGCGACGCAGTGTGGCCATCACCACCTGGGCCAGCTTTGCATCGATGTGGCTGATCCCGCGCATGGAGGAGTTCCAGCGCGACAACCCGGGCATCGACATACGCATTGATGCGAGCGACGTGCAGGTCGATCTGGAAACCTCGGACGTGGACCTGGCCCTGCGCTACGCCATGCCCGCCGGCGCCACGCAAGGCGGCATCCGCCTGTTTGGCGAGCAACTGGCCGTGGTGGCCAGCCCTTGGCTGCTCAAGAGCGGCAAACCGCTGCGCACGCCGGCCGACGTGGCGCAGTTCACCCTGATCGAGGCAGGCGACGCCCACCGCACGCACTACCTGGAGTACCTGAGCTGGCGCCGCTGGTTCGACACGCGCGACCTGACCAAGCTGCAACCCCAGCGTTGGCTGTACTTCAACTACGCCCACCAGATCGTGCAGGCCGCGCTGGCCGGCCAGGGCCTGGCACTGGCGCGCATGCCGCTGATTGCCGATGCGCTGGCCGCTGGCGACCTGGTGGAGGTGCTGCCCGGCCACCGCATCGACTCGCCGCTGGCCTATTGGCTCATGGTGGGGCCACGCAGCGCGCAGCGGCCGGAGATCAAGGCCTTCTGCGCCTGGCTGCAGGTGCAGGCCGAGGCCACCCGCCAGGCAATTGGCGATGTGCCCGACCCGGATTTGAACGACAACCTGGACGGGGCCTGATGAAGAAAGCGCTGGGCCTTGCGGCTTCAGCGCTTCTATTTTGATAGCTGCCAGCGCTTATTCGACAAGCGCTGCCGGCCAATCTGACTTAAAAATCAGGACAAAGTCACTCTTGCGAACTTGCGCTTGCCCACCTGCACCACGTAGGTGCCCGCAGCCAGCTTCAAGCCCTTGTCGCTGACCACGCTGCCATCCACACGCACGCCGCCGCCGTCGATCAGGCGGTTGGCCTCGCTGCCCGAGGGCGCCAGGTTGGCCTGCTTGAGCAAGGCACCGATGCCCAGCGGCGCACCGGAGAGCGCCACCTCGGGAATGTCTTCGGGCACGCCGCCCTTGCTGCGGTTGATGAAGTCCTGTTCGGCCGCATCGGCCGCCGCCGCGCTGTGGAAGCGCGTGGTGATCTCCTTGGCCAGCATCACCTTGGCATCCTTGGGGTTGCGCCCGCCCTCCACCTCGGCCTTGAGTGCGGCGATCTCAGCCAGGCTCTTGAACGACAGCAGCGTGTACCAGTCCCACATCAGGGTGTCGCTGATGGACAGCACCTTGGCGAACATGGTGTTGGCGTCTTCGGTGATGCCGATGTAGTTGTTCTTGGACTTGGACATCTTGTCCACGCCATCGAGCCCCACCAGCAGCGGCATGGTGAGCACACACTGCGGCTCCTGGCCGTATTCCTGCTGCAGATGGCGGCCCATGAGCAGGTTGAACTTCTGGTCCGTGCCGCCCAACTCCAGGTCGCTCTTGAGCGCCACCGAGTCGTAGCCCTGCATCAGCGGGTACAGGAACTCGTGCACCGCAATGGACTGGCCGGTGGTGAAGCGCTTGTGGAAGTCGTCGCGCTCCATCATGCGCGCCACGGTGTAGCGCGAGGCGAGCTGGATCATTCCGCTCGCGCCCAGGGGTTCGCTCCACTCGCTGTTGTAGCGAATCTCGGTCTTGGCCGGGTCCAGCACCATGCTGGCCTGCTTGTAATAGGTCTCGGCGTTCACCTTGATCTGCTCGGGCGTGAGCGGCGGGCGCGTGCTGTTGCGGCCCGAGGGGTCGCCGATCAGGCTGGTGAAGTCCCCGATCAGGAAAATCACCTGGTGGCCCAGATCTTGCAATTGCCGCATCTTGTTCAGCACCACCGTGTGGCCGATGTGGATGTCGGGAGCCGTGGGATCGAGCCCGAGTTTGATGCGCAGCGGCTGGCCTGTGGCCTCCGAGCGCGCCAGCTTCTTGACCCATTCGTCCTGCGGCAGCAGCTCTTGCACGCCACGCAGGGAGATTTCGAGGGCCTGTCTTACACCATCAGAGACCGGGGTTGTTGTAACAGCAGATTGATTCATAAGGGTTTTTTGGGATGTCTAGACAGCATGCACCGCTATACTTCAGCCCACATTGCTTGAGGCGGATTCTAGTGGGACCGCTGTTTCGACCTGTTTTTGACCATTCTGTCGAACGGCTGCAGCCTGACAGTCTGTGCTCCATGCCTTGCCCCGCGCCAGCACCGGGGAAGTGTCACGGATTCACTCTCACCCTGGGGATAGACCATTGATTCACGGCTTGACCACCGCCAGCTCGGCTTTGCTTGACCGGCTGTCCCGCACGATCCAACAACATCCCAAACGCATCACCGCCGCCGTCGCAGCCATCCTGCTGACGGGTGGTGGCGGCGCATTCGCTGTGGCGTCCTTTGCGCCGGACCCGGCCGAGCTGCCGGTGCGCATGGTGAGCTACCCCGTTGAATCGCTGGCAGAAAACCTCGTGCTGGGCGAGCTGGAAGCCCCGGGCTTTTCGCTGTTCCGCTCCGAACAGGTGCGCAGCAGCGACACCCCCGAGTCGCTGCTGCAGCGCATGGGCGTTGCCGACCCGGCCGCCGCTGCATTCATGCGTGGTGACACTCCTGTGCGACAAAATGTGCTGGGCCGCACCGGCCGCATCGTGTCGGCAGAAACCACTGACGACCACCGCCTGATTCGTCTGACCGTGCGCTGGGTGCCCGATGACAGCGGCAACTTCCGCCGCCTGATCGTCGAGCGCACGGGCGACAACAAGTTTGCGACGCGCATCGAAACCGCCAAGATGACGACCAACAGTCGGTTGGCGGGCGGCATCATCCACAGCTCGCTGTTTGCCGCCACCGATGCGTCCAACATCCCCGACGCCGTGGCCGTGCAGATGGCCGAGCTGTTCTCGGGCAACATCGACTTTCGCCGCTCCCTGCGCAAGGGCGACCGCTTCTCGGTGGTGTACGAAACGCTGGAAGCCGATGGCGAGCCCCTGTCCAGTGGCCGCGTTCTGAGCGCCGAGTTCGTGAATAACGGCAAGACCCATGAGGCCGTCTGGTTCCAGGAACCCGGTGCCGCCAAGGGCGCCTACTACACGCTGGACGGCGAAAGCATGCGCCGCGCGTACCTCACATCCCCGGTGGAGTTCTCGCGCGTGACCAGCGGCTTCAAGATGCGCCTGCACCCCATCCTGAAGACTTGGCGCGCCCACCTGGGCACCGACTTCGCCGCGCCCACCGGCACTGCAGTGCGCACCGTGGGCGATGGCGTGGTGGAGTTTGCAGGCGTGCAGAACGGTTTTGGCAATGTGGTCTTCGTCAAGCACCGCAACCAGCACGTCACCGTGTATGCCCACCTGAGCCGCATCGACGTGCGCCAGGGACAGTCGGTCGAACAAGGCCAGACCCTGGGCGCCGTGGGCGCCACAGGCTGGGCCACCGGCCCGCACCTGCACTTTGAGTTCCGCGTCAACGGCGTACACCAGGATCCGCAGACCATCGTGGCCCAGAGCGAGGCCGCAGCGCCAGTCTCAGCGGCTTCGCGCCCTGCGTTTGACCGCCTGGCTGCCAACATGCGCATCCAGCTGTCGGCCGCTGCACGGATCGAACAAGCCAGCGCAGAGTGAAGTGAAGCCCCCCCTGAGTCGCTTCGCGCCTTCCCCCCACGGGGGGACGCCGCCAGCGCACGCAAGCGAAGCGCCGCATACGCGGCGCGGCGGCCCTTGCGCGGCAGCCACAGGCCTCGGCCGCGCCGCTTGCCTGGGCTTTGAGGCCCCTGGACCTGAGGCTCTTTCGTCCACGCCTTCACAGTCCACACGGCTCCTGTGAGTGCATCCGAGCTGTACATCGGCCTGATGTCGGGCACCTCGCTCGATGGCATCGACGGGGTGCTGGCCGATTTTTCCGACTCGCACTGCGTGGTCACCCACCATGCCAGCGCACCCTTCGCGCCCGAACTGCGAGCCGAACTGATGGCCCTCAACACTTCGGGCACTGACGAATTGCACCGCGCCGCGCTGGCAGGCAACGCCCTGTCGCGGGCCTACGCGCAGATTGTGCAAACGCTGCTCAAGCGCAGCGGGCAGCCAGCATCCTCCATCCGCGCCATCGGCGCCCACGGGCAGACGGTGCGCCACCGTCCCCAGGAATTTGATGGCACGGGCTACACCCTGCAGCTGGGCAACCCAGCCCTGCTGGCGGAGCGCACCGGCATCACCGTGGTGGCCGATTTCCGCAGCCGCGATGTAGCGGCAGGTGGACAGGGTGCACCCCTGGTGCCAGCGTTTCACCAGGGGGTTTTTGGCCGCGCGGGTGAGACCGTGCTGGTGCTCAACATCGGCGGCATCTCCAACCTCAGCGTGCTGGGCGCCGACGGCAGTGTGCTGGGCTTTGACTGCGGCCCCGGCAACGCGCTGATGGACTACTGGTGCCAACGGCACACCGGCCAGGCTTTCGACGCAGGAGGCGCGTGGGCTGCCAGCGGAAAGGTGCTGCCGGAATTGCTGGCATCGCTGCTGGACGAACCCTTTTTGCACAAGCCACCCCCCAAGAGCACGGGGCGCGATCTGTTCAACCCCGCATGGCTCGCACACCACTTGGCGCCGTTCGCACAGGCAAACCCTGCCGACGTACAGGCGACCCTGACCGAATACACCGCCCGCGCATGTGCAATAAGCGCAAACAGCTACAAAAAAAATAGCAAAACGATGGCAATGTGCGGCGGTGGCGCACTCAATGCCTACTTGATGGCACGGCTGCAGGCAGCCTGCCCTGGCGTGCAGGTCACCGCCACCGATACCCTGGGCTTGCCCGCATTGCAGGTGGAGGCGGCGGCCTTTGCCTGGCTGGCACGGCAGGCGCTGCACGGACGGCCCGGCAACCTGGCCAGTGTGACCGGCGCTGCGGGAGCCCGTGTGCTGGGCGCTGTTTACCCAGCCTGAAAAAACAAAAGCCGCCCATGCGGGCGGCTACGTGGTCAGAGGTCAGGTACAGAGCGGTGTGTACCACCTGACCCCTACCCTCTCCGTGTCAGGCAGAGAAGCTGGAGCCACAGCCGCAGGTCGTCGTGGCATTGGGGTTCTTGATAACGAACTGAGCCCCTTGCAGGTCTTCCTTGTAGTCGATCTCGGCGCCGACGAGGTATTGGTAGCTCATGGCATCGATCAACAGCGACACACCGTTCTTCGTCATGGTGGTGTCATCTTCATTGGTGATTTCATCAAAGGTGAAGCCGTACTGAAAACCCGAGCAACCGCCACCTTGCACAAAAACGCGCAGTTTCAGGTCAGGGTTGCCCTCTTCGGCAATCAGGTCCGCCACCTTGGCCGCCGCGCTGTCCGTAAACAGGATGGGGGCAGGCATTTCGGTCTGGATGTTTTCGGCAACAGCGCTCATGGGGTACTCCGGGTTCAAAGTTTGCGGTGAATAGTACTGCAGTCTTCTCGGGAATTCAGTTCACTGCCCGTTTGACGCTAACTTCAGTGGGGGCTTTTCCTCCACCAGCACAGCCACCGGGCACATCTGCCCGGCAATCACGGCGCCCTGGTGCATCTCCAGCGCCTTGTAGTGCACATTGCCGGTGATCTTGGCCTTGGGCTGCAGCTCCAGCAGTTCGGCAGCGTGCACAGGCCCCACCACCTGGCCATTGACGATCACATGGTCGGCATGCACAGCCCCCTCCACGCGCGCCGTCTCGGAAATCACCAGGATGCTGGGCTGCTCCGAACCCGCACGGATGTCCCCCACCACCTCGCCATCAATGCGCATGCCTTCGGCAAAGTGCACATCTCCCTCGATCCGGGTGCCCTGGGCGATCAGGCTTTTGATCGGTGGCTGCTTCTTGCGGGAAAACATGGGTGAAAACTCCTCAATGCGCATGCTCCAACCCGGAGCATGCAAACGGAAAACGACGGGGCAGAAAGCCCACGGAAAACGGCTACGGCGCGAAGCCCCGCACACATCACCCCTGCCTGCCACAACGACCGGCGCAGGGCTGCATGGGGCCTTGCAGCAGGCTGGATGAGGCTCCCCGGAGGGGCCTTCCCAACCCTGCCGCCGGACTAGTCGATGGTCATCGCCTGCACGGCGCGAACCGCAGAGCCCTCCAGCACGCGTGCGGTCACGGTTTTTACCACGGCGCTGGGGGGCAGATCGAGCACACCCTCAATGCGCCGGTACTGCTTGACCTGCAGCGGCTGTCCCTGGGCTGGCTGGGTCTGGGTCCAGGGCTTGCCATCCTGGGTGCCCGTCAGCACCAGTTCCAGCCGGCCATTGAATTCGGGGGCATTGCGCGTCGCCTGGATCACCAGGACCTGCCAGCGCAGCTGCATTCCCCCCAGCACCTCGGCCTGCAGACTACGGATCGCCAGCCCTTCGGCCTTTGCGGCGGGAATCAGCTTTTCAAAGAACCCCAGGTCTTCGCGCAGCGTGCGGTTGTCGGTCTCCAGCTGCCGAACCTGCGCCATCAGGCTTTCCTTGGCAGCCCGCTCGGCCACCAGAAGACTCTCCGCCGTATGGGCTACCGTCTGTTGCTCTTGCCCCTCAGCCCGCAGGCGATCCACTTCCGCCCGCAATTGCAGGAGTTCGTCACGGGAGACGGTATCCAGCCCTGCGATGGACTTTCCAAACTCAAAGGCCCAGAGGGCTACTGCCGCACAGAAACCAAAAACCACGGCCAGGGCCAGCCAGCGAAGGGGCCAGGGCAAGGCACTGCGGATGGCCACCCTCGGGGCGCTGATCGTCAGTCGGCGGCGCAGAAGGCGAAGGCGCATGGTGAGAAGGGGTGAAACATCAGGATGGCTCGGAGAAAAGAGCGCACCTTAAACGAAAAAACCGCCCGAAGGCGGTTTTTTGTTCTGTAAAGCAGTCCGAGGAAAGCTTCGCAGGGAGAAGGATGCCAGCCCAAAAGCCGCCATCCCTCCAGAGCCCAACCAGCTTAACGCTTGGAGAACTGCTTGGCGCGGCGTGCGGAATGCAGACCGACCTTCTTACGCTCGACTTCACGGGCATCACGCGTCACGAAGCCAGCTTGGCTCAGGACGGGCTTGAGGGATGCGTCGTAGTCGATCAAAGCACGGGTGATACCGTGGCGGGCAGCGCCAGCCTGGCCGGATTCACCACCACCGTGCACGTTGATCTGGATGTCGAAGGTTTCGACATGGTTGGTCAACGCCAGGGGTTGCTTGGCAATCATGATCGAGGTTTCGCGGCCGAAGTAGGACTGGATGTCCTTGCCGTTCACCGTGATCTTGCCGGAGCCTTTTTTCAGAAACACGCGGGCGACGCTGGACTTGCGACGGCCGGTGCCATTGTTCCATTCACCAATCATCTCAAGGCTCCTTAGATTTCCAGCACTTTGGGCTGCTGGGCGGTGTGGGGATGCTCAGCACCACCGTACACCTTGAGTTTCTTGATCATCGCGTAGCCAAGGGGGCCCTTGGGCAGCATGCCCTTGACAGCCTTTTCCAGCGCGCGGCCGGGGTGCTTGGCTTGCATGTCGCGGAAGTTCGTGGCCGTGATACCGCCGGGGTAACCCGAGTGGCGGTAGTACACCTTGTCCAGGGACTTGGTGCCGGTGACCTTGAGCTGGGCGGCGTTGATGATGACGATGAAGTCACCGGTATCGACGTGAGGCGTGTAAATGGCCTTGTGTTTGCCGCGCAAACGGAGAGCAACTTCGCTGGCTACTCGTCCGAGGACCTTGTCGGTCGCGTCAATCACAAACCACTCGTGCACAACCTCAGCGGGCTTTGCGCTGAAAGTAGTAGTCATGAGTTTTCTCTTCAAAAGAGGGTTTGGCGGGTCCTTTTCCACGGTCGGTGCTTCTCTGAAGGAAGCCTCTTAGGTGGCGTAAAGTCTTCGCCGCGGGACCACAAAAGCGCTGCGAAGCCCGCGATTATACGAATTTGCAGGCCTGTGGCGCAAGCCCGTAGCCGGAAAGCAGCCCACGGCCCCCTCGCCCACGGCTAATTGGGGGTCTGCCGGCGGCGCTGCTCGTCGGCTTCGTAGCGGCGGCGGTTCTCCACGCAGATGGGCTGGTTGGCCTGGGATGGCTTCTGGCATTCCTGGTGGATGCACATGGGGCGTGCGAGGAAATTGGCATCTGCACAGGCCTCTTGCGGGTTGGGCACACGCGGTGGTGGCGGGCGGGGCTTGGGCTCGGCCACCACGGGGGGCGGTGGCGGGGGCGGCTCCTCATGCACCACGATCGGGGTCGGAGCCGGCTCAGGGGCGGCCCGTCGCGCACGAGTGGGGGCGCGCGGAGCAGCAGCAGGGACAAGTGCTGGCGCAGGCATGGATGCAGCAGCCACCGTATCGCTCGCAGCGCCGTCCACAGCAGCAGAGGCCGCTGCGGCCGGGTCCTGCAGCGCCGTCTCCATCACTGCAGGCGGCGGCGCTGCGGGCGGCTCTGCCATCTCGGTGATGATGTCGTCCTGCGGCGCCTTGCTGCTCTGGGCCCAGCGCAGGCCGGCGGCAGAAACCACCACGGCCACCACAGCCACCCCGAGCCACACCAGAACCGGCGAGCGCCGCGTGGTTTTCACCGCCTTGCCGTGGGGGCGGGCGATCTCCCGCTCCAATGGCTGTGGCCGATGGTCGGACGCATGGCGGGTGGTGTTCCCCGGCTTGTGGCCGCCCGCGGGATCGTCGTAGCGGGAGTCATCGACCACCACCGTGTCTCCTGCGTCGATGAAGACCGTGTCACCCGCATCGGCAGCCACAGTGTCCGGGCCGCCCAGCATCACGGTGTCTCCGCCAACATTCGCTTCGCCCGCGGGAGTGGCACGCCCTCCGGCATCGTGGGCCACTCCGTTCCCGGTGGCGCGTTGCGCCTGGGCGTGCATCTCTGCCACGATGCTGGGTGCTGAGGTCACATCCACCGTGGGCGTTACCAAGCCCGGGCCCGGCTGATCGGCAGGCTCCACCCAGATATCCCCCAGGTCGTTCCGGAAGTCGAAGTGCTCGCTCCCCTCCGGCGCGGACGTCATCTCCATGAGCTGCAGGAACGCGTCGATGCTCTGCGGCCGGTCCTCCGGCTTGAGCGCCAGCGACTGCGCGATCGCCGCCACGAAAGGCGCGGAATACTCCACACCAAACTGGCGCTTGACGGTTCTGGCCACGCGGGAGAACGACACCATGCGATCGCGGATGGAGCGCAACGTGGCAGGCAGCGGCGTGTCGTTGCACAAGCAGCCATGCACCACCGCAGCCAGGGAATACAGGTCGCTCCACGGGCCCTGGCGCAAATCCTCGTCGCCATCGGAATATTGCTCTATGGGCGCGTAGTTGACCTTGAGGACGGCGGTGTGTTTGCGGTCCTGGTCGTTGATCGCGTGCCGGGCAGCGCCCAGGTCGAGCAGCACCGGGGGGCCGATGTCCTGCAGAAAAATGTTGTCGGGCGAAATATCCCGATGCAGGGTCTTACCGTCATGGAGCACCCGCAGGGCACCCAGCACTGACCACAGCACCTTGCGCAGCCAGATCTCGGGCGGCGGGGTGCGCATCTGGGCACGGGCCTGCTTGAAGGTCATGCCGCTGTAGAGGGGCATGACCATGTAGGCGGTGTTGTTCGCCTCCCAGAAGCGGAACACCTTGACCAGCGAAGGGTGGTCAAACTGCGCCAGCAGGCGCGCCTCACCCACAAAAGAGGCCAGCCCGGCCTGGAACGTTTGCTGGTCCGACGAGGATCTCACCCAGAGCGACTGGCCCTGCGCACGCCCCGCCAGCGCCGAAGGCATGTATTCCTTGATCGCCACGGCCCGGTGCAGGGAGTGGTCAAAGGCTTTGTAGACCATGCCAAACCCGCCAACCCCCAGGAGCGCAAGGATCTCGAACTCAGCGAGGCGGGTGCCTGGCGGCAGCGCATCCACATGGCTGACACCGCTGGCTGGGGCTTGGCTGGAACTTGCGATCATGGTGAAAAGGGTGTGGCGTGCGGGCTTGTTTCGACAGAGATTGTGGGTGAACGGGTGCCAACACCGCTCCAAACGCAATCATGAAGCATGCCAGCACGCGCTACAGAAACAAAAGGCTTCCCGTCTGCCAAAAAAGTTACACACCCTGGTCAGAGATACGCCGATTGTGCCGCGCCATGGTTCCTGGCCGCCCCAAGCCCATGACAAATTCGCATGGAACCATGAACCGGCGTCTGGTGCCCGCCACCCAGTGCAGCCACCCCTCGACCCGGCCCAGTGAGGCGACAGGGCGCACTCGTTACCATAGAGCCATGTTCAGTTATCGCCACGCCTTCCACGCAGGCAACCATGCCGATGTGCTCAAGCACACGGTCTTGATCGCCGCCTTGCAACACCTTACCGAGAAAGACGCGGCCCTCACCGTGCTGGACACGCATGCGGGCGCGGGCCTCTACCGGCTCGATGGCGACTACGCCAGCACCAGCGGCGAAGCTGCAGACGGCATCGTCCGCCTGTTTGCCCCCACGGCCCCAACCCTCACGCCGGCCCTGCAGGCCTATGTGGACATGGTCCGTGCCTTCAACCAGGGCAACACGCTGCGGGTTTACCCAGGCTCCCCGTTCATCACCCAGCGCCTGTTGCGCGACCACGACAAACTCAAGCTCTTTGAGCTGCATCCCACCGACCTGCGCGCTCTGGCGGGCAACGTGGCCCAGCTCGAAGCAGGCCGCCAGGTGGCCGTGCTGCACGAAGACGGGTTCGAAGGGATCAGGAAATTCCTGCCTCCACCGGC
The DNA here is from genome assembly GCF_019218805.1 of Acidovorax sp. sif0632. Lineage (NCBI taxonomy): Bacteria > Pseudomonadati > Pseudomonadota > Betaproteobacteria > Burkholderiales > Comamonadaceae > Acidovorax > Acidovorax sp. sif0632. The sequence continues at coordinate 72,294 of NZ_JAHUWW010000009.1, read as the reverse complement.
CCGCCGCGCTTTGGTACTGTGCGATCCCAGCTATGAAATCAAGAGCGACTATGCCAAGGTGCTCGATATGGCGGCGGATTCGCTCAAGCGCTTTGCCACCGGCACGTACGCATTTTGGTACCCCATCATCCCGCGCCCCGAGGCGCACGACCTGCCTCGCCGTCTCAAGACCCTGGCCACCAAGGCAGGCAAAAGCTGGCTGCATGCCACGCTGACCGTCAAGAACAGCAAGCTCACCGAAAACGCTGCTGGCGACGTCAAGCGCCCAGGCTTGCCAGCCAGTGGCATGTTTCTGATCAACCCGCCCTTCACCCTGAAGGCCGCGCTCAAAACCGCACTGCCACAAATGGTGGAATTGCTGGCCCAGGACAAACACGCCACGCACACCCTGGAATCAGGCGGCTGATGCGTCCAAGTGGCGGGTCGTTCTTACGGCCCATCCGCCCCCACGTCCTCACTCTTCAGGGCAGGTCGATTCTCCATTGGCCACAGGAAACACCTCCACCGGCTTGAGCCCCAGACCGTGCAGCCCCAGGGCAATGGCTGCAGCGCGGCTCAAGTCCACGATCCGGCCCCGCGCATGGGGCCCCCGGTCATTCACGCGCACCACAACCCCTCGGCCCGTGATCTGACTGCGCACACAGATGAATGTGCCAAAGGCCAGGGTGGGGTGCGCAGCGGTCATTGCGTGCATGTCAAACCGCTCACCACTGGCTGTCTTGCGCCGGTGAAACCCAGGCCCGTACCAGGACGCGAGTCCGGTCTCTGGCGCCACCTCGTACCGGCCAGACTCCCCCGAAGGCGCAGCCCATGGAGCGTCAATGGGCTCACCAAGAGGTTGCACCTCCTCATCCAGCAGCCCCGCCTCGGCCAACGCGGCATCCACGGCATTCGGGGTGGAGGGCTCTGCCGTGTTACCGGCCCCCTCTGCCTGCGCAGCAGGCAACCACGCACAGTAGGCCGCAACCAGCAGGGGCAGCAGCCGCAGGTGGGCGCTAGCGCTTGCAGCGCTCCAGAAATGCTTCCTCAAACCGTCGCAGATCGTTTTTCTCTCCATCCGTCAAATCCGTTCTGGCGCGTTTGTTGGTAAGAATGCGGCGAGACTCGGCGCATTGCTGGGCGTGCCGCTCCTGCTGCTCCCTGGAAGCCTGTGCTGCAACCTGGGCAGACTTTTCGTCTTCCCGGCGCTGCTTGTCGCGGTGGCGGCGCTCCGCCGAAAGCCGTGAGTACGCATCCTGCTCCTCCTCCCGGCAATCGCGCCGGTATTCGCGCCGCATTCCTTCCACCACATCGGCCTTGATGCCCCGGCCATACGCTCCCCGGATGTTTTCATCCAGGGCCCGGCAGCGCGCGCTCAGATACTGATGGTGGTCTGGGGTTTCGGGCGATGACCGCACCGGCGAATAGCTGTCATAACGTGGCGATGAATATTGCGCCGGGGCAGGCCCCGCCACAGCGGCTGTGGTGCGGGCACCGTCAGGACATGGCCGCGACAGGACGAAGGTGTTCCCGCTATCGTCCCGGCAGTGGTAGCGGGTCTGCGCCTGAACGCCCGATATGCCCAACACCCACACACACAGCGCACACCATACCGCCACCCCAGCTCGTTCCATGACCACCACCCCCCTGCAAATGTTGCAAAGTGCTAATGGTAGCCAAGCCGTGGCCGTCAGATCCCCAGGCGGCGGCAGATTTCCAGAGTGGCCGCACTCTGGTTCATGGTGTAGAAATGCAGTGCGGGCACGCCCGCGCTGCGCAGCTGGTCACACAGGTCGGTCACCACATCCAGCCCAAAGGCCTTGATGCTGGCTGTGTCGTCGCCAAACGCCTGCAGGCGCAGCCGGATCCAGCGGGGAATCTCGGCACCGCAGGCGTCCGAGAAACGCATCAGCTGCGTGGAGCTTCCGATGGGCATGATGCCGGGCACCACGGGCACGGTGGCGCCCAGGCGCTGTGTGTCTTCCACAAAGCGGAAATAGGCATCGCTGTTGTAGAAATACTGGGTGATGGCCGAGTCCGCACCCGCCTGCACCTTGGCGATGTAGGCGTTCAGGTCTGCCTCGGGCGACTTGGCCTGGGGATGCACCTCGGGGTAGGCGGCCACTTCGATGTGGAAATCCCGGCCCGTCTCCGCGCGGATGAAGGCCACCAGGTCGCTGGCGTACTGAAACTCGCCGCCCGCGCCGTAGCCGCTGGGCAGATCGCCACGCAATGCCACCAGGCGCTTGACGCCCATGGCCTTGAGCGTGGCGAGCTGCTCGCGCACGGACTGGCGTGTGGCACCAATGCACGAGAAGTGCGAGGCGGCGCTCACACCTTCGGCCAAGATTTCACGCACCGTGCCAAAAGTGCCTTCCTGCGTGGAGCCACCGGCGCCGTAGGTCACCGAGCAGAAATCCGGGTGCAGCGCATACAGCTGCTGGCGCGCAGCCCGCAGCTTGTCCGCACCTTCGGGCGTCTTGGGCGGAAAAAATTCAAAACTCACCGGAAAACCGGTGCCCTGGGCATTGGCAGCAATCATGGTGCCCTCCTCGCATAAACAAAAAATTCATGGTTGCCGTCGCCGCCCTGGATGGGGCTTTCGAGCCAGGCCTGTACGGCCAGACCCAGTTCGGCGCAGCAGTCGCGGATGCGTTTTTCCACCACGGCATACAGGGCGGCATCCCGCACCACACCGCCCTTGCCCACCTGGCCCGGCTGCAGTTCAAACTGCGGCTTGACCAGCATGAGCAGGTGGCCGTCAGGGCGCAGGAATGCGGCGATGGCGGGCAGCACCAGGGTCAGCGAGATGAAGGACAGATCACCCGTCACCAGGTCGAACGCCGGTGTCGTGTCCACCCCCGCGCATTCGGCGCGGCGTCGGCGCTGGACGGGCAGTGTGCCCTGCGCGCGGGCTTCGGCGCGCTGGGCGCGCTCGGACTTGAAGGCTTCGATGTCCTGGTCCTTGGCGTCGCCGCTATCGTCGTAGGCTTCGTCCACCAGGCCGCCGTTGCGCATCCAGCTGTAGGGCGCCTCGGGCTGGGTTTCGTTGTCTTCGTCGGCTTCGACGACTTCAGAGAGCGCCAGCTCGCAGGCTTCCTGCAGCGCCTGGGCGGTCAGCGAGCGCGCGTTCACGCCCTCCACGCAGACCACACGCAGATCGCTGCGCAGCCGCTCGTGGAGCTGGCCATGGCCCACGTCCACACCGATGACCTGCGCTGCGCCCTGCTGCAGCAGGCAATCGGTAAAGCCGCCGGTGCTCTGCCCCACATCCAGGCAGCGCAGCCCGGCCACGGACAGCCCCGTGGCCAACAAGGCGCCTTCCAGCTTGAGGCCACCGCGAGAGATGTACTTGGCCTCGGCATCGTCCAACAGCTTCACCTCGGCCACGGACGGGATGTCATCGCCGTTCTTGACCACCTTCTGCCAGGGCGCCAGGGGTGACAGACGCCACTCCACGCCCGCAGCAATCAGCCGCTGCGCTTGCGAGCGCGTGGCCGCATGGCCCGCTTCCACCAAAAATACATCTGCACGCATGGCGCTCATCCTTTAAGAGTCAAATCAGCCTCCAGCGCTTATCCATCAAGCGCAAGCAGCTATCACAATAGTAGCAACCACGATGCAGTGATCCACCAGCGCCCCGACGGCATGCCGCCAAGGCGCGCAATGCGCCTGGGGCGCGGGATCAATAGCGGTAGGTGTCCGGCTTGTACGGGCCTTGCTTGGGCACGCCAATGTAGGCGGCCTGCTCGTCGGTCAGCTCGGTCAGCATGGCGCCCACCTTCTTGAGGTGCAGACGGGCCACCTTTTCGTCCAGGTGCTTGGGCAACACGTAGACCTTGCCGTTTTCGTAGTAGTCGCTGTGGGTGAACAGCTCGATCTGGGCAATGGTCTGGTTGGCAAAGCTCGACGACATCACAAAGCTCGGGTGGCCCGTGCCGCAGCCCAGGTTCACCAGGCGGCCCTTGGCCAGCAGGATGATGCGCTTGCCGTCCGGGAAGATCACGTGGTCCACCTGGGGCTTGATCTCTTCCCACTCGTACTGCTCCAGCGACGCCACCTGGATCTCGTTGTCGAAGTGGCCGATGTTGCAGACGATGGCCTGATCCTTCATGGCCAGCATGTGCTCGTGGCGGATCACGTCCTTGTTGCCGGTGGTGGTCACGAAGATATCGGCCTTGTCGGCAGCGTATTCCATCGTCACGACCTTGTAGCCTTCCATCGCGGCCTGCAGGGCGTTGATGGGGTCGATCTCGGTCACCCACACCTGGGCGCTCAGTGCACGCAGGGCCTGGGCGCTGCCCTTGCCCACGTCGCCGTAGCCGGCCACCACGGCCACCTTGCCAGCGATCATCACGTCGGTGGCGCGCTTAATGCCGTCCACCAGCGATTCACGGCAACCGTACAGGTTGTCGAACTTGCTCTTGGTCACCGAGTCGTTCACGTTGATGGCGCGGAACATCAGCGAGCCCTTGGCCGACATTTCCTTCAAGCGGTGCACGCCGGTGGTGGTTTCTTCGGTCACGCCGATGATCTGGGCGCTCTTGCGGCTGTACCAGGTCGGGTCCTCAGCCAGCTTGGCCTTGATGGAGGCAAACAGGCAGGTCTCTTCTTCGCTGGTGGGGTTGGCGATCAGCGAGGCGTCCTTTTCGGCGCGCTTGCCCAGGTGCATCAGCAGCGTGGCATCGCCGCCGTCGTCCAGGATCAGGTTGGGGCCTTCGCCTTCGGTGCCGGCGGGGCCAAAGTCAAAAATGCGGTGGGTGTAGTCCCAGTATTCGGCCAGGGTCTCGCCCTTGATGGCAAACACGGGCGTACCGGCGGCAGCAATGGCGGCGGCGGCGTGGTCTTGCGTGGAGAAAATATTGCAAGAAGCCCAGCGCACCTCAGCGCCCAGGGCCTGCAGCGTCTCGATCAGCACGGCGGTCTGGATCGTCATGTGCAGCGAGCCCGTGATGCGGGCGCCCTTGAGCGACTGCTTGGGCGCGAATTCCTCTCGGATGGCCATGAGGCCGGGCATCTCGGTTTCGGCGATGCGGATTTCTTTGCGGCCCCATGCGGCCAGGCCGATGTCGGCAATGATGCAGTCGGTGTTGACCGGGGCGTTGACGCGTGCGTTCATGATGGTTTCTTGCTCCAAAGCATGTTTGAAAAACCACTGGTCGCGGGAGTGAAAAAGCTCACCACACGAGAAGTGGATGAGCGTCGTTGCTAGATGACTCCGAGCCTCACGCCCCGCCTGTGCTGGGGACGCTGCAACGCTCCTCGGATCGACGGATTATAAAAGCAAGTGCATTCCCCGCACCATGCCCCGGGATGAATCCGTCCTCGGCCTTGCACGGAACAGTAAAATCCCGCCACTGCCGCCCCTGCGTCCCACGCCGGTCCCGGCCCGAAGATTCTTGCGCAGGGCGCTCTGCCCCGCACCCATCCCATTCAGGAACCCCCTGTGTCCTACGCCCCAGAAACCCGGCGCCGCCGTACCTTTGCCATCATTTCCCACCCCGACGCGGGTAAGACGACGCTGACGGAAAAGCTGCTGCTGTTCTCGGGCGCGATCCAGATCGCAGGCGCCGTGAAGGGCCGCAAGGCCAGCCGCCACGCCACCTCCGACTGGATGGAAATCGAAAAGCAGCGCGGCATCTCGGTGGCCAGCTCGGTCATGCAGATGCTGTACCGCGAGCATGTCATCAACCTGCTCGACACGCCCGGCCACAAGGACTTCTCGGAAGACACCTACCGCGTGCTCACCGCCGTGGACTCGGCCCTCATGGTGATCGACGCGGCCAACGGTGTGGAAGCACAGACCCGCCGCCTGATCGAGGTCTGCCGCCAGCGCGATACGCCCATCATCACCTTCGTCAACAAGATGGACCGCGAAGTGCGCGACCCACTGGACATCATGGACGAGGTGGAGCGCGAGCTGGGCATGCCCTGCTGCCCGATGACATGGCCTGTGGGCCAGGGCAAGAGCTTTGGCGGCATCATCAACCTGCGCACCAAGACCATGACGGTGTTCGAGTCCGGCAGCGAACGCCGCCCACAGGACTTCGAGGCCATCCCCTTGTCGGACGAGGCGACTCTGCGCACACGCTTTGGCGCTGAGTTCGACGCCGCGCTGGAGAGCATGGAACTGGCCGTGGGCGCATCGCCCGCGTGGGACCATGAAGCCTTCCTGGCTGGCAAGCTCACCCCCGTGTTCTTCGGCTCCGGCGTGAACAACTTCGGGGTGATGGAAGTGCTCGATGCCCTGGTGGATATGGCCCCTCCCCCCGGCCCGCGCGTGAGCACGCTTGAAGTGAACAAGCAACCCGTGGTGAAAACCATCCAGCCCGAAGACGAAGGCTTTGCCGGGGTGGTGTTCAAGGTGCAGGCCAACATGGATGCCAACCACCGCGACCGCATCGCCTTTGTGCGCGTGGCCTCGGGCAAATACACGCCGGGCATGAAGCTCAAGGTGCAGCGCACCTCCAAGGAGCTGCGCCCCACCAGCGTGGTGACCTTCATGTCGCAACGCCGCGAGGCCGTCGAAGAAGCCTACGCAGGCGACATCATTGGCTTTACCACCCACGGCGGCGTGCAGCTGGGCGACACCATCACCGATGGTGCCAACCTGCAGTTCACCGGCCTGCCCTTCTTCGCGCCAGAAATGTTCATGACCGTGGTGCTCAAGAACCCGCTGCGCACCAAACAGCTCCAGCAGGGCCTGGCCCAGCTGGGCGAGGAAGGCGCCATCCAGGTCTTCAAGCCCGACGCAGGCGGCAACATGCTGCTGGGCGCCGTGGGCCAGCTCCAGTTTGAAGTGGTGCAGCACCGCCTCAAGGCCGAGTACGACGCCGACGTGCGCCTGGAAGGCTGCCAGTACACCGGCGCGCGTTGGATCACCGCCGACAATGCGGCCGACCTGCGCGCGTTCACCGACGCCTACCCGCTGCGGCTGGCGCACGACGCGGCCGACACGCTGGCCTACCTGTGCACCAGCCCGTATGACGTGCGCCTGGCGCAAGAGCGGTTTCCGAAGATCCATTTCCACCCGCTGCGCGAGCATGCGGGGTTGGCGCTGCAGGGCGCATAGCCCGCACAAGAGGGGGAAATTCTTGCGCAGTCAGCCGATCAATTTCTCCATGGCGCCGCTTTGCACCAGGACTGGCATCGGCTCCACCATTTCCGCACTCGCCCTGGTCGGTGCGGACTTGCTGCTGCTGAAGACTTTGACCCGAGGGCGTGATGTGCCTGGGAGTGTGGGCGGCAGAAGGCATCGAAGCGAAACGTACGAAAACCGAGGATCGCGTGGTGCTACCGACAAGCCCAGGGTGGGCCCCTGGGCGCTGGAGGTGGTACCACGCGGGACCCGTTTATCGCGCGTCGCAGCCGATGCTCCTTCTGCCGCCCGCACTCCTAGCCACTACACGCCTGCAGCGCTCAACTTCCTGCGTCATTGGCAATGGACGCTCCAGCATTGAAAGCCGCGCGCCACGCGCTGCGCGAACACATCGACCGCCATCCCTGGATCGAGTGTCTCAGCGCCACACTGCTTCTGTCTTTGCTCACCCTGCTGGTGCATGGCGCATCACTCCAGGGATCTTGGCGCTGGGATGACGGCGCTCACCTGAGCTACGCCGCCCAATACACACCCTGGCAATATTTCTTGGAGCCCCACATTGCCCAAGGGCACTCCAGTGCCAATGTCGCTCCATGGAACCTGCTGTTCTACGACATCAACCTGAGCTTGTTCGGCATGGCCGCCGCTGGCCACTACGCGCACTTGCTGCTGCTTGTGGGGCTGGGAGCCGCGTTGTTCTATGCCGTGTTGCGAGAGTGGGTGGAGCCCCTGCCCGCACTGATCGGCGCCGTTGCGCTGTTGCTTGGCAAGCCCACTGCCCACATCGCGGCGGGCCTGATGCATGGGCACTATGCGACCGGCTTCGTGTTCGCCATGCTGTCGATACTGGGCTGGACCCGGTATCTCAAAGGCGGGCGCGGATACTGGCTGGGGCTGTCGGCCCTGGCCTACCTGCTGGCGACTACCTGCAAGGAAGTCTATGTACCCCTGGTCGTCCTCTTGCCCTTCCTGCCCGTGGGCACGCGGCCGCAACGAGTGCGCGCACTGATACCGTTTGTGCTGATTGCACTGCTCTACATAGGGTGGCGCTACCTGCTACTTGGGCGCCTCGTGGGAGGCTACAGCCAGGGGGTTTTCGATGCCAGCGAGGCCCTGCGCCAGTTGCTCCGGGTTCCCAAATTGCTCCTCGGCTCCAAACCGCCCGGCAACATCCTTGCCGTTGTATTTCTCGGCCTTCTGTGCCTCGCGGCGGTGAAGCGCCGCCTCCATGCGCCTGTTTTCTTCGTGTCCTTGGGCATCGTCCTGCTGCCGCTGATACCGCTGACGGCCTTTCCGGGAATTCACAGTCCGGACCGTTACCTGTTCGTGCCGTGGGTGGCGTTTTCAGCCTGCCTGGCGGTCGTCTGGCCGCGAGAGACGCGCCCGGTTTTTGCCCTTGTCGGAGGCGCAGCGATTGTTGCGGCCCTGGCAGGCCTGCATGCGCAGGAGAAACAGGCGCTCAGGCCCAACCTGGCGTATTGGGACACGCTGTATCGCTTTGCCCTGTCACTCGACAAAGAGCGGCAGGCCATATTCGTAGTCCCAGAGTTCGGAGGCACCGATGATGGATACAAACGCTCTGTACTGATCCGCGCCAGAAACACCGCCGACCTGTTTGTGCCAAAGCCGCAGCCAGGCGATTTGCACGTCGTGGACGAAAAGGGTCGTGGCCTGGAACAGGTCCCATTGGCCACCCTGCAGCTATTCGAGTTCCGTGGCGGGGACATGGTGCCCATGCCCCCCGAAAGGGTCGCAGAGAAACTCCCGAGCCTGGCGCGTGGGCAACCTGCCCAAAGTGTCCGTTAGAAGCAGCCATCTCTTCGTCCACAGAAAAAGGTGCAAGCCCGAGCGACAGCCCTCCGCGACTTTCACCAACGCCCCCTCTCGCCATCCCTATGCCTTCTCGTTCCCCCATGCTTCCGTTGAGTACCTGGAATCCTCCCGCCCGCCTCGTCGGCCTGCTCACCGACATCGACGACACGCTGACCACGGAGGGGGTTGTGCCTGCGCACGTGGTGCAGGCGATGGAGTCGCTCAAGGCCCGGGGACTGGCCGTGATCCCCATCACGGGTCGCCCCGTAGGCTGGAGCGAGCCCTTTGCGGCCGCCTGGCCTGTGGATGCCATCGTGGCCGAGAATGGTGCTGTGGCCCTGCAGCGCTCTCTGGACAAGCGCGATGCGCTATTAAAACGATATCAACAGGATGCAGCCACGCGCTCAGCCCATTTCGCCCGCATGCAGCAAGTGTTGGCTGACATCGAAGCCAGGGTGCCCGGCGCCCGCCGCGCGACCGACTCGCCCGGACGCGAAACGGACATCGCCATCGACCACAGCGAGTTCACACACCTGCCCCAAGAGCGGATCGACCAATGCGTGGCGATCCTGCGCGCCGCAGGCATGAACGCCACCGTGAGCAGCATCCACATCAACGGCTGGTTCGGGGCGCACAACAAACTGGAGGGCGCGCGCTGGATCGTGCGCGAGTTGCTGGGACGCGACCTCGACGCGGAGATCGACCGCTGGGTGTATGTGGGCGACTCGACCAACGACCAGCTCATGTTCGAGCACTTCCCCCACAGCGTGGGCGTGGCCAACATCGCGCGCTTTGTGCCACAACTGCAGCACCTGCCGCGTTATGTGACCGAGGGCGAGCGGGGCGCGGGGTTTGCCGAAGTGGCACGGGCGATCCTGGCGGGTCTGGATCGCGGCGGGAGCTGAGCCTGAAGCAGCCTTGGCCGAGAAATTTGAATAGAAATACGGCCTAGCGCTTGATGGATATGCGCAAATAGCTATATTTTTAATAGTAAACCTTCACAACCCCACGCCCTTCTCAGGCCTTGAGGAAGATGTCCGTATCCGGCGCAAAACAGGCATGCAGCGGCAGCAGCGCCCCACCCAGCGCGCGGGCGTCCGAGCCCATGGTGCCCAGCTCCAGCCGGGGCGGCTGGTGCAAGCCCTCCCAGTTGTAGTCGGCCAGCGCGTGGCGGGCGCCTTCGCAAAGGGCCTGCAGCAGCTCAGGGGCTGCGGCGCCATCGACCACCACGGCATCCAGGTCCAGGAACGCCGTGGCCGAGACGATGCAGTGCGCCAGGCCCGCCGCAGCGCGCGCAATCCAGCCCCGGCTGTGTTCCAGCCACGGGGCCTGCAGCACACGCTTGTCGTAGGCGGCCATGGGGTCGAGGCCATGTTCGCGAAAGCGCTGCTCCAGCTCCCACAGCGATGCCTGGCTGATGAGCTGCGCGGGGGCCTGCCCGGGAAGGGCTGGTGACAGCGGCAGCGAGGCCACCGCGCCTGCATTGCCGTGCAAGCCCCGGTGCAGGTGCGAATTGATGACCAGCCCGCCGCCCACAAAGGTGTCCATGAACAGGTACAAAAAACTCGGGATGTCGCGCCCGCGCCCCTGCAGCAGCTCGGCCACGCAGGCGGCCGAGGTGTCCTTGGCAAAACTCACGGGCAGCTCGGTCATCTGCTGCACCTGCTCGGCCAGATCGATGTTGTTCCAGGCTTCGGACTGGGCCTCGGTGAGCCCCAGCATGCGGTGCCAGCCACCGAGCTGGAACGGCGCGGCCACGCCCACCCCTACCACGCGCGAGCGCAGCGGGCCCAGGCCGTCGAGCAGCTGGTTCAGGTGCGTGCGGATCGCAGGCAACAGCACGTCGATGTCAGGGAAGGCGTAGTCGAGCACGATGCGCTCGCGCACATGGCCGGTGAAATCGACCAGCAGCCAGTCGGCACTGCGGCGGCCGATCTTGATGCCGATGGCAAAGGCGCCGTCGGGGTTCAGGCCAATCGGCACCGAGGGCTGGCCCACGCGGCCGCGCACGGGCGCTTCGCGGCGCAGCAACTGGTCTTCGTCCAGCCGGGCGGTGATGAGGCCGATGGTCTGCGCCGTGAGGCCCGTGACCCGCGCCATCTCGGCCTTGGCCAGGCTGCCATGGGTGCGCAGCGCCTGCAGCACCACGCGCTCGTTGAACTGGCGCAGCCCCACATGGTTGGAGCCGCGCTGGCGCAGCAGCGCGGGGCTGGCGGCAGTGTTGTCAACGGCGGGTAGGGATGCGTCGGTGTCCAGCATGGTGATGAAACGATCAGGCGTTCAGAGTGTCGCCGATGACGCCCTTGCGCAGCAGGAAGTTGCCCCAGGGCTGCAGCTCTCCCGTCACAACGATGGCATAGGCCTTTTTGACGCGTTCGTAGAACGCAAAACGCTCCACGCCTTCGGCCTGCTCACTGGCCACGCCCTCGCGCGCCAGCACGTCCATGGTTTCGCGCTGCAGGGCTGAGCGGTAGGGCACCTCGGTGCCGCCCACCTGCATGTAGGCCACAGGATGCGGCACATCCTGCGCCAGCGGCAGCACGCTGGCCACCGCTTGCACGGCGCGCGCCATGCCGATACCGGGCAGGCGCAGCACGGGCTTGCCCGCGCCCAGGCTCATGGCGGTGAAGTTGGCGTCGGCCAGCACGATGGCGTCGTCGTGGCCCATCTCGGCCAGCACCTTGAGCAGGTCGGGGGTCAGCAGCGGGTCGATGTTTTTGAGCATGGCAGCGTCTTCAGGCAAGGCATTCAGCGGGCAGGTCGGTGGCCGCCATAGCGCCCGTCATCACGGCCACGGTGTCGCTCATGCTGATCTTCTTGGGGTTGACCACCGCCGCACGCTTGCCCAGGCGGGCGATGTGGATGCGGTCGGCAATCTCGAACACATGGGGCATGTTGTGGCTGATGAGGATGACGGGCAGGCCCTTGTCGCGTACGCGGCGGATCAGCTCCAGCACCATGTTGCCCTCCTTCACGCCGAGGGCGGCGGTGGGTTCATCCATGATGACCACATGGCGCGCAAACGCTGCGGCGCGCGCCACGGCCACGCACTGGCGCTGGCCGCCCGAGAGTGTCTCCACCGCCTGTGTCATGGAGCGGATGCCGACCTTCAGCTCGGCCATGCGGGCCACGCTTTCTTCGAGCATCTTTTTCTTGTCGAGCATGCGCAGCGCGCTGCCCAGCAGTCCGGGGCGGCGCAGTTCGCGGCCCAGAAACAGGTTCTCGGCAATGGTCATGGCCGGGGCCACGGCCAGGTCCTGGTACACGGTTTCGATGCCCGCGCGGCGTGCGTCGATGGGGCTCTTGAACTGGATGCGCTGGCCGTCGAGCAGGATCTCGCCTTCGTCGGGCACGGTGGCGCCCGACAGCGCCTTGATGAGGCTCGATTTGCCCGCGCCGTTGTCGCCGATCACAGCCAGGATCTCCCCGGCGCGCAGTTCAAAGTCGGCGCCATCCAACGCGGTGACCTGCCCGTAGCGCTTGACCAGGCCCTTGGCCTGCATGACCAGGGGGGCGTTCGTGGTGTGTGGGGAGGTGGTCATGATCAACGCACTCCTTTGCGCGAGAGTTGGTCGGTGGCCACGGCCAGGATCACGAGGATGCCGGTGACGAGGATCTGGTAGACCGACGACACGCCCATCAGCGTGAGTCCATTGCGGAACACGCCCACGATGAGCGCCCCCACCAGCGTGCCCAAAATCATGCCGCGCCCGCCAAACAGACTGGTGCCGCCCAGCACCACGGCGCTGATGGCGTCGAGGTTTTCGGTCTGGCCCGCGTTCGGGTCACCCGCGCCAGTGCGGGCCACCGACAGCACCGACGCGATGCCGTAGAACAGGCCCGCCAGCACATACACGCCCAGCAGCACCTTGTCGGTGGCAATGCCGGTAAGGCGCGTGGCTTCGGGGCTGTTGCCCACGGCGTAGACATGGCGGCCCGGCGCGGTCTCGCGCAGCGCAAACCAGGTGACGAGGTACAGCACCAGCATGAGCACCGCGCCCCAGACGATGGCGGTCTGCCCCAGCTGGAAGGTGTTGCCCAGTGCGGTCATGCCAGCCGGGATGTCGGTGATGGTCTGCGCGCCCGAGTACAGCTGCGTGGCGGCAAACGCGATGTTGAGCGTACCCAGCGTGACGATGAAGGGCGGCAGCTTGATCTTGGTGACCAGCAGGCCGTTGATCAGGCCGAACAGCATGGTCACCGCCATGCCGCAGGCAATCGCCACGGGGGCCGAAAGGCCGTAGTCCGCCGCCATCTTGGTCATCACGATGCCGCCCAGAGCCATCACCATGCCACACGACAGATCAATGCCCGCCGTGAGGATGACCAGCGTCTGGCCGATGGCGATCACCGCCACCACCATGACCTGCTGCAGGATGAGCGCGAAGTTCTGCGCCGACAGGAAACGCTCGCTCTGCGTGGCAAAAAAGGCGCACGCCAGGATCAGCGCGATGAACGGCCCCAGCGTGGCCAGGGGCGGTAGTTTGGAAGCGGTCGAGGACATGGCGGCTCCGTGCGGGTGGACAAAGGGGGCGCTCAGAAAGCAGTTGACGGTTGGGAGCCGATCGCAAAACTCAGCGAAGCGGTTCTGGCTAGGCGCTGCGTCGCAGGCAGTACGGTAGTACGACAAGACGCAGCAACGACGCCAGAAGAGTTTTGAGAACGGCTCTTACTTGGCGCCCCAGCACAGGTCGGTGCCGGTCTTCACATCCTTGCTGTCCACGCCCGCCATGGGCTTGGCAGCGATCAGCGTCACGCCGGTGTCGGTGTAGCCGCTGACCTTCTTGCCGGTCTTGGCATAGTCCACGCCTGCCGCCACGCCCATGGCGGCCATGCGCAGTGGGTACTGCTGGCTGGTGGCGGCGATCACACCCTTGCCCACGTCGGCAATGCCCGCACAGCCACCGTCCACCGAGACGACGAGCACGTTCTTCTCCTTGCCTGCGGCCTTGAGCGCGTTGTAGGCACCGGCGGCAGCGGGCTCGTTGATGGTGTAGACGATGTTGATGTCAGGGTTCTTCTGCAAGCAGTTTTCCATGCCGGTCTGGCCCTTGGCGCGGTCGCCAAAGCTGTCGGCCATGCAGACCACTTCGGCGGGGCGCGACAACTCATTGCTCTTGGCATCGTTGGCCTGCAGACCAAAGCCCTTCAGGAAGCCGTTGTGCCGCTGTGCGCCCACGGGGTGGCCGGGGAACAGGTCCAGCGTGGCAATCACAGGCTTCTTGCCTGCAGCGGCTGCCTTGGCGTACTGGCCGATCAGCTCGCCCGCCTTGTAGTTGTCGGTGGCAAACAGCGCGTCCGTCGCATCCATGGGCTCGGTGGGGCTGTCGAGCGCAATCACCATCACGCCGCGCGCCTGCGCCTTCTTGATCGCGGGCACGATGGCCTTGGCGTCGCTGGGGGTGATGAGGATGGTCTTGGCACCTGCGGCGATCAGGTTCTCCATGGCCGTGACCTGGCCCGCGTTGTCGCCATCGGTCTTGCCTGCGGCCGACACCAGTTTGGCGCCCAGCTTCTTGGCCTCGGCCGTGGCGCCCTCTTTCATCTTCACAAAGAAGGGGTTGGTCTCGGTCTTGGTGATGAGGCCGATGACGGGCTCGGACGTCTGCGCCTGGGCTAGGCCGCAGGCCAGGGCGCCGGTGAGGGCAAGGGCAGAAAGCGCGAAGGCGGGGGTGCGTTGCATGGTGTTGTCTCCGGGTTTTGGGATGGCAGATTCCTGTCGGCCCCGTGCTGCGCGGCTGGCAGGTGAACCACTCTTGTCGGGTGGATGGGATCGAACTATAGTGGCCGACGAGTTAATAAATCAAGTGGATTTACTTATGGTTTTCCCTATCCAATCCGCCGACTCCAGCCCCGCCCACACCGCGCCGCCGCTGCGCGTGGCCACGGCGGGCGAGGCCTTGTTTGACCTGATCGAAGAGCCCGATGGCCGCCTCAAGCCCTGCGCGGGCGGCGCGGTCTACAACCTCACGCGCGCGCTGGGTTTGCAAGGGGTGGGCGCGCTGTACCTCAACCCGCTGTCGGGCGACATGCTGGGGCGACAACTGGCGCGCGGCCTGCACGATGCTGGCGTGGCCCTGGCAGCGCCCACGCCGGTGCGTGCGCCCAGCGCGCTGGCACTGGCCGCACTGGATGCCGAGGGCAAGGCCAGCTACAGCTTCTACCGCGACGGCGTGGCCGACCGCCAGGTGACGGCCGCCGCGCTGACGGCTGCTTGCGCCGCATTGCCTGAGCTGCAGGTGGTGGCCACGGGCTGCCTGGCGCTGGTGGCACAGGACGCTGCCATCTACCAGCCCTGGCTGGCAGCGCAGCGCGCAGCAGGCCGCATGGTGGTGGTGGATGCCAACCTGCGCCTGTCGGCCGTGGACGATGCGGAGGTCTACCGCGCCAACGTGATGGCCGCCCTGCAGCACGCCCACCTCATCAAGGTGAGTGACGATGACCTGGAGGCGCTGGCTGTTCCGGGTGCCAACGCATTGGAACGCGCCCACTATTTGCAGCAGCAAACACAGGCGCAATGGCTCGCCCTGACCCTGGGGCCGGAAGGTGCCTGGCTGCTGCAGCGCGACGGCCTGGCCGTGCATGCGCGCGAAGAAGCGCCGATCACGGTGGTGGACACCGTGGGCGCAGGCGACTGTTTTCTGGCGGGTTTGATCACCGCCTGGCTGGCAGGGCCTGAGCGTGGCGAAGAAGCCCTGACCTTGCGCCCGGGTGGCCTGACGGCGCCCGTTTCGGAGGCCCGGCTGCGCGCCGTGCTGCACCATGCGCTGGCCAGCGCCAGCCACTGTGTGGAGCGGGCGGGCTGCACGCCCCCCCGTTACGAAGAAGTGCAAGAGCGGCTGGCGTTGCGGCGCTCAGCGACCGCAGCGGGCCAATAACACTTACTCGGCGGGTTTGGCGGCCGGCTTGCGGGCACGACTGCGTGGACGGGGAGCGGCCGCCTTGGTGAGAGCCGCGCCTTGTGCCTCAGCGGCCGGTGCTTCGGCTGTGGAAGCCGATGCCTCGGCACCTGTAGCACCGCCCGCATCCGCCACGGCACGCGAGCCACGCGCTCGGGGCGCAGCGGCAGCCTTGGGGGCGCTGGCAGCTGGTTTGGCACCTCCTCCACTGCGGGCGCGGCTGCGGCGAGGGGCGGCAGGCTCGGCACCATCGTTCTCAGGAGGTATCTGCTCTGCCGGGGCCTCGGAGCCATCCAACGCTTCGGCGCGCGCATCCTGCTCAGGGCTGCTGTCGATCACCCGCTCCAATGGCCCGGCCTCGTGGGCCACCGGCTGGCTGAAATAGCGGCTGGCCGGGCGCTCTGACGGCACATCCGCCTGCTCGGACGCCAGTGGCTCCTGGTTCGAGTCATTGCGCGGCTCGCTGCGCTGCGTGGAGCGAGTGTCTGGGCGGTCTGCGCCCTCACCACGGCGCCCCCGGCTGCGGCCCGGCGCGCCCTGCCCTTCGCCACTGTCAGAACGCAGATCGGGTGCCGTCGCCACCGCATGAAAGTCGTGCCGCGTGGCGCCGCCCTGGCTGGCTCGCTCACCGGCTCCTTCAGACCGCGCGGGCGCTGCCGCGGCAGTCGGCCCACCATGGCTGCGGTACACATACGCGCCCGACTTTTCATCGCGCCCGAACTCCAGCAGGCCGCGCGCCTGCGCTTCTTCGAGCAGGTTGCCAAAGGTGCGGAAGCCATAGCGGCCTTCGCTGAAGTCGGGCTTGCGGCGCTTGATGGCCTCCTTGAGCACCGAGGCCCAGATCTTGCCGGTGTCGCCGCGCTCAGACAACAGGGCTTCAAACGTTTCGGCCGCCAGCTCCACGCCCTGGGTGCGGCGTGCGTCCTGGCTTTCCTTGCGGCTGCGCTCCTCTTCGGGGCTGCGACGGGGCGCGGGTGCCGGATTGCTGCCCGGGCTCTGGCGGCGGGCCTGGGCGCGCTGGTTTTCGCGCACCAGGTCGTCGTAGAAGATGAATTCGTCGCAGTTGGCAATCAGCAGATCGGACGTGGACTGCTTCACGCCCACGCCGATCACCTGCTTGTTGTTCTCGCGCAGCTTGGACACCAGCGGCGAAAAGTCCGAGTCGCCGCTGATGATGACGAAGGTGTTGACGTGCGACTTGGTATAACAAAGGTCCAGCGCGTCCACCACCAAGCGGATGTCGGCCGAATTCTTGCCCGACTGGCGCACATGCGGGATTTCGATCAGCTCGAAATTCGCCTCGTGCATGGTGGCCTTGAAGCCCTTGTAGCGCTCCCAGTCGCAATAGGCCTTCTTGACCACGATGGAGCCCTTGAGCAGCAGGCGCTCCAGGATGGGCTTGATGTCGAACTTTTCGTACTGCGCATCGCGCACGCCCAGGGCGACGTTTTCAAAGTCGCAAAACAGGGCCATGCTGATGCTGTCGGAGGGGGATGCCATAAATGCTCGCGGTGTTCCGTTCAATGTTGGGACGGATCATCACACGGAACGCATTGCCCCCTCGGAGAGGCGTGGCCTCACGTGGGTTTGGCCAGGCCCAGTTTCTCGACCAGCGCCTTTTCGCGCGTGAACGTGTCCTGCGCAAACTTCTTGTACGCCGCCGTGCTCATGTACATCGGCACCATGTCATAGCGCGCCAGGGCCGTGCGATAGCTCTCCTGCTCCATGGCCTGCTTGAAGGCATCGTGCAGGCGCTTGACCACCGCATCGGGTGTGCCCTTGGGTGCGCCGATGCCAAAGGGCGAGTTCTGCACCAGGTTCAGGCCCAGCTCCTTGAGCGTGGGCGCGTCGGGGAACTTGGCCAGGCGCTCGGCGCCCCAGGTGTTGAGCACGCGCAGCTTGCCCGCTTCCACCTGCGGCGCAAAGCCGGTGGAGTCGGCCGCCGCCATGATCTGCCCGCCCAGGATGGATTGCATCAGGTCGGCACTCCCCTTGTAGGGCACGTGCAGCAGCTCCAGGCCCAGCTGCTGGGCGATGAGTTCCATCGTCAGGTGCGGGCTGGTCATGGTGCCTGTGGAGCCATAGCTGAGCTTGCCAGGGTTGGCCTTGGCCCAGGCCACGAAGTGCGTCCAGGTCTTGAGGGGCGAGTCGGCGGGCACCACCAGGCCAAACGCGTAGCCGGTGACGTTGAGCACGTAGCTGATGTCTTTGACCGGGTCCCAGTTGATCTTGGTGGTGTAAGGGAGGCGGAACACGCCCAGCGGAATCTGCGCGACGGTGTAACCGTCAGCAGGCGAGGTCTGCAGCGCCTGGGCAGGCAAGGTGCCGCCCGCGCCGGGCTTGTTTTCGACAATCACGGTCTGCCCGAGGATCTTGCTGGCGTTGTCAGCCAACGCGCGCATGGTGATGTCGGTGGGGCCGCCGGCCGGGAAGGCGATGATCAGCTTGATGGGTTTGTTGGGAAAGCTCTGGGCCTGCGCCAGGAACGCGGGGGCGGCGAGGCTGGCGGCTCCCCATTGGATGATCTGGCGACGTTGCATGGCGAAGCTCCTCAAAACGAAAGACAAAAGATTCGCTCATTGGACTGCAGCCCCTCGCGCGGGGCATGCAGGAAACCCCCTAGCCTCTGTCACCAAGGCGGCAGCGCGGCTGGGGCAGGATGGTTCCCGCAACGCGCCGGTAGCGCGCAACACCGCAGGCGTTTGTCACACTTTGTACGTGGACAGCAGCAGGCTGGTTTCCGTGTTGGCAATGCCCGGCGTGAGGCGGATGCGGCCCAGCGCCGCATCGAATGCCTCCAGGCTTTCGGCGCGCACCTCCGCCACGATGTCCCAGCGGCCGTTGGTGGTGTGCAGGGTGCCCACCGTGGGCTCACCGCGCAGCGCATGGATGACAGCGGGCGCCGCATTGCCCTCGACCGCGATGCTCATCCACGCACGGATGCGCTGGGGCTCCGAATCGGGCCGCAGCCGCACGGTATAGCCGACGATGACACCGCCCTCCTCCATCTTGTGCAAGCGGTTCTGAACGGTGCCGCGCGATACACGCAGCTTCTGCGCCAGCGTGGCCACGGGGGTGCGTGCGTCGGCGCGCAGGATGCTGAGGATTTCGCGGTCGGTGTCGTCCAGTTTGGTCATGGCAGGCTCTGTAGCTGGCAGTTCGGCAATTTTCTGTGCATTGTGGCCCTGCAAGCTGGCACGGGCATTTCTTCCGCCCGGCGCAACGCGGACGACTTCTCACGCTGAATCTGGATCAAGAAGGCTGGCAGCGCCCGTCTAGAAAGCATCAAACGCCATCAAATTCATAGCGCTCGCATCACAACGAATCCGTGGGATGCGGGGCCTGCGCATCCAGCCGCGCATCACAACCCACGCCCGATGCGATCCAGCGCCGGGCCAGCGCAGACAGTGCGCGCACAGCCCAGGGATGGGACAGGCCGGTGACACCACCGGGGTCGGCCACCATGCCACACCAATAGCGCTGGTCAGCATCGCTCCAGCGCAGGGCTGCGCAGGCCCCCTTGCGGCGCCGTGACACCAGCATCCCCAGCGGGCAGGGCTCCGCCAGGCAGCACAGCCCACAGCCGTTGCAGGGTGCGCCTTCTGCGGGTTTGGCAGGTGCTGCGGGATGCAACCACACCACGGTGGGGTGAGCAGGCAGTTGTTCGGGCATGGGGGTGCAAAGGGAACATGCGCGAGCGGCAAATGCCCCCCGCGCTCCACGGTGCATTGTGCGGCCCTATTACCGCCGCGCGACTGGCTGCACGACCACAGGCCCCAACAAAAAAGCCCCCGCTGCGATCACAGCGGGGGCCAAACCGGTCGAAGGGACCGGGGAGGGAGACAAGTAAAGAGGGAATGAAACTGTCGCCGGATCAGCAGCCCAGCGGCCGGTTCGGGCGCATGGGCACGATGCCGGTGACGCGCAGGGTGGCGTTCGAGCCATCCGTGGCTGTCAGCGTTTTTCCGCTGAAGCGCACCTGGTCGCTCTCGCGTACCACCGCCGTGTCAGTCGGCTCGCCGCTGGCGTATTCCTTGCCATCAAAGGTCAGGAAGACCTGGTGCAGGCCCGTCGCATCGGGGCGATACCGGATGTCGCCAAAGGCGGTGGCCGAAGAACCCACCTTGTTGGCCCCGTCAAAGCGGAAAGCACACAATTCGGGCACCGAGCCGATGGGGTTTTCCTTGTCCACGCCGGTGAGGTTCAACGTGCCGTTGCCATACACACCGTTAAGACCGTCCACCGTAGCGCTGGTCACGGTCAGCACACCGGGTTCGTTGCTGGGTGTTGGGTCATCGTCATTGCCGCCGCCGCAGGCGACCAGCAGCACAGAAGCAGCCGCAAGGGCAGTACAGGTCTTGAGGAAATGAAAAGCGTTCATGGTGATGGGCGTCCGTAGATGTGGATGGAAGGTGGGGAGCCGATCCCCTGCAACCCATCGTAGGAAGCCCACCCCGCGCAGCGCGTGCGCCATGTTCCGCGTTGTGCGTAGGACATGGGCCGACAGGGGTGTGCGCCAAACCAATGGCTGGCATGGCGCCACCCTGCCCCTGCCGCCCGCGCCGCTCACGTATCTCAGCGCGCCAACACCGCCGCCAGCGCCTTTCCAGTATGTGTGCCCGCCGCCACCACATCCTCGGGCGTAGCGGCTGCCACGATGCGCCCGCCTGCGTTGCCACCTTCCGGGCCCAGGTCCAGGATCCAGTCAGCCTCGGCGATCACATCCAGGTCGTGCTCGATCACGATCACGCTGTGGCCACCATCGACCAGGCGGTGCAGCACGCGGATGAGCTTGTCGACGTCGGCCATGTGCAGGCCCACGGTGGGCTCGTCCAGCACATACAGTGTGTGCGGCGCCTTCTGCCCTCGGCGGCCCACCTCGTCGCGCACCTTGGTGAGTTCGGTCACGAGCTTGATGCGCTGCGCTTCACCGCCAGAAAGTGTGGGCGACGGCTGGCCCAGCGTGAGGTAGCCCAGGCCCACGTCCTGCAAGAGCTGCAGCGGGTGCGCAATGCTGGGCATGGTGGCGAAGAAGCCCACGGCCTCGTCCACCTCCATCTGCAGTACGTCGCCAATGCTCTTGCCGCGCCAGGTCACGGCCAGGGTTTCGGGGTTGAAGCGCGCGCCGTGGCAGGTCTCGCAGGGTACCTTCACATCGGGCAAGAAGCTCATCTCAATGGTGCGCACGCCCGCGCCTTCGCAGCCGGGGCAGCGGCCTTCGCCGGTGTTGAAAGAAAAGCGCCCGGCCGCGTAGCCGCGCGCCTTGGCCTCCAGCGTTTCTGCAAACAGCTTGCGGATGGTGTCCCAGAAGCCGATGTAGGTAGCAGGGCAACTGCGCGGCGTTTTGCCGATGGGTGTCTGGTCCACTTCGAGCACGCGGTCGATGCTCTCGAAGCCCGACAGGCCTGTGCAACCCACCAGCGGCGGCGCCTTGCCTGCATCCATGGCATCGCGCCCGGCCTTGGTACTGCGCTGCTGCACCCAGGCCTGCACATTGGCCAGCAGCACATCGCGCGCCAGGGTCGACTTGCCCGAACCGCTCACGCCCGTCACGGCCACCAGGCGGTGCAGTGGCACGGTGGCCGTCACGTTCTGCAAGTTGTGCAACTGCGCGCCATGCACCGTAAGCCAGCGCATGGCGGCACGTTCCTTGGCCTCGGTCAGCGCGTCTGCGGCCAGCGATGCGGCCTGGGCCGCGCGCTTCTTGACGGCAGCGCTCTGTCGGCCGGTAGGCGCCGCAGCTTCGGCACGGGCAAAGGCGGCCGTGGCCTCGGCACTGACCTCGCTGGCCGACATGCTGCGGCGCAGCTGCAGCGGATGCTTCATGGCGTGCAGCAGGTAGCGGCCGGTTTGCGAATCTTCGGCGCCCGTGATGTCGGCCACGCTGCCCTGCGCCACCAGGCGCCCGCCGCGTTTGCCCGCGCTGGGGCCAATGTCGATGATGTGGTCGGCGCGGCGGATGGTGTCTTCGTCGTGCTCCACCACCACCAGCGTGTTGCCCTTGTCGCCCAGTTTGTGCAGGGCGTTGAGCAGGATCTGGTTGTCGCGTGCATGCAGGCCAATGGTGGGCTCGTCGAGCACGTAGCAAACCCCCTGCAGGTTGCTGCCCAGCTGCGCGGCCAGGCGGATGCGCTGCGCCTCGCCACCGCTGAGCGTGGGCGCGCCCCGGTCGAGCGTGAGGTAGCCCAGGCCCACTTCTTCGAGGAATTCGAGGCGGCTCTGGATCTCGGGCACCAGATCGCGGGCGATGTCGCCTTCACGCTGGGTCATGCCGCCTTCGATGCGCAGGGTCTCGATCCATCGGCGTACATCGGTGACTGACAAAGCTGCGATGTCGGTAATGCCCACTCCCGCAAACTTCACCGCGCGGGCCGTGGCGTTCAGACGCGTGCCGTGGCATGCGGGGCAAGCGGTGTCCTGCAAATCTTCCACCTCGGGCTCGGCAAAGGTCTGCTCGCGGCCCTTTTCCTTGTCGTCTTGTACCGAGTCGTCAAACACCTTGCGCTGGTCCTTGGTGAGCTTGACGCCGGTGCCCACGCAGTCGGGGCACCAGCCATGCTTGCTGTTGTACGAGAACAGGCGCGGGTCCAGCTCGGCATAGCTGGTGGCGCACACCGGGCAGGCACGCTTGGTCGAAAAGGCTTGCAGATGGCCAATACCGGCCGTGGGCAAGCCGCCCTCCATGGCCGCAGCCAGCGTGTCGATGCTGCTCAGCACATGCACCACGCCCTTGCCGTGCGTGAGCGCGTCGGCCAGTGCCTTGCGGAGCTGGGCTTCGTTCTCGGGCGACACGTCGATGCTGGCAACAGGCAGCTCGATGGTGTGCTCCTTGAAGCGGTCAATGCGCGGGAAGTTGGTGGTGGGCAGGAAGTTTCCATCCACGCGCAGATGCGTAAAGCCGCGCGGGCGCGCCCAGTCGGCCAGCTCGGTGTAGACGCCCTTGCGGTTCATCACCAGCGGCGCGAGCAGTCCGATGTGCTGACCGCGAAACTGCGTGAGCAATTGCGCGGCGATGCTCTCGGGCGTTTGCGGCTGCACGGCTGCGCCGTCTTTGGTGCAGTGCTGGGTGCCCAGCTTGACGTACAGCAGGCGCAGAAAGTGCCACACCTCGGTGGTGGTGCCCACGGTGGACTTGCGACCGCCGCGCGAGAGGCGCTGCTCGATGGCGACAGTGGGCGGGATGCCGTACACGGCATCCACCTCGGGCCGACCGGCTGGCTGCACGATGGAACGCGCATAGGCATTGAGCGATTCGAGGTAACGCCGCTGGCCTTCGTTGAACAGGATGTCAAACGCGAGCGTGGACTTGCCCGAGCCGCTCACGCCCGTCACCACGTTGAACTTGCCACGCGGAATATCCACGCTCAGGTTCTTGAGGTTGTGCTCCTTGGCGTTGACGATTTGTATAGCGTTTTTGGCCGCTGGCGCTTGATTCATATGCGCGATGCGCTCTGATTTTCGTAGCACAGCAGCTTTTTCGTGCACCGAGTGGCCGCCCACGCCCAGCGCCAGTTCGTAGTCGCGCAGCGCCTGCCCGGTGTGTGAGGTGGCATGGGCACGCACGTCCTCGGGCGTGCCCTCGGCCACGATGAGGCCGCCCGCGTAGCCGCCTTCGGGGCCCAGGTCGATGAGCCAGTCGCTGGCGCGGATCACGTCCAGGTTGTGTTCGATGACGATGAGCGAGTGCCCCGCATCGATGAGCTTGCGCAGCGCGCGCATCAACTTGGCAATGTCGTCAAAGTGCAGGCCAGTGGTGGGCTCGTCAAACAAGAACAGCGTGCCTTTGCGGGCGACGGACTGGCGCGATTTGGATGCGCTGCGCGCAGCCTCCGCCAGAAAGCCTGCAAGCTTGAGGCGCTGCGCCTCGCCGCCTGACAAGGTCGGCACGGGCTGGCCCAACGCCACGTATTCGAGCCCTACATCCACGATGGGCTGCAGCGCGCGGATCACATCACGGTCATTGGCAAACAGGTCGGCCGCCTCGGCCACCGTGAGAGCCAACACGTCGGCCACATTCAACGTCCGACCACCACGCTCGATGGTGATCTCGAGGATCTCGGGCCGGTAGCGCTTGCCATCGCAGTCCGGGCAGCACAGGTACACGTCGCTCAGGAACTGCATCTCCACATGCTCAAAGCCCGAGCCGCCACAGGTCGGGCAGCGCCCATCGCCGCTGTTGAAGCTGAACTTGCTGGCCGTGTAGCTGCGCTGCTTCGACAGCGGCGCCACGGCAAACAGTTCGCGGATGCTGTCCCACGCGCCCACGTAGCTCACGGGGTTGGATCGAGCGGTTTTTCCGATGGGGGATTGATCGACAAACACGACATCCGACAAATGGTCGGCGCCGAGCATGCGGTCGTGCGCGCCCGGCGTGTCGGTGGCCTTGCCAAAGTGGCGCAGCAGCGCGGGGGCCAGCACGTCCTGGATCAGGCTGGACTTGCCCGAGCCACTGACGCCGGTCACGGTGACCAGGCGCTGCAGCGGGAACTCCACCGTCACATCCTGCAGGTTATGCTCGCGCGCGCCTTCGAGGATGAGGCGCGGCGTGGATTCGGTGACCATTCGCTTGAAGCCAAAACCCACGTGCTTGCGCCCACCCAGGTAGGCGCCGGTCAGCGTGTCGGCGTTGCGCAAATCGGCCGTGGTGCCGTCAAACACGATCTGTCCGCCCAGGCGGCCGGGGCCAGGGCCCATGTCGATCATGCGGTCGGCCGCCAGCATCACGGCGGGGTCGTGCTCCACCACCACCAGGGTGTTGCCCGCATCGCGCAGGCGCAGCATGGCCTCGGTGATGCGGTGCATGTCGCGCGGGTGCAGGCCGATGCTGGGCTCGTCCAGCACGAACAGCGTGTTGACCAGGCTGGTACCCAGCGCCGTGGTGAGGTTGATGCGCTGCACCTCGCCGCCACTCAGTGTGCGGCTTTGCCGGTCGAGCGTGAGGTAGCCAATGCCCACGTCGCACAGGTATCTGAGGCGGGTGGTGATTTCTTCGTGCAGCAGCTTGAGCGCTTGCGCGTCGCCGCCCTTGGCGTCGTCGCCCACCGGTAGCTGCATGCGATCAAAGAACTGGCGCAGTCGATCAATGGGCAGCAGCATCAGATCGTGCAGGCACAGGCCAGGCAAGGCTTCCAGTTGCTCGCGCGACCATTGCACGCCTTCGGGCATGAAGCGTTTGCCAGGCTCCAGCACCGCATCGGCATCCTCCTTGCGGCCGATGCGCCAGAGCAGGCTTTCGGTCTTGAGCCGCGCACCCGCGCAGGTGGGGCATGGCGTGTAGCTGCGGTACTTGGACAAGAGCACGCGGATGTGCATCTTGTAGGCCTTGCTCTCCAGGTACTCAAAAAAGCGCTTGATGCCGTACCACTGCTTGCTCCATTGCCCGTCCTTGTAGCCGGGGGCGCCGCCGATCACCCACTTTTTCTGGTCGTCGGTCAGCTTGTACCAGGGCGTGTCGCGCGGGATACCAGCCGTTTCGGCATGGCGCATGAGGTCGTCCTGCGCTTCTTTCCACGCGGGGGTCTGGATGGTCTTGATGGCGCCCGCGCGCAGCGTGAGCTTGTCGTTGGGGATGACGAGGCCGTAGTCCACGCCGATCACGCGGCCAAAGCCCCGGCAGCTGTCGCACGCACCCACGGCGGAGTTGAACGAAAAGGCGGACGGAATGGGGTCGCTGTAGCGCAGGTCGCTGTCGGGGCAGTGCAGGCCCGTCGAAAACCTCCACAGCTCTGGTTCGCTCTCGTCCATGAGCCGATAGACATTCAAGCGCCCCGTGCCGCGCTTGAGCGCGACCTCGATGGCCTCGATCACCCGCGCCTTCTCGGCATTGCCCAGACGGAACCGGTCGGCCACCACATCCAGCACCTTGCGCGGGCCGGTGGGCGTGGCCACCTCGCGCTCGGCCTGCACCTTGGTGAAGCCACTGGCGGACAGCCATTGCTCGACCTGCTCGGCCGATGTATTGGCGGGGAGTTCGACCGGGAAGGTCAGCACGATGCGTGGATCACTGGCGGCAGCGCAGCCCGCGGCCAGCTCGGCGTAGATGGTCTCGGGCGAGTCATGGCGCACTGGCTGCGCCGTCTGCTTGTCGAACAACTGGCCTGCGCGCGCGAACAGCAGCTTCAGGTGGTCGTTCAGCTCCGTCATCGTGCCCACGGTGGAGCGGCTGGAGCGCACGGGGTTGGTCTGGTCGATGGCAATGGCCGGCGGCACGCCCTCGACCTTGTCCACGGCAGGCTTGTCCATGCGGTCGAGGAACTGGCGGGCGTAGGCGCTGAAGGTCTCCACGTAGCGGCGCTGGCCCTCTGCATAGAGCGTGTCAAACACCAGGCTGGATTTGCCCGAGCCGCTGGGCCCCGTGACCACCGTGAGTTCGCCGGTGCGGATGTCCAGATCCAGGTTCTTGAGGTTGTGCTGGCGTGCGCCGCGGATACGGATCAGTCCCTGGGTCATGGAGGCAGTCTTTTTCGAGGGTGAGGCGGAACATTCTAGGCACCGCAGTGGCGCCCGTCCGGCCTTGCCGCAATACCCTTTGATTGCGGGTCTGCTGACAGGTGCTGTCACAACATCGGGTTATGCCGGTTCGCAAACAGGGCACATTTGTCTAGAGTAGCCCGACAATCCAAGGAGACGACCATGTACAAATGGACACAATGGGGAGCCGCAGTCGCTCTGGCCGCCGCGCTGTGCGGCGCGAGCAATGCCCAGATCCTGATCGGGCAAACCGCCGGCTTCTCCGGACAGGTGGCGGCAGGCGTGAAGGAAACTACCGACGGCGCCCTGCTCTATATCGATGCGGTCAATGCCAAGGGCGGCGTCAACGGCCAGAAGATCGAACTGACCTCGCTGGACGACAAGTTCGACCCCAAGCTGGCCGCAGAAAACGCGCGCAAGCTGATCGAGGAAAACAATGTGTCAGCGCTGTTCCTCACACGCGGCACGCCCCACACCGAGGCCATCGTTCCCCTGCTGGAAAAGCACGGCGTGGCACTGGTCGGCCCTTCCACGGGCGCCATGGTGCTGCACCAGCCCGTGCGCAAATACATCTTCAACGTGCGCGCCACCTACCAGCGCGAGGCAGAAAAGGCCATGACCCACCTGGCCTCCATGGGCATTACCCGCATTGCCGTGGTGTATGCCGACGACAGCTTTGGTGCCGATGGCGTGGCGGGGGCACAAAAGGGCCTGGCGGCGGCCAAGCTCGCACCCGTGGTGCTGGAGAAGTTTGATCGTGCCAAGCCTGATTTCGCCCCAGTTGCGGCCAAGGTGGCCAAGGCAGACACCCAGGCCGTGCTGATGATCGCCTCCGGCTCTGCCGTGGTCGATGGCAGCAATGCGCTGCGCGCCGCAGGCTCTGCCGCACAGATCGTGACGCTGTCCAACAATGCCTCGGGCGGCTTCATCAAGAGCCTGGGCAACAATGCGCGCGGCGTGATCGTGACCCAGGTGTACCCCAATGAGCGCGCGGTGACCTACGCCATGGTCAAGGAAGCCCAGGAGCTGGCCCGGGCCAAGGGCTTGCAGGAGATCAGCCCCGCCATGCTCGAAGGCTTTGCAGCCGCCAAGGTGCTGGTGGAAGGGCTCAAGCGCGCCGGCCCCAAGCCCAGCCGCGACAAGATCCACGCGGCCCTGGAAGGCATCAAGAAATTCGATCTGGGCGGGCTGGAGGTGAGCTACGGCCCAGACGACCACACGGGCCTGGACTTTGCCGACCTCTCCATCATCGGTACGGACGGCAGGTTCCGTCGCTAAGAGCCTGTTTACGATCTCGCAGGGGATCGCAAACAGGCTCTAGGGATCCTCTGCACGAATCGAGCGGCAAGTGTGCGCTGCGGATCGGGATGGACTGCAAGGCGCAAAACGCAGCAATAGCCGTAGCTATTGCGAGGTTTTGCGACGCCGCAGA
Source organism: Acidovorax sp. sif0632 (assembly GCF_019218805.1). Lineage (NCBI taxonomy): Bacteria > Pseudomonadati > Pseudomonadota > Betaproteobacteria > Burkholderiales > Comamonadaceae > Acidovorax > Acidovorax sp. sif0632. Next base: position 44,603 of record NZ_JAHUWW010000009.1, on the reverse strand, counting down.
CCGCCCGAGACCGCAGATGCACACGGCGCGGTGATTTGTGCAGAGGGTCCCTAGGAGCCATCTCCCGGATGGCCATAGGTTGCGCAGGCCCGGCTCCGTCCGGGCCTACGTATTTCTACAGTTTATTTGTCACTGTTTGTATCTATATTGACGCCTCCAACAAACAGGCATCTTGGGACAAACATGAGATTGACACACTGGCTTCGCGGGGGCGCTACCCTGGCCGCCATCTTCGCAATGGTGGGCGCAGCCCACGGACAGATTCTCATTGGACAGACGGTGGGCATCACGGGCTCGGCAGCGGCCACGGTGGCCGAATCCATGCAGGGCGCGGCGCTCTACATTGATCACATCAACGCCCGGGGCGGTATCGCGGGGCAGAAGGTGGAGGTCATATCCCTGGACGACAAATTCGACCCCAAGCTGACCCTCGAAAACGCCCGCGTTCTGATTGAGGAAAAAGGCGTGATCGGGCTGTTCATGACACGGGGCACGCCCCACACCCAGGGCATCATGCCGCTGCTGGAGCAGCACGGCGTGCCGCTGGTCGGCCCCTCCACCGGCGCCATGGTGCTCCACCAGCCGGTACACAGGTTCATCTTCAACGTGCGCGCGCCCTACCAGCGCGAGGTGGAAAAGGCCATCACCCACCTCAACACCCTGGGCATCAAGCGCATTGGCGTGGTGCATGTGGACGACACCTTTGGCGCAGATGGCCTGGCAGGGGCACAGCTGGGCTTCAAGGCCAACCAGCTGGAAGCCCTCTTTGTCGAGAAGTTTGACCGTGCCAAGCCCGACTACAGCGCCATTGCACCGCGTGTGGCGCAAAAGCAGCCCCAGGCCGTGGTCTTCATCGGCACGGGCGCGGCGGTGGTCGACGGCATCAAGGCGCTGCGCGCTGCAGGGGTCACGGGGCAGATCGTGACACTGTCCAACAATGCCTCGGGCGGCTTTGTCAAACTGCTGGGCGACCAGGCCCGGGGGGTTGTGGTCACGCAGGTCTTTCCCTCCGAGCGGTCGGTGAACTACCCGGTGGTCAAGGAAGCCATGGAGCTGGCCCGCGCCAAGAACATTTCCGATCTCACGCCCGCGATGGTGGAGGGCTTCGTCAGCGCCAAGGTGCTGCTGGAAGGCATCAAACGCGCGGGCCCCAAGCCGGACCGCGCCAAGCTGCACACAGGCCTGGAGAGCATCAAGAAGTGGGACCTGGGTGGCGTGGAGCTGAGCTACAGCCCCACGGACCACAGCGGTCTGGTGTTCGCCGACCTTTCCATCATCGGAAGTGACGGGCGCTTCAAGCGATGACACCCTAAGAAACTGAGGCGCTGTGCGGGCTCTTGCCCTGCGCCGCGCAAGGAGCGGCAGGGGCGTGGAGTGTGCGGCCCACCGTGACGGCACCGCACAAAACAAAAGCCTGCGGCCTTTCGGCTGCAGGCTTTCTTGATGGGCTCGGGATGGGGCCCGGCGGCTTACTGCGCGCTGGCCGCAGATGCAGGTGCCGACGCAGGCGCCGCTGCGGGTGCACTGGCAGCGGGTTCGGGCGCATGCACGGCATCTGCACCGTGTTTTTCACCACCCATGTCGGCCTTGTCGCCCGCCGTGATGATCACGTACATCGACAACGCAGCAAACAAGACGAAGCCAACAACAATCTTCCACATATCAATATCTCCTGGGATGGGTTTGTTCAATCAAGGGGCCTGGCTAGGGATGCTGTGCACGATTCGTCGCGCCGTATGCATCTGCGGGCTCGGGCGGTCTGCCGCGTTGCAAAACCTCGCAATAGCTGCGGCTATTGCTGCGTTTTGCGCCTTGCAGCCCATCCCGATCCGCAGCGCACACTTACCGCTCGAATCATGCACAGCATCCCCAGGGTTATGGGTTGTACTGGTGCGCGGACAAGCCCCTTGATGGAACACAGGGCCCGACCCTTGCGGGGCGGGCCCTGTTCACCGGTCAGAACCGATCAGTCGTTGGCGTAGATGTCCACGTCCTTGGTTTCCTTGATGAACAAGCCACCGATCACCACCGTGGCACCGGCAATGATGATGGGGTACCACAGGCCGTTGTACATGTTGCCGGTCTGGGCCACGATGGCGAACGCCGTGGTGGGCAACAGGCCGCCGAACCAGCCGTTACCGATGTGGTACGGCAGGGACATCGAGGTGTAGCGGATGCGGGTGGGGAACATTTCGACCAGCATGGCGGCAATAGGGCCGTACACCATGGTCACCAGCAGCACCAGGTAGGTCAGGATCACGGTGACCATGACCTTGTCGATGCGGGCGGGATCTGCCTTGGTGGGATAGCCCGCAGCCTTCAGTGCATCGGCCACAGCCTTCTTGAACTCGCCATCTTTCTTCTTGGCTTCGTCAGCGGGCAGGCCCTTGCTGGCGTACGAGGTGATGACTGTCTCACCGATCTTGATCGTGGCGGGAGTACCAGCGGCAGCGACGGCGTTGTCATAGCTCACCGAAGCGCCAGCCAGAACCTGCTTGGCGATATCGCACGAGCTGGTGAACTTGGTGGTACCGGTAGGGTTGAACTGGAACGAGCATTCCTTGGGGTCTGCCGTCACGATCACCTGGTTCTTGGCCTGGGCTTCAGCCAGGGCGGGGTTGGCCGCCTTGGTGAGGGCGCCGAACACAGGGAAGTACGTGAGCGCGGCCAGCAGGCAGCCTGCCAGGATGATGGGCTTGCGGCCAATCTTGTCCGACAGCGAACCGAACACGATGAAGAACGGCGTGCCGATCAGCAGCGACACAGCCACAAAGATGTTGGCGGTGGCGCCATCGACCTTCAGGGCTTGTGTCAGGAAGAACAGCGCATAGAACTGGCCCGAGTACCACACCACGGCCTGGCCGGCGGTCAGGCCCACCAGCGCCAGGATCACGATCTTCAGGTTCTTCCACTGGCCGAAAGACTCGGTCAATGGTGCCTTGGAGGTCTTGCCCTCGGCCTTCATCTTCTGGAAGGCAGGCGATTCGTTCATCGACAGACGGATCCAGACCGAGATGGCCAGCAGCAGGATCGACACGATGAACGGAATGCGCCAGCCCCAGTCGCCAAAGGCTTCTTCGCCCAGCACGGTGCGGGTACCCAGAATTACCATCAGCGACAGAAACAGCCCCAGCGTGGCCGTGGTCTGGATCCAGGCGGTGTAGGCGCCGCGTTTGCCGTGCGGAGCATGCTCGGCCACATAGGTGGCTGCGCCGCCGTACTCACCACCCAGCGCCAGGCCTTGCAGCAGGCGCAGGATGATCAGGATGACCGGGGCCGCCACACCGATGGAGGCATAGGTCGGCAAGATGCCCACGATGAAGGTGGACAAGCCCATGATCAGGATGGTGACCAGGAACGTGTACTTGCGGCCGATCATGTCGCCCAGGCGGCCGAAGAAAATCGCGCCGAACGGACGGACGATGAAGCCCGCTGCGAAGGCCAGCAGCGCGAAGATGAACGCCGATCCGGCATCCAGCCCGCTGAAGAACTGCTTGGCGATGATGGCGGCGAGCGAGCCGTACAGGTAAAAGTCGTACCACTCGAAAACGGTGCCGAGCGACGACGCGAAGATGACCTTGCGCTCTTCGGGCGACATCGGCCGCGGTGCGGGATGGATGGTTGCCATGGTGTCTAGTCTCCTATTGGTTGTGCAGACCGCACTGCGGCGGGCTGTACGCATTCTTGGAGATGGCACTGACCACGCTCTGACGCGAAACCAACAAGAGCTTTCATCAAACTGACCGCTCTCTGACAACTTAGGGAGAAACCCGCAGCACCTCTTTCAGCATCCGGAAACAGCTCAGGACTTCGCGGGTAAACCCGATGGGAGCTGGCTGACAGCATTCCAGCCCGGGCCATCAAACCAGTCGTCACCTTCCAGGTAGGCGCGCAACATGGGCAGGCCATCCAGCCCCCAGAAAACCTTGCCGTCCACCACAAACGCAGGCACACCAAACACCCCCGCCGCCTGCGCGGCCTCGGTGTTGGCGCGCAGCAGCGCCTTGGGGCCCTCGCTGTGCATGTCCTGCCCCGGGCGGATTTGTTCGGCCAGATCGGCCGCCAGCGCGGCCAGGCGCTCGGCGTCCAGCGCGTCGTGCCCGCCCTGCCACACATGGCGCAGCACGGTGCCCGCCACATAGCGGTTGATGGCGCCATCGTCGCTGCAGGCCAGCGCCTGGCGCAGCAGCGGCAGCGGGTTGAACGGGTGGCGCGCGGGCATCTGCAGTGGCGTGCCCTGCGCATGGCCCAGCCAGGTCACGTGGCGGTAGGTCCAGGCGCGCTTGGGCGCAATGCCCGCGGGCCCCGGGTTGGCGTGCTGCTGCAGCAACGCGCCCAGCAGCACCGGGCGGTATTCGACGCTGTAGCTCAGGTCCACCAGCGCCTCAGGCAGGCGCTCAAAGGCCAGCCAGGCGTAGGGCGAAATGAAGTCGAGGTAGAACGTGATGTGTTTCATGGCTCAACCTTCTGCGCTTTCTGGCTGCACCGGCACGGCAATGCCCGCCCGGTCCAGCAACTGGCGCCAGATGCCCCGCCGCAGGTGCGAGTCGGCACGCGACCAGATGCGGATCTCGTCGAGGGAGCGAAAGCAGCCCTCGCAGTGGCTGCGGTCGGGCGACATACGGCAGACCGAGATGCAGGGCGAGGGCACGGCCTCGGTGTTTTCAGCATCAAAATGGCCACCAGCGCTTGTCTGCAAAGCGCGAACAGCTAGCAATTCAATAGCATTCATGCCGCAGACTCAGGTGCAACCACCTGCACCACATCCACCACGGGTGCACCCGTCAGCCGCTGAAGATCGCTGGGGTGCAGCGCAAACACACCATGCGGATGCCCCGCCGCCGCCCACACCACCTCAAAGCGCAGCAGGTCCTGATCGATCAGCGTGACGGGCGGCGTGGCGTGCGCCACGGGCGACACACCGCCGATGGAAAAGCCCGTGCGGCTTTTCACGAAGTCGGCATCGGCGCGGCCGATCTTGCCGCCCACGTGGGCCTCCACCTTTTTCTCGTCCACCCGCCGGTCGCCCGAGGTGACCACCAGCACGGCCACATCATCGCTCTTGCGGCGAAAGATGATGCTCTTGGCAATCTGCCCCACGGCAATGCCCAGCGCATCGGCCGCCTGCTGCGCGGTGCGCGCTGCGTCGTCCAGCATCTGCGGCCGGTGGGGGTGGCCCAGGGATTCCAGCGCTGCAGCCACGCGCTGCACACCTTCAGGCAGATTTTTCAGTTCAGCTCCACACATCGTTTCTTACTCCGAAATCACAATCGTCCCAGGTATTTTGACCGCATGGCGCCAGCCCCGGCCGACGCGCCGGCAGCACAGGCCCTGCCGGACCAGCGGGTGCATCCCTTTCGCACTGGGAGCGATGCGGCTGAGATGCGTCAGCGTCTCAGCGGCAGTGGCCTATTACCCCGCACGTTTGGTCAATAGCGCGTTGGCAGCGCGGGAGTTGGGCTTGCGGCCCAGAAAGTCGCTAATGTAGGCACCCGCGTCGATGAGCTTGTCGAGGTCGATGCCCGTCTCGATGCCCATGCCCTGCAGCATGTACACCACGTCTTCGGTGGCCACGTTGCCGGTGGCGCCCTTGGCATAGGGACAGCCGCCCAGCCCGGCCACGGACGACTGGAAGTTCCACACGCCCAGCTCCAGCGCGGCCAGCGTGTTGGACAGCGCCTGCCCGTAGGTGTCATGAAAGTGGCCCGACACCTCGTCGATGCCAAAGTGCTGCAACGTGGCCTCCAGCGCCTTCTGCACCTTGCGCGGCGTGCCCACGCCGATGGTGTCGGCCACGTCCACACGCTGCACGCCAATGCCCTGGAGCAGGCCTGCGAGATACGCCACGCGCTCGGGCGCAATGTCGCCTTCGTACGGGCAGCCCACGGTGCAGCTCATGGCGCCGCGCACACGGATGCCGGCGGCCAGCGCCGCCTGCACCACGGGTGCAAAGCGCTCGATGCTCTCGGCAATGCTGCAGTTGATGTTGCGCTGGCTGAAGGCCTCGCTGGCGGAGCCGAAGACGACGATTTCGTCGGGCTTGTCCAGCACGGCCGCCTCAAAGCCCTTGAGGTTGGGCGTGAGCACCGAATACGCCACGCCTGGCTGGCGGGTGATGCCCGCCATCACCTCGTGGTTGTCGGCCATCTGCGGCACCCACTTGGGGCTGACGTAGCTGGTGACTTCGATCTCTTTCAGGCCGGCCTGCTGCAGGCGGTGCACCAGCTCGATCTTGACGGCGGCGGGCACCGGGGTCTTTTCGTTCTGCAGGCCGTCACGGGGGCCAACGTCGATGAGGCGGACGCGGGAGGGAATGCTCATAGGGCTACCAAGGATGGATCAAGGAATCCGCCATTGTCTCGCCTGCGCCTCCACAGGGCCACCCCATATCGTGCCAGACCATTCGCCGGACGCGCCATCAGTCCGTACGGGTGCCATCACCCGCCACCTCTTGCCGCAGCAGGGCCACCATGGCCTGCGCCGCCAGCGACAGCGGCCGCCCGCGCAGCGTGATCAGCCCGATGGGCCGGTGCAGCACGGGCGCCTTGAGCGCTCGCGTGACCACCTCGGGCCTGCGCACCACCTGGGCGGCCAGTTCGGGCAGCGCGCTCACACCCAGCCCCGCCGCCACCATGGCCGCGATGGTGGCTAGGTGTTCCACCTCATAGCGCGGCGCAAAACGGATGCGGTGGGTCAGCAAGGCTTCTTCCGCATACTGCCGCACGCTGGTACCTGCGGGCATGGAGATGTGCGGCAGCCCGGCCACATCCGCCCAGGCAATGGCGCTGCGCCCTCGGGCCAGCGGGTGCGTGCGCCCCATCAGCAGCACAAAGCGGTCGGACACCAGCGGGGTGTAGTCCAGGTCGGCATAGGCGGGGTTGGCAGCGGTGAGTGCAAAGTCCACGCGCCCGGCGCGCACCATGTCAAAGGCCGGGCCGGCCAGGCTGTCAAACAGCTCCAGCTGCACACCCGGATGCTGCGCAGCAAAGCGGGCAAACGCGCGCGGCACGGCCCCGGCTGCCAACGACGGCAGCGCCGCCAGCGCAATGCGGCCCACCTGCAGCTGCGCCACCTCCTGCACGCGGCGCACAGTCTCCTCCATCTGGTGGCGCAGAAACCGCGCCTGCTCGGCAAACACCTCGCCCGCCAGCGTGAGCTGCACGGTGCGCGTGGTGCGCTCGAACAGGCGCACATCCAGCATCTCCTCCAGCCGCGCCACCGTGCCCGACACCGCCGACTGCGAAAGGTGCATCTGCAAGGCCGTGCGCCGAAAGCTCAGCGTCTCGGCCAGGGAGAGAAATACATCCACCTCGCGGGCGGACCAATTGATCTTCATAACCGATCAGTCTATCGAAAAAGACGTCTGGACCGCGCAATGTGTGGCCCCTAGACTGAATTCAACGCAAGCACACCGCTTGAACAGATTGAGAGCAACAAGGAGACACGATGGAGAACAGTTCGCCGCGCAGCGCGCGCACCGTGGTGGTAGGCGGAGGCACCATGGGGGCCGATGTGGCCGTGGTCCTGGCCCGTGGCGGCGCGCAGGTCACGGTGGTGGACCCCCACGCCGCCCGCCGCGACCACTTGCTGCCGCACATTGCGCAGGAGCTGGCCGCTGCCGGACAGGCCACCCACGCCGGCCCGGTGCAGGTGTGCGCCAGCCTGCAGGATGTGGACTGGAGCGGCGTGGTGCTGGTGGTCGAATGCATCACCGAGCAACTGGCGGCCAAGCAAAAGCTGTTTGCCGAGCTGGAAACCGTAGCGCCCCCCAACGCCGTGCTGGCCAGCAACAGCTCGGGCTTTCCCATCAGTGCCATCGCCCAGGGGCTGGCCACGGCGCAGCGCATGCTAGGGCTGCACTTTTTCATGCCCGCCCACCTGGTGCCGCTGGTGGAGGTGGTGCTGGGCGAGCGCAGCGACCCGGCGCTGGGCACCTGGCTGCACGCCTTCATGCGCGGCTGCGGCAGCGTGCCGGTGCTGGTCAAGAAAGACAAGCCGGGCTTTCTGGCCAACCGCATGCAGCATGCGCTCTCGCGCGAGGCGTTTGCACTCATCGACGAAGGCATTGCCTCGCCCGAAGACGTGGACGCCGCCGTGCGCTTTGGCTTCGGCTTCCGCTTTCTGGCGGCCGGGCCTGTGCTGCAGCGCGACCACGCGGGCATTGAGGTGCACACCACCGCCGCAGCCACCATGTACCCCACGCTCTCGAACACCGACATACCCGCCCTGGCCCTGCGCGACAAGGTGGCACAGGGCCAGCTCGGCATGAAGACGGGCAAGGGCTTTTTTGACTGGCCCGAAGACCGCAAGCAGGCCGAATGCGCGCGCTACGACACGCTGCTGCGTCAGGGCCTGGCGCTGCTGGCCAGCGAGTTGCCCACCATCGAGCCCCCCGCCGACACGTCACCGACGGACACCCCAATGACCACTGGAGCCCGCGCATGAGTGCATCGCCCGCATCACCCACCATTGCCAGCCAGTGGGCTGACCCACTGATCGTGACCGTGGCCCCCAACGGCGCGTACAAACAGCCCGCCGACCACCCCGCCGTGCCCATCACCCCCACCACGCTGGCCACTACGGCCAAAGCCTGCCTGGATGCAGGCGCGGCCATGCTGCACATGCACATCCGCGACGCACAAGGCCGCCACAGCCTGGACGTGGAGGGCTACCGCGAGGCCCAGCGCGTGGTGCGCCAGGCCGTGGGCGATGCCATGGTGATCCAGATCACCAGCGAAGCCGCAGGCGTCTACCAGGCCCCGGCGCAGATCGCCATGGTCGAAGCCCTGCAACCCGAGGCCGTGTCCATCGGCCTGCGCGAAATCGACAAGCCCGAGATTGGCGAGGCCGGGCTGCAGCGCTTCTTCACCGGCCTGGCCCAGCGCCGCACCATGGTGCAGGTCATCCTGTATGACGTGGCCGACCTGTGCCGCTGGCAGGCGCTGCGCGCCAGTGGCGTGGTGCCCGATGCACCCTGGTTCCTGCTGTTTGTGCTGGGCCGCTACAGCGCGGGCCAGACCTCCAGCCCGCGCGACCTGTTGCCTTTTCTGAACGCCCATGACGGCAACGAGCCCTGGGCGGTGTGCGCCTTCGGTGCCGCAGAAAACGCCTGCGTGGCCGCCGCTGCCGTGTTTGGCGGCCACGCCCGCGTGGGGTTTGAAAACAACCTGCTGTGCAAGGACGGCAGCGTGGCCCCCGACAACACCGCGCTGGTGCGCCAGGCCGTCGAAGCGGCCGCCGCGCTGGGCCGCCCGCTGGCCACCGCCGCCGACATCCGGCAGCGCTTTGGCGCAGGCTGAGCGGCACCGCTCCATCGCGCCCCCCATCCATTGACATCAACCCGCGGCAGACGGGCTTTATCCAACCCCACAGGAGACAGACATGCACCACCGCCACCTTTACTCGTCCACGCCTAGCACCGCCCGGCGCACCGTGCTGCAAGCAGCCCTTGCCGTGCCCCTGGCCCTGGGCATCGCAGGTCACGCAGCGGCGCAGACGCCCGCCACCGCCTTCCCCAGCAAGACCATCCGCTTTGTGGTGCCCTACCCGCCCGGTGGACCCACCGACCTGATGGCCCGCATGCTGCAGCCCGAGCTGCAAAGCCGCCTGGGTGTATCTGTGGTGGTGGACAACAAGGGCGGCGCCGGTGGCAACACCGGCAGCGCCGAGGTGGCCAAGCAGGCCCCGGCCGACGGCCACACGTTGCTGCTGGCCGCCAGCGGCCCCATGGCGGTCAACTCCTCGCTGTACGCCAGCATGCCTTTCAACCCCTTGTCTGATCTGGCACCGGTGATCCAGCTCTCCGCCTTCCCGCTGGTGCTTGAAGTGCACCCCTCGCTGGGCGTCAAGACACTGGCCGAGTTCCTGGCCATGGCCAAGGCCGGAAAGCCGGTGCTGAGCTACGCGTCTGCCGGCAACGGCACACCGCAGCACTTGGCGGGCGAGCTGTTCAACACCACGGCGGGCGTGAAGATGGGGCACATCCCCTACCGTGGCGCTGGCCCCGCGCTCAACGACCTGATCGGCGGACAGGTGAACGTGATGTTCGACATCGTCGGTAGCTCCCTGCCCCACATCCAGGCGGGCAAACTCATTCCGCTGGCCGTCACATCCAGCGAACGCGCCAAGGTGCTGCCCAATGTGCCCACCATGGCGGAGGCCGGCATTGCGGGCTACCAGATCACCGGCTGGCATGGCATTGCGGTGCGAGCTGGCACCCCGCAAGCCACCGTCGACAAGCTCAATGCCACGGTGAATGCGATCTTCAAGGAACCCGCTTTCCGCACCAAATGGGAAGCCATTGGCACGCCCGTGGTGGGGGGCTCAGCGGCAGACTTTGGGGCGCTCATCAAGGCCGACGCGCAGCGACTGGGCAAGCTGGTGCGCGATGCCGGCGTGACAGTGGATTGAAAAGGCACACCCTCTGTGCCCGCGCACAGAGGGCTATGCGACAGACCTGGGGCGCAAGCGCAGCAACAGCCAGCCCACTGCCATACCGATGGCGCTGGAGAGCAGCATCACTGCACCGATCACGATCTTCACGGTGGTGGAACTGCGGATTTCCGCCTGCGCCGGGTCCTTGGCGGAGTAGCGCACCGAAACCGTCTCACCCACCTTGTGGATGGCCTGCTGCTGGCGTGCGACCGAATCCGTGAAACTGTAGGTTCGCCCATCGCCCGCCACAAACTCCACAATGCTTTTCTTGGCAAGCCCCCGGCGGTGGGATGGGCCTGTCATGATTTCTTCATGCGCCACCACCCGGCCCTTGGCGGTGTGCGTGTCGCCCAGCATGTTCATGCCAGAGGCCAATAACCACGCCGCACCCAGCGCGGTCAAGGCGCTGGGCACCAGGAGGATCCAGCCCAAAAGACCAAAGAAACGACGGAACGTGGAGGTGCTCATGCCCGCCATTCTCCACGCTGGCGAGCGCGTGGACCGGCGGCTTCAGTAGCCTCGGGCAGGGTTCACGATGCCCGCCACCGCCTCGCCGTGCTCCAGCGCCACCATCTTGCGTGCGATCTGGGCAATGCTCTCGTCGCGCAGCGTGCGCGCCGAAGTGTGGGGCGTGACGGTGATGCGTGGGTGCGTCCAGAACGCATGGCCTGCGGGCAACGGCTCGGTGCGGAACACATCGAGCGTGGCTCCAGCCACATGGCCGCTGTCGATGGCGGCCACCAGGTCTTCGTCCACCAGGTGCGCGCCGCGCGCCACATTGATCACATAGCAGCCGGGCAACAGGCGGCCCAGCGTGTCCTTGTTGATCACGTTGGCCGTATCAGGCGTGAGGGGCAGCAGGTTGACCAGCACGCGGCTCGCGGCCAGAAAGTCATTGAATTGATCTGCGCCCGCAAAGCCGCGCACGCCGTCGATGGCCTTGGGGCTGCGGCTCCAGCCGTTGATGGGAAAGTCAAACTGCGCCAGCGCCTTGGCAACCCGCTCGCCCAGCACGCCCAGGCCCATCACACCGATGGGATAGTCGCTGCGCAGGCGTGGCTTGCGGTAGCCCCAGCGGCCCGCCTGGGTGTCGGCCTCATAGCCATCAAACTCGCGGAAGTGGCGGATGACCGCGTGGCACACGTACTCGGCCATCTGCACCGCCATGCCCGCATCATCCAGCCGCACCACCAAGGCCTGGGGCGGCAGGCGCAGCTTGAGCAGGGCATCCACCCCTGCGCCGATATTGAAGAGCGCCTTGAGGCCAGGCTGTTCGTCCATGAACTGCTGGGGTGGTGCCCAGACCACGGCGTAGTCGGCCTGCGGGGCGCCGGGCTGCCAAACAGAAATCTCAACGCCGGGCAGCGCGGCGGAAAAGCCCTGGAGCCAGGGCTCGGGCTTGGCATCGGTACAGCAAAAGGTGATTTTCATGGGGCCCAAGCGTAGCCGCATTGGGCCCCCTGCGCTGTCACCTGCAGACGACTCGGGACACTACTTGGCTCAGGCCTTGTCGGCGGCTACCAGCTTGAGCAGCTCTGCCCCCTCGGTCACCTGGTCGCCTGGCGCGTAAAGCAGCTCCTGCACCACGCCGTCGGCTGGGGCGGCGATGGTGTGCTCCATCTTCATGGCCTCCATCACCGCCAGCGGCTGCCCCTTGGCAACCTTGTCGCCCGCCTTCACGGCAAACGACACCACCTTGCCGGGCATGGGGGCTGTGAGGCGCCCGCCTTCAGCCGCTGCCTCGCCCGCGTGGGCCAGCAGGTCGATGGCGGTGATCTGCGTGGCGCCCAGCGGGGTGAACACATGGTCCACCTCGCCCTGCGCGTACACTGCAGCGCGCGTGCGCTGGCCGGCGAACTGCAACTCGATGGCGCCCTGGGGCGCTGCGCCAAAGACCAACGAACCGGACACGGCAGCGTCGCCCTCGCCCACCTTCAAGTGCAAGCCGCCACCGCGCTCGTAAGTCAGCAGCGCCTTGGCGTGTTCACCGCCAAATTCAAATTCAAACCGGCGCTGCACCACGCCATGCGTGTGAAAGCCGTCGCGGCGGCTGAACGGGTCCACGCCCTCGCTCGTGCGCTCATTCAGCAAGGCCTGCGCCACGGCCGCCGCAGCGGCCAGGGGCAAGCCCACGGGTTCCTGGTGGAACAACACAGCCTGCTCACGCGGGATCAGCGCCGTGTCCAGCTTGGCGCGGGCAAACGCATCGGTGCGTGCCACGCGGCGCAAAAACTGCACGTTGGTTGCCAGGCCCACGATGTGGGTCTGGGCCAGCGCCTCGTCCAGCCGCGCCAACGCCTGTTCGCGCGTGTCGCCGTGCACGATGAGCTTGGCCACCATGGAGTCGTAGAACGGGCTGATCGCATCGCCCTGTCGCACGCCGGAATCCACGCGCACCGCGCCTCTTTCAAACGTCACGCAATCGGGCAGCGCATACACATTGAGCGCACCGGTCGCGGGCAGGAAGTTGTTGTCCGGGTTCTCGGCACAGATGCGGGCCTCGATGGCGTGGCCTGTGATGCGCAGGTCTTGCTGCTGGAGCGGCAAGGGCTCGCCCGACGCTACACGCAGCTGCCACTCCACCAGGTCGAGGCCGGTGATCGCCTCGGTCACAGGGTGCTCCACCTGCAGGCGGGTGTTCATCTCCATGAAGTAGAACTTCATCTGCTCGGGGGCGTCGTAGCCGCCGGGCTGCTCGACGATGAACTCCACCGTGCCCGCGCCCACGTAGTTCACAGCCTTAGCGGCGGCCACAGCGGCCTCGCCCATGCGGGCGCGCAGCTCCGGCGTCATGCCCGGCGCAGGCGCTTCTTCCAGCACCTTCTGGTGGCGGCGCTGCACGGAGCAATCGCGCTCGAACAAGTACACGCAGTTGCCGTGCGTATCGCCAAACACCTGGATCTCAATGTGGCGCGGGCGCTGCACGTACTTTTCGACCAGCACCGCGTCGTCACCAAAGCTGTTGATGGCCTCGCGCTTGCAGGAGTCGAGCGCCGCCGCAAAGTCCTCGGCCTTGTCCACGGCGCGCATGCCTTTGCCGCCGCCGCCGGCGCTGGCCTTGATGAGCACGGGATAGCCAATACGGTCCGCCTCGCGTTGCAGCAGCGCCGGGTCCTGGTCAGCACCGTGGTAGCCGGGAACCAGGGGCACCTGTGCCTGCTCCATGAGGCGCTTGGACTCGGCCTTCAGCCCCATGGCATTGATGGCGCTGGCGGGGGGGCCAATGAAAACCAGGCCCGCGTCGGCACAGGCCTTGGCGAAGTCTTCGTTCTCGCTCAGAAAACCGTAGCCAGGGTGGATGGCCTGCGCGCCCGTGGCCTTGGCGGCCTCGATGATGCGCTCCCAGCGCAGGTAGCTGTCCTTGGGCGCGCTGCCGCCGATGTGCACGGCCTCGTCGCACACGGCGACATGTTTGGCGTTAGCGTCGGCATCGGAATACACGGCAACGGTTTTCACGCCCAGGCGCTTGGCGGTGGCGGCCACACGGCAAGCGATCTCGCCTCGATTTGCGATGAGTATCTTGTTGAACATTTTTAAGCCACCTTGGCAGAACCAGAAAAGAATGAAGACAAGCGCCGCACCACGGCGCGCAGAAACTTGAACAGCACCACCAGCAGCAGTACGGACACCACCACCATCACGACCAACGCAACACCAAACGCCACCGGGTGCTGTGTGGCCAGCCACACCACGGCCACGACCAGGCCGTCTTCCAAGAACGACAGTCCCCAGTTGGAAAACGGCTCGGGCGAGGTGTTCACCGCCGCGCGCGTGGTCATCTTGGTGGCCATCGACGTGGCCGAAAGCGAGCCCCCCAGCAGCCCAGCCACCACGGCCATGGTGGCGTTGTCGGCGCCAAACACGCCATAGGCCAAGGCGGCGCCCGCAGGCACGCGAATGAAGGCGTGCACAGCATCCCAGGCGCTGTCCACCCAGGGCACCTTGTCAGCAAAAAACTCCACCATCAGCATGAAGCCGCTGACCATCAGCACCAGCGGGTGCTGCAGCATCGCCAGGCCGGGCGGCAGGGGCATCCAGCCCAGCACGCCCATCATGCCGACCAGGAACACCACGGCATACAACCGAAAGCCGCTGGCCCAGCCCAGCGCTGCGGCCAGCGCCAGCAGGCTGGGCATGTCGAGCTTCGCCGTTGCTGTGGCTGCCGCGTCGCCCACAGCGCGCGCGGTGCCGCCATCCACATGCAGCCCCAGCGTGTGGAGCCACTGCACGATGTTGAACCAGAGGGTGTCCATGGCCGTTAAGTAGCGATCAGCTCAGCCAGTTGGGCTTGCGCTTGTTCAAGAACGACTGCACGCCTTCCTTGCCCTCGTCGCTGGCACGGATATCGGCAATGCCCTGCACCGTGGCGGCGATGAGGCCCGCGTTGATCTCCCGCTCTGCCACATCCATCACCAGCTTCTTGCACACGCGCACAGCGTTGGGGCTGGCGCTGGTCAGGGCCTTGAGCAGTTCGTCCACCTTGGCGTCGAGCTGGTCAGCGGCCACGACCTCGTGCACAAAGCCAATGCGCAAGGCTTCGGCCGCGCCAAAACGCTCGGCCGTGAGGAAGTAGCGGTGCGCAGCGCGTGCGCCCATGGCACGGATCACATATGGGCTGATGGTGGCGGGGATGAGCCCCAGCTTCACTTCGCTGAGGCAAAAGCCTGCCGTGTCCACGGCCACGGCCATGTCGCACGCGGCCACCAGGCCCATGCCGCCTGCATATACATCGCCCTGCACACGTGCCACCGTGGGCTTGGGGCACTCGTAGATCACCCGCAGCATCTCGGCCAACTTTCCCGCGTCGGCGATGTTCTCGTCGCGCGTGTAGTCGGCCATGCGGCGCATCCAGTTGAGGTTGGCACCGGCGCAGAAGGCCGGGCCTTCCGCAGCCAGCACCACGGCGCGCACATCGGCACGCCCTCCGACTTCCAGAAAGGCGGCGGTGATCTCGGCGATGACCTCATCGCTGAAGGCGTTGCGGATTTCGGGCTGCGTGAGCGTGATGCGCGCCACGGCGCCGGTTTGGGTGATGGACAGGTTCTGGCTCATGGCGTGGACGGGTTTTGCAGGAAGTAGACAAGGTCCAGCTCGGGGCTGGGCTGGCCCAGGGCGGTCAATGCTGCGGTGATCTGGCCCCGGTGGTGGGTGCCGTGGTTGAACACGTGCGCCAGCGTGGCCGCAAACGGCAGCGATGCCGCTGTGCCGCGCATGGTGGTGTAGTCGAGCGTGCCGCTCCAGCGGTCCGGCTTGAACGAGGCTATCAGCGGTGCCCAGCGGGCCGCGCCTTCGCGCAGCCGGGCATCCAGCCGCACACGGTCAGATTCCAACTCGGCGTCCAGCGCCACCTTGGGCGAAATGCCGTCGGCAAAGCGCACGAACCAAAGATGGTGTTCGCCCACCAGCAGGTGGTTGAGCGTGCCGTGGATGCTTTTGAAGAACAGGCCCACATCGCGACGGTAGTCCTCTTCCGGCAGCGCCCGCACTGCATCAAGCAGGCGCGCCGTGGCCCACACGTTGTAGCGCGCGAACTGGGTGAAGTGGGCAACAGCGTCCATGACGGCTCCCTGTCGGGTTACATGCGGAACAGGCCGAACTTGGTGTCTTCGATCGGCGCATTGCGCGTGGCCGCCAGGCCCAGCGCCAGCACGCGGCGTGTGTCGGCGGGGTCGATCACGCCGTCGTCCCACAGGCGCGCGGTGGCGTAGTAGGGGTGGCCCTGGTCTTCGTACTGGCGGCGGATGGGGGCCTTGAAGGCTTCTTCTTCCTCCATGCTCCACTGGCCGCCCTTGGCCTCGATGCCATCGCGCTTGACGGTGGCCAGCACGCCCGCAGCCTGGTCGCCGCCCATCACGCTGATGCGCGCGTTGGGCCACATCCACAGGAAGCGGGGGCTGTAAGCCCGGCCGCACATCCCGTAGTTGCCCGCGCCAAAGCTGCCGCCGATGATGATGGTGAACTTGGGCACGCTGGCCGTGGCCACGGCCGTGACCATCTTGGCACCGTTGCGCGCAATGCCTTCGTTCTCGTACTTGCGGCCGACCATGAAGCCGGTGATGTTCTGCAGGAACACCAGCGGGATCTTGCGCTGGCAGCACAGCTCGATGAAGTGCGCGCCCTTGAGCGCCGACTCGCTGAACAGGATGCCGTTGTTGGCGACGATGCCGACCATCATCCCTTCAATGCGCGCAAAGCCCGTGACCAGCGTGGTGCCGTAACGCGCCTTGAACTCATCGAACTCGCTGCCGTCCACGATGCGGGCAATGATCTCGCGCACATCGAAGGGCTTGCGCGTGTCCACGGGGATCACGCCGTACAGCTCGTCTGCTGCGAATTTAGGAGCTACCAGTGCATGATCGGCGGACGCCTGCGGCTTGTTTTTATTCAAATTGCGCACTGCATTGCGTGCCAGTTGCAGCGCGTGCATGTCGTTCTGCGCCAGGTGGTCGGCCACGCCCGACAGGCGCGTGTGCACGTCGCCGCCGCCCAGGTCTTCGGCCGTGACGACCTCGCCCGTCGCAGCCTTCACCAATGGCGGGCCACCCAAAAAGATGGTTCCCTGGTTCTTGACGATGATGGACTCGTCACTCATGGCCGGCACGTAGGCGCCGCCCGCCGTGCACGATCCCATGACCACCGCGATCTGCGAAATGCCCATGGCGCTCATGTTGGCCTGGTTGAAGAAGATGCGGCCGAAGTGGTCGCGATCAGGAAAAACCTCGTCCTGGTTGGGCAGGTTGGCGCCGCCCGAGTCCACCAGGTAGATGCAGGGCAGGTGGTTCTGCTGGGCCACCTCTTGTGCACGCAGGTGCTTCTTGACGGTGAGGGGGTAGTAGGTGCCGCCCTTCACCGTAGCGTCGTTGCACACGATCATGCAGTCCACACCACTCACGCGGCCAATGCCCGCGATGAGCCCCGCGCTGGGCGCATCGTTGTTGTACATGTTCAGCGCGGCCAGCGGCGCGAGTTCGAGGAACGGCGTGCCCGGGTCCAGCAGCATCTGCACGCGTTCGCGCGGCAGCAGCTTGCCGCGCGCGGTGTGCTTGGCGCGGGCCGCTTCGCCGCCGCCCTGAGCGACCTTGTCGAGCTGGGCGCGCAGGTCATCCACCAGTGTTCGCATGGCGGCGGCGTTGGCCAGAAAGTCCGCCGAGCGGGCGTTGAGTTGGGTGTCGAGAATGGTCATACGGTGTGGCTCTTCAAGCAGTCTTTTGTTCTTCCAGGCCCAGCAGATCCTTCATCTCGTCGCGGATCTTGAACTTCTGGATCTTGCCCGTCACCGTCATCGGAAAGCTGGTGACAAAGCGGATGTAGCGCGGCACCTTGTAGTGCGCGATCTGGCCCTTGCAGAAGGCGCGGATGTCGTCCTCGGTGGGCTGGGTGCCGGGCTTGGCAATGATCCAGGCGCAGAGTTCCTCGCCGTATTTCTGGTCGGGCACGCCCACCACCTGCACGTCCTGCACCTGCGGGTGGCGATACAAAAACTCTTCAATCTCGCGCGGGTAGATGTTCTCGCCGCCACGGATCACCATGTCCTTGATGCGGCCAACGATGTTCACGTAGCCCTCGGCGTCCATGGTGGCGAGGTCACCGGTGTGCATCCAGCCGCCTTCGTCAATCGCCTCGCGGGTCTTGGCCGGGTCGCCCCAGTAGCCGTGCATGACGGAATAGCCTTTGGTGCAGAACTCACCCCGCTGGCCGATGGGCACCACCGCCCCACTGTCGGGGTCCACGATCTTGATCTCCAGGTGCGGCTGCACCTGGCCCACGGTGGAGACGCGCTTGTCCAGCGGCGTGTCGGTGCTGCTCTGGCAGCTCACGGGGCTGGTCTCGGTCATGCCGTAGGCAATGGTGATCTCGCGCAGGTTCATCTGCTCCACCACGCGCTTCATCACCTCGGTGGGGCAGGGCGAGCCGGCCATGATGCCGGTGCGCAGGGTGCTGAGGTTGAACTCGGCAAAACGCGGGTGGTCCAGCTCGGCGATGAACATGGTGGGCACGCCGTGCAGGCCGGTGCAGCGCTCGTCCTGTACCGTCTGCAGCACGGTCAGCGGGTCAAACCCGTCGTTGGGGTACACGATGGTGGCACCGTGCGTCAGGCAGGCCAGGTTGCCCAGCACCATGCCGAAGCAGTGGTACAGCGGCACGGGGATGCACAGGCGGTCTTCGGGCGTGAGCTTCATGCACTCGCCAATGAAGAAACCGTTGTTCAGGATGTTGCGGTGCGTGAGCGTGGCGCCCTTGGGGAAGCCGGTGGTTCCGCTGGTGAACTGGATGTTGATGGGGTCGGTGGCTTTCAACGTGGTTGCGATTTGCGCCAGGCGCGGGTCGGCTGCGTTGCCGCGTGCCAGCAGGTCGGTAAAACGCAGCAGGCCGGGCTCATCGGCACCCTGCCCCGCATCGTCGATCCACACCACGGTGTTCAGGTGGGGCAGCTTCACGGAGCCCAGCTGGCCGGGCTGCTGGTGCTGCCACTCGGGCGCCAGCTCGCGCAGCATGCCCAGGTAGTCGCTGGTCTTGAAGCGGGCCATGGTCACCAGCAGCTTGCAGCCCACCTTGTTGAGCGCGTATTCCACCTCGGACGTGCGGTAGGCCGGGTTGATGTTGACCAGCACCAGGCCCACCTGCGCGGTGGCCAGCTGCATCAGCACCCATTCGGCGTTGTTGTGCGACCAGATGCCCACGCGGTCGCCGGGGGTGAGCCCCATGCCCAGCAGCGCGCTCGCCAGGCGGTGGGCTTCGGTCTGCAGCTGGGCGTAGGTGGTGCGGCGGCCCTGGTGCACGCTGACCAGCGCCTCGCGGTCGGGCTGGCGGGCCACCATATCGGCAAAAAAGGCGCCGATGGTCTGCTCGATCAGGGGAACGTCGGTGGCGCCACGGGCGTGGCTGTCCACCAGCGGTGCGAAGTTCGTTGCGGCTGCACTCGTCACGGGTTTGTCTCCTCGGCTCTGTCATGCGGCCTGCGCCGCAAGAACATGCGGGCGGGCGATCCGTAAGCATAGAAGCCTGAACCCCTGGCGGGTGGACACAATGGTTGCAAATCGTGCCACGGCTGGCACACTCTGTGGCGTGAAGACCACCGCCCCCGCCGACCATCGTCTCCCAACCACTCCATCTGCCCCTGCCGCAACGCCCATCGCCTTTGTGCGTGCCATTGTTCTGGCGTACGAGCAGCGCGGCCTGAGCCCGGAACGCGCCCTGGCCCAGGCACAGATTGCGCCGCAGCTGCTGCCCGACGACAGCGCCCGCATCACCGCCTGGCAGATGGAGCAGATCTCCGACGCCGCCATGCAGGAACTGGACGACGAAGCCCTGGGCTGGTTCAGCCGCCGCCTGCCCTGGGGCAGCTACGGCATGCTGGCGCGTGCCAGCATCAGCTCGCCCACGCTGCAGGTGGCCCTGGCCCGCTGGTGCCGCCACCACGGCCTGCTGGCGGACGACATTGCGCTGCACCTCACCACTCAGGGCGACACCGCCACCCTGGCCATCACCGAGGCCCGCGACCTGGGTGCGCTGCGCGAGTTCTGCCTGGTCTCCGTATTGCGCAACGCGCACGGCCTGGCCTGCTGGATGGTGGACTCGCGCATCCCCCTCATCGCTGCCGAATTTGCGTTTGACGCACCGCCGCACGCCGATGCGTACGCCGTGCTGTTCCGCGGCCCCGTCACCTTCCACGCGCCACGCACCGCCATCCACTTCGACGCCCGCTACCTGCACCTGCCCCTGCGCCGGGACGAGCAGGCCCTGCGCCAGATGCTGCAGCACGCCCTGCCCCTGACGGTGCTGCACTACCGCCGCGACCGCCTGCTGGTGCAGCGCGTGCGCCAGTTGCTGGCCGCCCCCCTGCCCGGCCAGCCCGCCCACGCCCTGCCGCAGCACAGTGCCGAATCACTCGCCGCGCTGCTGCATGTGTCGCCACGCACCCTGCACCGGCAGTTGAAGGAAGAAGGCGCCACGCTGCAGGGCCTGAAAGACGAGGTTCGCCGCACCCGCGCGGTGGAGCTGCTGCACCGCACGCAGCGGCCGATCAAGCAGGTGGCGGAGGCGGCGGGGTTTGAGAACGAGAAGAGTTTTATCCGGGCGTTTCGGGGGTGGACGG
Organism: Acidovorax sp. sif0632; assembly: GCF_019218805.1. Classification (NCBI taxonomy): domain Bacteria; kingdom Pseudomonadati; phylum Pseudomonadota; class Betaproteobacteria; order Burkholderiales; family Comamonadaceae; genus Acidovorax; species Acidovorax sp. sif0632. Next base: position 24,073 of record NZ_JAHUWW010000009.1, on the reverse strand, counting down.
GGCAGTCACCGGCGGAGTTTCGGCGCCAAGCGAGCCCGGCGTGATAGGAAGTGGCCCAATGGCGCGATCTGCACCCTGCATGGCTGCCACGGGGCTGCGTCCGCAGCCAGCCACCACTACACTGACCAGCGCTCCCGCCCGCCCTCTTGCCGCTTGCCTTCATGCTCCACCTCCACCACTGCATCAGCGCCCGCTCCTTCCGCCCCCTGTGGATGCTCGAAGAGCTGCAACTGCCCTACCAGCTCCACATGCTGCCCTTCCCACCGCGCGCCAAGGCCCGGTGGTTTCTGGACGAGAACCCGCTGGGCACGGTGCCGCTGCTGGTGCAGGGCGATGTGCGCATGACCGAATCGGCGGCCATGTGCCAGTACCTGGCCGCCACGCACCCCGACGCGGGGCTGGATGTGGCGCCCACACACCCCGCGTATGGCGCGTACCTGAACTGGCTGCACATGAGCGATGCGACGCTGACTTTTCCGCAGACGCTGGTGCTGCGCTATGGCCGGTTTGAGACCGCAGAGCGCAAGCTGCCGCAGGTGGTGGAGGACTACAGCCGCTGGTTCCTGGCCCGGCTGCGCGCGGTAGAAACCGCGATGACCCACGGCCGCAGCGACTATCTGTGCGCGGGCCGCTTTACGGCGGCGGATGTGGCGGTGGGGTATGCGCTGCTGCTGGCGCAGCACCTGGGGCTGAACGAACAATTTGGCCCGGCCACGCAGGCCTACTGGCAGCGGTTGCAACAGCGACCCGGCTACCAGCGGGCGATGGCCGCACAGACGGAGGCGGCCCAAGACCAGGACGTGCCCACCACCCCGGCCCCCGACACCAAGCCGTGATGCGGAGGTGGGGGCTAGCCGGGCTCACGCGGCTACTCGGACTTCGCTGGTGTAGATGCAGGTCCGGGCGGGGGTGAAGGTGTCGTCGGAGCCTGCCGCGCCAGCGACTGCACCAGTGCGCGGAACTCCGGCGAGTGGCGCAGCACGCTGCCACCCGCCTCGATGAGGTCTGTGACTTCTTCCGACGTGATGGAGAACGCCGTGGGCACCTGCAGCAGGCGGCGGCGCGCCACGTCGTCGTGGGCATCGCGCAGGTTGACGGAAATGACGTGGACCTCGGCACCGGGCGCAAAGGCATCGCTGCTGCCGGTGGGGCCCGCCGCCAGCGACTGGCGCCACTGCTGGGTGATGTCGCGCAAGAACTCCTGCGTCTCGCGCGTGGCGCGGGCGCCGGTGCCAAACAGCAGCGAGTCCACCACCTGGGCCATGTTGGGCACCTTGTCGCTCATGTCGATGTTCTCGGATGGGTCGCGCTCGGCGTTGACGGTGACGAGTACCAGCTTGCGGATGGTGCCGGGGGGGATGCCCACTTCGCTGAAGGTTTCGCGCAGTCCGCCACCGGCCAGGGCCCGGTCGAGCAGGCGCTGCACGCCCAGGTTGTCGGCCAGGCCGCCATCCACCAAGTGGATGTAGGGGCGGCGCTGCGCGTCCAGATAGCTCAACTCATGCGCGCGGTACAGGCGCGCGCGGTAGTCGCCGCCCGCAGCCAGGGTGGCAGCGCGGGACACGGTCTGGTACTGAGGGCACTGGTCGGCGTAGTTCTTGAGGGTGACGGGGCTCAGCAGCAGCGGTACGGCGGACGATGCCGCCACCGCGAACGACAGCGGCACCTTGCGCAGGTCGGAGCAGATCAGCGCGAACTGGTCCCACGTGAATTCAAAGCCAGTGCCCAACGACATGTCGGTGGCGGTGATGAACAGCTGCGGGTGGCGCGGGCGCCGCGCCACATCGCCAAAGGTGCGCCCGCCATACAGCTCATCCAGCCGCCGCGCGAGCAGGTGCGTGCGGCCGAACCAGGGCGAGGTCAGGTCCACCAGGTTGCCGGGGCGCAGGGCTTGGGTGATGAGGCTGTTCTGGAAGTTCTGGCGCAGAAAGTCCTGCTCGAAGCGGGGTAGCCCCTCGATGCCGTGTGCTGCCAGGTAAGCGGCCACGATGCTGCCGCCCGAGACGCCGCTGATCACATCGGTGGCGTCGAGCAGCGTGGTGGGGCGCCCGTTCCAGTCAAAGCGCGTGGCCTGCATTTCGGTCAGCACGCCAAAGCCGAAGGCGGCCGCCCGCGCACCGCCGCCCGAGAGCGTGACGGCCACCAGGATGGTAGGGTCGCGCTCGGACTTGCGCTCGGGGATGGACTGGTCTTCGGGCTTCAGGGGTTCGTTGATCCAGGGCCGCACCGACGAGCAGCCCGCCAGCAGGGCCAGGGCCGCCACCACGGCGCATCGCCGCATCCACGGCTTCATGCGTTGTACCGGCATTGCGCTTCTCCCATGGTTACAGGGCTGTTGGGAATCTTCTTGCCTGTGTCAGCAGCCCAGCAGCGCAGGCAACTCGGCCATGCTGCGAAACACCTGCGCTGCGCCTGCGGCACGCAGGGGCTCGCCATCGTCCAGCGGCGCATAGGCAAACACCGTGGCGCCTGCGGCCACGCCCGCGGTCACGCCCGTAACGGTGTCTTCCACCACGGCACAGCGCCCGGGCGCCACCTGCAGGGCCGCAGCCGCCGCCAGATAGACGTCGGGCGCGGGCTTGGTGGCGGGCATCTCGTGGCCGCTGAACACCCGCCCGGCAAAGTACGGCGTGAGCCCCACCTTGGCCAGCTGCATCTCGACCTTGTGCCGGTCGGCACCCGAGGCGCAGGCAATGCGCCCGCCATGGTGCGCGTGCACCCTTTCGATGGTGCTGTGGATGTGTTCGATGGCCGTGAGGCGCTGGTCCAGCTCGGCATTGCGCCGCGCATAGAAGTCGGCCATCCACGCATCGGTCAGCGGGCGGCCGGTGTGGGCCTCGATGCGGGCGGCCTCGCTGCGCACCGTTTTGCCGATAAAGATGCGCATGCATTCGTCGGCACTCAGGGCCCAGCCCGCCTCGTTGAGCATGTCGCGCAGCACGCCGTTGGTGATGGGTTCGCTGTCGACCAGCACACCATCGCAGTCAAACAAGATTGCTTCAAATTTCATAGCTGCTCGCGCTTATCGGTAAAGCGCTGGAGGTCATTTTTATTAAATTTTCAGGAGTGGATATCGCCATCCACATAGAACCAGCGCCGGTCTTCGCGCACGAAGCGGCTGGTCTCGTGAAGGCGCACGGCGCGGCCGCCCACGCGGTAGCGCGCGACAAATTCCACCTCGGCGCGGTCTTCGCCTGTGCTGCGGTGGCTGCGCACTTCCAGCCCCAGCCACTTCGTGCCAGGGTCGAAATCGAGGTCCGCTGGCCGGGTGCTGGGGTGCCAGGTGGCCTGCAGGTAGTCGCCACGTTCGAGGACAAAGGCGGTGTAGCGTGACCGCATGAGGCTCTCGGCGTCGGGCGCGGCAGCGTCGTCCCAGTGGTCGAGGTAGCTGCCGCAGCATTCCTCATAGGACAAGGCCGCAGCCTTGGCGCTTTTGCCGGGTGCGGCTTGGGTACGGCCGCAGGGGCAGGGGTCGTTATGGTTCATGGACGGATGCAGGAAGGCACGCAGGCGATGCCCGCCCCACCGATGGAAACGGGCGCTGCGCGAGGCGAGTGCACCCGTGGAACTGGCTTTGCCAGGCCACTGGGTGCGTCCCCCTCCCGCGCAGCGAGAGAGGGGGATGGCGCGAAGCGACTCAGGGGGAGCTTCATCTCAGCGCACCAAAGACCTTGCGGGCGATGGCGCTGCCTGCACCGGCCGGATTCTGACGGATGCGGCGCTCTTCCTCGCCGATCATGAAGTACAGGCCGTCGAGCGTCTTGCCGGTGACGTACTGCGCAAGGTTGGCCTCCTCGGGTTTGAGCAGGCCAAAGCTCGCTGCCTTACCCGCAAAGGCGTTGTACTTCTGGGTCAGGCCGACTTTTTCGGTGGCCTGGTTCACCACGGGCAGGAAGCGTTCGGAGAGCGGCGTGCGCGTCTTGTCGGCAAAAAAGGCTGTGACCGAGGTGCTGCCGCCGGTCAGGATGTTCTTGGCATCGGTCACCGTCATCTTCTGCACGGCGCCCACCAGCAGGTCTTTGCCCATGGGCACGGCGGCTTCGGCGGCGCGGTTGATGGAGGTGACCAGCTCGTCGATGCGCCGCCCCTGGCCCAGCGACTTCATGACCTTGGCGGCGTCGTCCAGGGAGCCCGGCAGGCCGATGCGCACCTGGGGGTTGCCCAGAAACCCGTCAGGCCGCCCCAGCAGGGCGACCGCCGCCTGGGCGCCCTGGCCCAGCGCGGCTTTGAGGCCGCTGGCGGCATCGGCATTGGTAAGGTCACCCAGCGATAGGGCCCAGGCCCGCTGGCCGGTGGCGCACAGCAGGGCAGCCACGAGGCTGGTTTGGTGAAATTGGCGGCGTTGCATGGTGCGGTACTTTCGGTGGGGGACGGCAGATGATGCCCACTCGGCCACCACTGCAGTGAGTGGCGCACTGTGCCGGAGCCGTGCGGGGAATTGCCGGGATTTTCGCTCAGCGAATGAGGGGCAAGCCGCAGGCCGTAGACTGCCCCCACCCAAGCATCCAACAAGGAACCTTGCAATGTGGCAAATGAGCGTGCCGTGGTGGGAGTTTGTGCTGCGCGGCGTGGTGGTGTACCTGTTCTTGCTGGTGTTCATGCGCCTGTCGGGCAAGCGGCAGACGGGGCAGTACGAGCCGTTTGACCTGATCCTGTTGCTGATCCTGTCGAACGCGGTGCAGAACTCGATGAACGCGGGCGACAACTCGCTGGTGGGCGGGCTGATCTCGGCCAGCACGCTCATGCTGCTGCATGTGGCGCTGGCGCGGTTGGCGTTCCACTTCCCGCGCATCGGGCGCTGGGTGGACGGCAAGGCCCAGGTGCTGATCCACCAGGGCGAACTGAACCAGGCGCTGATGCGCAAGGAGCTGCTGACCCGCTACGACGTGGAGGCCGCACTGCGCGCAGGCGGCTGCCTGCACGCGCACGAAGTGGAACGCGCCACCATCGAGACCAACGGGCAGATCACCGTAGTGCTGCGCCGTCGTGGCGAGGTTGGCTGACCCGCCCCGCGCCCACCCCAACGGTCTGCACCCTCACCGCCCCTCACAACCCACGCGACTTACGCGACCCGATATGACTGCACTGAACGTTCTGGGCACCTTGCTGATGCCCTGCTCCTACGACCCACTGACCGGCTACTACCGCGACGGATGCTGCAACACCGACGAGCAAGACCACGGCACCCACGTGATCTGCGCACGCATGACACAGGCGTTTCTGGACTTTTCGCTGTCGCGGGGCAACGACCTCATCACCCCCCGGCCCGAGTCCCGCTTTGCAGGGCTGCAGCCCAACAACCGCTGGTGCCTGTGCGTCTTGCGCTGGAAGGAGGCCTACGAGGCGGGTGTGGCGCCTCCCGTGATCCTGGAATGCACACATGCGCGCGCGCTGGAGTTCGTGACGCTGGCGCAATTGCAAAGCACGGCGTTGTCCTAGGCTCAGTTTTGCGTGTAGCAGGTCTTGTTGGGCAGAACGGTGTCCACGTAGCTCTCCACACTGACCGCCGTTGGGAAAGCCGTGGGTATCTGGTCGCCAAAGATGCACAGGCGGCTCCCCTTGCGGGCCCAGACGGCACGCGATGTCAGGCCTGACGGCTGGGTCCACAAGCCCCAGAACGCGGTCAGCGTAGCCGTGCTGCCGTTACGGTCGAACGCCACATTGCCCACACCGGTCAGAGGGCCTGCCACCGTGCCAGCGCCCGTGCAGTTGGCGTCAGCATAGGTGGTCACACCGATCTGTCCCGTCACGCGATTGTCCCCCTGGCGGGTGATGCGCCACAGCGAGCGGCCCCAGGTGCCGGGCCGCACCACTACGCACAGCTCCTGCTTCCAGTCGCCTTCGGGCAAGGCCACCACCGTGCCGCAGCTCACCTCCACCGAGCCCACGTTGGCAGAGACCACGCTGCCGGAGCCATTGCGCACCGTGCAGCTCTGGCCGGAAGGCTGCGTGCGCACGGTGACCGCATAGCGCGTGCCGCCGGCCAGCGCAGTGCCGAACGTGAAGCCGCCGTTGCTGGAGACCGAGAGGTCATCGCCTCCGTTGTTCTGCAGCACCAACGTGCCACCCGCCAGACCAGTCACTGAGCCGCCAACCGTATAGGTGGCGGCCGCCAGGTTTTCGCAGCGCACCTGCACGTTGCTGACGTTGGCGGTGGCGGTGCCCGTGCCCTGGGTCACCGTGCAACGCTGGCCGCTGGGCTGGGTCTTGACGGTGACGGCATAGGCAATGCCACTGTCCAGGCGCGTCACGAAGACGAAGTTGCCGTTGGCATTGATCGTCAGGTCGTCCTTGCCGGTGTTTTGCAGCGTCACCGTCTTGCCAGCGCCCAGGCCCGTGACCGCACCGCCAATGCTGAACGCGCCTGCGGTAGGCGGCGGCGTGCCATTGTTGTCATCGTCACTACCGCCACAACCCACCAGCAAGGCTGCCGCCAAGCCCAGGGGCGCCCAGCGGAAGAGGGGCCGTACGGAGTGCCCAGTGCGCCCAGCACCCGTTGCGCTTGCTTGTCGTGTCATGAACAGAAACCTCTTGATCGTGAATGAAGGGCGGATTCTGTGCAGCACCTACTGCGGTACGGAACCCTACCCTGGTAGGGTTTGCGCGCCGTCCATCCTGCTCAACACTTGGCAGAATTTGCCCTACCTCCGCGCTGTCAGCGCGCCTGCGCCGCAAGGCGCAGCCACCCTCTCCCACTACATGGCCCCCACTTCCCCTTACGCGCTCATCCTGGACGACCATCCGCTCGTGGCGCACGGCATGGCCGAGTTCCTGCGCGCACGCCTGCCGCAGATGGAGGTGGTTGAGGCCGCAGGGGCGGACGATCTTCTGCGCTGGGTGGAAATGCGGGGCACACCGGCCATCGCGCTCATCGACTTCTGGCTGGCGGAAGGCGCTGCGGTGGGCCTGATCGCCCAGGTGCGCAGCCACTGCCCCGGGATGCCCATCGCCGTGATCAGCGGCGACGATGACCCCGCCGTGATGGAGCAGGCCCGGCAGGCAGGCGCACAGGGCTTCATCCACAAACAAGCAGCGCCTGAGACCTTTGGTCTGGCGGTGGAAGCCTTGCTGAGCGGGCTGGTCTGGTTTGAGCCGGGCCTGCTGGGCAGCCAGCCGCCGCGCAGCCGCGATCTGCCGGTGACTCCGGCCGAGCTGGGGCTGTCCACCCGCCAGGGCCAGATCCTCGCGCTGGTGCTGCAGGGGCTGCCCAACAAGCGCATCGCCTTGCAGCTGGACATTGCCGAGAGCACCGTGAAGGAGCACGTGACGGGCATCCTGGAGCGGCTACGGGTGCGCACGCGGGTCGAGGCCATCACGCTGTTGCGCGGCCGGCGGCTGGAGCTGTCCTGATGCGCCTTGTCCGGGCCGTGGTGCTGGTCGCGGCCTTGTGCCTGCAGACGGCACTGCCCGCAGGGGCACAGGTACCGAACCCGGACCTGGCAGAGCTGGACCGGCTGCAGACCCTGTCGCAACGCAACAGCGCCGAAGCCGTGCAGGCGCTGCAGGCCGCCGCCACCCGCTTTGCCAACGCGGCCGATGTCGCGACCCGGCGCACCTACCTGGCGGCGCTGACGGACGCAGCCTTCGAGACCGGGCAGGCTGCGGTGGTAACCGAGGGCATAGCGCAACTGAAAGCGCTTGCGGCTGCACACAGCGATGCCTCGACGCAGGTGCTGGCCACCTGCTTCGAGGCCCGGCAATGGGCCGTGGCGGGCAAGACACGCGCCGGGCTGGACGCCCTGGCGCGCGAAGCGGGCGCGGCGGAGCAGGTGCCCGACCCTTGGGTGCGCTGGCTCTACCACCTGACGCTGGGTGCCCTGCACAGCGGCAACGGCCAGTTCGAAGCGGCGATGACCCACCTGCTGCGCAGCCTGGAACTCTCGCGCACGCTGCCGCGCCAGGCAGCCACATCCGAGCTGCGGTCGCGCACCCATCTGGAGCTGCTGCACTTCGACATGAAGAACCCCGACCGCGCGCTGCAGACCATTCGCGAGACGCTGCCGCTGGCCGAAAAGCTGGACGCCCAGCAGGCGCTGGGCTGGCTGCACCTGCACCGTGGCAATGTGGAAAACGTGCAGGGCAACCTCGACACCGCCGTGGCCGCCTACCGGCAGTCCCTGCAGATCGCCCGCGCCGGCGGGCTCACCGGGCTCCAGGCCACGGCGCTGAACAATCTGGGCGACGTCCTGCTGCAGCGCAAGGCCTATGCCGCGGCCGAGCCCGTGATGCGCGAGGCACTGGCAGCGTACCGCGACGCGCACGAGCTGAACGGGGCCGCAATGGCGCAGGCCAACCTGGGCTTTGCGCTGATGGGCCAGGGCCGCATTGCGGCTGGCGTGCACGAGGTGGAGGCGGGCATTCGGTTTGTGCATGAAGCAGGCTCCCTGCCCATGGAAGAGCAGCTGCTGGGCGAGCTCTCGCGCATGTACGAGCAAGTCGGCCTGTACCGCGAAGCCATGGCCACCACGCGCAAGCAGCAGGCGCTGGCCAAGGAGCTGTTCCACACCGAGCGCGACCAGGCCGTGGCCGCGCTGCAGGAGCGCTTTGACAGCGCTGAACGGCAGCGCCAGATCGAGCAGCTGGCGCAGGCCAATCGGGTGCAGGATGCCGAGCTGCGTGTGCGGCGCATGCAACAGATCGGCCTGGCCGCCACGGTGGCGCTGGCCCTGCTGGCGGCGGGCGCCAGCTACTGGCAGTACCGCCGCACCCGCACGGCCAACGCGGCCCTGGCGGCAGCCCGGCGGCAGGCCGAAAGCGCGCTGACCGAGAAAAACCTGTTCCTCGCCACCGCCAGCCACGACCTGCGCCAGCCCGTGCATGCCATGTCGCTGATGGTCGAGGCGATCAGCCTGCGCAACAGCGACCCGGTTCTTCGCCCCATGGTTGCCGACCTGCGCAACAGCATGCAGGCCATGAACCAGCTGTTCAACGCACTGCTGGACCTGGCCCGCCTGGAATCCGGCCAGCCGCTGGGCGCCAAGGGCGTGGTGGACCTGAACGCACTGCTCGCGGACGTGGTGCGCCTGTTCCGTGAGCAGGCCAGCCTCGGCGGGCTGGCCCTGCGGCTATGGGTGCCGCGTGGCGGAGCTACCGTGTGGGCAGAACCGGTGCTGCTGCGCCAGGCGCTGGCCAACCTGGTGCAGAACGCGATCCGCTACACGCCCCAAGGCAAGGTGCTGGTGAGCGTGCGGGCGCGCGGCAGCGACTGGCTGGTGGAAGTGCGGGACACCGGCGTCGGCATCACCGTGGCGGACCAGTACCGGGTGTTCAGCCCCTACTACCGAGGGGAGCGGGCGGACCAGATGAACGACGCCGGACACGGCCTGGGGCTGGCCGTGGTGGCGCGCTGCGCCGAACAGATGGGCGCCACCCACGGCCTGGTGTCGCAGGCGGGGCGGGGCTCATGCTTCTGGCTGCGGCTGCCGGCCCACACCGCTGCGGCTACTACGACGGCCGTGCCACCCGACCCGGTGGCCTTGCACCGCGACGAGACGGCAATGCGCCCGCTGCAAGGCCGCTGCCTAGTACTGGACGACGACCGCCAGGTGATCAAGGCCTGGCGCGCCATGCTGGAGGCCTGGGGCGTGACGGCGGCATACGCCACCACCACGGCCGAGGCACATGCCCAGCTCGACGAAGGGTTCGAGCCGGATGCCATCTTCTGCGACCAGCGGCTGCACACGGGCGAGAGCGGCTTTGACGTGCTGCGCGCCCTGCTGGCCCGCTGCCCCGCTGCACGCGGCGCCATGGTCAGCGGCGAGCACAACGCGCCCGCCTTGCAGGATGCCGAGGACGAGGGCTACCTGGTACTGCGCAAGCCGGTGAGCCCCGTGGAGTTGCACGCGGTGCTGGCCCAGTGGCTGGGCCCGCAGAAAAATCAATCAAAACAACCTTCAGCGCTTTACCAATAAGCGCTAGCAGCTATTTTTTTTATAGTCTTCAGACGAATCAGGTAGCCATTGCCGCAACAAGGCGTGCAGCTGTTCCGGCGCCACCGGCTTGCGCAGCACCAGGTAGCCCTCTTCTTCCGCCTGGCGCAGCGCGGGCGAATCCCATTCACCGCTGACCATGGCCAGCGCGGCGTCAGGGCACAGTGCCTGCAGGCGCTGGAGCAAGGCGACCCCACTCTCGCCGGAGCGCAAACGCTGGTCGCAGAAGATGGCCTGCGGCGTGAAGCCCTGTTCCAGCCAACCCAGTGCCTCGGCACCATCGGCCGCGCAGCGCACCTGCACGCCCCAGTCCTGCAGCAGTTGCTGCCAGCCTGCGGCCACCTGCGGGTCGTCCTCCACCACCAGGCAGCGGCCCTGCAGGCCGCCCTGGCGCGCCACGGTGGCGGGCGTTGGCGCAACGACCACTGCGCTGGACGTGGCAGGCGGCAGCCGCAGCCAGAACCGCGAGCCGCGCCCCAGGCGCGACACCAGGCCCAGGGGCGCATCCATCAGCTCGGCGCAGCGCGCCACCACAGCCAGGCCCAGGCCGTAGCCTGCATCGTCTGCCACGCGCGTCGAGGCACTGCGGGTGAAGGGCGAGAAGATCCGCTCGCGCTCCTCGGCTGCAACGCCGGGGCCGGTGTCCCACACCTCCACCTGCCAGTGCCCGGCGCGGCGGCGCACAGCCAGCAGCACGCCGCCACGCTGCGTGTACCGCAGCGCGTTGTGCACCAGGTTCACCACGCACTGGCGCAGCAGCATCGGGTCGGCCTGCACCCGGGCGCTGGCCGGTGGCGGGCGCAGGCGCAGCACCAGGCCCCGGGTGCGCGCAGACTCCCCCAGCAGCGTGGCGACTTCGCGCAGCAGCGGCGCCAGGGCCACCGCCTGGGGCCTTGCCTGCACGGCCCCCGCTTCGATGCGCGACAGGTCCAGCAGCGCATTGCACATCCATTGCAGCGACTGCACGCCCTGGCGCAGGTTCTGCAGCGTGGCATCCAGCGCCGGGTCCCGGTTGCGCAGCGCGATGGATTCGGCCAGCAGCCCCACGGCATGCACGGGCTGGCGCAGGTCGTGGCTGGCGGTGGCGAGGAACTGGTTCTTCACAGCCAGCGCCTGCTCGGCCTCGCCCTTGGCGGCACGGAACCGCTCCGTCAGGTCCACATTGCTCAGAAAGAACTGATGGCTGATGCTCGCATTGCGAAAGAACACGCCAAACGCCAGATGCATGGGCAACAGGTACGGCCAGTGATCGGGAAACACATAGGGCACCGACAACAGGCTGACCGCGTAGCTGGTGAAAAAGAACCGCTTGAAAACCACCAGCGCCGCCGACTGGTGCGCGGCATGCGCCGACACCACCAGCGTGGAGCCACAGATGAACACCACGCGCAGTTCAAAGGGCGTGTCGGGCCCAGCGGAGGCCGCAGAACTCATCACCAACGCGCCGTACAACGCCGCCAGCGCTTGCACACGAGGCAACCAAACGGCCAGCAGCGTTGCCGCACCGTGGCTGTCGCGCTGCTTCAGGGCCCGCTGCCACAGGCCCCAGACGCCCCACACAGCCCCCACCAGCAACAACGACGCCCCCCACCACAGCGTGATGCCAGGGGGCCACAAGCCCAGCGAATACAGCCAGGCCAAGCCCGGCAGCCCCAGCAGCGGCATGACAGTGCAGCCGTCGCGCACCCGCATGAAGCTGTTGCCCAACAACTGCAGCTGGGCGGCGGGTGCCAGGGTGTCCCAGGAGAGCACGCGTTCGGAGTTCATCGGGCCGATGTTGGCATCTTCCCGTACCAAACACCCCCTACTTTGGGAGGGTTGCGTGTTGACGCCGGCGCGTGGCAGCGCTTGGGAGTACGTCGGGCAGCGACCAAGGCATGGCTGAGAGCGCATCTGCTGCGGCCCCACTCACAGCGCAACCGTCACCACGGCACGGAGGCAGCGGTCGCGGCGCCGACGATGGCGCCCAGCAGGCTCAGGCCAGCGCGCGCTGGATGATGATCTTCTGCACGTCGCTCGTGCCTTCGTAGATCTGGCACACACGCACGTCGCGGTAGATGCGCTCCACCGGGAAGTCGTTCACCACGCCGTAGCCGCCCAGCGTCTGGATGGCGGCGCTGCACACGCGCTCGGCCATTTCGCTGGCAAACAGCTTGGCCATGGCGGCTTCCTTCAGGCACGGGCGGCCCGCGTCGCGCAGCGCGGCGGCGTGCCAGATGAGCTGGCGCGCGGCTTCGATCTGCGTGGCGCAGTCGGCCAGGCGAAAGCCAACGGCCTGGTGGTTGAAGATGGCCGTGCCAAAACTCTCGCGCTCCTTCGAATACGCCAGCGCCGCATCAAACGCGCTGCGCGCCATGCCCACGCTCTGCGCGGCAATGCCGATGCGCCCGCCTTCGAGCGCGCCCAGGGCGATCTTGTAGCCCTCGCCCTCGGTGCCGATGAGGTTCTCGGCCGGGATGCGGCAGTTGTCGAAGTTGATCTGCGCCGTGTCGCTGCTGTGCTGGCCCAGCTTGTCTTCCAGCCGCGCCACCACATAGCCGGGGTTGCTGGTGGGCACGAGGAAGGCGCTCATGCCCTTCTTGCCCGCGCCCTTGTCGGTCACGGCGATGACGATGGCCACATGGCCGTTCTTGCCGCTGGTGATGAACTGCTTGACGCCGTTGATCACATATTCGTCGCCCTGCTTGACGGCGGTGGTGCGCAGTGCGGAGGCGTCGGAACCCACATGCGGCTCAGTCAGGCAGAAGGCGCCCAGCATTTCGCCGCGCGCCAGCGGCGTGAGCCAGTCGCGCTTTTGCTGTGCATTGCCATAACGCATGAGGATGGCGTTGACGGGGCAGTTGGTCACGCTGATGGCCGTGCTGGTGCCACCATCACCGGCGGCGATTTCTTCCAGCACCAGCGCCAGCGTCACGTAGTCCAGGTTGGCACCGCCGAACTCTTCGGGCACGCAGATGCCGTAGGCACCCAGTGCAGCCAGGCCCTGGTGCGCCTCTTTGGGGAAGTGGTGTTCCTTGTCCCAGCGCGCGGCGTGGGGCCACAACTGTTCTTGCGCAAAGTCGCGCACCGCGTCGCGGATCATTTCCTGGTCTTGGGTCAGCAGCATGTTGTCTCCTTGGGATCGTTCGGCGCCGGCAGGCTCTGGATGCCCAGGCACCTACCGGCGAGTCAACATGCAATTTTGCCCGCGTCTGCGGGCGCGCCCGCTAAGGGCGGGCGGACTACGTGCTCCTGCGTACCCCGGCCGCAGCAACCGTCCGCCACGCCCTTGTCCATAGGCTCCTAGACCAGCGAGACCTTGCCGCTGGACAGCTCGTACACGCCCCCCACGGCGCGGATGGCGCCGCTGGCCATGCGCCCGGCCAGGAGGGGTTCGGAGGTGGTCAACCGGGCCACATTGAGCCGCACGTTCTGCTCGGTGGCGGCCACCAGCAAGTTGGCGGGCTGGCGGCGCTGCGCCGCCTCGACGGCCGGGCGGATGGCGTTGACCAGCCCCGGCAGATGGCCGGGCAGCTGGGTGCCCTCCTGCACCACCTTGATGGCGGCGGAAACAGCGCCGCAGTTGCTGTGCCCGAGCACGAGAATGAGCGGCACCTGCAGAACCTCGATCGCGTATTCCATGCTGGCCAGCGCATCGTCGTTCAGGAAGTTGCCCGCCAGCCGCACCACGAACAGATCGCCGGGCCCTTGGTCAAACGCCAGCTCGGGCGCAATGCGCGAATCCGCGCAGCTCAGGATGGCCGCAAAGGGCCGCTGCCCGGTGGTGCGCGCCACCCGGCCCACCGAAAAGTCGCGCTGCGTGGAACGGCCCGCCACGTAGCGGGCATTGCCCTGCACCAGCCGCGCAAGCGCTGCGTCGGGGCCGATGCGGTTGTCGGGCAAAGGGGTGTCTGCAGCCAGCACGCGAGCGCTGGAGGCCAGGGCAGCCAAGGCTGCGGCACCGCCCAGAAGGCGGCGGCGGGACGGCGCAAGCGCCGCCGGGGTAGCAAGACAATCACACATTTTTTGGACTCCCGGTTGGGTTGCATGGAGCTGGCCCTCTCTTTAGCCAGCCCGCGCAGGAAGCCGTTTTCAGGTAGCCAGCGCCACGCAATTTTGCGGATCCACTCCACCGGGCGCCAGTCCAAATCTTGCATCGATCCGGCAGCCTGATAGCCGCCAGGCTACCAGTGCGTGGCGCGGCGCCCGTCGTGGTGCAGCAGGCGGCCTTTGTCGGCGGCCGTGACGCCCGCCACGGTGGCGCGCAGGCCGCGCACGCTGTCCTGCACGGTCAGCGCAGCGCCTTCGCCGCCCATGTCGGTCTGCACCCAGCCGGGGTCGATGGTGATGAGGGTGGCGTTCGGGTAGTCGTGTTGGGCGGATGCGATGGCCATGTTCAGCGCCGCCTTGCTGGTGCGGTACAGCCAGGAGCCGCCGTTGGGAACGCTGCCAATCTGCGACATGGACGAGGACAGAAATGCGAACACACCCTGCGCGTCGGCCACCAGGGGCGCAACCTGCGGCAGTGTCTGCATGGCGCCCAGCACGTTGGTGTGCATCACGGCATCGAAGTCCTGCTGGGTGGGCGGCGTAAGCGCATTGGGGCGGCGGATGACACCGGCCACATACCAGGCGGTCTCGATCTTTTCGCCGTCCAGTTGCCAGGCCAGCCCGCTGACGCTGGCAGGGTTGGCCACGTCCACGGTCAACACCTGGGCGCCCAGGGCCTGTACCCGCTCGCGGCCCGCATCGTCGCGCACGGTAGCGATGACGCGGCGGCCCGCCTCGGTGTATTGGCGCACGAGCTCCAGCCCAATGCCACGCGATGCGCCGATGACCAATATGGATTTCATAGAGGGAATTTGAATGAAATTGGGCTCTAGCGCTTATCCATCAAGCGCTGAAAGCTATCAAAACAGAAGTATTCAACATCAATCCCCTCAAGCGTCGCCGAGTTGCTGCTCTTGCGCCAGTTGGGCGCGGTAGCGCTGCAGCATCGCCACTTGCGACTCGGGCTCGGTCGCAAGGCCCATCTGGTCGTGAATCATCTGGCCCATGGTGGGCAGTTGCGCGCGGTCCACCTGCGCATCGGCGGACCACAGCCGCGAGCGCATGAAGGCCTTGGAGCAGTGCAGGTACGCCTCGGCCACACGCACTTCGATCACGATCTTGGGGCGCTGGCGCTCGGCCGTGAAGAAGTCGGTGTACAACGCTTCGTCGCGCAGGCGTGCGGTGCCATTCACCCGCAGGGTTTCATCCACACCCGGGATCATGAACAGCAGGCCGATGCGCGGGTCACTCAGCAGGTTGGTCAGGGTGTCGAGCCGGTTGTTGCCGCCCGCATCGGGCAGCAGCAGGGTGTGGGGATCGGGTGACTTCACAAAGCCCGGCGCACCGCCGCGCGGCGAGGCATCGAGCAGCGCACCATGGGCGCCACCACTGGCCACCACGCAGAACGGCGACAGGGCAATGAAGCGCTGGCAGTGCCCATCCAGCTGCGGTTGTTGCTTGCGCAGGGCCCGCTCGCCGGGGGCTGCGTACAGGGTGCGCAATTGTTCGAGCGTTTCGATCATGGTGTGGCCTGCAAGGGGTTGAAAGAGTTCACGGGCAATGCACGGCAAACTCGAAATAGCCTGACCATGCGGGATCAAACGCGAAGGTCAGCTCCAGTGATTCGGCCTCATCGCGCAGCAGCAAAGGTGCGAGCGTCTGCATGGCCAGCTGCTTGTCGCCCACGTAATACACGGCCTTGCGGCGCCCCGCGCGGGTCAGTGTGTAGGCCATGATGCCCAGCTGCGGCAGCGCGAGCAGCGTGGCTGCCTGGTCCTGCAGGTCTTGCACGGCGGCCAGCTGATCGCGGTTGCCCACGGCCAGGTCCAGGGTCAGCGCGTAGGCCAGATCGGCGCGCATGGCCACGGGGTTGGCACTGCGGTTGACCATAACAATGGCCTTGTCTTCAGCCTCGTCACCGCTGCCATCCTCATCGTCCTGCCCGCCAAACGACAAGGTCATGCCCGACCAGTCGTGCTCGCCCGCAGGGAAGTCGCTGGTGCGGCCCAGGGTGTCCACCCAATAGCGGTCGAACACCGGCACAAACTGGCTCAGGGGCACCCAGGGTGCCAGCGGGTCGGAGGCTTCCTCCACAAAATCCACCGCGCCCACCTTGACGGCGAAGTCGTATTCGCCCAGAACATGGTCGAGCATGATGAACGCCATGTTGCGCGCGTGGTCCTGATAGTCGCTGGGGATCTCGCGGCCAAAGCGGATCTCCAGCGCGGCCTGGCCATCGTCCTGTCCACAGGCGACCAGCACCTCCGATGTGGACAGCTCAAAGCCCTCCATGCCGATGGGAAAGTCGGGCTGCGAGGTGCGCTCCCGGAACGCGCGCAACCGGTAGTTCTGCAGCGTGGGGGCGGCAGCCACCACCTCCATCAGCAACGGAAAGTTGTCGATGCTGCCGTGGGCGGTGACGATGAGATCCACCACCGCATCGCTGTCGCCGCCAGACATCTCCAGCGCCAGGCCGCTCAGGTGACGCTCGATGAGCACGTTGGCCGACTCGACCCGCTCGCGCAGAGGCTGGGCCTGGAGCGATGCCTGGGCATCGACAAATTCACGCCAGAAGGTGGTGATCTCGGGAGATGGTGCGGTCATCGCGGTCCTTGTGAAGAGATGGGAATCATCCCATCCCTCTCCATCGTCAGACCAGTTCGAGCGCCACGGCCGTGGCCTCTCCGCCGCCGATGCACAGCGTGGCCAGGCCTTTGGTGAGGCCGCGGGCCTTGAGCGCGTACATCAGCGTCACCATGATGCGTGCACCGCTGGCGCCGATGGGGTGGCCCAGAGCGCAGGCGCCGCCGTTCACGTTGACCTTGTCGTGGGGCAGGTCGAGTTCCTTCATCAGCGCCATGGGCACCACGGCAAAGGCTTCGTTGATCTCCCACAGCTGCACATCGCCAACCTGCCAGCCGGCCTTGGCCAGCGCCTTCTGCGTGGCACCCAACGGGGCAGTGGCGAACCACTCGGGCTCTTGCGCATGCGTGGCGTGGCTCACGATGCGGGCCAGGGGCTTGCAACCCAGCTTCTTCGCGGTGGATTCGCGCATCATCACCAGCGCGGCGGCGCCATCGTTGATGCTGGAGCTGGACGCGGCGGTGATGGTGCCGTCCTTCTTGAAGGCGGGCTTGAGTGTGGCGATTTTTTCGAGCTTGACCTTGCCGGGGCCTTCGTCCACCGACACCACGGTCTCGCCCGCGCGGGTCTTGACGGTGACGGGCACGATCTCGGCCGCAAACGCGCCGGACTCGGTGGCCGCCTTGGCGCGCTGCACGCTGGCGGTGGCAAACGCGTCCTGCTGCTCGCGGGTGAACTGGTACTTGGCGGCGCAGTCTTCGCCAAAGGTGCCCATGCTGCGGCCCGCTTCGTAAGCGTCTTCCAGGCCGTCGAGCATCATGTGATCAAAGATGCGGTCATGGCCCAGTCGGTAGCCGCCCCGGCCCTTTTGCAGCAGGTAGGGAGCGTTGGTCATGCTCTCCATGCCGCCTGCCACCATGACGTCGTGCGTGCCGGCCAGCAGCATGTCATGCGCCATCATCGCGGCCTTCATGCCCGATCCGCACATCTTGCTGAGCGTGACGGCGCCAGCGCCCTTGGGCAGGCCGCCCTTGAACGCCGCCTGGCGCGCGGGTGCCTGGCCCTGCCCAGCCATCAGGCAGTTGCCGAACAGCACTTCGCCCACGGCGTCAGGCGACACACCGGCACGCTCGATGGCGGCCTTGATGGCGGCGCCGCCCAGGTCGTGCGCGGCCAGGCTGGAAAAGTCGCCCTGCAGCGAGCCCATGGGGGTGCGTGCGGCGCCGACGATGACGATGGGGTCTTGAGTGGATGCAGACATGGTGATGGTCTCCTGTGAAATGGTTCGGATGAAAAGCTTGGGAGGGGGTGAATGAAGGGGGCTACCGGCCTGCTGCGCCATGGGCAAAGCGCCGGTCTGTGTCGTAGGGAAAGACGTCAAACATGTGGCCCGCCCGGATGCGTTCCTGGTGCGACTGCCAGAAGGCAGCGTCGAGCAGATCGGCGTGGTGCTGCATGAACACCTCGCGCACGGCATCGTTGCCGAGCAGGAAGGGGCCGAAGGTTTCAGGGAACACATCGCGCGGGCCGACGCTGTACCAGACCTCACCGCTCATTTCCTCTTCTTCATTGCGCGGCGTGGGCACGCGGCGGAAGTTGCAGTCGGTGAGGTATTCGATTTCGTCGTAGTCGTAGAACACGACCTTGCCGTTGCGCGTGACGCCAAAGTTCTTCCAGAGCATGTCGCCCGGGAAGATGTTGGCGGCCACGAGGTCCTTGATGGCGTTGCCGTATTCGATGACGCTGTGCTCCATCTGCTGGCGCGCGCGCGGGTCTGACAGGCCAGTGTCGAAGGCTTCCTGCAGGTAGATGTTGAGCGGGATCATGCGCCGCTCGATATACAGGTGCTTGATGATCACCTCCGTCTGGCCGTCGCCGTCGCGGTCGCTGATTTCGAGCTGGCTGGGGGCGAACTTCTCGATCTCGGCAATGAGGGCATCGTCGAACCGGCTGCGCGGAAAGGCCACCTCGCTGTATTCGAGCGTGTCGGCCATGCGGCCCACGCGGTCGTGCTGCTTGACCAGCAGGTACTTGGCCTTGACCTGCTCGCGCGTGGTTTCCTTCTGGTGCGGGAAGTAGTCCTTGATGAGCTTGAACACGAAGGGAAAGCTCGGCAGGTCGAACACCAGCATCACCATGCCCTTGATGCCGGGCGCGATGCGGAACTGGTCGCTGGAGTGCTTCAGGTGGTACAGAAAGTCGCGGTAGAACAGCGTCTTGCCCTGCTTGGCCAGGCCCAGGGCATTGTAGATCTCGGCGCGGGGCTTGCGCGGCATGAGGCTGCGCAGGAACTGCACGTAGGCGCTCGGCACCTCCATGTCCACCATAAAGTAGGCGCGTGCGAAGCTGAACAGCATCTGCATGTCGTCTTCGCCAAACAGGGCCGCGTCGATAAACAGCCTGCCGTTGTCGTCGTGCAGGATGGGCAGCGCAAACGGCACTTCGTTGAAGCCGTTGATGATCTTGCCCACGACATAGGCGCCTTTGTTGCGAAAGAACAGGCTGGTGAGCACCTGGATCTGGAAGTTGGCGCGCAGCCTCACTTTGTCGAGCCGGCCGCGCATGGCGCCCACCACGCAGGCGGTGTCTCGGCCCAAGTCCGCAAACTCGCGCTGCAGCTGGAAGTTCTCGATGATGACCTGGAAGGTCTCGCCCAGCGTGTCCCGCGACGGGTAATAGGCGCGGTAGGTGGGGCGCGCTGCGGGCTCTTCGTTTTCGATGTATTCGGTACTGACCGCAGGCCGCACAAAGATGAAGTCGTTGTGGAAATGCGTGCGGTGCAGGATCTTGGTGGTGACCGAGTTGAAGAAGGTCTCGGCCAGTTCGGGCTGGTGGTGGTTGACCAAGAGGCCGATGTAGTGCAGCTTGACCTGGTGCCACACGTCCATGGGCTGTGCACCCGCCTCGAACTCTTTCTCTAACCTGCGCACACACTCTTTCACGCGCAGGTCGTAGAACTCGATGCGCTCGCGCTGCGCCCGCTGCTGGCCGTGCCAGTCGCCGGTTTCAAAGCGGTGCTTGGCCCGCGCGGACTCGGTGCGGAACAACCGGTAGTGCCGGTTGAAGCCATCCATCATGGCCTTGGCAATGCCGTAGGCCTGGGGAGCGTCAAGCCGTTGTGGGAACATGGCGGGTGCTCAGCCGTTGAGGGGATGCGGTGGTTGGCTATTGCCTTTTGACGGCAGCCACACCAGCGATCGCGGCCTTGTACAGCGAGTCCAGGCCTTCCGTACTACCCACGGACATGTGCAGGTTGTTGATGAGACCATCCTTGAGCCCATAACACCAGCCGTGCAGCGTAACCTTCTGGCCCCGGCCCCAGGCGTCGAGCATCACCGTGGTCTGGGCAATGTTGACGACCTGCTCGATGGCATTGAGTTCGCACAACACGTCATGGCGCCACTCTGGGGCGGTGGCGGCAATCAGGTCACGGTGGCGGTCGCGCACATCCTGCACATGCCGGATCCAGTTGTCGGCCAAGCCGACGCGCGTACCCTCCAACGCCGCCAGCACGCCACCACAGCCGTAGTGCCCCACCACCATCAGGTGCTCGATGTGCAACTGATCCACCGCGTACTGGATAGTCGACAGGCAGTTCAGGTCGGTAGGCACAACAACGTTGGCCACATTGCGGTGCACAAACACTTCACCGGGCTCCAGGCCGGTGATCTGGTTGGCAGGCACCCGGCTGTCGGAGCAACCGATCCACATGTACTTGGGCTTTTGCTGCGCCAGCAGGCTGGTGAAAAAGCCGGGCCGCTCGCGCTCCATCTGGGCCGCCCAGGCGCGGTTGTGAACAAACAGGTCTTCGATGGAGGAGGGCATGTTGTCCTTGGGTCTCAATGATTAGATAGAAGCTCAGCAGGTTTCAGCAAACAGCTCACGGCCGATCAGCATGCGACGAATTTCGCTCGTGCCCGCACCAATCTCATACAGCTTGGCATCGCGCCACAGGCGGCCCAGCGGGTATTCGTTGATGTAGCCGTTGCCACCATAAATCTGCACGCCTTCGCCCGCCATCCAGGTGGCTTTCTCGGCACACCAGAGGATCACGCTGGCGCAATCCTTGCGCACTTGGCGCACATGGTCGGTGCCGAGCATATCGAGGTTCTTGGCCACCGTGTAGGCAAACGATCGCCCCGCCTGCAGCACGGTGTACATGTCGGCCACCTTGCCCTGGATGAGCTGGAACTCGCCAATGCTCTGGCCGAACTGCTTGCGGTCGTGAATGTAAGGGATCACGTTGTCCATCACGGACTGCATGATGCCCAGCGGGCCGCCGGTCAGCACCGCACGTTCGTAGTCCAGGCCACTCATGAGCACCTTCGCGCCCTGGTTCAGGCCACCGAGCACGTTCTCTGCGGGCACCTCGACGTCCTGGAACACCAGCTCGCCCGTATGGCTGCCGCGCATGCCCAGCTTGTCGAGCTTCTGCGCGATCGAAAAGCCCTTCATGCCCTTCTCGATCAGGAAGGCGGTCACGCCGCGCGCGCCTAGTTCAGGCTCGGTCTTGGCATACACCACCAGGGTGTCTGCATCAGGGCCGTTGGTGATCCACATCTTGCTGCCATTGAGCACGTAGTAGCCGCCCTTGTCCTCGGCCTTGAGCTTCATGCTGATCACGTCCGAACCCGCGCCGGGTTCGCTCATGGCCAGCGCGCCCACGTGTTCGCCGCTGATGAGCTTGGGCAGGTACTTGGCCTTTTGTGCCTCGCTGCCGTTGCGGTTGATCTGGTTCACGCACAGGTTGCTGTGGGCGCCATAAGACAAACCCACCGAGGCGCTAGCGCGCGAGATTTCTTCCATGGCCACCATGTGAGCCAGGTAGCCCATGGCTGCGCCGCCGTATTGCTCGGGCACCGTGATGCCGAGTACGCCCAAGTCGCCCATCTTGCGCCACAGGTCCATGGGGAACTGGTCATTGCGGTCAATCTCCGCCGCGCGGGGGGCGATCTCAGCCTGTGCGAAGTCGCGCACGGCGTCGCGCAGGGCGTCGATGTCCTCGCCCAGTTGGAAGTTCAGGCCGGGAAGGTTGGCGGGAATGCTCATGGGGGATGTCTCCTCGTAAAAGGTAGGGAAATGGGCCGGATTCAGCCCTGGATGTTGTCGCGTCCTGTAACCGCCATGAGGGTGCAACCCATGGTGGCGATCAGTTTTTCTTGGCTGCCGTCGATGGCGAAAGCGCGGCCTTCGCACACGGTGATGGTGCGGCCGGGCTTCAGCACCCGCCCTTCCATGCGAAATCGCTCGCCCTTGGCGGGGGCCAGCAAATTGATCTTGAACTCGATGGTGAGCACGGCAGCGTCAGCCGCCATCAGGGTGAAACCGGCATATCCACACGCCGAATCCAGCGCTGTGGCCACCATGCCCGCATGGAGAAATCCGTGCTGCTGGGTCAGCCCGACCGCCCAAGGGAGTTCGATGTCCACGGCACCTGGCGCCACAAGGCCCAGCGAGGCGCCAAGGGTCTGCATGGCTCCCTGGCGCGCAAAACTGTCGCGCACGCGGTCGGCAAAGTCAGCGCAACGCGGCTCAAAGGGGGGCGTGCTCACAACAGTCTCCTGATTTACGTTTACGTAAACGTCAATTATGAATCAATTTTGCTTTTCTACCTTGGCCAGCAGCGAGCGCGCCTCTTCTTCGTGCTCGCGCACCTCTTCCAGGTTGGCCTGCAAATCGGCCATCTGCTCTTCGAGCTGCTTGCGATGGACCACCAACACGTCGAGAAATTTGCGCAGCTGAACGCCCGTATCACGGGGGCTGTCATAAAGGTCAATGATCTCCTTGGCTTCCGTCAGTGACAGGCCCAGGCGCTTGGCCCGCAGCGTCAGGCGGAGCCGGGTGCGGTCGCGTGCGCTGTACACGCGGTTGCGCCCGGCAGATCCAGTGCGCTCAGGCTGCAGCAAGCCCATGTCTTCATAAAAACGGATCGCCCGGGTGGTGAGATCGAACTCTTTGGCAAGGTCGCTGATGGTGTAAGTATTGGCCATGGTGGGTGCTGCACACAGCAGTATCGGTTTCGCACAGGAGACAGCCCGGTGGCGGCAGCTCCCTACAATGCATCGAATGCATGACGTTTACGTTAACGTCAATGCTAACCCATCACACCTTCGCCATGAACCCACTCGAACACCAGATCCACTACCCGCTGGGTGACGCGCTCCCTTCCGAGGGCGGCTCCATCGAGATCGCGCCGGGAGTCCACTGGATTCGCATGGGTCTTCCCTTCGCACTGGATCACATCAATCTGTGGCTGCTGCGCGACCGACAACTGGGCGCTGGCGGTGTCATGCTGGACGGGTGGACCGTGCTGGACTGCTGCATCGACAGTGCTGCGACCCGTGCGCAGTGGGAGCAGATTTTTGTGCACTGCCTGGGTGGCTTGCCTATCTTGCGCGTCATCGTGACCCACATGCATCCAGACCATATCGGCTTGGCCCATTGGCTGTGCGAGCGATGGGATGTACGCTTGTGGATCAGTGCTACCGACTACAACGTGGCTCGGGTCGCTGTCTATGACCCGCAAGGGTTTGGCGGAGAAGCGGGGGCGGACTTTTACGCGCTGCACGGTGCGCAAGACCCGTCCTTTTTAGCCCATGTACGTGGGCGCGCATCGTATTTCCCGACCCTCGTGCCCGCACTGCCACCCCGCTTTCGCCGAATCATGGATGGAGACACGCTGGACATCGGGGGCCGAGCCTGGCGTTGCATCAGCGGCTATGGACATGCGCCAGAACACATGGCGCTGTTCTGTGCTGAGTTGACCGCCTTGATCAGCGGGGACATGGTGCTACCGCGCATCTCGACCAATGTCAGCGTCCATGCCAGCGAGCCCGAAGCCAATCCACTGCAGTTGTTCTTGACTTCGCTGTTGCGATATCTGGACCTGCCGGAAAGCACATTGGTGCTCCCTTCGCATGGCAAGCCTTTTATAGGCTTGGCCACGCGCATTGCGCAGCTGCAAAACCACCACCGCGAGCGACTGGCGGAGATATCGCTGGCAGCCCATGACCATGCCCTGAGCGCCGCAGATACCTTGCCGATTCTCTTTCAACGCAAGCTGGACACCCATCAGATGACTTTTGCTATGGGTGAGGCACTAGCGCATCTGCACCATCTGTGGATGGATGGGAAGTTGGAGCGCTTTCTCGACCAAGCCGGGGTGCAGAGATTTCGCGCACCGAACGGTGGATAGACGTATCCAATACCTCAACGGCATGCGCTCCTTGAGTGGCCAACGAATGCCAAGCCCAACCCCGCACGTGTATCAATGCTGATCAAGGCCTGCAAGGCTTGTGAGATGCTGCGCAGGCCTGGTCGGCGCAAGTAATCTGAGATGGGCTAGGTGGGCTGTTGAACCGGAACGCATTGAGCAGTCCGCTTTACTTGATGCATTTTGGGATCCCCCAAAGCAAAAAACCCCAGTCTTTATGAGACTGGGGTTTTCTGGGCTGTAAGAGCCTGACGATGACCTACTTTCACACGGGAACCCGCACTATCATCGGCGCAAAGTCGTTTCACTGTCCTGTTCG
>NZ_JAHUWW010000008.1:0-306670 GCF_019218805.1 Acidovorax sp. sif0632 | reverse complement strand
CGAACAGGACAGTGAAACGACTTTGCGCCGATGATAGTGCGGGTTCCCGTGTGAAAGTAGGTCATCGTCAGGCTCTTACAGCCCAGAAAACCCCAGTCTCATAAAGACTGGGGTTTTTTGCTTTGGGCGTGACGCTAATGCAATGGAGGATGGCTTCGAGAGCGTTGCATGCCGACTCTCTGGACACTGAAGCTACACGGCCAAAGGCTCCCGCCCGAGACAAGCCCCTTGGATCGCATCGCGCGCACAGCGCTAGTGCTTAGACGTCCAGTCTTCTGCCTTCGCAAAACACCAGCAATTCGCTTTTACCAAACGCTGTCCAGGTTTCATTGGTCGTCAGCGGGCTCGTCACAATCACGGCCACTTCGTCTTTTTCATTGGTTTCCCGGGAAAAGTCGAGGCTGACGTCTTCATCACTCAGTTGCGCCTGTCCAAACGGATACCGGCGCTCTAGGTAGTACAAGCTGGTAGTCGCATGGGACCATAGCGCCTGACCATTCGAGAGCAAGAAATTGAAGGTGCCGTGGGGGCTGATCCGTGCGGCCAGCTCTTTCAGCGTCAAAGTCAGTTCCGGGACGGACGGCACACTGGCATGGGACTTTGCCAACTCCTGCATGATCCAGCAAAAAGCATGTTCGCTGTCGGTGTCGCCCACCGGGCGGAAATGCGAGTGGAGGCGGGGGCGGAAATCCTTCAAATCGCCGTTGTGGGCAAAAACCCAATAGCGTCCCCAGAGTTCACGCACGAAGGGGTGGCAGTTTTGAAGGCTGACAACGCCCTGGGTCGCCTTGCGGATGTGGGCGATGACGTTTTTGCTTTTGATCGGGTATCGGCGGATCAGCTCTGCCACCGGGGATTCCACCGCTGCCTGATGGTCTACAAAATGCCGTAGGCCTTTGTCTTCAAAAAAGGCGATGCCCCATCCATCGCTGTGGTGATCCGTCTTTCCTCCCCGTTGCGCAAATCCCGTGAAGCTGAAGGTCACGTCGGTGGGAACATTGCAATTCATGCCGAGCAGTTGGCACATGGGGAGATTCCGTTTCTCTGAAGTCTTGGCGGTGCAGCCAGATCATGCCCGATGCGGTCCAGCGAAGGCGATGGCGATAGGTGGCCCGTTTAACGGGGCTTGGCTTCCCGCAGTTGCCAGGCGGCTACTAACGCCAGCAGGCACAACAAGGTCAGCATCAAAAAGGTTTCGCCGAAGGCAGTGATACGGGCCGGGCCGCTGGCGCCCGCGACCAGCGAGGCGCCATGGGCGCTCAATCGCCACTCCAGGACGATGCCACACAGGCTGACGCCGGCTGCCCCGCCCAGCATGCGCAAGAAGCCGATGGTGCTGGAGCCCTGCGAGATAAGTGATTTGTCCAGAGGCCGCATGGCCCCGAGGTTCAACGAGGGCAGGATGAAGCCGAGACCAATGCGGCCCAAAATTGCAAACGCCACCAGCATCCACAATGAAGAGCCTAAGCCCACAAACACCATGAGTCCAAACGAAAGCGCCAGCAAGCTCAGTCCGATGCTGACCAGAAAATGGGTGGGCTGGCGGTCGGCAAGCCGGCCCACCACCGCGATGGTGATGGCAAGGACAAATCCTGCTGGCAGCATGAGCGTACCCACATGTGATGCCGACAAGTCCAACCCCAACTGCATGAACACTGGCAGCAGATAGGTGGACCCGAACAAGGCCGTACCGTAGATGAATGCCACCACGCTGCCCATGGCGAACTGGCGGTACTGAAACAGGCGCAGATCCATCAGCGGCTTGCGGCCCATGCGCAGCAACTTGCGCTGCCAGGTGATGAAACACCCGACAGCCACCACCGCGCCCGACAGCAGGCCAAGTGCTTCGGCCACGGAGCCGCCATGCAGAGACACCAAGCCATTGAGCAAGCACAGCGTACCCACAGTGCCCAGCAGGAGCCCGCGCCAGTCCAGCGCCTCACCTTGGCGGTTGGCCTCGACGCCGCCGGGGGCGGTGACGGGCACAAACCTGTAAGCCAACCAGATGGACGCAAGGCAAAGCGGCACCACCATGAAAAAAATCGAGCGCCAGCCAAACCAGTCCACCAGCAAGCCGCCGATGCTGGGCCCGATGGCGGGTGCCAGTACAACGCCCATGCCGAAGATACCGCTGGCGCGGCCCTGCTCATGGGGTTTGAAGGCGTAAAGAATGATGACGGCCGGGATCGGTTGAACAACGCCTGCCGCCAGGCCCTCCGCCACCCGGGCGACCAGCACCAGGCCGAAATCCTGGGCGAGTCCGCCGCCAATGCCACCCGCCAGCAGCAGCAACATGGCGCCCACGTAGGTGGCGCGGTACCCGTAGCGCGACAGCAGCCAGGGCGTGGTGAGCATCGAGACTGTGGTGGCCACCATGAAGCCCGAGGTGACCCACTGCGCGCGTTCCTGGCCCAATGTGAAATAGTGGCTCATGTCGGGGATGGCCACGTTCACGATGGTGGACGACATGATCGACGCCATCGTTCCCACCATGACCGACAGCAGCACCAACCAGCGGTAGCGCTCTCCGTAGCGCTCCCGCAAAACGGACAGCGAGCCTGCTTGGGTCATGGCGTCGCGTGCGTCAAATTTCTGAAACAGTGCGAGGGCGAAAACGCTAAGAGCCGCTCAGGTGCGCTCGGACCAGAGCTTGCCGCCCGTGGCCCAGTTTTCGCGCTTGATATCGGTGATGAGAATGTCCACCGACTCGGGCGAGCCGCCCAGGATTTCAACGGAAACGCGGGTGATTTCCTCCACCAGCTTCTTCTTTTGTTCGACCGTGCGGCCTTCCATCATTTCGACGTGGTACGTGGGCATTTCAGCTTCCTTGCAGTAGGGGTGGTTGCACAAACAAAAAACAAAGGCGAAATCATATCGACGCGGGCTGCTACGACGGTGCAAGCGGCGGCGACGACGGAGAGGGCGGCCTCCCGCGTGATCCGCAGGCCGGGCAGATACAGGTCTTGCCCCGTTGTTCGGGCCGCAGCGCGACCAGCGCCTCGGGGGCAACGGACCCGGGGGCCATGCACCAGCAACTCTCGGCTGGCTGTCCGGCGGCAATCGCGCAGAGGTTTGGCTGCCCGCACAGGGGGCAGACGGATGCGGTGGGCGCATCGGTAGCGCTACTAGCGCTGGGCGAAGGGGAAGTCATGGCGGATTCGGCTTGCACTCGGGTGGCCCGCCACGGGGGTGGGCGTGCCGAGGTGCAGTGTACGGCGCAAGCACATACCCCGCTGCGGAGCGAAGCTGGTTGAACCCTCTGCCATGGGCCGATTCCCTCGACCTGTCGCACGTTCGTAAACCAACTTTGGTTTGTGCGCAGCGAGGTTGAGATGGGTTGAAAGAAGACTTTAAACAAAAATAGCTGCTAGCGCTTTACTATCAAGCGCAAGCAGCTATCAAAAACGGAGCGGCCGCCCCATTGAAGCGCGCGCGATGCCCACGCGCGCGCCACCGCCTGCTGCTCAGGCGGCCTGCGCCGCCTTCAGCCTCAGGCGCCAGGCGTGCAGCAGCGGCTCGGTGTAGCCGCTCGGCTGCTCTTCGCCCTTGAGCACCAGGTCCAGCGCTGCACGGTAGGCGTAGCTGGTGTCAAAGTGGCCCGCCATCGGCTGGTACAGCGGGTCGCCCGCGTTTTGGCCATCGACCACGGCGGCCATGCGCTCGAAGGTCTCCTTCACCTGGGCATGCGTCACCACGCCGTGCAGCAGCCAGTTGGCCATGTGCTGGCTGCTGATGCGCAGCGTGGCGCGGTCTTCCATCAGGCCCACGTTGTGGATGTCGGGCACCTTGGAGCAGCCCACGCCCTGATCCACCCAGCGAACCACGTAGCCCAGGATGCCCTGTGCGTTGTTGTCCAGCTCCTGCTGCTTTTCAGCGTCTGTCCAGTTCGGGTTGGCGGTGACGGGGATGGTCAGCAGGCCGGTCAGCAGGTTGTCGCGCTCGGCATTCACGTCGGTCTTTTCCAGCTCGATCTGAATGTCGCTCACCTTCACCTGGTGGTAATGCAGCGCGTGCAGCGTGGCGCCCGTGGGGCTGGGCACCCAGGCGGTGTTGGCACCGGCCTTGGGGTGGGCGATCTTCTGCTTGAGCATCTCGGCCATCAGGTCGGGCATGGCCCACATGCCCTTGCCGATCTGCGCCTTGCCGCGCAGCCCACATGACAGGCCCACCAGCACGTTGTTTCTCTCGTACGACTGGATCCAGACGCTAGTCTTCATGTCGCCCTTGCGCACCATGGGGCCTGCGTGCATGGCGGTGTGCATCTCGTCGCCCGTGCGGTCCAGGAAGCCGGTGTTGATGAACGCCACGCGGCTCGATGCGGCAGCGATGCAGGCCTTGAGGTTGACGGACGTGCGGCGCTCTTCGTCCATGATGCCGAGCTTGACGGTGCTGTCGGGCAGGCCCAGCAGCTTCTCGACACGGCCGAAGAGTTCAGCGGCAAAGCCTACTTCGGCGGGGCCGTGCATCTTGGGCTTGACGATATAGACGCTGCCCTTACGGGAGTTGCGAATTCCGTTGGCGCCATGGCCTTGCAGGTCGTGCAATGCGATAGCCGTTGTGACCACTGCATCCATGATGCCTTCGGGGATCTCGCGCTGCGTGCCCTGCGCGTCGGTCCACAGGATGGCCGGGTTGGTCATCAGGTGGCCCACATTGCGCAGGAACATGAGCGAGCGGCCATGCAGGCGCACTTCTCCGCCTTGGGGGGCCGTGTAAACACGGTCAGGGTTCAGCCCGCGCGTGAAGGTCTTGCCGCCCTTGGCGACCTGCTCGGTCAGCGTCGCCTGGATGATGCCCAGCCAGTTGCTGTAGCCCAGCACCTTGTCTTCGGCGTCCACGGCGGCCACGGAGTCTTCCAGGTCCAGGATGGTGGAGAGGGCCGCTTCCAGCACCAGGTCGCTCACGCCCGCAGCGTCGCTCTGGCCGATGGGGGTAGACCGGTCGATCTGGATATCCAGGTGCAGGCCGTTGTGCTGCAGCAGCACCGATGAAGGCGCTGCTGCGCTCCCCTGGTAGCCCTTGAACTGCGATGCGTCCTTGAGGCCCGTGGTGCTGCCATTGGCCAGTGACACGACCAGCTGGCCGCCTTCCACCTTGTAGCCCGTCGAATCCTTGTGGGAGCCAGCAGCCAGCGGCGCCGTGTCGTCCAGCACCTGGCGCGCAAACGCAATCACCTTGGCGCCGCGCACGGGGTTATAGCCCTTGCCCTTCTCGGCGCCGCCTTCTTCGCTGATGGCGTCCGTGCCATACAGCGCGTCATACAGGCTGCCCCAGCGGGCGTTGGCGGCGTTCAGCGCATAGCGGGCGTTCAGGATGGGCACCACCAGCTGCGGGCCCGCCTGCGTGGCCAGCTCGTCGTCCACGTTGGCGGTGGTGGCGCGCACGTCAACGGGCTGGGGCACCAGGTAGCCGATCTTTTCAAGAAAGCTGCGGTAGGCCACCATGTTTTGGATGGGGCCGGGATTGGCCTTGTGCCAGGTATCGAGCTCGGTCTGCAGCCGGTCGCGCTCGGCCAGCAGGGCGATGTTGCGCGGGGCCAGGTCCGACACGATGGCGTCAAAGCCCTTCCAGAAGGCGGCGGCATCAACACCCGTGCCGGGCAGCACCTTGTCTTCGACAAAGCGGTACAGGGAGGTGGCCACTTGCAGGCCGTGGATTGCGGTGCGGTCGGTCATGAGGGTGCCTAAAGAGTTGAGTTGTTGAAACGTGGATCAAAGAAATGTCGGACCTTGGCGAGAAGGCCATGGACAGACTGTATTGCAAATTTTTGCCCACATAAATACGCTGAAAAGCTCGAAACCAGTGACTTTTACGCAAAACTGGCGACATTCCGTAGTTGCACGGAATGGCGCACCGGCCGGTTAAGCACTACGCTGCGCGAAGAGCCAGGGCGGCCCCGCAACCTATTGCGAGGCCGTGACCTGGCTCATAAAAATAACCCCACCGGGAGACAAATCCATGCAGGCACCCTTGGCCGCTGGCGCGCTGAACGCTGCCTACAAGAACAAGATCGTCAGCGCCGCCGATGCGGTGCAGCTCATCCACGAC
This sequence comes from Acidovorax sp. sif0632, assembly GCF_019218805.1. NCBI lineage: Bacteria > Pseudomonadati > Pseudomonadota > Betaproteobacteria > Burkholderiales > Comamonadaceae > Acidovorax > Acidovorax sp. sif0632. The sequence goes on along the minus strand of NZ_JAHUWW010000008.1, from coordinate 300,622 downwards.
GGCGATACCGTGGCCACGGGCGGCTTTGTGGGTATCGGCTTTGCCGAGAGCATCGCCGTGGCGCTGGCCCAGCGCTGGGAGTCCACGCAAACCCCGCGCGACCTCACGCTGGTCTACGCCGCAGGGCAGGGCGATGGCAAGCAGCGTGGCCTCAACCACCTGGGCCACGCGGGTCTGCTCAAGCGCGTGATCGGTGGGCACTGGGGCCTGGTGCCGCGCATCCAGAAGCTGGCTGTGGACAACCAGATCGAGGCCTGGAACCTGCCCCAGGGCGTGATCACGCATTTGTTCCGCGACATCGCTGCGGGCAAGCCCGGCACGCTCACGCGCGTGGGTCTCGATACCTTTGTGGACCCGCGCCGCGGCGGCGGCAAGCTCAACGCGCGCACCACCGAAGACCTGGTGCGCGTGCTGCCCATCGACGGGCAGGACTACCTGTTCTACAAGGCCTTCCCGATCCATGTGGGCATCATCCGCGCGACCACAGCCGACGCCGACGGCAACCTCACCATGGAGCGCGAGGCGCTCACGCTCGAAGCGCTGGCGATTGCCATGGCCGCGCGCAACTCGGGCGGCGTGGTCATTGCGCAGGTCGAGCGCATCGCCGAGCGTGGGTCGCTCAACCCCCGCCAGGTCAAGGTGCCGGGCGTCCTGGTCGACGCCGTGGTGCTGGCCACCGAGCCCGCGCACCACCACCAGACCTTTGCCGAGCCCTACAGCGCAGCGTTTGCGGGCGAGCTGCGTGTGCCCGTGGACACCCTGGAGGCGATGCCACTCACCGAGCGCAAGATCATCGCCCGCCGCGCGGCGCTGGAGCTGCGCCCGCACCAGGTGGTGAACCTGGGGATAGGCATGCCCGAGGGCGTGGCCAATGTGGCGGCCGAGGAGCGCATCATCGACCTCGTCACGCTCACGGCCGAGCCCGGCGTGATCGGCGGCATCCCGGCGGGTGGCCTGAACTTTGGCGCGGCCGTGAACCCGCAGGCCATCATCGACCAACCCAACCAGTTCGACTTCTACGACGGCGGTGGTCTCGACATCGCCATCCTGGGCCTCGCGCAGGCCGACCAGCACGGCAACCTCAACGTGAGCAAGTTCGGGCCGCGCCTGGCGGGTGCGGGTGGCTTCATCAACATCAGCCAGAACGCTAAGACCGTGGTGTTTGTCGGCACCTTCACGGCAGGCGCGCTGCAGGTCGAAGCGGTGGACGGCCACCTGCACATCCTGCACGAAGGGGGCGCACGCAAGTTCGTTCGCGAGGTGGAGCACCGCACCTTCAGCGGCGCCGAAGCCCTGCGGCGCGGCCAGCGAGTGCTGTATGTGACGGAGCGCTGCGTGTTCCGCCTCGTGCCCTCGGGCGATGCGGAGGGCAGCGGCGCGCTGGAGCTGATCGAGCTGGCGCCCGGCATCGACCTGTACCGCGACGTGCTCGCCCACATGTCCTTCACGCCGCGCATCAGCCCTGGTTTGCAGACCATGGATATGCGCCTGTTCGAGCCCGGCCCGCTGGGCTTGCGCGAGCAGTTGCTCAACCGCCCGCTGGTGCAGCGCTTTGAGCTGGACGCCGCACGCCAACTGCTGCACATCGACTTCTCGGGCCTGCAGATCAACACCGCCAGCACCATCGACGCCATCGAGCAGGAGGTGCGCGGCCTGCTCGCCCCGCTCGCCGCACAGGGCGAGCGCGTGGGCGTGATCGTGAACTACGACCACTTCACCATCGCGCCCGACCTGGCGGATGCCTACACCGCCATGGTGCAGGGCCTCACGCGCGACCACTACGCGGAGGTCAAGCGCTACGGCACCGTGGGGTTTCTCAAGTCCCGATTGACTTGATTGCTATATTAATAATAGCTATCAAGGCAATGTGGTCGTGCGCAAGAGCCTGTTTTTGCTTCAGATTTTTCAGTCACTGGGCGACGCCGCGCTGCAGCGGCCGGGTGCAGGCCCCCGCGTAGATGTCTCCATAATCACCGCCCATGGACAAACTCAAGGCCTTCGAATCCTTTGTATCGGTGGCCACGCGCGGCAGCCTCACTGCAGCCGCCAAGGCCGAGGGCGTGGCGCCCGCCATCATGGGCCGTCGGCTGGATGCGCTCGAAGAGCACCTGGGCGTGAAGCTCTTGGTGCGCACCACCCGCCGCATCAGCCTCACGCACGAGGGCAGCGCGTTCCTGGAAGACTGCCAGCGCCTGCTGTCCGACGTGGCCAATGCCGAGGCCAGCGTGTCCGAAGGCGGCGTCAAGGCCACAGGCCATTTGCGTATCACCGCCCCGGCTGGTTTTGGCCGCCGCCATGTGGCGCCGCTGGTGCCGCGTTTCCGCTCGGCGCACCCCGATGTGACCATCTCTCTCAACCTCAGTGACCGCGTGGTGGACCTGGCGGGCGAAGGCTTTGACTGCGCCGTGCGCGTGGGCGATTTGCCCGATTCGTCGCTGGTGAGCGTGCGCATTGCCGACAACCGCCGCCTGTGCGTGGCCACACCCGAATACCTGGCCCGGCGCGGCACCCCGAGCGCCCCGGCCGAGCTGGTGCAGCACGACTGCCTCACGCTCTCCAGCGACGCCTCGCAGACGCGTGGCTGGGCGTTCAGAGTGCCGCACGCCGATGGCTCCACCGAGGTCATGCACCTCAAGCCCGGCGGGCCGCTCGACTGCTCCGACGGCCAGGTGCTGCACGACTGGTGCCTGGGCGGCTGGGGCATCGCCTGGCGCAGCACCTGGGAGGTCGAGGCCGAGATCGCCGCCGGCCGACTGGTGGCGGTACTGGAGGACTTTGCCGCCCCGCCCAATGGCATCTACGTGGTGTTCCCCCAGCGCAAACACCTGCCGCTGCGCGTGCGGCTGTGGATCGACTTCCTGAAGCACCAGTACGCGCAGCCCGCGTTCTGGAAAGGGGAATGACTCCCCCTGAGGCGCTGCGCGCCATCCCCCTGAGGGGGACGCCTCCGGTGGCCCGGCAAAGCCGGCTCCACGGTGGCGTTCGCCGGGCCGCGCCCCACTCGGTGGCTGGCTGTCGGGCGACCTGTGGTGCAGGGTGACGGCTCCCCGTGGCAGACTGCGCACTCCATGTCCACCGCGCCCACGCTCCTCGTTGCTGACGACCACCCCCTGTTCCGTGCTGCCGTGCTGCATGTGCTGCAGGGGCGTCTGCCGCAGTTCCGCACGCTGGAGGCCGCCAGCGCTGCCACCCTGGGCCAGATGCTGCAGGAGCACCCGGAGATCGAACTCGTGCTGCTGGACCTGAGCATGCCCGGCACGCGCGGCTTCTCGGCCCTGCTGCATGTGCGCGGCGAATACCCCGAGCTGCCCGTGGTCATCATTTCGTCCAACGACCACCCCCGCGTCATCCGCCGCGCCCAGCAGTTTGGCGCGGCAGGCTTCATCCCCAAGTCCGCGCCTGCCGACGCCATGGGCGACGCCATCCAGGCCGTGCTGGACGGCGGCAGCTGGTTCCCGCCCATGGCGGCCGAGCGCTCCGAGGCCGACGCCGAACTGGCCGCGCGGCTCGCGCAGCTCACGCCCCAGCAGTTCCGCGTGCTGCTGTGCCTGGCCGACGGCCTGCTCAACAAGCAGATTGCGAGCGCGCTGGGCCTGGCCGAGAACACGGTGAAGGTGCATGTCACCGCCATCCTGAAAAAGCTCGCGTGCTACAGCCGCACGCAGGCGGCGGTGCTGGTCAAGAGCCTGGAGGCGGAAGGGGTGGAGCCGGATTGATGGGGTGGTTTTTGAGAAAAATAGGCTCTAGCGCATATTAGATAAGCGCAAGCAGCTATGAAGAGAGGAGTGAGGGAATGGATTACCCAGCGCTGCAAGCCAGGCTGCGCAGTTTTGCCGCAGCCCGGGATTGGCAGTCTCGCCACACACCCAAGAACCTGGCCATGGCGCTGACGGTGGAGTCGGCTGGGCTGCTGGAGATGTTCCAGTGGACGACGCTGAGCGAATCGCGGGGTGTTGTGCGCGATCCCGCCCACAAAGAGCGCGTGGCCCATGGGATTGCCGACGTGCTGCTTTGCCTGTTGCAACTGGCAGACCACGCAGGGGTGGACCTTCCAGAAGCCGTGGAGCACACTCTGCGTGCAAAGACGCTAGAACATCCACCCAAGCACCCGGAACTGGAGCCTCCCATACCCGCTGCCGTCGTGGCCGGCGTATGCGCCCCCACAACCCCTGCGACCCCCAGAGTGCACCTGCTCGTTGATTGGGAAAACGTGCAGCCCAAGGGCGATGAACTCAAGGCGCTGGTGCCGCAAGGCACGGATGTGTGGCTGTTCCATGGCCCACATCAGACGGTGGATCCTGCGGGGCACCAACAGGCTTACGGGGCAGAGCAGGTGACGCAGGTTCCGAGAACGGGGGCGGGCAGGAACGCGCTGGATTTTCAACTGGCTTACTACGTTGGATACATCTCGGCCCGTCAGCCGGAGGGCACGTTTGTGGTCGTATCCAACGACCAGGGTTATGAACCCATGTTGGAGCATGCGCGGGAGTTGGGGTTTCATGCGCAGCGGTGTGGGTTTCGCAGGATGCCGACGCCGCCCACCGCATCCATAGCGCAGAAGTCCGCGCTCTTGCCGCAGCCAGAGCCTCCATCGGCGGCAACCCATGCGGTGGAGGCGACGGTCAAGACCACAGCAAAAGCTTTAGCACGACGGCCTCCGACTGCAAAAGCTGCACCGGTCCGCACCCAGGCCACGCGGGCGGACATGCAGCAACTGCTGGCCCAACTGGATGGGCTGGCTTCACCCCACCGCCCCGTGCAGAAGGATGCGTTGTTGGTGCTGCTGCAAAGCTGGTTGGGCGAGTCCAGTGCCCGGTCGCCGCGCACATCGCACGCCTTGGCCCAGTTGCAAGCTCGAAAGCGGGTGGTGGTCAAGGGCGAGGCGGTGTCCTATCCGCCCGTGGCGGCGGCCCAGCCTGTGGCGAAAACCTCCGCCGCTAAGACTGCTCCTTCAAAGGCGGGGACTGCAAAGAAAGCATCCACTTCCAAAGCGCCCGCACAACCGCCAGTGCCTAAGAAATCCGCCGCTTCAGCCCCACCCAAGGCACTCGTCCCGGCCGCTGGCAAGACTTCTGCAAAGGCTACGCAACCACCCACCGCAGCCCAGGTGGCGCGGGCGGTGCTGGTTAGCCTTCTGAAGATGTCCAAGAACAAGCCTCGGCAACGCTCTGGCTTGCTCAAGCACATCCAGACCCACGCCGCGCGGGCAGAAGACCCGGTAGCCATGGCGCAGCGTGTGCTGAGCTTGCTGGAGGCGCGCAAGGATGTGGCCACCGCATCGGATGGCAAAGGGATTACCTACTTGACATTGAAATAGGTGCGCGGCGCTTGTCCATCAAGCGCTTAAGGCTATTAAAAATGCAGCATTAAGGCGTACCTTGCTGCAACCTCAGCAGCGTCTGGCTCACCAGCGCCCGCAGCGCGGGTGCGCGCACCGGCTTGGCCAGAAAGCCCCAGCCGCGTTCGGCGGCCTGGCGGCGCAGGGTGGCGTCACGTTCGGCGGTGACCAGGATCACGGCGGGGGCCTGGCCCCAGCGCTGGCACAGCTCCGTGTAGACATCGGGGCCATGGTGGTGGCTGCCCAGGTGCACGTCCAGCAGCACCAGCTGGGGCGCCTGGCCGGGTTGGGCTGCGGCCAGGGCCTCGGGCGCGCCAGCGGCTAGCGGCACCGTGCACCCCCAGCGCTGCAGTAGGGCCTGCGTGGCGGCGCAGGTAGGGCCGTCGTCCTCAATCACCCAGGCACTGCTGCCTTGCAGGGGGGCGTCGTCGGCGGGTTGCTGCGTGGTGGCGGGGGGCGCAGCCTGCTGCGCGGCGGCGGGGTTGCCCAGCGGCACACACACCCAGAACACGCTGCCGCGCCCCAGTTGCGAGCGCAGGCCAATGTCGTGCCCCAGCAGGCGGCCCAGGCGTTCGACGATGGCGAGGCCCAGGCCTGCGCCCCGGTCGTCGGCGCGGCCTTCGTCCAGGCGGCGGAATTCTTCGAAAATTTCACGCTGCAGAGCCTCGGGGATGCCGGGGCCCTGGTCATGCACTTCGATGCGCAGGTGGTCATTGCCCACCCTGCGGCAGCCCACCACGATGCGCCCCCGCCGGCTGTAGCGGATGGCGTTGGAGACAAAGTTCTGCAGGATGCGGCGCAGCAGGTTGTCGTCGGTGCGCACCACGGCGCGCGTGGGCACGCAGCGCAGTTGCAGGCCCTGGCTTTCGGCCAGCACGCCAAAGTTGTGGCCCAGCACCTGCAAGAGTGGCCCTAGGGCCACGTCGTGGATGTGCACATCGAACTGGCCCGATTCCATGCGCGAGATGTCGAGCAGGCTGTTGAGGATGGCGTCCTGCGCGGCCAGGGCGCCGTCGATGCTGTCCACGGCGTGCCGTTCGGCGTCGCCTGGCAGATGGCTGCGCAGCAGCGAGGTGAACATGCGCGCGGCGTTCAGGGGCTGCAGCAGGTCGTGCACGGCGGCGGCCACAAAGCGGGTCTTGGAGCGGTTGGCCTGCTCGGCCTCGCGCCGCGCGGCGTCCAGGTCGCGGGTGCGGTCGGCCACGCGCTGCTCCAGCGCATCGGCCAGCGATCGCAGCTCGCGTGCGGCGTTCTTGTAGCTGGTGATGTCGGCGTAGCTGGTCACAAAACCGCCTTCGGGCAGCGGATTACCCCGGATCTCCAGCACCGTCCCGTCGTCCTTGGCGCTTTCGTGCAGGTGTGGCGTGCCGCTGCGCAGGTGGGCCAGCCGCCGTTCGATGGCCTCATCCACCGGGCCGGGCCCCAGCAGGCCCCGGCGCGCGTTGTGGCGCATCAGGTCGGCAATGGGCTGGCCCACGCGCATCAGGTCTGCCGGGAAGCGAAACAGCTGCACATAGCGCGAGTTCCAGGCCACCAGGTCCAGGTCGGCGTCGATGATGACCACGCCCTGCGGCAGATGTTCCAGGCTGCGCGAGAGGCCCGTGTCGGTCTGCTGGGCGGCCTGCTGCGCCGCCTGCACGATGCCGTCCTGCGCGGTGCGCAGCTCCAGGGCGTGCTGGCGCAACACGGTCTCCAGCTCCTGGCGGCTGCGCTGGCGCAGGCTGGACAGGCGCTGGCGCTGGCGCACAAACAGCACGAGCAGGCCCAGCGCCAGCCAGCCGCCCGCGCCTGCCGCAGCGGCCCAGCGGCTGTCCGCGAAGCTGCTGTGTGTCTCGTGCAGCAGGTGCAGCTGCCACGGGGTGCCGGGCAGGGGCTGGGTCCGCCACAGCACGCGGCCGGGCAGGGCAGGGGCCTGCACGCTGACCAGCCGACCGCCAGTGTCCAGGGCTTCCACCACGCGGACTTCCAGCGGGCGCAGCGGCTGGTCGGCGTACTGCCGGGTGGCGTTCAGCTCGCGGCGTTCCTCATCGTCCAGTGGCTCCAGCAGGCGGTAGCGCCACGCATCCTGGCTGGCCAAAAAAACCACGCCATGCGCGTCCGACGCCAGCACGATGTCGGTGGTCTGCAGCCACTCGCGTTCCAGCTCCTGCAGCGCGATCTTGATGGCCACCAGCCCCAGCGTCTGGCCATGGTCGTCGTGGATGGCCTGAGACAGAAAGTAGCCCGGCTCACCCGTGGTCACGCCAATGCCATAGAAGCTGCCGCGCCCCTGGGCCAGCGCCTGCTGCACGTAGGGGCGAAAGCTGTAGTCCACCCCCACATTGCTGGTGGCCGTGCGCCAGTTGCTGGCGGCCACGGCCAGGCCGTCGCGGTTGAGCAGGGTAAGGGTGGAGGATTGGCTGGCACCGTTGGCCTGCTCCAGCTTGCGGTTGAGCTGCTCCCCATCGGCCGCACTCAGTGGGTGGGTCAGCGCGTTGCGCAGCTGTGCATCCAGCGCCAGCACTTCGGGCAGGGTGCGGTAGCGGTCGATGCGCTGGGCCAGGGCCTGGCCGTAGAGCGCCAGTTGGCCCTGCACGCTGCGGTTTTCTTCCTGCAGTGAACGCTGCCAGGACCATTGGCCGGCGATGAACATGCTGCCCACCATGCCCCCAAGCAGGATCAGCAGGGTCCAGAATTTTCGGAGGCGGGGCGTCATCGTCATGGGGAAAATTTGTTCCTGGCGCGGTCCGTAGGCTGGGATGTTGCGGGGAGCGAGTGTGCCGCATCCCGGCCAGGTGCTAGGTGTTTTCCCTATATTGGGGCAAGCGGCGCCCTATGGCGGTGCCCCTGACTAATACCAATAGGTTATCGGCTCAAACAGCGTGCGGCGGTACAAACGGCACCCTCGACGCACCCCGGTGGTGCAGTCCTTCGTGATTTCAGGAGACCTCCATGCACGCCATTTCCGCCCCCACAGCCCACCCCGTGCGGCTGCCTTTTTACCGGCAGCTGTATTTCCAGGTGGTGCTCGCCATCGTCCTGGGTGTCTTGCTCGGGCATTTTGAACCCGCCTATGGCGAGGCGCTCAAGCCGCTGGGAGACGCATTCATCAAGCTGGTCAAGATGATCATCGCCCCGGTGATCTTCTTGACCATCGTCACCGGCATCGCGGGCATGTCACAGCTCTCCACCGTGGGCCGCGTGTTTGGCAAGGCCATGGCGTATTTCCTGTTCTTCTCCACGCTGGCCCTGGTGGTCGGCCTGGTGGTGGCCAATGTGGTGCAGCCCGGCGCGGGCATGAACATCAACGTCGCCGATCTGGACCAGACGGCCGTGAAGAGCTACGTGGCCAAGTCGCACGAGATGACGCTCACCGGCTTTGCCATGGACATCATCCCCAAGACGCTGGTCAGCCCTTTTGTGGGCGACAACATCCTGCAGGTGCTGCTGGTGGCCGTGCTGTTTGGCGTGGGCCTGGCCCTGGTGGGTGAGGCGGGCCGTCCGGTGCAGCATTTTCTGGAAGCGCTGACCACCCCCGTGTTCAAGGTGGTGGGCATTGTGATGAAGGCCGCGCCCATCGGTGCGTTCGGCGCCATGGCGTTCACCATCGGCAAGTTTGGCCTGGGTTCGCTGGTCAATCTGGCCTGGCTGGTGGGCTCGTTCTACATCACCTCGCTGCTGTTCGTTGTGGTCATCCTGGGCTTTGTGGCCCGGCTGTGCGGCTTCTCGGTGTTCAAGCTGTGCCGCTACCTCAAGGCCGAGCTGATGCTGGTGCTGGGTACCTCATCCTCCGAATCGGCCCTGCCTTCGCTGATGGAGAAGATGGAAAAGGCCGGTTGCAGCAAGTCGGTGGTGGGCCTGGTGGTGCCCACGGGCTACTCGTTCAACCTGGACGGCACCAACATCTACATGACGCTGGCCGCGCTGTTCATCGCCCAGGCCACCAACACCGAACTGACACTGGGCCACCAGGTGGCGCTGCTTCTGGTGGCGATGCTCAGCTCCAAAGGCGCAGCAGGCGTGACCGGTGCAGGCTTCATCACCCTGGCCGCCACCCTGGCCGTGGTGCCTGAAGTGCCGGTTGCCGGCATGGCGCTGATTCTGGGTGTGGACCGCTTCATGAGCGAATGCCGCTCGCTGACCAACTTTATTGGTAACGCCGTGGCCACCGTGGTGGTATCCCGTTGGGAAAACGCGCTGGACCATGAGCGCCTGGATGCCGCGCTGAACGGTCATCCCCTGCCCGCCCCGGCCACTGCCATGGCTCCGGTGGTGCCTGCGGATGTGCCCGCAGGCGCGATGGCCCGCACGGTGGCCTGATCGCGTCCGCTCCGGTGTTCGGTCAAAGCGGCGCAGGCCCTCGGGTCCGCGCCGTTTTTTTTGGGGGGACGCAATGCGGTGGCACACATACCGGCATGCCGCGTTGCGCGGCGGTCGCGAAATTCCTCAAGCAAAATGGCGGCCACCCGGGTTTCAGAAAAGCAGCGCGCACTGAGGTCCTGGGTTTTGCAAAGGAAACCCCCATGACCCTCGAAGCCGTCCTCGCCGCCCTGCACCTGGTGGCCATCCTGACCTTTGTGGTCTTTTTATCGAGCCAGGCGGCGCTGTGCCGCATGGAGTGGATGAACGCTGCTGTGGTCGAGCGTCTGGCGCGGCTGGATGTGATCTACGGTGTGGCGGGGGCGCTGATGATCGCCAGCGGCGTGGCCCGTGTCCTCTGGGGCATCAAGGGGGCTTCGTGGTATCTCTCGCAGCCGCTGTTTCACATCAAAATCACCATCATTCTGGTCATGATTCTCCTGTCCTTCTGGCCTTCGCTGGTGTTTCGCCGCTGGCGCCATGCGCTGCGCAGCACGGGGGCACTGCCTGACGCGCTGGAGGTGAAAAAAGTTCGCCGCCTCGTGATGATCCAGTCCCACGTGTTGCCCGTGGTGGCGGTGATCGCGGTGTTCTGGGCGCGGGGCTGGTAGGCGTCGCAAGAAAGACGTTCCGCCCAGAAAAAAGCCGCTGGCCCTCACGGGCAGCGGCTTTCTTTGTTTTGGCAGGGCTTATTTGTTCTTCAAGCATTCGCTCATGAAGGCCTTGCGCTCGTCGCCCTTGAGCGTCTTGGCTTTTTCGTCGGCGTTGCAGGCCTTCATCTTGTTTTGCTGGGTTTCTGGCTTGTTGCTCAGGCAGGTCTTCATGAAAGCCTTGCGCTCGTCGCCCTTCTTGTCCGCCGCTTCCGCATTGCAGGTGGCCATGCGGGTCTGCTGCTTGGTGGGCGCGGCGGCCGATGCCGCAGGCGCTGCCGGCGTGGCGGGGGTTGCTGCCGTGGCCGGGGCGGCGGCCTTGGCTCCGGCGGCAGGGGCGTCGGCAGCGTGGGCTGCGCCGAACGAAAGGACCAGGCTCAGGGCTGTCAGGGAGAGAAGCTTGTTCATAGGGGCTCCAGTAGAGTGTGGCATCTGACGCAACCTGCGTCGGATTGCCCGATTACAACGTATGCCCTGGAGACGGGGCTGACACGCCGCAGGCCAGGCCATGATTCTTTACGATCTGTTGCGTACTGGCTGCGCAGGGCTGCTTTGGCGGTGCTGGCGGCATGCTCGGTCAGCGCCCCGGCCCGGCCCCGTAAAATCCGCCGATGCTCACAGCCAAAAATGAATTGCTCGCTGCGCTTGCAGCCGAGCTGGAAGTCCTGTCCCCTGGCGCTGGCGCCAAGGCGGCGTTTGAATCCCCCAAGGTGGCGGCCCATGGCGACTTCGCCTGCACCGCCGCCATGCAACTGGCCAAGCCGCTCAAGCTCAATCCCCGCGCCTTGGGTGAACAGCTCAAGGCCGCACTGGAGGCCACGCCCGCCTTCACCCGCTGGGTGGATGCCATTGAAATCGCCGGACCGGGCTTTCTGAACATCCGCTTGAAGCCCGCCGCCAAGCAGGAAATCGTGCGCGAGGTGCTGGCCGCTGGCGAGCGTTTCGGCTATCAACCCGACAACGGCCAGCGCGTGCTGGTCGAGTTTGTCTCGGCCAACCCCACCGGCCCGCTGCACGTGGGCCACGGCCGCCAAGCTGCTCTAGGCGATGCCATCTGCAACCTGTTCAGCACCCAGGGCTGGAAGGTGCACCGCGAGTTCTATTACAACGACGCGGGCGTGCAGATCGATACGCTGACCAAGAGCACGCAGCTGCGCGCCAAGGGCTTCAAGCCCGGCGACGACTGCTGGCCCACCGACAGCGACAACCCGCTGGCCAAGAACTTCTACAACGGTGACTACATCGCCGACATTGCCGAGGCCTTCAAGGCCAAGGCCACGGTGAAGGCCGACGACCGCGAGTTCACGGCCAACGGCGACGTAGAGGACTACGACAACATCCGCCAGTTCGCCGTGGCCTACCTGCGCAACGAGCAGGACAAGGACCTGCAGGCGTTCAACCTGCACTTTGACGAGTACTACCTGGAGTCCAGCCTGTACACCAGCGGCCGCGTCGAGGCCACGGTGAACAAGCTCGTCGCCAATGGCAAGACCTACGAGCAAGATGGCGCGCTGTGGCTGAAAAGCACGGACTACGGCGACGACAAGGACCGCGTCATGCGCAAGCAGGACGGCTCCTTCACCTACTTCGTGCCCGATGTGGCGTACCACATCGCCAAGTGGGAGCGTGGCTTCACGAAGGTCGTCAACATCCAGGGCACGGATCACCACGGCACCATTGCCCGCGTGCGCGCGGGCTTGCAAGCGGCCGACGTGGGCATTCCGCAGGGCTACCCCGACTATGTGCTGCACACGATGGTGCGTGTGGTCAAGGGCGGTGAAGAGGTCAAGATCAGCAAGCGCGCAGGCAGCTATGTCACGCTGCGCGACCTGATCGAATGGACCAGCAAGGACGCCGTGCGTTTCTTCTTGCTCTCCCGCAAGCCCGATACCGAGTACACCTTCGACGTGGATCTGGCCGTGGCGCAGAACAACGACAACCCCGTGTACTACGTGCAGTACGCGCATGCCCGCATCCAGTCGGTGCTGCGCGCGTGGCAAGAGGCTGGCGGTGGCAACGTGGCTTCGCTGCACGACGTTGATCTGTCGGCTCTCGAAGGCCCACAGGCCCAGGCGCTGATGCTGCAGCTGGCCAAGTACCCCGAAATGCTCACGGCTGCGGCCGACGGCGAAGCCCCGCACGATGTGACCTTCTACCTGCGCGACCTTGCCGCCAGCTACCACAGCTACTACGACGCCGAGCGCATCCTGGTGGACGACGAGGCCGTGAAGAAGGCTCGCCTGGCGCTGGTCGCCGCCACCGCGCAGGTATTGCACAATGGCCTGGCCGTGCTGGGCGTGTCGGCTCCAGCCAGAATGTAAGCAGTCACTATGAAGAAACAACAGACGGGCGGGACCATCGTCGGCTTTATCGTTGGGGTCATCGTGGGCCTGGGCGCTGCCTTGGCTGTGGCGGTGTACGTGACCAAGGTGCCGGTGCCCTTCCTCAACAAGGGCAATGGCCGGGGCGTGGACATGGACGCCGCCGAGACCCAGAAGAACAAGAACTGGGATCCCAATTCGCCTTTGTATGGCAAGAACCCGGCTCGCCCGGCAGCCCCGCCCGCTGTGGCTGCCTCGGCGCCCACCCCGGCCGCGCCGGATGCGCGGGCTGTGGCATCGGCGCCCGCACCCAAGCCCGCTGCCAGCAAGCCCGAGGCCAAGGCTGAAACCAAGCCCGGCGCCGACCCGCTGGGCGATCTGGCCGTGGCCAAGGCTGCTGCCAAGGGCAATCTGGACCCGTTCGACTACTTTGTCCAGGCCGGGGCTTTCCGCACCCAGGCGGACGCCGATGCGCAGCGCGCCAAGCTGGCCATGCTGGGCTGGGAGGCCCGCGTGAGCGAGCGTGAGCAAAATGGCCGGGCGGTGTTCCGCGTGCGTGTGGGGCCGTTCACCAAACGCGACGACGCCGAGCAGCTCAAGGAGAAGCTCGATGGCGCCGGTCTGGAGTCGGCGCTGGTGCGCGTGCAGCGCTGATGCGCCAAGCTTCGGGTGGCTGAACTTTTTGCGGGGGCATGGCTCACATCCCCCAGACCTGTAACAGGAGAGTCTTTGTCATGAAACGCCGTGAGTTTTCTTTGTCCGCCGCCTCGGCGGTTGCCGCTTCCGCCCTGACGTTGCCAGTGGCCACCCCCGCGCTGGCTCAGGCCCGCCAGTTCAAGGAGGGCAAGGACTTCCGGCGGCTGGACAAGCCGGTAGCGCCCGACGCGCCTGCGGGCAAGGTCGATGTGATCGAGTTCTTCTGGTACAGCTGCCCCCACTGCAACGCTTTTGAACCCGCGCTCGACGCCTGGGTCAAGGCCGCCCCCAAGGACCTCTCCGTCCGTCGTATGCCCGTGGCCTTCAACGCGAGCTTTGTGCCGCAGCAGAAGTTGTACTACGCCCTGGAAGGCATGGGCAAGCTCGAAGCCCTGCACGCCAAGGTGTTCCGCGCCATCCATGTGGAAAAGCAGAAGCTGGCCAAGGACGACGAAATTTTTGCCTGGGTGGCCCAACAGGGTGTGGACGCCACCAAGTTCAAGGAAATCTACACCTCGTTCAGCGTGTCCAACCAAGTTCGCCGTGCTTCGCAACTGCAGGACGCCTACGGTGTGGAGGGCGTGCCCTCGATGGGTGTGGCGGGCAAGTTCTACACCGATGGCACCATGGCGGGCAGCATGCAAAACGTGCTGCAGGTGGTGGAACATTTGGCGACAGTGGCCCGCAAAGGCTGACGGTTTTCGCCCGGCCGCCGGTTCCCATTGGCAAAAGCCCGCACATGCGGGCTTTTTTCATGGAGGAACGCGACGGGGTGGCTACAATGATTGCAAGATTCGTGCCCTATGAACCATCGCCTCCTTCCGATCCTCCTGCTCGCGGCCCTGGCCTGCACCTTCGGTGTGGCCCATGCCGAAAAGGCCGACCGCGCCAAGCCCATGAACATCGAGGCGGACGCTTTGCGCCACGATGAACTCAAGCAAACCAGCGTGTTCTCTGGCCGCGTGGTCATGACCAAGGGCTCCATCGTGCTGCGCGGCGCGCGGCTGGATGTGCGCCAGGATGCCGATGGCTACCAGTACGGCGTGGTCACGGCAGAGCCCGGCAAGCGCGCCTTCTTCCGGCAAAAGCGCGACACCCTGCCGGGAGCACCCGACGAGTTCATCGAAGGCGAGAGCGAAGTCATCGAGTACGACGGCAAGGCCGACAACGTGCGCTTCATCACCCGTGCCGAGCTGCGCCGCTACCGGGGCGCTGTGCTCAGCGACGAGATCACGGGTGCCGTGATTGTCTACAACAACCTGACCGACGTGTTCTCCGTGGACGGCAAGCGCACCGCCACCAACGCTGCGGGCGATACCCCCGCACCGGGCAGCCGCGTGCGCGCCGTGCTGGCCCCCAAAGATCCACCGCCCGCTGCGGCGGCCCCCGAGGCGGCGTCCCCGGCCTCAGCCCCGGCGCTGCGCCCCAGCAACAGCCTTGGCGGCGGCGCCAAGTGAGTGGGCCCGCTGTGAGTACCGGTCCTGACACTCAGGCGGGTAGCCGCCTGGGGCCTGATTCCCAGGCGGGCAGCCGCCTGGAGGTGCAGCACCTGGCGAAGTCTTATGGCAGCCGCAAGGTCGTCAAGGACGTTTCGCTGGTCGTGCAAAAAGGTGAGGTCGTGGGGCTGCTCGGCCCCAACGGCGCGGGCAAGACCACCTCGTTCTACATGATCGTGGGCCTGGTGCGCAGCGACGAGGGAGACATCCGCATCGACGGCCAATCGGTGGCCCACATGCCCATCCACCGGCGCTCGCGCCTGGGCCTGTCGTACCTGCCTCAGGAAGCCTCGATCTTTCGCAAACTCACGGTCGAAGAGAACGTGCGCGCCGTGCTGGAACTGCAGCGTGGTGATGACGGTCAGCCGCTCTCGCGCGACGCCATCGAGGAGCGCCTGACGGCCCTGCTCCAGGAGCTGCGCGTGGACCACCTGCGCGCCTCGCCCGCCATGGCCCTGTCCGGCGGCGAGCGCCGCCGCGTCGAGATTGCCCGGGCCCTGGCCACACAACCGCGTTTCATCCTGCTGGACGAGCCCTTTGCCGGCATCGACCCCATTGCCGTGATCGAGATCCAGCGCATCATCGGCTTCCTGAAGGCGCGGGGCATTGGTGTGCTCATCACCGACCACAATGTGCGCGAAACCCTGGGCATCTGCGACCACGCCTTCATCATCAGCGATGGCCGCGTGCTCGCGCAGGGCACGCCGTCCGAGATCGTGGACAACGCCGAGGTACGACGTGTTTACCTTGGCGAACACTTCAGGATGTGATGAAGCCTGGACTCTCGCTGCGCGTCTCGCAGCATCTTGCATTGACCCCCCAGCTTCAGCAGTCCATTCGGCTGCTGCAGTTGTCCACGCTCGAACTCTCGCAGGAAGTCGAGCAGATGCTCGACGAAAACCCGTTCCTCGAACGCAATGCCGACGAAGCTCCGCGCGAGGAGTTTGGGCTCGAAGCCGCCGACACGCCCGCGCAGCCCGATGAGTACAGCGCCGATGATGCTATATTTTCAGGAGCTAGCAGCGCAAGCAGCACAAGCGCTGAAGGCCAAAATGATGCTGAAACGCCGAGTGCTGGCGCTGACGAGCCTGACTGGAGCGGTGACGGCACGGTAGAAATGGCGCCCAACGACGCGGAGTGGGGCGGGGATGCGCCCGCCCGCAACCGCAACGACTCCGAAGGCGACGAGGCCGACGCCACCGAGCTGGCCCGTTCGCATGAATCGCTGACCGCCTTTTTGCACCGTCAGGCACTGGCGCTGCGCTTGTCAGAGATTGACCGCGCAGCGCTGCGTTTTCTCATTGAATCGCTCAACGACGACGGCTACCTCGAAGAGCCGCTGGAAGAGCTGGCCATCAGCCTGGCCGGGCCGGACGACCTGGAGCAAATCGAAGAGCTGGTGCACCGCTTCACCGTGGCCCAGCGCCTGCTGCAAAGCTTGGAGCCCACCGGCGTGGGTGCGCGCAACCTGGCCGAATGCCTGACGCTGCAGCTCACGGCGCTGGCTGCCGACGAGGACAGCGATGCTGACCCCGACACGGTGCAGACCGCGCTGCGTATTTGTCAGCAGCCGCTGGAGATGCTGGCCCGCCGCGACATCCGCCGCCTGACGCAGCTGTGTGGCGACGGCGAAGAGCGCACCCGCGCCGCCATGGCGCTGATCGCTCGCCTGGAGCCTCGCCCCGGCCGTCGCTTTGCCGACGTGGAGCGCAACATCATCATTCCCGATGTCATCGTGCGCAAAGCCGGGCGCGCTAACGGCCGCGACGGCCAGCACAACTTCATCGTCAGCCTCAACCCCGATGTGATGCCGCGCCTGCGCGTGCACGACATCTACGCCGGTGCCCTGCGCGGCCACAAGGGCGGCGAGGGCCACCAGGGCATGCAGCAGCGCCTGCAGGAGGCCCGCTGGTTCATCAAGAACATCCAGCAGCGCTTTGACACCATCCTGCGCGTCTCGCGCGCCATCGTGGAGCGGCAAAAAAGCTTCTTCACCCACGGCGAGTTGGCCATGCGCCCGCTGGTGCTGCGCGACATCGCCGACGAACTGGGCCTGCACGAATCCACCATCAGCCGCGTGACCACCGCCAAATACATGGCTACGCCAATTGGCACGTATGAGCTGAAGTACTTCTTTGGCTCCGGCCTGGGTACCGAGACCGGCGGCAACGCATCCAGCACCGCCGTGCGCGCGCTCATCAAGCAGTTTGTGGCCGCAGAAAGCCCCGCCAAGCCGCTGTCCGACAGCCAGATCGCCGAGATGCTCAAGGAACAGGGCATCGAGTGCGCACGCCGCACCGTGGCCAAGTACCGCGAAGCGCTCAAGATCGCGCCGGCCAACCTGCGCAAGGCGCTGTAGGTACCCCGGTTGGGGGCGCATGGCTCGCCCTGTTTGAATTTTTCGTTTTTCTATCCGCCACCCCACCATGGCCCGCATCGTCTTCGACCTCCCCCCGCACTTTGGCTTTGCCACCGAGCTGCAGATCTACATCAGCCACGTCAACCAAGGCGGGCACCTGGACAACGCGCAACTGCTGAGCCTGGTCTCTGAAGCGCGGGTGCGCTTCTTCCAGTCGCTGGGCTACCCCGAGGCCGACGTGGGCGGGCTGTCCATCGTGGTCGGCGACATCGTGGCGCAGTACAAGTCCGAAGGTTTCCACGGTGAAACCATGCGCGTGGAGATGGCGCCTGCGGACTTCAACCGCTATGGGTTTGACCTGGTCTTTTGCATGACCGAGAAGACCTCAGGCCGCGAGGTGGCGCGCGGCAAGATCGGCATCGTCTTCATCGGCAAGGCCGACCGCAAGGTGGCGCCGATCCCCGAATCCATCCGCCAATTGCTGCTGGCCCGCGCGGGAACGCCGGATTCCCACGCATTGTCTGAGCGCGTATCCTCCCCATCGACATGAACCAACTCCAACTTTTTCTCCCCTGCGCCGCTGGTGTGGAGGGCTTTCTGGCCGATGAGGTGCATGGCATCACCGGCCTCACGGGGCAAGACCTGCTGGTCGGCCGCGGCGGCGTGCTGCTGCGCGCCTCGTGGCGCGAGGCGCTGCTGCTCAACCTGCACAGCCGACTGGCCCAGCGCGTGCTGGTGCAGCTGGCGCACCGCCCTTACCGCTCCGAGAACGATCTCTATGCCATGGCCAGCGACGTGGCCTGGGAAATCTGGTTCAGCACGCGCCAGACCTTCAAGGTCGAGGTGACCGCCCAGCACAGCCCGCTGCAGAGCCTCAACTTCGCAGGTCTCAAGGTCAAGGACGCGGTGGCCGACCGCTTCCGCGCCAAAAGCGGGGTGCGCCCCGACGTGAACACCCAGTGGCCCGATGTGCGCATCCACCTGCACCTGACCACCGACGAGGCCACGATCTACATCGACACCTCGGGCGAGCCGCTGTTCAAACGCGGCTGGCGCGAAGACAAGGGCGATGCGCCACTGAAAGAAACCCTGGCCGCCGCCATGATTGCCGCCAGCGGCTGGGACCCGCATGGCGACAACCCCCAGCCGCTGTACGACCCCTGCTGCGGCAGCGGCACCATCGTGATCGAGGCCGCGCAGATCGCCTGCCGCATTCCGGCCGGCATGCTGCGGCGCTTTGCGTTTGAGAAGCTGCTGCCGTTCCAGGCCCATGTCTGGGATGCTATTAAAAACGAAGCTGAAAGCGCAATACAGGCAAGCGCTGTGCCCCTGTTTGGCAGTGATGTGGCCTTCCGCATGGTCGACTTTGCGCAGCGCAATGCTGAGCGCGCAGGCGTGGCCGATGCCGTGCAGCTGCGCGGCGGCGACGCCCTGCAGCGCATGCCACCGTGCGACCAGCCTGGCGTGATGCTGCTCAACCCGCCCTACGGCGAGCGCATTGCTGCAGCCGGTGCCGCGGGCCGCAACGCCAGCGAGCGCGCCGCCGACCGCGCCCAGGGCATGGCCGTGGGCCGCGAAGAGGCGCAGACCGAGGATGGCGGCGAATTCTTCAGCCAGCTGGCCTCGCACTGGAAGAAGAACTACGCTGGTTGGCAGGCCTGGATGCTCACACCCGACCTCAAGCTGCCCGGCAAGATGCGCCTGAAAGAATCGCGCCGCGTGCCGATGTGGAACGGCCCCATCGAATGCCGCCTCTTCCGCTTTGACATGATCAAGGGCGCGGTGCGCGACCGTGCTGCAAAACCCGCCCCTGACAACGACCCGCGCAATGCAGGTTGAACTGCGCCTGCCCGCCGAGGCTGCACCGGGCGAACCCGCTCGTCCTGTGGTGGTGGACACCAACGTCGCGCTGGATCTGCTGATCTTCAGCGACCCGCGCACCGCCCCCCTGCGCGCACTGCTGGCCCAAGGGCGCCTGGCCTGGATAGCGACCCAGGTCATGCGCGACGAACTGGAGCGCGTGCTGGCCTATCCGCACATCGTTGGGCGCATGGACTACTACCGCGTGGATGCAGCGCAGGTACTCGCTGCATTTGATGCGCAGGCGCGGCTGGTGGAGATCGCGCCCAAGGTGCCCTATGTCTGCAAGGACGCGGACGACCAGAAGTTCATCGACCTGGCGGCGGCACACCGGGCGATTTTGCTGAGCAAGGACAAGGCGGTGATTTGTATGCGCAAGCGTTTGATGAATTTCGGGGCGGATGTGGCGACTGCGCTGGTGCTGGAGGCGGGGGTAGCAGCACTTGCGGTTTGATAGGCCTGCCAAGTCTTCGACAAGATCGTGGGGACTGTTACCCTCCGATGATCGTTTGTCACCGCCCATGAGTTCAAGGCGGCACTTCCTCTGGCATACCGCTGCCGCTGCTGCTGTCTCATTTTTTACGAGGCCGTCTTTGGCTCAAAGTCTTCCGTCGTCAATCCTTCGTGAGCTCCCCTGGTCTTTTTCTGAGCCGTCTTGCCAGGATGTGGAGACTTTGCTCTCAGCCCTGCGTGAGTACAGCAGGAGCATTGGACACAGCCTGGATGAGCAGGAGCTCCAAAGGCAGTTTCCGGGCAGGACGTTGGACGTGACCTATGCGTACTGGGTTCGGGATAACGGTGGCGTTTGGACCGAATTGAGCGCTACGGTTCAGATTCGCAGGGACCACAACCCAACCTATGCAGAGGTGCTTTTCCTTTTGCACCAGGAGGCAGCGCACCTGCTGGCTGACCAGGATCGCCATTTTTTTGAGGGGCTGGTGCTGTCTGCAGATCCGTTGTCAGACACGCCAAGGTACGAAATGCTGCTGGGAAGTTGATCGTAAGTTTGGTGGGGTGGATGGGCGCAGTCGGACCTGCCACGTTGGCAATCCAAGCCCTGGAAATCAGGACATCAAAGCCTTCTTCAAATACACCAGCTGAAATCCCTGGATGTAGTTGTCGATGTGCCCAAACTCCTCATAGCCCTGCTTAAGATAGAACTCGCGCGCCTGCCACTCAAAGGTGTTCAGCGTCACGCTGTGCGCGCCCAGGTTGCGGGCTTTCTGTTCTGCCGTGGCCAGCAGGTTGCGGCCCACTCCATGGTGCCGGGCGGCTTCGTCCACAAACAGCAGTTCCACGTTCAGCCATTCCAAAAACACGAATCCGCGCAGCCCGCCCACCAATTCGCCCTGGGCGTCACGCGCGCTCACCCACACCGGCTGGGACTGGCCGTACTCACCGACGAACCCGTAGTTGAACTGCCGCATCCGACGGCCTAAGACGCCGGAGTGAACTTCTTCTGCTGTGGGTGTGTAGATCTCAAAGTCGGTCATTGCGGAAGTCATGTAGGCCGGGTTGGCGAAGCGTAACCCGACCTGCTCTCATCGGGCGAACCTGCCCCGCCGTCGCTTGAGCCGCCGCGCTCAGTTATCAAACCTGAAGTCCGCTGCCGCGTGCAGCTCCCAAGCCCCTTCGCCCTTGAACTCCAGCACGTGCGTGTGGTGTTTGAGCACGGCGGGGCGGTGGGCGATGCTGATGAGGGTGGTGCCGCTGGCGCGCAGGCGTTCGTAGAGGGCGGTTTCGTTGGCGCTGTCCAGCGCGCTGGTGGCTTCGTCCAGGATGACGATGCTGGGCTGGCGCGCCAGCACGCGGGCAAAGGCCAGGCGCTGTTGCTCGCCCACGGACAGCAGTTTCTCCCAGTCGTAGGACGCGTTGAGCCCCCCCACACGCTCGGACAGTGATTCGAGGCGCACCTCCTGCAGCAGCTCAAGCAGGCGTTCGTCGCTCAGCGCCGTCTGCTTGCTCGGGTAGATGATCTGGCTGCGCAGTGTGTCAATCTGCATGTAGGGGCGCTGGGGCAGGAAGAACATGTCTTCCAGGGGCGGGTGCTGCACGGTGCCACTGCCCGTGTGCCACAGGCCGGCAATGGCACGCAAGAGCGAGCTTTTGCCGCAGCCGCTCGGGCCGGTGATGAGCAGCGCGTCGCCCGGCTGTAGCTGCAGCGAGAGGTCGGCCACGAGCAGGCGACCGAAGTGGGGGGTGTAAAGCGAGAGCCCTTCGATGGCCAGCGTGTCGCCGATGCGGGTGGTGATTTGCGGTGGGGGCTCGGAGGGGTCGTGGGCGTTGATCGCGGGCGTCGCATCGTCCGCAGGCCGGCCTGCTGGGGCGGGCTCGGCCCAGGGGGTGGGCGCGGCAGGGGTTTTGAGCACGACCTGCGACAGGGTATGGAGCCGGTCGATGCCCGCCACAAACCGGCTCAGGCTCTCGAAGTTGTCCACGATGAGCGAGATGGCGCCCAGCACGGCGGCAAAAGCGCCTGCCGCCTGGATGGCCCGGCCCACCTCCAGCTCACCCGACAGCACCGCATTGGCCAGGAGGATGCTGGGCAGGATCAAGGTGAGCTGGCTGAAAGAGCGCTGGTACAGGTTGAGCGAGAGCTGCTTTTTGATGAGCCGGGCGAAGTTGGTAAACGCAGCCTCGAACCGGTGGTCGATCTGCACGCGCTCCTGGGGTTCGCCCCGGTAGAAGGCGATGGATTCGGCGTTTTCGCGCAGCCGCATCAGCCCGAACCGGAAGTCTGCCTCGCGGCGGATCTGCCAGAAGTTCAGCCGGATCAGCGGCGCGCCAAAAAAGTACAGCGCCCCGAAGGTGCCCAGCAGGGCATACACCGCCAAAAAAGCCACCAGCGTCTTGGAGATGGACCACAACACCGCGCTGAACGCCACCAGCTGCATCAGGGAGCCGATGAAAATCAGCAGGAAGTGCGTGGACCGGCTGGTGAAGGTGTTGATGTCTTCGCTGATGCGCTGGTCGGGGTTGTCGATGTCGCCGCCAGCGCCGATCTCGTAGTACTTGCGTTCGCTCAGATAGCCATCCAGGAAACGGTGGGTGAGCCAGCGCCGCCAGTGGTTGGAAAACGCATCGCGCATGTAGTAATAAAAGGCGTACACCGGCACCGCGAATGCCAGAACAACAAGGCTGGTGCGCACCGCGATCCAGAAGCGGTCGGCCTCCTTGGCCGCCAGGGCCGATGTCATCTCCCCCGTCTTGTCGATCAGCATGACGGCCAGCTGGGTCTCGCACACCATCAGGGCGATCAGCAGTGCCATCAGGCCCCAGGCGGTGCGCTTCTTGTCGCCTGCCCAGTAGGGCCGGGCCACGCCCATGAACTGCTTCCAGGCAGCCCGCGACAGGGTGGGCGGTCGGCTGCGGCGGGGCTTGTCGGTGGTGGGGGGCAAGGGCGTGGGCTCAGGGGCGGCTGGGCTGGCAGCGGCGGGCAGTGGCATGGAAAGAAGTGAGGGCTGGAGGAAGCTCCACCTGAACGATAGGCGATCAGCGCGCTTGGCGCTGTCAGCGGACAACCACAGCTTGATAGGAGCGGCCGCGTTTCATCTGCTGAGCAACTCGTACGCCGCCCGCACCCGCTGCAAATCCCGCCCCAGCCTGCGGCTTGCCGGCAGAAGCCCCATCCACCCCATCCGCCGGACACTGGTCGCCAGCACCGCCCGCATCTCCGCGCTCTCCTGCGCCACCCAGGCCACCCAGCGCTCGCGCCCCTCGGTCAGCGTGCCGCTGGTGTGCAGGTAGATCGCGGTGGAGTGCGCGTAACACAGCGCATCGCGCACATGGCACACCGCCAGGGGCAGCACGGCGGCGGGGTCGTCCTCAAAGTCGATGCAGGCCACTTCGCCATCGGGGCAGCGCACCATGTTGCGAGCAAAGGCCTGGCTCAGGCACGTGCCTTGGCGGTGCACCTGGGCCAGCGTGTCCAGCCCCTGCTGCCACAGCGCCAGAACGGTGGCCGTGTCACCCGCCTGCACGGCATGGTCGATCTCGTTGCCCAGCGAATGAATCTCTTCCCCCGTGTGGCCCAAGTGGCGCATGGCAAAACCATGGGGCAAGGCGGCCAGCACCACGGGAACGCGGATGCCGCGTGCGGCCAGGTCGCGCAGGCGCTGCACTTCGGTGGCAATGGCCGCAGGGCCGCCGGGGTTGGGCACGGGGCGCAGGGCGTCCAGCCGCAGCAGGGCGGCCAGAACGGCCATGGCGCGGTAGCGGCCCGTGCCGTGGGGAGCGCCGGCGCGCTTGATCCAGATCTGTTCGTGGCCCAGCACATGGGCCATCACGTTGTGGGGCTGGGTGGCCAGCTGCTGCTGCAAAAAGGCGGCGTAGCCCGGGGCGGCGGTGTTGGTGGGGGCGGATGCATCCATCGTCAAGTTCATACAGCGGCATCCCCTGCCACCGCAGCAGCGGTGCCGACGGCTGCGGCGTGCACCAGCTCGACATGGTGGGGAATGGAGGGCTCCAGTGCAGGCTCGCTGGCCTGAAAGCTGTGCGCGCTGGCCAAGGGCCAGTACAGGCGGAACACGTTGTGCTGCGCGTCGAGCGGGCCGAGCAGCGCGCCCGGTTGCATGCGCGTGATCAGGTTGGACAGCAGGCGCACCTCGGTGTCGCTGATGCGGCGCACGATGTGGTGGGCCGTGATGTCCTTGGGGTGGCGCAGCCCGGCGGCCTGCACCAGCTCCTGCAGCGCGTGCAGCGTGCTGCGATGAAACTGCGCCACGCGCGTGGCCTTGTCGGGCACCACCAGGGCCTGCTGGCGCAGCGGGTCCTGGGTGGTCACGCCCGTGGGGCAGTGCCCGGTGTGGCAGTTTTGCGCCTGGATACAGCCGAGCGCCATCATGAAGCCACGCCCCGCGTTGCACCAGTCGGCGCCCAGCGCCATCATGCGAGCGATGTCGAAGGCGCTGATCACCTTGCCCGCGCAGCCAATGCGCACGCGGTCGCGCAGGTTCACGCCCACCAGGGTGTTGTGCACCAGCAGCAGGCCTTCTTGCAGCGGTGCACCCACGTGGTCGGTGAATTCCACCGGTGCCGCGCCCGTGCCGCCCTCGGCGCCATCGACCACGATGAAATCGGGCGTGATGCCCGTGACCAGCATGGCCTTGACGATGGCAAACCATTCCCACGGGTGGCCCAGGCAGAACTTGAAGCCCGTGGGCTTGCCGCCCGATAGCGTGCGCAGCCTGGCGATGAACTGCATCATCTCCACCGGGTTGCTGAACGCACTGTGGCTGGCGGGCGAGATGCAGGCCTCGCCCTCCTTCACCCCGCGCGCAGCGGCGATCTCGGCCGTCACCTTGGCGCCCGGCAGCACGCCGCCATGGCCGGGCTTGGCGCCCTGGCTGAGTTTCAGCTCGATCATCTTCACCTGTGGGTCGGTGGCGCTGGCTGCAAAACGTTCTTCGCTGAAGGTGCCGTCGGGGTTGCGGCAGCCAAAGTAGCCCGAGCCGATTTCCCAAATCAGGTCGCCGCCGTGCACGCGGTGGTGCTGGCTGATACTGCCCTCGCCCGTGTCGTGCGCGAAGCCGCCTTTTTTTGCACCCTGGTTCAAAGCCAGGATCGCATTGGCCGACAGCGCACCAAAGCTCATGGCCGAGATGTTGAACACGCTCGCGTGGTAAGGCTGGGTGCAAGGCGCCACAGACGGCGACGGCGCATCGGGGTTGCCGCCGATCCACACGCGAAAGTCATGCGACGGCAGCTGTGTGGGAGCGAGCGAGTGGTTCACCCATTCATAACCCTGCGCGCCCACGTCCAGGTGCGTGCCGAAGGGGCGGTTGTCCGGGTCGCCCTTGGCGCGCTGGTACACCAGCGAGCGCTGGGCGCGCGAAAACGGCGCGGCCTCGCTATCGCTTTCGATGAAATACTGGCGCACCTCGGGCCGCACATATTCGAGCATGAAGCGGATGTGGCCGATGACCGGGTAGTTGCGCAAAATGGCGTGGCGCGACTGCTGCAGGTCGTACACGCCCACTGCTACCAGGGCAGCAAACACCAGCACCACGGGCAACCCCACGTGAAAAGCCACCAGCGCAAACAGCGACAGCAGCAGCCCGAAAACGCACAGCGCAAAGGCCGTGTAGCGCACCGGGTACAGGGAGTTCAGTTGGTGGAGCATGGGGGTCCTGGTTCTTGTGGCGGTGCGAGAGGGGGCTACACTGGCCGCCTTTTTATCGGGTTGCCATGTTGCGCAAGGCGCTTTTGAGGCCCGGCACCACCCCGGGTCGCCGTACCTCCGCCGCTACACCAGCGCCACGGCACAAGGCCTGCGCATCATAAAAGTAAAACAATGTTTTACCGCCCCCGCTTTCTCGCTTGACGACCGGAGCCCCCCATGACCGAATCCACATCGCCCACGCCCTCCACCGACGATCTTGACGACCCCACGGGCGCCCCGGCCGCCGCACTGGGCCCTGAAGAGCTGGAAGAGATCGACAACATCCTCGACGACCTGCGCTCGCGCGGCGAGGAAATCCCGCAGTGGGAGTTCTGCGACGGTTTCATGACCGCGCTGATCTGCAGCCGCCGCCCCATCGCCCCGGCCGAGTACCTGCCCATGCTGCTGGGCGACGGCGCCGAGCTGGATGTTGCCGAAGGCGACTCGCTGCCCCAGTTGCCCGCCTTTGCTGACGCCGCCCAGCAGGCGCGCTTTTTAGAGCTGTGGAATCGCCGCTGGGCCGAAATCGTGACCCAGCTCGACACCGACGTGAAGACGCTGGACGACGACCGCACCTTCCAGCCCGAAGCCATGGACATGCGCGGCGCCGTGGCCAGCCTGACCGACGAGCAGCGCGCCGAAATGGGCGACGACCAGGAGATCCCGTCCTTCGGCCAGGTGTGGGCCCTGGGCTTCATGTTTGCGGTGGAAAACTGGCCCGAAGACTGGGCCGCCCCGCGCGACAAGGAAGCGGCCAAGTGGCTGGATGACGCGCTGGACCGCATCGTTGCCCTGACCGAAGACGACACCGGCAAGCCCGAAGTCTGCATGTACGACGAAGACGGCCCACCCAGCACCAGCCAGGCGCGCGTCGAGGCCTTCGGCGAAGCCATCTGGGCCGTGTACGACCTGCGCCAGCTGTGGAAGAGCATGGGCCCGCGCGTGGAGACGGTGCGCAAGGCGCCCGAGCCGGGGCGCAATGACCCGTGCCACTGCGGCAGCGGCAAGAAGTACAAGAAGTGCCACGGGGCTTGACCTTGTTGGGTAATTTGCTATTGATTGGATAGCTATTGGCGCCTGATGGATAAGCGCTAGAGCCTGTTTTGATCTGAAATTCCGCGCAGCGCGCCTTCGGGCGCGCTTTGTTTTTTGCAGGGCACATCGCATGAACCCTTCCACCCTGAACCGTCTGCGCGCCGAATGGGCGCCCAGCATTCCGCGCGAGCTGCTGGCCGGGGCTGTGGCCACGTTTGCGCTCATCCCCGAAATCATCGCCTTCTCCTTCGTGGCGGGCGTGGACCCTTCGGTGGGGCTCTTCGCCTCGTTTGTCATCAGCCTGGTCATCGCCTTCACCGGCGGACGGCCTGCGATGGTGTCGGCGGCGGCAGGCTCGGTGGCGCTGGTGGCTGCGCCGCTGGTGCAGTCGCACGGACTGGGCTACCTGCTGGCGGCGGGGCTGCTGGCAGGCGCGGTGCAGGTGGCGTTTGGGCTGATGAAGCTCGGTGTGTTGATGCGCTTCGTGTCCAGCTCGGTGCGCACGGGCTTCGTCAATGCGCTGGCCATCCTGATCTTCGCCGCGCAACTGCCGCACCTGCACGGCGCCAGCACGGCCACCTGGGGGGCGCTGGCGTTGGGGCTGGCGCTCATCTACGGCCTGCCGTGGCTGGGCCAGCGGCTGGCATGGCCTGCGCTCACTGCCATTCCGTCACCGCTGATCTGCGTGGTGGTGCTCACGGTGCTGGCATCGGCGCTGGGGCTGCACCTGCCCATGGTGGGTGACCTGGGCAAACTGCCCGACGCGTTGCCTGTGTTTGCGCTGCCGCAGGTGCCCGCGTCGCTCGACACCCTGCGCATCATCCTGCTGCCCGCGCTGGCGATCGCCATGGTGGGCCTGCTTGAATCAGTGCTCACCGCCGCCGTGGTCGATGAGCTGACCGCCACCCCCAGCGACAAGAACCGCGAATGCGCGGGGCTGGGCGTGGCCAACATCGCGGCCAGCCTGTTCGGCGGCATTGCGGGCTGCGGAATGATCGGCCAGGCCGTGGGCAACGTGAAGTACGGCGGGCGCGGGCGCCTGTCCACGTTGTTTGCCGGGGTGTTTTTGCTGATCCTCATGGTGGTGCTGAAAGACTGGGTATCCAAGGTGCCGGTGATTGCGCTGGTGGCCATCATGGTCATGGTGTCGGCCGAAACGTTCGACTGGAAGTCGCTCGGCGCCCTGGTGCGCCACCCGCGCCTGTCCAGCGCCGCCATGCTGGCCACCGTGGCCGTCACCATCGCCACCCACAACCTGGCGGCTGGCGTGGCCGTGGGCGTGATGCTCAGCGGGGTGTTCTTTGCGTTCAAGGTCTCGCACATGCTGGAGGTGCGCGTGCACGACGATGCGGATGGCGCCGATCACGCAGATGGCGCTGGTGCCACGGCCTTGGGCCAGCGCACTTGGCGCGTGTCCGGCCAGGTGTTTTTTGCCTCGGCCGACGCGTTCATCGAGGCGTTCGACGTGCTCGGCGCCGAGGGCCGCGCGGTGGTCATCGACGTGACGCACGCCCACTTCTGGGACATCACCGCCGTCGCCGCGCTCGACAAGGTGGTGGAGCGCCTGCGCCACCATGGCTGCACGGTGCAGGTGCTGGGGCTTAACGAAGCCAGCGCGGTGCTGATTGATCGGATGGGAAGCGATGTCGCTCCGGCCCGTGCGAAAGGAGGGGTGGGCGGTTGAGCGGGGAGAGGGCCGCTGGCGTTTTAGCGAAGGCGACCAGCCCTGCAGCACACCCAGCAGGCCCAGCGCTTGGCTGTCGGCCTTTTTTGTCGCCGTGCACAGCATCGCCACATGCCCAGCCGCAATGCTCCGTGCCATTGCGGCAGTGGCAAGAAGTACAAGCGTGCTACGGGTTTTGGGGAGGAATGCTTCTGATTTGATAGCTGCTGGCGCTTATTGGAGAGGCGCTAGAGGCCAATTGGGCTTGATTTTCCACTGCTGCCCGTTGCAGATGTGAGGGCTGGGTTCAAGGTGGGTGGCTGCCTGTCGTGGATCGAGCACACTGATAGGGCGCTTTGGGCCGGTGGCCGTCGTCGTAGCAGTGGCTCCAATGGGTCCGATTGCGTTCCTCGCCGTCGGGCAGAATTCGGCCACAACCGGACCTTCGCTCAAATGACAAATTCACAAACCGAGCTTGAGGCTGCGGCGGGCAAACTCATAAGTGCAATTCAAAAGGAGTGGCATTCCGAAGCTGGGCAGCCGGAGTCGGCCGCGAGCGAGGCGGTCATGCATTCGGCCCACGACCTGCTGCAGGCCAGCAAATCCGGTTCGCTTGCGACCGTCGTTGGCTCAGGCTCCGTATCCTCATACTTGGGCAACCAATGGGTTCAGGAACATCCGCGCGTGGTGCCCTATATTGTGGCGCTTGAAGCCGCCTGTTGAACATCAGGCTGGAGTCGGCCAATAGCGGACATCGCATTGGTCCCGCTTGATTCAAAAGCTATGTATCAGCGTCTGTTATGTCAAAACGTTTGCGCTTGGTAGTCGCAGTCTTAACTCTCACTCTCGTTTTCGGCGGCTCCATTGCCTTTGAGCAAATGCTCGCTGACAAAACGGTTGAAGGGAGCGAAACGCATATTCATTTGGCGGAGCACAAGATGCGAACGTGTGGCGTAGAGACGCTTCGCTCTAGTGGGAAAGCGGTCGCGATTACTGATGATGGGATGGGTGGACTTATCGTTTCATTCTCGGGAACGACGCACATGACGCTGCACGTTGTGGCGATATCTGAGGACAGGATAGGAATTCGCTCATCTTGGCCAGCTTCGCAGGCCTCCCCGGATCTTCGCAATTCGTACGAAAACCTTAGCAGCCAAGTTGCTGAACTCCTTCTTCAATGCAGCCACAAGTGAGCCTGTTGCCGATGTGATATCTGCCCAGACTGACTTGCCATCTACAGCTATATACGTAGGTGATGCCGTGGCCGCAGCTGCGTAGACTTGCTCATTTTGAAAGGCCGTAGGACCGTTTGGGAGAAAGCCCTGCGACCGCTTTGGGCCCAGAGCTGACGGTGGGCAGTACCACCCGAAGCCGCCGTTCATCCGCTAGCCGCTGGGTTGCAGTCCAAAAACATGCTGACTTAGTGCCCAGTCGCTGTTCAGTAGCGAGCTATAGTTTCGCCTCGTTGAGGCCTTCCAGGTTTCCCGGACTGCCTGAACCTATGCGGCAAGCCGCAAGTCGTCCTTTACCTCAACCGTTAGCCCACCATGTCCAACACAGCAATTGCTAGACGCCTCGGCATTTACCTTTGTTGGGGTATTTGGTGTTCCGCGCTTTGGTTAGCCGTGGTCGTCCGCGCCCCAGGGCTTTATGTCATGCTTCTTTTACTGGGGGGATTCTTACCTTATTTGCTCGTGCTTCACGTAATCGAGCCTTGGCTGGACAAGCGCGGCGAAGGCTGACTTTTCGTCTAGCCCTGCTTCAAAGCTGACCCGCGAAAGCTGACAGCTACTCTGGCCGTTGAGTGTCCGCTTTCATTTGCGGTCACCGGCTGCTCCTGGCCGAGAGCCGCAGTTCCCAATGCGTTGAGCGATCTGCGTCACCGCAACACCACCCCTCACCCCTGCGCCAGAAACTTCTTCAAATTCCCCGCCGCCGTGCTGCGCACTTTGCGCTTGAGCGATGGCGACCAGCCCAGCAGCAGCCCTGGTGCCCCCAGAGCCTGCCGTGCCCAGCGCCAGAAGTTGAAGCGGTCGCGGTGGGTGGCGATCAGCCCGTCGGGCGTGAAGGTGAAGGTGCCGTCGATGATGTTGTGCACCTTGCGCCCCGTGGCGCTGAAGAGGTAGTGCGCTTCCCAGTGCGCCTTGCCGCCGGCCGCGTCGGCTTCGATACCGCTGAACGTGAGCTTCCAGTGCTCGGCCGCGCCGGGCTTTTTGGTGGCGGTGCATAGCATGCGCCACATGCCGCCGATCTGGTCGCGGCCTTTCAGGGAAAAGGCCTCGTCGTCGAACGTGGCGTTGGGCGCATAGCAGGCGGCCATGGTGGCGTGGTCAAGCTGTGCAAACGCGGTGTAGAAGCGCTGCAGGGTCTGGGCGTTGGGGTGCATGGGGTCTCCTCCTCAAGGGCGCCCATGCTACACCGGTGCCTGCCTGTTGCATGCCGCTTGGGCGACCGGGCCGTGTGGTGCGTTCTCAACGGGTGCGCAGCCCGCCGATGCGCCGGCGCTTGATGTCATCCAGTCCGTCCAGCACCTGGATGCCATGTGCATACCCCTGCTGCACGATCTGCTCGAAGCGGTTCCACTGCAGCATGCCCACGCGGTCCATGGGGGGGTTGAAGTACAGGTCGGTGAGCTGCTGCGACTGGCGCTGGCGCGACATGCTGTACAGGATGGTGACCTGCATGAGGTAGCTGGCCAGCGAGGGCAGCTTGTAGCGGCGCTGGGCGCGCGGGCGCAGCTTGTCGCGCAGCAGGGCCCAGCTGGTGGGGATGTCGTCCAGCTCGATGCGGCGCGGCTTGCGGAAGTTCAGGTCCACGCCGATCACCGTGCCCACGCCGCGCATGCTGCTGCGCATCACGTCCACCGGAAAGTTGTTGAACGTGCCACCGTCGCACAGCAGGTCGCCTTCGTGCACCACGGGCGGCAATGCACCGGGGATGGAGATGCTGGCCAGCAGCGACTTCACCAGGCTGCCACGGCGCACCACCTGTTCGCTGGCGCGCGAGTAGTTGGTGGCCACGCAGTAGTAGTTCTTCCACAGGTCTTCCACCTGGGCCGGGAAGCCCACTAAGCTCCCCACGGCCTCGTGCAGGATGTGGCGCAGTCGGCGGCCCTTGATGAGCGACATCAGCGGCAGCAGGTTGAAGTCTCCCGTGGGGTTGGTGCGAAACGCCTCTCGGGCGTTGGCCATCACCGTCGCCAGCGGCCGGTCGGATGCCACATACGCGGCCATGACCGATCCGATGCTGGTGCCGCCCACGCAGTCGATCTCCACGCCTTCCTCCTGCAGCGCGCGGTAGATGCCCAGGTGCGCAAAGCCGCGCGCACCGCCGCCCGCCAGCACCAGGCCCACGGCCGTGCGGCTCTGGATGCGGGCCAGGCGCGCCATGTCGCGGTCGAGCGTGGGGCGCACATGCACGTGGTCGGCCACGGGGCGGCGGTCCAGCCATTGCTGGGTGCCACGCGGGCACTGGGTGCCTTCCGGGTGCAGCAGCACCAGGATCTCGGCGGCCTCGGCCAGGGGCGCGCGGCGCAGCAGGCAGTTTTCTTCGATGGGGTGGATGGCGGGCTCGGCCTGCGCGTCGGCCAGCAGCAGCAACTCGTCGCAGTGGCGGCTCACGCGCCGTGTCCAGGGAGTGGGCTCGGGGTCGGCCAGCAGCAGCACGAAGTCGTTGCGGGCCTCGATCTCGTCGAGCAGCATGGCGATGCGCCGGTTGGCAGTGGCATCGGCGCCTTCGCGCTGGGCAATGCCGGGCTCGTGCAGCTCTGCGTCCACGGTGGCGGAGTCGACCACACGCACGCGGCCGATGGTGCCCAGCTGGCGCGCCAGGCTCTGGCCAAAGCCCTGCAGGTCCACGCCGCTGCTCACGGGCAGCAGGCCCATGGCCACGGGCCGCTCTTGTGCGGCCGTGTGGGCGGCAGTGCCCGTTTGCAGGCGCTGGATGATCTGGCGCGTGAGGGCAATCGACACCTGGGCGCTGCTGGCCAGCAGGGTCTTGAACACATCCTTGGTCAGTCGCACCAGCACCGAGTCGCGCACGGCGACCACGGTGGCGGCGCGCGGTGCGTCGGTGAACAGGCTGATCTCGCCAATCACCTGGCCCCGGCCCATATCGGCCACACGGCGCTGCGGGCCGCTGCTACCGTCATCGCTGCGCACATAGGCACGCAGGCGGCCGCTCACGGTGAGGTACATCGACTCGCCGGGCTCGCCCTGCGCCATCAGCGTGCTGCCGCCGGGCACCTCCACCCACTCCAGCTGGGCGCGCAGCAGCTCCAGCGCTTCGGGTTCGATGCCTGGCAGAAAGCTGCGCAGGTGCTCGGTGAGCAGTTGGTTCTGGGTGGCGGTAAAAGGGGGCATGGTCACGCAGTCGGCAAGGCTCGGTGGGGCGCTGCGGAAAGCGGGGGCTCGCCAACACGTCGTGTTTGCGATGGGTTCCGCAGCGTGCGAAGCGGCGGATTCTAGGAACGCAAGGGCACCTGTGCGCACTGTGCAAGGCATGGTGGCCGGGCAGCGCGTGAACAAATGCACGGCGGGCCCTTGCGATTGCCCTTCCGTGCCGATGCGAAACCGGTCGTCAGCGCATGAAGGCGCTCAGCGCGTTGGCCGTGGCCACGGGCAATTGCTCGGGGATGAAGTGCCCTGCAGGCACGGCCTGGCCCGTCACCACGCTCGCGCATTGCGCCTGCCACAGCGCCAGCGGGTCGAACAGGCGGTGCACCACGCCGTGTTCACCCCAGATCACCAGCGTGTCGCACGCGATCTTCTCGCCGCGCGCGCGGCTTTCGCGGTCATGCTCCAGGTCGATGCCTGCGCTGGCGCGGTAGTCCTCGCATGCGGTGTGGATGGCCTCGGGCGTGCAAAAGCAGCGCTCGTAGTCGGCCAGGGCCTGGGGCTCGATGTGGGCCAAGCCCGCGCTGCCCCAGCCGCCCAGCTTGGCGTGCAGGTAGGCGCGGGCGTTGCCGCCAATCATGGTCTCGGGCAGCGGCGCGGGCTGGATGAGGTGGAACCAGTGGTAGTAGGCGCGCGCAAACTCCATGTCGGTACGCGCGTACATGTCGAGCGTAGGGGCGATGTCGATCACGCACAGCTTCTTCACGCGCGCGGCGTGGTCCAGCGCGAGGCGGTGGGCCACACGGCCGCCCCGATCGTGGCCGCACAGAAAGAACGCGTCGTGACCCAGCGCGGTCATCACCTCGGCCATGTCCTGCGCCATGGCGCGTTTGCTGTAGTTGCTGTGGTCCGGCAGGCCGGGCGCGTGCGATGAATCGCCATAGCCGCGCAGGTCGGGCAGCACCAGAAAGTAGTCGCGCGCCAGCTGCTGCGCCACGCGGTGCCACAGCGCATGCGTTTGCGGAAAGCCGTGCAGCAACAGCAGGGGCGGTGCACCCACGGTACCGCCGGTGCGGACAAAAATCTCGGCGCCAGCGGTGGTGATGCGCTGGGTGGTGAAGCCTTCAAACCAGGTAGGTGAGGTCATGCGGGATGCGGCGATGGTTGATTGCGTTGGAGCGACAGGCTGAATTGGCGTGTGCGCCCAGTCAGGCGCCTACCCAGGGGGTCAGGCCAGCAAAAAGCCCAGCAGCCGCTGCAGTGCGTAGCGCACCGTGGCCGCACGGATGGCGGCGCGGTCGCCGGCAAAGTGCTGCATCTCGCTGTGGGTTTCGCCATTCACGCACCAGGCAAACCACACGGTGCCCACGGGCTTGGCCTCGCTGCCGCCTGTAGGGCCGGCCACGCCGGTTACGGCCAGGCTCACATGCGCCTGGGAATGGGCCAGCGCCCCATCGGCCATGGCGCGGGCCACGGCCTCGCTCACGGCGCCTTCCTGCTCAACGAGTGCGGCGGGCACGCCCAGCATCTCGACCTTGGCGGCGTTGGAGTAGGTGACAAAGCCGCGCTCGAACCACTGGCTGGAGCCCGCCAGGTCGGTGCAGGCCGCCGCGATCATGCCGCCCGAGCAGCTTTCGGCCGTGGCCAGCAGGTGGCTGTGTTTGAGCAATTCCAGAGAAATTTGGGTTAAATTGGCCTCTAGCGCTGATGTATCAAGCGCTAGCAGCTCTTTGTTTGATAGCGATGCGGTTGTCATACAAACCTCCACACTGCAATGACCAGCAGGGTACAGAAGGCTGCCACAAAGTCGTCCCACAAGATACCCCAGCCGCCGCGCCAGCCAAAACCCTTGAACAGGCTGTCGGCCCAACCCACCGGCCCGGGTTTGGCCGCGTCAAAGAATCGGAACAGCCCAAAAGCCACCAGCTGCCCCCACCAGCCCATGGGCATGGCCAGCCACAGCACCAGCCAGAAGGCCACCACCTCGTCCCACACGATGCTGCCGGGGTCGGCCACGGCCATGTTGCGCGCGGTGGTGGTGCAGGCCCACCAGCCCACTACGGTGCTGGCGGCAATCAGCAGGCCCATGTGTTGGGGTGACAGCCATTGCTGCAGTGCAAGGTAGCTGAGCCAGGCCCACAGCGTGCCCACGGTGCCCGGCGCCACGCGCGACAGCCCGGCGCCAAAACCCAGTGCGATGAAGTGGGCCGGGTGGGAAAACATGAACGCCACGGTGGGGCGGCGGGAGGGCAGGGGCTGCGGGGGCTCGGAAACGGTCATGGCACGAGGGAGGGGCTGTCAGGCGCTGGCGGCCACGTCTGCCCCTGCGGGCAGGCGCACCAGCAACACGGGCACGGGCGCGGTGCGTGCAATCTGCTCGGCATCGCTGCCCATCAGCACGCGGGCCAGGCCACGGCGCCCGTGCGTGCCCAGCACGATCAGGTCGGCCCCCCAGGCCTGGGCATGCTCCACCACCAGCTGCGCCACGCGGGCGTCCAGGTTTTCAATCAGCACAGTGTCTACCGGTACACCGCGTTGCGCCACGCGCTCCTGGGCCTGGTGCAGCAGGGCTTCGCCGGCCTTGCGCAGGCGGGGCAGTACCTCCTGGCTGTAGACCTCGGGCTGCTCAAAGCCGCTGATGTGGGCCACCGGGTCCATCACATTCAGTAGCCGGATGCGGCCGCCCGTGGATTGCGCGAGGCTGGTGGCCTGGGCCACGGCGTGGTCCGAGGTGGGGCTGCCGTCAACGGCAACGAGGATGTGTTGGTAACTCATGGTGGGGCTGGCTCCTCGGGCTTTTTCGTGGGGCGCTGCTGTCGATTGTGAACGACTGTTGTGGGTGGGTGCGGGCTGCAGTTGCCGGTTCACTGGCGTTCTTGCAGCTCCACATCCTTGGGGTAGCGGATGGTGTGCTCGGCGCTGAACTGCGCCGTGGCGCCTGCGCCCAGCGCCTGCTGCCAGGCCAAGGTGCCGGGCGTGCGGTTCCAGGCCGTGTCGGTGGGCTGGGGCTGGTAGCGCGATTCAACCTCGATCTTCTCGTTGCGCGACACCGGCGCGGCATGCAGCACCTGCAGCGTGATGCCGGTCTTGTGGCGGTTCTCCACGCTGTAGGCGCGGCGGGTCTTGCGCTCGGTGCGCGAGCCGGTAAAGCCGGTGCTGCCCGTCAGGTCCTGCGCGGGCTCGGCGCGCACGGTGACGAGTTCATCGCGGCCAAATGACAGGCTGGCGCTGCCCGCCGGGGCGCCCGCGCTGGGGGTGGAGAAGTCGATGCGCCCGTTGCCCACAAACGCGCCGTCGCGGTACAGGCCTGCAGGCCCTGCGGGCCACACGCCCGGCGGCTGGGCCATGTGGGCCACCAGGTAGGCGGCTTCTTCCACGGCGGGGGCTGTGCGGGTGATCAGCGTGGCAGGGGCCGTGTGGTTGCCCAGCGCCAGCGTCACGCGCTGGCCGCTCGATGGCACGGTGATGCGCTGCGGCACGGCGAATTCGGTGGCAAAGCCCTTGTCGAGGGTGCTGACGTCGAAGGTGGGCATGGCCTCCTCGACCGCGTTGCGCGAGCGTGCCACGGGCGAAGGCGCTGCCGCCATGGCCATCGCCACGGCCGGGGCGGCTGCGGCCACGGGGCGCGGCGGCGGGGCCACATCCAGCGTCCACTCGCGGGGCAAGCGGCCCTGCGTGGCGCGGCCTGGTTGGCCAGTGGACAGGGTCAGTTGAACGTTGCTCCAGTCTTCGCCACTGTTTTGCGCCACCAGCGCCTGGCGCTCGATCAGCACGGTGGATTTGGTGGCATCCAGCGTGGCACGGTAGGTGGGTTGCCAGCCAGGGCCGCGTACCTGGTAAGACAGGCGCAGCTCGGCCTCGCGCTCGGCGGCCAGGTTGATGGTGACGGAAACCACCCGCGCACGCTGGCTGGCCACGCGGTCGCGCTCGGCCACCAGGGGCTTGAGGGCCAGCTCCAGCGCCTCCTGCTTGCGTTGCAGTTGGTGCGCGCGTGCAAAGCTGTCTTGGCCAGACTTGCGCAGTACATCGGCGGTAGCGGTGATCTGTGCGGGCGTCGGGGTGGCGACACGGGGGGCGCTTGTAGCGGGCGCTGCCGCCTCCTGGCCATTGCTGGTTTGTGCCACGCTGCGCAGGTAACCATCCACCAGTTGCAGGGCGGAGGCTTCGGCCTTCACTCCTGCGATCTGGTCTTCCAGCTCGCGGATGCGGCCGTCCAGCGGGCTCGCGCAGCCCGCCGCCACATCGCGGTCCTCGGTGAGCACGTTGAACTCGCCCATACGCACGGCAGGGTCGGCGTTGATCTGGAGGCTTTGCACATCCAGCGACGCGGGCAGGCAGGCCAGCGTGAGGCTGCGCGCGCCAGCGGGCACCTTGGCCACACGCTCCACCGTGGCGCTGCCGGGGTAGACGGTGACCCGGGCGATGCGGGAGGTGTCCTGGGCGTGGGTCGACGAGGCCGCGATGGAGAGCAGTGCTGTGCTCAAAAGGCCCAAGGTACGGTGCAGGCGCGGGAT
Organism: Acidovorax sp. sif0632; assembly: GCF_019218805.1. Taxonomy (NCBI): domain Bacteria; kingdom Pseudomonadati; phylum Pseudomonadota; class Betaproteobacteria; order Burkholderiales; family Comamonadaceae; genus Acidovorax; species Acidovorax sp. sif0632. The sequence goes on along the minus strand of NZ_JAHUWW010000008.1, from coordinate 263,858 downwards.
ATTGGGGCTATGAATCACGGGACTCCTTCGGCGTGGACGGACAGCGAAGGATGCTAGCAGCCCGCGCTGCGGATGCAGTGCCCCCGCGTGGTGTGCCTCCGGCGATTCGTGGGGGATCGCGCTACCGCCGCTCAATCAGCTCTATCTGATAGCCGTCAGGGTCTTCAATGAAGGCAATGTTTTCTGCTGAAGTCCGGTCCGGAGAAAGGGACTGCATGGGTCCCCCCTCGCGAACTACCGAAACCCCGGCGGCTTGCAGGCTGGCGCAGCTTTTGGCCACACTGTGAACGGCCAACGCGATGTGTCCGTAGGCCGTCCCACGTTGATAGGCAGACTGGTCCCAGTTGTAGGTCAGTTCAATGCTGGCGTCGGTGGACTCGTGGCCATAGCCGACAAAAGCCAAGGTGAAGCGGCCTTGGGGGAAGCGCTCCTGGCGGTGCAGGCGCATCCCCAGTTTGTTGGTGTAGAACTCGATGGACCGCTCCAGATCTGCCACCCGCAACATGGTATGCAGCAATCGGGTGGGCCGGGGGCTCAGTCCTTCATCGTCAAAAGTCGTCATGGTGAGCCTTGGGGTGGTTTGAACACACGGTGTGGCAATGTGGGGCGATACAGTCGCACACACCGTGTTGAGGCGTGCTGGATTTACCCGTGGGATGCTGCTTCGCCCAGCTCCTGGTTGGTGTAGGCCTTGCCGCCAATGCCCCACATGCCGTCCACCGCGTATTTCAGGTTGACCCAGATGTTTTCGCGGGGCTGCTTGCCGCCGCAGGCTTCAAAGAGGATCTCGGTGGCCTCGGCGACATAGGCGGTTTGCACTTCCCGCGTGGCAAATGCAAATGACGGCGTGAGCCATTCCACGATGGCGACGTTGGTCGGGCTTGTTCCCGCGTAGGTGCTGCCCTCAGGGAGCTCTGAAATATGCCCAATGACGTTGGGTGTGAAGAACTTGTTGCCAGCCAAGCCGTGCAGCTTGAGAAAGGCCTCCGACAGGCGTGCCATGGTGCTTTGCTGGCGGTTTTTGGGCAGGATGCCTTCGGTGATGATGAGTGTGAGGGGCATAGCAGCTTCAGAAAGTTGATGGCTTGGTGCGGACCATCCGCACACCCGGACTGTCGCGAATCGCAAAGACTTCGGAAACTGCTGGCCGGACACAGCGCTTGTGCAGAAAATGCACAACCATGGACAACCTCACGCTGGATGACTTCGCCTTGTTTGTGCAAATTGCCTCGGCACACTCGTTTTCAACCGTGGCACGCGAGCGCAACGTGGCTGCAAGCCACGTCTCGCGCGGCATGGCCCGCATCGAGGCGGCCTGCGGCTTGCGTCTGGCCCACCGCACCACCCACAGCCTGTCGCTCACGGAAGAGGGCGAAATGTTCCTGGAGCACGCGCGGCGGATTCTGGGCGAATATGCCCAGTTGCGAGACGGATTTGGTGGGCGTTCGCTGCACATTGGCGGCACGGTGCGCATCAGCGTCAGTCAGTTGCTCGCTGAATATGTCTTGATTCCCAAGCTGCACCTTCTGGGGGCCCAGTATCCGGGGCTTACCGTCGAACTGCAGGTAGAAGACCGTGTGGTGGACATGGCCGATGAGTCGATTGATATTGCGATTCGCGCTGGCGTCGACCCGGCACAGGCATCCGTGGCGCGGTCGCTGGGCAGCCATGGCCGTGCGCTCTATGCATCACCTGGGTATGTGCAAACGTACGGAGCTCCGATATCCGTGCAGGATTTGGCTGCGCATCGGCTCATATCCAACGCCTCCACCCCGTCGCACAACCAATGGGATTTTCGGGTGAACGGCGAGCCCACCATGCTGATGGTGAAGGGCAAAGTGCAGGTCAACAGCAGCGCAGCGGTGATCTCCCTCGCCCTGGGTGGCGCGGGCATTGCACGCATGAACGACGTGATTGGCCAGGCGCTGGTGGACCAGGGCAAGCTCTTGCCGGTCTTGCCACAGGCCGTGGAACGCGGGAGCCATCCCATATTTGCGGTGATTCTGAGCACCCGGCACCGCGCGCCCAAAGTGCTGGCCACCATGGACTATTTGCAGACCTGCTTTGCGTCGTTTGCAAAACCATCGGGTGAACCCGGCATGCTGTTGCGCCCCGACAGGGGGTAGGCGTGCAGCGCAGGCACGGGGCTACAACACCCCGGGCACTTGCGCCGCCAAAAAGTCATACACCGCCCGAATCCTGCGGCTGGTGCGGATCTCGCGGTGCACCGTGAGCCAGATAGGCAGCTCGGGCAACGCAAGCTGGGGCAGCACCGCCACCACGTTTGGGTCGGTGCGGGCCATGTAGTTGCCCACAAAGCCGATGCCCAATCCTGCGCGCACGGCTTCCCAATACGCCATGAGGTCGTCGGTGCGAAACGCGAAGTGCTGGCGCTCCACCGGGTAGCCCATGGCGGCAAAGCCTTGCAGGATGTCCTCGTGCCGGTCGTTGCCCACCAGCTCGTGCTGCAGCAGGTCGGGCGGCTGCCGAGGTGTGCCTTTGCGGCGCAGGTAGTCGCGGTGGGCATAGGCGCCCAGCGTGACCGCGCCGATGCGTTTGGCCACCAGGCTGGCCTGGTCGGGGCGCACCATGCGCAGCGCAATGTCGGCCTCGCGGCGCAGCAGGTTGGTGACTTGGTTGCTGGCCACCAGCTCGACCTGCACCTCGGGCAGCGCCTGGCGCATGCGCGCCAGCACGGGCGGCAGCAGCACGCAGGCCACGGGCTGGCTGGCGGTGATGCGCACGGTGCCGCTCACGCCTTCCTCAGCGCCCGACACGCTGCGTGCCAGCTGGTGGGCGCCCATCTCCATGGCGCGGGCCGATTCGGCCAGCCGCAACGCCGTGGCCGTGGGCAGTAGGCCGCGCCCGGTGCGCTCAAACAGCACCACGCCCAGCTGCGATTCGAGCTCGGCAATGTGGCGACCAATGGTGGGCTGGCTGGCGTTGAGCACCCGGGCTGCGCCCAGCAGGCTGCCCTGATCCAGCGCGGCCAGAAAGGACTGCACCAGGCTCCAGTCAAAGGTTTGGTTCATGGCGATAGCGTGCCCGCAACGGGGTGACAGCAGGGTGGGTGGAGATATTCAAATTTGCATTGCTGTTATGAATGCTTAGCCAATTGTGTAACGGGCTCTGCGTTTCCACAATCGATACATCCCTTGTGAATGGAGCCCTGACATGAACACCCACCCCCGCTTTCCGCCCTGCACGGACAACCCTTCCACCGTGTTGATCCTGGGCGCCCGGGGCCGGCTGGGACTGGCGGCGGCCCGGGCCTTTGCCCAGGCCGGCTGGCAGGTGCTGGCCCAGGTGCGGCCCGGTGCGCGCGGGCCTGCGCTGCCCGCTATCGCCGGTGTATGGTGGATGCCCGTGGCGGTGGAGGACACCGCCGCACTGGCGGCCCAGGCGCAAGGCGCGCAGGTGGTGGTGCATGCGCTCAAACCCGCCTACACGCACAAGGCCTGGCGCGAAGAGGCGCCCGCGTTGATGGAAGCTGCCATTGCGATCACCCGCCAGCTGCGCGCCACGCTGATGCTGCCGGGCAACGTCTACAACTTTGGCGAAGGCATGCCGCCCGTGCTGCACGAAGACACACCCCAGGCCGCCACGGGCTTCAAGGGCCGCATGCGGGTGCAACTGGAGCTGCGCCTGCAGGCTGCCACGCAAGGGGGCGACATGCGCGCCGTGGTGCTGCGCGCCGGGGACTTCTTTGGCAGTGGCACCGGCAGCTGGCTGGACCAGGCCATTGCCAAGGACCTGCCCCGGGGCCGCATCACCTGGCCCGGCCCGCTGGACGTAGCCACGCCCTGGGCCTATCTGCCCGACCTCGCCCGCACCTTCGTGCGCGTGGCGCAAGAGCGGGACCGGCTGGCCCCCTTCGAGTGCCTGCATTTCGCTGGCCATCACGTCACGGCGCAGCAGTGGCTGCACAGCTTCACGGCCATTGCCGCAGAGCAAGGCTGGTTGCCCGATGCGGGCGCGCTGCGGGTGGGGCAGTTGCCGTGGCCGCTGCTGCGCGTGATGGGGCTGGTGGCCCCCACGTTCGCTGCGCTGGCGGACATGCGCTATCTGTGGCGCACGCCCCACCGTCTGGACAACACCCGCCTGCGTGCGCTGATCGGCGACGAGCCCCACACCCCCTTCGATCAGGCCGTGCGCCAGGCGCTGGCAGATTTGGGGCTCGTAGCCTTGCGTTCGACCCGCGCTGCGCTGGCCTGACGGCACAACCTTTGAACCACCGGAGTCTTCTCATGAACCGTCGCAACTTCATTCGTTTGGCAGGGGGTGGCACCATCGCCGCCGCCACCACCGGCACGCTGGTCGCCTGCGGCGCCGTGAGCTCGAACTATCCCGCCGAGGCGGTCGAGGCCTGGCAGGGCCCTGTGGGCGAGACCGATGTGCGCCGCCGGGCGGTGGCCTACGCCATCACCGCGCCCAATTCGCACAACCTGCAGCCCTGGCTGGTGGACTTGCGCGAGAGCGGTGTCATCACCCTGCGCACCGACCCTGCACGGGTGTTGCCACAGACCGACCCGGGGGGGCGCCAGATACTCATCGGCCATGGCGCCTTTCTGGAGCTGCTGGTGATGGCGCTGGCCCAGCAAGGCGTGGCCAGCGAGGTGCTGCTGTGGCCGCAGGGCGAGATGCCTGCGGCCCTGAAGGACTGGGACGACCGTCCCGTGGCGCGCATCACCTTGAAACCCGGTGGCCAGCCCGACCCGCTGTTTGCCCAGGTGCTGCTGCGCCACACGCCCAAGACCGATTTCGACACCACCCGCCCCGTGGCGCCCGAGTTGCTGGCCCGGTTGCTGGGCAGCGCCCCGGCTCAAGCCCCGCTCAGCGTTGGCGGTACCGTCAGTGCAGACCAGTTGCCCGCGCTGCGCACGCTGTGCTGGGAGTCCGCCCGGGTGGAGCTGCTCACGCCGCGCACGATGATGGAAAGCATCCAGCTCACCCGCGTGGGCCCGGCCGAGATCCTGCAGCACCGCGATGGCATCTCGATCAACTCGCCCTTTGTGCGCGCGGTGTCGGCCCTTGGTCTGTTCGACCGCTCCGCGCCACCCGCGGAAGGCAGCGCGGCGTACAAAAATGCCATGGGCCGCTTTGAAGGCCACAGCCGCACGGCCATGGGTTTTGTGTGGATCACCGGCCCCAACACCCGCAGCGACCAAATCCACACCGGGCGGCTGTATGTGCGCCAGCAGTTGCAGGCCACGGCGCTGGGTGTGGGCATGCACCCCATGAGCCAGGCGGTGCAGGAATTTGCCGAGATGGCCCCGCACTTCGAGCGCGTGCACCAGCTGGTGCTGGGGCGGCCCGCGCCGCGCACACCCCAGGAGCCCACCGTGCAGATGTTCTGCCGCATTGGCTACCCGCAGGGCGAGGTGCCTGCCACGCCGCGCAGGCCGCTCGCGCGTTTTGTGCAGGCTTGATTCGGAGGAGGACAGCACCTGCGCAAAGGGCTGATGCAGATCAACCTCCGGCCACAAGCTGGCGCGCTTTGCCGCTGCTTCACACACTGTTCAGGTGGCGTTCATCGCGGGTTTCTACAGTTGCTGCGTTGCAACAATTAGTGGGGCTGGTGATGTGGAAGAAGGTTTTGGGGGGCACTCTGGCGGTGGCCATCGGCGTGTGGATGTTGGCTTTGATCGTGCCCCAGCCTGCACCGCCCGCGTGGGGCGATGTCTGGTGGTGGCGTAACCAGCTGATCCTGCTCACCGGGGTGGCAGCCTGGGCGCTGATGTCGCTGATCATGGTGCTGGCCGTGCGGCCCGCGTGGCTGGAAAAGCCGCTCGGTGGCCTGGACAAGAGCTACCGCCTGCACAAGTGGGCGGGTATCGGCGCGATTGTGCTGGCGTTGCTGCACTACGGGCTGCAGCTGTCGCGCAGCCTGCTGGCTGACTGGGTAGGCAGCCCAGTGCGCGCGCCGCGCGCGGATTGGTGGCTCAATACCTTCCGCCACCTGGCCGAGGAGATGGGGGAATGGGCCGTGTGGTTCCTCGCGGCCATGCTGATCATCACGCTGTGGCAGCGGTTTCCGTACCACGTGTGGCGCTACCTGCACAAGCTGCTGGCCGTGGTGTACCTGGTGTTGGCCTTCCATGCCGTGGTGCTCACGCCGCCTGCTTGGTGGCAGCAGCCTGCGGGTGTGCTGGTAGGCCTGTGCACGCTGGTGGGGGTGCTGTGCGCCGTGCGCTCGCTGGCCGGGGCCATCGGGCGCAGCCGCCGCCATGCGGCCCGTGTGGTGAGCGTGTCGCCCCAAGGGGCTGGGGTGCTGGAAGTGACCTGCCAGGTCAGCCCCGCCAGTCGCTGGAAGCATGCGGCCGGTCAGTTTGCGTTTGTCACCTTTGGCCGTGCCGAGGGGGCACACCCCTTCACCCTGCTCAATGCCGACCAAGGCGATGGCGTGCTGCGGTTTGCCATCAAGGCGTTGGGCGACCACACGGGCCAGTTGCCCCTGCAGGTGCAGCCGGGCCAGACGGTGAGCATCGAGGGGCCGTATGGCTGCTTTGACTTCCGCAGCGACAGTGCGCCCGAGCAGGTGTGGGTGGCTGCCGGCATCGGCGCCACGCCGTTCATGGCCTGGCTCGAATCCCTGCAGTCCACACCCGCGCTGGCACCCCGAGTGCACCTGCACTACTGCGTGCGCCATGCGGGCGAGGCGGTGTTTGCCGACCGCATGGCCGCACTGTGCGCCCGCTTGCCCAGCGTGACGCTGGAGACGCACTACAGTGACGACGCCGGGCCCGTGACACCGGCAGCGCTGCTGGCAGGCACCAGCCCGGCGGCGAGTGTGTGGTTCTGCGGGCCGCAGGGTTTTGCCGAGGCGGTGCGCCGGGGCATGGAGCACCTGGGGCGCTCGCCTGCGCGCTTTCACCAGGAGCTGTTCCAGATGCGCTGAGGCGGGTTTCTCGCGCCAGCGCTCGAGCACGGTGCGGGCGGCTTTTGGCTGCAGTCCATTCCACCGGCGCGCGGCCTGTCCTGGTGCGGGGGATGTGAGCCATTTTGCCTTCCAGCGCTTTCTGGGAAAGCGCAAAATGCTATACAAATAATAGCATTTTGCGCGGAGCGAGTGGTCACGCCACCGGTGCCACGAACGCGATCAGCCGCCCCATGCGCCGTATCCACTCGGCGGTGACGATGAACTGGGGCTTGTCCTTCTTCACGTACGGCGGCACTTCGGGCGGGTTGTCGGCCGGGTAGGGCGAGGTGTCGTACACATCGCCCACGTGCTTGCTGCGGTAGGCCGTGCCGGTGTAGGGGGCGGTGGGGCCGTCGGCCAGGTAGGGGTTCACGATCTCGGGCACGGGCGATGTCCAGTAGTTGCGGGTGCCCAGCTCGGTCAGCAGCGTGGCGACTTCCGTGTCGGGCACGGCGGGCGTGGCCATGACCGCACCAGTGAACAAATCCGGAAAGTCCACCTCGCGGATCGAGAAGTACTTGGGCAGCGCTTTGCCGCCGCCTGTCACCTTGAGCGGCGAGCGCGCCGCCAGCTCGGCCACGGCCGCGTCCGTCATGCCGCTGAGCTTGGCGTACGTGGCCTCCAGCCCAGCAATGTCGATGGGACGGCCGGCCGAGTAGTGGCTCACGGTGTTGGTGTAGTTCTTGTCGTAGTAGTAGGCGCCGTTGTGGATGTTGGAGCCGTAGCGGTGCACGTACAGGCCATCGTTCGTACCCAGCTCGACAAAGGTGGGGTGGGTGCGGCCACCGCCCAGCAGCGGGTTCACCGTGGCGGCATCGGCCGGCAGCGGGCAGCTCTTGAGCCACGCAATCGCCTCGGGCAGGCGCGCCAGGTACTTGCGGTCGCCGGTGAGCTGGAAGTAGTTGAACATCTGGCGGATGTTGGTCTGCGTGGTGTGCGTGGCCAGCGAGCGGGGCTCGTAGCTGCGGGCACTGGCGGGCGAGCCGGCAGGCCGGCCGTCCCTTTCGCGGGAGAGGTGCTGCAGCCCCCAGCCGGCCTGCTGGCCGGGCTGCTGCATCAGGCGCATGCACTCCATCGCGCGGTTGATGGGGGCGATCAGGCGCGTCTCGCCCAGCGCCATCACGCACAGGGTGAGGAACTTGATGTTCTCGCCCATCACGTCGTCGTTGAAGGTCACGTGCAGCGTGTAGTCGCCGTCGTCCATGCCGGCCTTGGCACCGGCGGGCAACTGCGATGCGTTGGGCAGCGGCATGCTGCTGACGGCGCCTGGGAAGTGCGGGAACCGCTGCGGCCAGCCACCATTGGCCACGCCGTACTCGGGACCGAACTGCGCGTTGAGCACGAAGTCGATGGCCTTTTGCACGGCCGGCAGGTAGCGGGCCTCGCGCCGCTCCAGGTACATGCGCAGCAGAAACTGCGAGGCCACGGCCGTGCCCGCGTCGTCGAACGTGGCGTTGCCGTAGTAGTGCTGAAATTCTTCGAGCCGCCAGCCGTTCTTGCCGATGGTGTCGTACCACTTTTTCAGCGACGCCTCGCCCGCGAAGTCGTGGATGTAGTTCCACCCGCCCGAGCTGTGCTGCGCGGCCATGATGGCCGTGGCGGTGCGCTCGGCCGCGCGCCAGTGGCGTTCGTCGCCGGTGGCGTGGTAGGCGTCCAGGTACACATGGCCCACCGACGGCGTGCCCGGCGGCTGGATCCAGCACATGGTGCGATAGGCCTCCATCTCGCCGAAGGTCTGCTTCAGGTCCGGCGAGTACGACCACACGTAGCCGCCCTGGTAGGACACGGTGTCGTCCATGTAGTGCGTGGCCCGCTTCAGGGCGTCGGCAGCGTCGGCCTTGGGGCCGGGCGGAAAGGTGGGCGCGGGGTCGTCGCTGCCGCCGCCGCAGGCGCTCAGCAGCAGGGGGGCCAGGGCACTCAGGGTGAAGTCTCTGCGCTTCATCGTCATTGGGATGTCTCCTCGTTGGATGGCAAGGGTTCTGGAAAGGGAGAAGCGGGCGCGCCCTGCTGCCACCAAGGCAATCGGCCCGGGCCACACGGCGTCTTGACAACAGACGTCGTACAACTTGGCGCGGATTTTGGGCGCGTGTTTTCATCCGATCACTGGCGTTTACCCCAATCAGGCAGATGGCCAGGTAGCCGCAAAATCGGGCGCGAAGGGGCTGTTGCGTTGGGTCGAAAAGCCTTTGAAAGCCGCATGAATACTGGAAGTATTCGGGTTTTTCAAAGACCAGTTGGAGACCTTTGTACCTACGAGGGCGCGAGCCTGCGCCGCCTTGGGTTCGGTGTAGAAATTTGTGATTATTTGTACGACGTCAGATGATGACGTTAACAATGCATCGCACAACAACAGGATGGAGGGACAGACATGCACAAGGGACTGAGAGTGGGTGGGTTGTTGGTGGCAGCGTTGCTGTGCGCAGGCGCTGCGTGGGGCCAGACCAAGCTGCGCGCGTGGAACATCCACCCCGACGGCTACCCCGTCACCGAGGCCATGAAAAGTTTTGCGCAGCAGGTGGGCAAGGCCACGCAGGGGCGTTACCAGATCGAGGTGTTCTCCAACGCCACCCTGGGCGATCAGCCCAAGGCCGTGCAGATGCTCAAGAGCGGCGAGATCGACATCGCCGAGTTCAGCTCGGGCCCGCTGTCCGATGCGGTGCCCGGCATCAAGGTGCTGAACCTGCCGTTCCTCTTCACCGACTCGGCCCACATGTTTCGCCACCTGGACGGCGCTCTGGGGCAGCGCTTTGCCGCCAACCTGCAATCGGCCGGCTTTGTGGTGCTGGGCTGGTACGACGGTGGCGGGCGTTCGTTCTACTGCGCCCACCGCTCGCCCGCCACCATCCGCGACCTAGCGGGGGCTTCCATCCGCGTGCAGCAGTCTGAGATCTACACCGAAATGGTCAAGCTGCTCGATGCCAAGCCGGTGGCGATGCCCTTCAAGGAGGTGCTGGGCGGTTTCGAGAAAGGCACCATCGACTGCGCTGAGAACAACATGCCGTCGTACGAATCCACCGGCCACAACAAGCTGGCCAAGAACGTGTACGTGACCAACCATGTGATCTCGCCTGAGGCGTTGGTGGTGTCCACCGCGCTGTGGGCCAAGCTCTCGGCCGAGGACCGCAAGGCCTTTGCCGACGCGGGTGCGCAGTCGGCCCTGCTGATGCGCGAGCTGTGGAACAAGCGCGTGGCCCAGGCGCTGGAGACCACCGCCAAGCAGGGCTCGCAGTTCGTGCGCGTGAAGGATGTCTCGCCCTTCGTGCGGCGCATGGCGCCGCTCTACGCCAAATACATGGCCGACCCGACAACGCGCGAAGAGCTGCTGACCATCATCGCCAAGTAGGCGCCGCGCGGACCCAGGGTTCTCAGGCAGGAAAAGAAGGGCCGTGGGGCTGCAGGCACATGGGCCGTTCATCGAACGCCAGCCAGCCCAGCGCGTCGCACAGCGCCTGCACCCAGGCGGTGTAGTCGGTGCGCAGCGAGCAATGCATGGCGAGCGGGCCATCGGACACGTTGTCGGGGAGATGGAATTCCACCCCGTGGCCCAGCACCGTGGCGTGGCCCCAGGTGGGCAGGGCCCACTCCAGGCCCGGCACCATCTGCGCGAGCGATGTTTTGATGTGATGGATGTCGCGCAGCATCAGCACCGTGTCGGGTGAGAGCTCGTCGGTGGACAGCGGCAACCTTGCGGGCTGAAAGAACAGGTAGGTATAAGCCATGGAGCGCGATGTTGCACCCTGTTGCACGGGCCACGCACAAGCCTGCAGCGTGCTGCGTGAACTATTGCGCAGCCCGTTAGATTGCGTGCGCAGCGGGGCTCAGCGAGCCGCAGGCGCCGATGGCACCAGGTACTCGCGCACCAGGGCCCTTGCCCGGTGCAGTCGGCTTTTGGCGGCCTCGCGCGTGGTGCCCAGGCGCCCGGCCATCTCCTCGATCGTGAGCTCCTCGAAGTCGCGCATCAGGAGGGCATCGCGGTAGATCGATGGCAGCGAGTCGATGGCCAGGGCCAGGTCGTGGCGCAGCTCGTGGTCGGGGCGGTGCGACCAGGCGAGGTTGTCTTCTACTTGCGCCAGTGGCTCGGCCTTGAGCCACGCCAGCATCGGCCGCATGCACAGGCGCTGCACGATGCGCACCACCCAGCCACCAAACGCCGCCACCTCGCGCAGCGCGCCCACTCGGCGGTACACGATGATGAGCGCCTCCTGCACCACGTCGTCGGTGGCCGTGGTGGCTGCGCAATGGCGCAGCGCATAGCGACGGATGTCGGGGCGGGTGAGGCGCAGCAGCTGCTCCATCGCCACGGCGTCGCCGCTGCGCGCGGCGGGAAGCAGCTGGGCGAGTGTGGGTGCGGTCATGGTTTTAGTTCTCCCCAGCGCATTGCGCCACCCGCAGCCTGTGAAACCGGCGCGACCCCTGCGCGGGCAGCCGCGCAAGGGCCGCCCCGCCGCGCTGGCTGCGTCCCCCTGCCCACGCACAGCATGAGAGCAGGGGGTGAAGGCGCGAAGCGACTCAGGGGGTGTTGTTTCATGTCATTCAACAGGCTTGCGGCCCACCATGGCGCAGGCGGGGCAGTAGCCGAATGCGCCGCTCAGGATGCTGCCCACGCCCGAGGCGGCCAGCGCAAGTCCCAGGGGCGATGCGGCCAGCCACCAGAGGCCCGCGGCGATGAGGGCGACGCCCCCCACAACGCGCAGCAGGCTTTCGGGGCGGGTGATGTTCTTGCGGTACAGCATGGGAATGGGCTCCTTGGTCGGTTGAAGGAGGTGCCAACACAGGGCGCCTCCACCACCAAGAGCCGCGGGTTTCGCAAAAGGATTCATGGGTTGCGAAAAATTTTTTGCTGGTCACGGCTGCCCGTTACCGGAAATGGTCAAACGAGGCGTAGCGCTTGTCTACCGGTTGGCCCTGTGCATCCACCAGTTGCAGGCCAGGTGTGGCCAGCACCGTGCCGATGCGGGTGACGGGCGTGCTGCTTGCCTGCGACGCGGCGGCCACCGCGTCACGCTGCGTGGGCGGGGCGATGAAGGCCAACTCGTAGTCGTCGCCACCTGCCAACGTGCATTGGCGAATCAATTCAGCATCAAATAGGCTGCTAGCGCTTGATGGATAAGCGCTAGCAGCTATCAGTTTTGAAGTGATGTGCGTGTCGATCCGGGCCCCTACGCCTGAGGCCTTGAGGATGTGCGACAGGTCGCCCAGCAGCCCGTCGCTCACATCCATGGCGCTGCTGGCCACGCCGCGCAGGGCCAGGCCCAGGGCGACGCGCGGGGTGGGGCGCTCCAGCCGCTGGCGCGCGCGGGCCAGCACGTCGGCGGGAAGGGGGGTGTGGCCCAGCAGTGCCTCCAGCGCAAGGCGGGCGTCGCCCAGCGTGCCGCTCACGTAGATATCGTCGCCGGGCCGCGCGCCGCTGCGCAGCAGGGCCTGGCGGGGGGGTACCTCGCCAAACACGGTGATGCAAATATTGAGCGGGCCCTGCGTGGTGTCGCCCCCCACCAGCTCGCAGCCGTGGGCATCGGCCAGCGTCCACATCCCGCGCGAGAAGCCTTCCAGCCAGGCCTCATCCACCCGGGGTAGTGACAAGGCCAGGGTAAACGCCAGCGGGCGCGCGCCGCACGCCGCCAGGTCCGACAGGTTCACGGCCAGCGCCTTGTGGCCCAGGGCGTCCGGGTCCACGTCTGCGAAGAAGTGGCGGCCCTCTACCAGCATGTCGCTGGAGATGGCCAGCTGCATGCCGGGTGTGGGCGCGAGCAGCGCGCAGTCGTCGCCCACGCCCAGGGCCACGGCACCGCCCGGGCGCGCGGGGCGCGTGAAGTAACGTGCAATCAGGTCGAATTCACCCACGGTGCGGTCCTAAAGAATCGGAGGAAGAAAACGGCGCGAACCCGCTCAGGCATTCGGCTCTGCGGCGGAAAACCACTGCGCCCAATGGTCGATGCAGGCCTGGATCTTGGGCAGCCGGTGCCTGCGGGTGAGTGTGATGGCATGGATGGGGCTGGGCTGCAGGTCCACGCAGTCGGCCAGCACCGGCGCCAGCAGGCCCTGGCGCACCAGGGGCTCCGCCACCACCGTGGCCAGGCGCGCAATGCCCAGGCCTTGGAGCGCCAAACGCGCGGTGATGGCCGTGCTGCCCGAGCGCCAGTGGCCCTCGGCCACCAGCACCCGCGGTTCGCCATTGATCTGGAAAGGCCAGTGGTTCAGAAACGCCACCGCGCTGTTGGTGATGAGCCGGTGCTGGCGCAGATCGTCGGGGCGCTGGGGTACGCCGTGTGTCTGCAGGTAGCCGGGTGTGGCGTACAGCGCGCGTGCCAGCGTGCCCAGCGGGCGCGCCACCACGGTGTCGGTCAGCGGCGGGCCGGTGCGGATGGCGATGTCGATGCCATCGCGCGCCATGTCGGCCATGCGGTCGTCCACTACCAGTTCCACACGCAGTTGCGGGTGCTTGTGCTGCAGGCTGTCGAAGCTGGGGATCAGCAGGTGTTCGGCCACCACCGAGCTGGACGCCACTCGCACCCAGCCGCTGGGCTGGCCACTTTGCTGGGCGAACTCGCCCTCCAGCTCGTCGAGCGTGCCGGTGATGCGGCGGCAGTAGTCCAGAAAGGTCAGCCCCTCGGGTGTGGGAGTGAGGCCGTGGGTCGTGCGGTGCAGCAGCCGTGCGCCGCAGGCTTCCTCGATGCGCGCCAAGGTGCGTGAGACCTGGCTCACCGGCGCATCGCGCTCGCGCGCTACCGCCGAGAGCGAGCCCAGATCGGTCACGCGCACGAACAGGTGCATGTCTTCAAAGCGGATATCGCGCATCGGGCAATGGTAACGGCGGGGGGCTGGGGAGCCTCTGCACGAATCGTCGCGCTCGATGCGCGCACAGGCCCCTTGCAATCTGTGCAAAACGGCCTTGCAGCGCAGGCGGTTTCCGCCGTGTCCGGTGCTGCCTACAGTGGCTTCACCCTGAAAGGAAATGAGCATGTACCCACAGCACCTGCACCCCGATGACTACCAGCGACTGCGCGACGAGGCCAAGCGCCACGCGCTGCAGCTGCGGCAGGACGCGATTCGCGAAGCCCACACCTGGGTGGCGCGTGGGTTCCTGCGCATGGTCCGCCGGGCTTTCCACCTCGCGCGTACTGAAGCTGCGCCCATGAATCCTTCCACCCCGGAGCTGAAAACACCATGCCAACCCTTGTTCTGAAACTCGCCCCGCTACAAAACCCCGAGCGCTACCGGCAGCTGGCCAGCGCGCTGACCGACTTGACCGTGGACCTGCTGGGCAAGCGCCGCGAGGTGACGGCGGTGGTCATCGACGACCTGCCCGCCGCGCGTTGGCACATCGGCGGTGCGCCCATCGAGCAGCCCACGGCACTGCTGGAGATCAGCATCACAGAGGGTACGAACACACGAGAAGAGAAGGCCGCCTTCATCCAGGCCGCATTTGCTGAACTGCAGCGCCAGCTGGCCGGTGACGGCGCGCTGGCCACGGCCAGCTACGTGGTGGTGCGGGAGTTGCCCGCCAGCGACTGGGGCTATGGCGGGCGAACGCAGCAGGCGCGCAAGCTGGCGCTGGCGGCGTGAAGGTGGGGGTGCGAGGCGCGCTCAGGCTGGTGCGCCGCGAAAGCGCTGCGCTGCCTGGCGGCTGACTTCGGCCAGCAATTGCTCTTCGCGTTGACGCTCGCGCAGCCAGCGCGCGTCGTTCTGGCCCGCTTCCGCTTCGGTGCGCAGCATGTGCATGGCGCTTGATGCGCCTTGCACGGCGGCGTGTCCGGCGATCTTGTCCATGGTCTTGAGGATGTGCTCGCGCAGCGGCATGTGGTCGCCCGTAGCCGGGTCTACATACACCGCATCCATGCCAAAACGGCAGGCCTGGAAGCGGTTGTAGGTGTACACAAGGTAGTCGTCTTCGGCGGGCATGAAGGGCTGGTCGGCCAGAAACCACGCGCCCAGCGACTGCACGTAGCCCGCGAGTGCGGCAGCGCGCTCAATGGTCAGTGGCGTGTCGAACACGCGGATCTCGATGGTGCCGAACTCGGGCTTGGGGCGAATGTCCCAGTAGAAGTCCTTCATGCTCTTGACCACGCCGGTGCGCGTCATCTTGTCGAAGTAAACCGTGAAGTCATCCCAGGTCAGGGCCATGGGGGCGCGGCCTGACAGCGGAAACGCAAACACCGAGTTCAGGCGTGCCGAGTCGAAGGCCGTATCCTGGCCCTGCACATAGGGGCTCGATGCCGACAGTGCGATGAAGTGAGGGATGTAGCGCGACATGCGGTGCAGCATGAGCAGCGCGGCGTTCGCGTCGGGGCAGCCGATGTGCACGTGCTGGCCGAAGATGGTGAACTGCTTGGACAGGTAGCCATACAGCTCGGACAGCTCACGAAAACGCGGCTTGTCGTAGATGCGCCGCTCGTGCCACTGCTGGAAGGGGTGCGTGCCGCCGCCCACCACGGCGATGTTGAGCTTGTCAGCGCTTTTGACCAGCGCATCGCGGATGGGCGTGAGCTGGCCCAGCACTTCGCTGGCCGAGTGGCAGATGCCGGTCGATATCTCGATCATGCTGTTCGTCATCTCGGGCACCACGCTGCCGGGCAGCGGGGTTTTCTTCATGAGGCGCAGCATGTCCTCGGCATAGGGGGCCAGGTCGTAGTCGTTGGTGTTGACGAGCTGCAGCTCCAGCTCGACACCCAGCGTCAGCGGTTCGGAATGGTTGAAGGCTTCAAGACTCACGGCTGTTTTCTCCGTTGTTGCTGCGGGTCAATGGCGCCCAGGGTTTGGAGCTTTCGCCCGCACGGTAAATGGCCACGGTGGCAATCACGGCGCCCAGCACCTCCATCAGCAAGATGGCCGGCAGCGCCACACCGGCAATCACATGGCCGGTGGAAGGCGAGGCCAGCACGAACTGCGAGGCGATCAAGAGTGCGATGGACGACATCGGTGTCATCGCGCAGCCCACCCACAGTGCCTGCTTCCAGCTCGCACCGCTGCCCACGTTGCCCAGTGCCACGCCGGTGGCCTTGGCCACCAGGCGCACGGCAATCAGGGCCAGCACCACGCCGGCCACCGGGGCGCTCCAGTCGGCCTGCGCCGCCACCGTAGAGACCAGCACAAACATCAGCATGGTGAGCAGTGACGACGCGTTGCCCAGCTGACGGGGCCAGGCCCAGGGGCGGGGGTTGAGTTGCTTGAGCAGCATGCCGCCCAGCAGCGCGGCCAGCGGCGCCGAGCCCCCCATGTGCGCTGCCACGGCGGTGCCCGCCGCGACCAATGCCAGAAACAGCATGGAGGTGTTTTCGCTCGTGGGGCTCATGAAGCGCAACGCCATGCGCAGCACCAGGGCCAGCACGGCGGCCACGATGATGGAGACGCCCAGCACCACCATCACGGGGTACACGGTCTCCACCATGGTGACGCTTTGGCGGTTGATCAGCTCGGCCTTGGCGCTGCCCAGTGTCAGCGCGTATAGCGTAGAGAGCGTGGTGAGCACGATGGCGCGTTCCGTCACGGGCCCGGCGGCGCGGGTGTCGGCCACCACGCGCGTGAGCACGGCGGGTGAAGCCGCGAGCGCCACCAGGGCCAGCGGCCCGGCCACCTGCGTGGGCAGGTTCAGCCACACCAGCACCCAATACACGGCGAAATAGGTCAGCACCGATTCGGCAATGCTCTGCACCAGCACCATCGGGTTGTGGCGGAACCAGCGCAGCGGAATGCGGCCACCACATTCAAAGAGCACCAGGGCAATGCCCAGCTCCAGCAGGAACAGGCCAATGCCCTGCAGCGGCCACACGGCACCGCTGAACCCGGCCAGCCCGGCGGCGGTGCCTACCAGCGAATAGCCGAGCACCTTGGGCAGGCCGGTGTGGCGCTGCGTGAGATAGCCCGCCATGGCGGCCACGGCCAGCAGCAGCGACCATTGCACCGTGGGCAACCCGGCCGAGGGGCGCAGCCACTGCGCCCAGAAGGTCAGGATTTCGTTCATGTCATGGAACCTCTGCGTCAGACGGGCGATGCCCGTTGGTGTGAAAGGGCCCGCGCACAGGCCCTCCGCAGATGGGAGGGGGTGCGCTTGGGCGTTGGTGCCCCGAATTTACAGGCGGAAACATTCCGGCCATGTAGGACAGATGCGGCGGTTGCCCGCCGTCAGGCCTGCGACGATACACCAACGCTGGCTTGCCGCGCTGGCACAAAAAAGCTCAGGGGGGCGCTGCGCAGGCGGGCGCGAATTGCGGCGTAGATGCGCGAGCGGTCTACACCGCTCACGTTTTGCGCGCGCAGCGCCAGGCTGAAGGCCAGATAAAAACTTACCGACACATTCAGCGCACCCAGAAAGGGCAGCGAGGCCACGGCCCACCATAACGCGGGCAAATGCAGCACCTGCAGGCCCAGTGCGGCGCTGGCGGCAGCCACCTGGCCGGTGGACAGCGTGACGTGGCGCACATCGAGCCCCAGCCCAAAAAAAGCGGCAAACGCGGGCACCAGGCCGAGCATGAAACCCAGCGAGACATTGGCCGCAAGGCCCGAGAGGTTTTCGCGCAGGAAGCGGGCCCAGCGCGCGGCGCGCTCGACGCCCAGCAGCGCCGTGATGCGCGGGTTGTAGTGCAAAGCCGAGTCCATGCGGTGCAGCACAAACCAGTTCTCCGTCCAGCCCGCAATGATGCTGGATGCAAACAGCAGCACCCCGGTAAAGGCCGCAAAAAACAGCGAAGGCCCGAGCAGGTGCAAGGATGCGAGCACATGCTCTGCCTCCTTCACGCTGATGGCGGGCCCGCCCGTGGCCAGGGCAATCAGCGTGGCCAGCGCCAGCACGGCGGGGAAGACCACCAGCACATTGCCCAGCACGGCAGCCACCTGGGAGCGCACCAGGTGCGTGATCTCATCCACAAACGCCTCGATCGCGCCGCCCGAGCCCAGCTCCTTGAGCTTGGCCGCCATGGCCGGCGCCGTCATGGCCGGTTGTTTGGTGGCCACTGTGAAGTGCAACAGCTGGATCAGCACAAAGCTCACGGCGTAGTTGACCCCCGCCATGAACCCGCCCCAGAACGCCGACAGCGCCAGCGCATGGAGGCCGAACTTGGTCAGTGTGGTGAACGCCATCAGGGCGCCGCCGCCCGCCGCCTTGCGCAGCATGGCGCGGTATTCGGTGCCCGTGCGGGTGATGTAGTGCTCGCCCGTCTCGGCGCTGCGCTCGGCCACCTTGGCCGCCAGCAGCGAGGAGTTGGACGCCAGCAACGCGCGCAGGCTGCGCCGCTCCTGTCCCACCATCACCAGGTGCGCCATGAGCTGCGCCGCCGTGACGGCTGGTTGGGCCGACAGCAGGCAGTCGAGCAATTCGCGCACGCGCAGGATGCGCTCGCGCAGCTGCCGCAGGCGAAAGACCAGGCCCACTGAAATGCCGTTGTCTTCGAAATGCGTGTACACGGTGGCCGCCGCCGCGCGGCAGGCCTCCAGGCGCTCGCGCAGGCGCTGGGCCGACTCGTTGAGCCGGTCAGGCGTGCGCAGCGCATGCAGCACCTCCACGCGCAGGCTTTCCACATCGCGGATCAGTGCATGAAAGGGCTGCGCCTCGCGCGCGGATTCGCTCATGCGCAACCGGAGTTCGGGGGCAAAGCCGGTCGAGAGAATCTGCCCCGCACAGTAGGTGATGGCGTCGAGCAGGGCGCGGTGCCAGCGCGTGGCGCCACCGGGGCTGTTGTTGCCACCCGGGGAAGCCAGCAACTCCACCAGCCGGTTCAGCTGGGCTTCGTCGAGCGCCGCGAGCCACTGGGCGTCAAAAGCGCTGGGCAGCGCCAGCATGAAAAGCTCGGACGCGTCGATGGTCTCTGGGCTGCCCGGCAGCAGCTTGGTGCGCAGGCGCTCCGCCATCTCGCTGACCAGCGCAGTGCGGGGCGCAAAGCCAAAATCGGCCAGCAAGGTGGTGATATCGACCTGGCCCACCAAGGTGGCCCACCAGGCTTGCAGCCGCTGCTGGAGATCGGGCCGTGTCGCGACCGCATCGATGAAAAGCTGCACCCGGCCCACAGCGGCAGGCACCGAATCGCGCTTGCCGCGCACCCAGTCCAGCAGGTGGATGAGCCACAGATGGCGATGGGCCAGGTCAGCGGCCGGGTCGAGAGCCGCCAGAATGCTGGCCAGGTCGGAATGGGGGGTGTTTTTCATCGCCGGGCCGCCCCAAGATGAAAAGCGGCCCCCTTGGGGGGCAGCGACCACACGAAGTGGGGAGCGTGGGGGCAATAGCGCTTCAATGCAGCACCCGGCCGCTCAAAGGTTCGCCCGAAGGGCCGTGGCTGATCGCCTCCAGCACGAACAACGGCACCGGGCTGTTGAAGGGCTCGCCATCTTCGGCCACGCAGTGAAAGGTGCCGTGCATGGTCCCGCTGGAGGTGCGAAGCCGGCAACCGCTGGTGTACTGGAACGATTCGCCCGGCTTGAGCAGCGGCTGGTGGCCCACCACGCCCAGGCCCTTGACCTCTTCGGTGTGGCCCCGGGAGTCACTGATGATCCAGTGGCGCGAAATCAGCTGCGCAGGCGTTTCCCCGGAATTGGTGATGGTGATGGTGTAAGCGAAGCTGAACACCCCCGTGTCCGGCGCAGACTGCTCGGGCAGGTATTCGGGCAGCACTTCCACGTCAAACTGGTACTTTGGCATGGGGCGAATGGTAACCGTGGAGATTCGTAAAAAGTGCATGCCCGTGGGGTAAAACCCTAGGGCTTCTGCGCTTTGCGACAATCGGAGGATGAGCCGCACATTCCGAATCGCCCCCTCCATCCTCTCCGCCGACTTCGCCCGCCTGGGTGAAGAGGTGGGCAATGTCATTGCCGCTGGCGCAGACTGGATCCACTTCGACGTGATGGACAACCATTACGTGCCCAACCTCACCTTCGGCCCCATGGTGTGCCAGGCGCTCAAGCCCCATGCCAAGACCGCCGCCGGTGTGGCCGTACCGATCGATGTGCACCTGATGATCCAGCCGGTGGACGCCCTGGCCGCCGCGTTTGCCGACGCGGGTGCGGACTACATCAGCTTCCACCCCGACGCCTCGGGCCACGTGCACCGCAGCATCCAGGCCATCCGTTCCAAGGGCGTCAAGCCCGGCCTGGTGTTCAATCCGGCCGAGCCGCTGGACGTTCTCGACTGGGTGATCGACGACATCGACCTCATTCTCATCATGAGCGTGAACCCCGGCTTTGGCGGCCAGAGCTTCATCGACTCGGCCCTGCGCAAGATCGAAGCTGTGCGCAAGCGCATCGACGCCTCGGGCAAGGACATCCGCCTGGAAGTGGATGGCGGCATCAAGACCGACAACATCCGCCGCGTGGCCGATGCGGGTGCTGACACCTTTGTCGCGGGCAGCGCCATCTTTGGCAAGCCGGACTACCAAGGCGTCATCGACTCGATGCGCGCAGAACTGGGGTGATCTCCTGAGCCGCTGCGCAGACTTTGCGCGGTGGCCGTTTTCATAGACCACGCCTTCCTGGAGCTTGGTTATTGTTGTGCAGGGACGGTGATCGTCGTGGTGGTCGATTCACGCAACACGCCGCCGCCGGACACCGAGCCACTCGCCGGGCTGCTTTGCACACGGCGCATGCAATCAGCCTGGTCGGCCGCCGTCTGGAACGCAGCACAACGCTGTGTGGCGTTGTCGTTTGCGGCGGCTCCAGGGTTGCTCAGATCGCCCTTGCGCGAAGCATCCAGCGCGTTGTTGGCCTCGCGCAGGCAGGTGGCCAGACTGTCCTGGGTGTTGTTGGTCATGCACTTTTCCCGCTCCTGCTCATAGCGTGCCCGCGCATCCTGAGGCGGCGTTTGTGCGGATACACCCGCGCAGGCCAGCAGCAAGGCGGCGGTGAAGAGGGGGGTGGCAAAGGGAATGCGGTTCATGAAAGGGCTCCTGGGGCAATCGCAGACGGTGGTCTGAACGTATGCCTGCAGGGTAGGCCCCCCTGCTGCGCGCCCCTGTCGGACAGTGCCGCCCCCTGCCGTGCGCGGGGCGCGCGTTTCGGGCCTGGTCAGCCCAGGCGCTGAAAAGTCAGGACGAAGGCCACGCCGTCGGCCGTATTGCGCGCGTTGATTGTGCCGCCCATCTTGGCCATGTAGGTCTTGGCCACGAACAGGCCCTGGCCCCGGTGCCCGCTCTCGCCGTCGGGCATGGGAAGGCTGGGGTCGGACACCCCCAGCTCAAAGATGCGCCCCAGCAGATCCTCGGCAATGGTGACACCCTGGTTGCGCAGCGTGGCGCTGGCAGTCGACTCGGAGGCCGCCAGCGTCAGCGTGATGGCCGTGCCCGGCGGGCGGTAGCGGTCGGCATTGCGCAGGATGTGGGTCACCACGTCTTCCAATGCAAATTCGTCCGCCCGAACGATGACCGGGCCCGCCCCTCCTTCATAGACCACGTTGTCGATGCCTGCAAAGTGCGCGTTGTTGGCCACGTGACGCAGGAAGGCATCCAGGTCCAGTCGACCCTGCGGCACGTCGGCCGCCTGCAACGCCTCCGCAGGGGAGGCCGTGCCATACAGCACATGCACGGCCTGTTGCATGCGCTGGATGTAGCGGTGGCCCGGGTCGTCGGCGCTGCCGTGCAGCACCATGAGCGATTGCAAGGGGGACATGATCTCGTGCCCCACGGCATGCCACATGTCGCGCTCCTGCTGGGCGCGCAACTGTTCGCGCTGGATATCGTCCTTCACACGCTGGAGCAGGTCGGCCAGGCCGCCAGCCAGAATGCCCAGCTCGTCCGATCCGCGCAGGTCCGACACGTCCAGGTCGCCCAGGCGGGGGCCGATGTGCCCGTCCTGCACGTTGTACGAAACCGCTGCCGCGCGGCGGGTGAGGGCGGTCACGCGGCGGATGAGTCCCACCTCCACCACCAGCCAGGCCAGCGCGATGGCCGCGAGCATGGCGCCCAGGTACCACGACATGCGGGTGGCCACGGCGGCAAGGCCCTGCTCCACGCCGCGCAGGTTGCCGGTAAAGGTGACGGCATAGTTGCCCGCCGGGGTGTCCAGAATGTCGAGGCCGGCCGGTACCGGCTGCGCCTGATGATCGCCAGCGGCTTGCCACTCCAGCGGCAGCCAGCTGATAAGGCGCAGCAGCCAGGGCGCCGACGGGTCTGCCTGCACTTCGGAACCCTTGAGCGTGATCGCTTCGCTGTCGCTCGTGCCCAGCTTGCGGATCTGCACCTGTTCGCCGGGCAGCAGGGTGCGCGCCACATCGGCCAGCGAAGCCGCAGCCTGGGCACCGGGGACATTGCTGTCGAACAGCGCCGCGCCTGTGCCGGGCGCCAGCATTTCCACCCGCACGCGCATGTTGCCAAGATCCTGTGGCGGCCAGACCAGGCGCTGCTTGTCAAACAGCGCTTCGCGGAACAGCTCCACCGGCAGGCGGATGGAGTAGAAGGTGCGGCGCAGGCAATCGGGTACGGCGCCCGCCAGATCCCGGCACTGGCCGTTCTGCCAGAGCCAGCCGCGAAAATCCCGCACCGGCCGCGCCCGGGCATCCAGGGACTCTTCTCCGCTGTCCACGAATCCTGTCAGGCGGCCCCGGGTGCTGATCGTGCCCTGGGGTGGCAGTGCTTCAAAAGGCGCCACCCAGCGGTAGGTAGCGCCGCGCATGTCCAGCGTGATGCGGGCGCGGTGCACGGCCTGCAGCGCCAGTGCGCCACGTTCGCGGGGCACCAGCTCGCCCGCGTAGAAGCTGCCCACCAGGTAAATGAAGCCCCCGGCATAGGGGTTGTTGCCGATGGCCGCGCAGACCGACGAACCGTCGGGGTACTGCACCGCGCAGCCTGCCATCTCCACGGCCTGTTGGGCCTTGTTTTGGTCGTCGAAGTCCAGCGCCGCATAGGGCAGCAGCAGGGGCGCCAGCGGCGCGGGGGCGGCGCCACGGTTGCCCGCATTGAGCAAGGCCAGCTGCCCAGAGGGGTGGCGCAGACGGGCCATGACCTCGGACTGGCTGCGCGCGAAGCCGTGCTGGTAGCTCTGCCAGCCACGCTCCTTTTCTTCCTTGAGCAGCACCACGCTCAGCGCGACGGTGGCCAGCGCCAGCAGCGCAAACACGCTGCGCACCAGAATCCGCAACCGGAAGGCGGGCAGGCCCAGGCGGGGCATTTCCAGCGCGGGGTGGCGGAGCAGACGCTTCACTTGCCTGTCCAGCGAAAGCCGCGCATGGGTACGTTCTCGATGCCTTCGAAGGCGGGGTCCACCTCGCGCAGGGCCTCGCGGATGGTACTGACGTGCTTGCGCACGTTGTCGCGGTTGCGCCCGCTTTTCACCACCTCAAAAAGTTCGCCGTATGACACCACCTCGCCACTGCGCTGGTGCAGCGTGGCCAGGATGCGCTGGGCCGTCAGGGGCAGGTTGATGCGCTCGCCGCGCCAGGTGGGGGAGCGCTGCCACAGCGGGTCCAGCACCAGCGCATCGCCCACCGGGGCGGGTGCTGTGCGGGTCGGAGTCTGTGCCTGCGTGGTGCGCAGGATGTCGAGAAAGGTCTCGATGAAGTCGGCCTCCTCGAACGTGGTCTTTTGCAGGTAGTCCCACGCGTCCAGCGCCTTCATGATGCTGCGGTAGATGGCCGCAGGCATGGCCGACACCACCAGCACCGGTGTGCCCTGACGGCGCTTGTTGATGGCGTTGATGAGCGCCACGCCCGCATGGCGCTCACGGCCCAGTTCGATGTCAAGGACCACGGCGTCGTAGTGCTCGCGCGCCAGGGCGGCTTCGGCGTCGTCGCGCGTGAACCACTGGTCAATCACGATGCCGCTCTTCGCACTGGCAATCCAGCCCGCCAGCTGGTTGCTGGTGGGCAGGTCGTCTTCGATCACGGCGATGCGGGTCATGGGCGGGGCGCGGAGTAAGGGTGCGTCGATTATCCGGGGCGCCTTGCTTGCCCGGTGTGAAGGTTTCTTCCGGGCCCGGAGGGTTTGTGCGGTGGGTGTGAGGGCTTTGGGGTGCGCGCTGTGTTGTTGCTTCCGGGGTGAATCCGAAGAATCAGTCCCCAATGAGCAGCCCGATCGGACGGCTCAGAAGCAGACAACAACTTCACCCTACCGAGAGAGAGAACCACCATGAAAACCGCCTGGAACCGCATCGTGCAAGCCCTGCGTGGGCGCAATGCCGCCCCCCGCCCGCTGGACGCCAGCGGCGAATGGCCGCAAGACGCGGCACCTTTGCAGACGGAAGCTGCCATGCCAGCATCCGCAGACGTGGACGCAGGGGGCATCCACTGGGCGTACCTGCTGCCCACGGCCAGCACGGTGCGCTGGATGGTGGCCGGTGCCGTGGTGGTCGGTGCAGGGGGTCTTGTGCTTCGCCACCCGCCGGTGCAGCAGCTGGGCCAGGGTGAGCTGGCGGTCCGCATGAACCAGTTCACCGGTTCGGTGAGCCAGTGGCGTGATGGCAGCATGTGGGTGGTTCCGGGCCTGCACAGTGTGCGCATCTTCTCTCTGCGGGACCAGAGCTACCGCCCTGAAGCCATGCGCCAGGCCAATGGCAGCGCACCCTTGCAATCGGTGGAAGGACTGTCGTTCGGGCTTGACCTGAGCGTGCGCTACGCACTCGATCCTGCCTCCGAAACCGTCAAGGCTGGCCGCCTGCCCGATGATGTGGACGCCGACATCGTGGCACCTGCCGTGCAGGGGTTGGTCTACAAGGTGTTTGCCCGCTACACCGTGCGTGAAATTTTCTCGTCCAAGCGTGCCGAGATCGCACAAATCATCGAGACTGAACTGCGCACGCGCCTGGCCGCCGATGGCGTGCTGCTGCGCCACGTGCAGATCGGCAAGGTGGACCTGCCCGCCGAGTACCGCCGCGGCATGGACAGCCTGCTGGCCGAGGAACTGGCTTCCGAGAAGATGCGCTACACGCTGGAGCTGAAAGACAAGCGTGTGAAGGAGACCGAACTCGACGCCAATGCCGACAAGGTGCGCCGCGAGGTGGCTGCTGAAGCTGCGGCCCGCGAGCAGGTGATCGCCGCCCGCGCCCAGGAAGAGGCGATGAAACATGTGCTGCCCTTCAAGCAGCGCCAGATCGAGCAGCGCCAGCTGGAGGCCGAGGCCGAAAAGGTATCGCGCATCAAGGCCGCCGAGGGCAGCGCCCAGGCCCGCCGCATCGAAGCCAACGGCGAGGCGGATGCCCGCCAGAAGCTGGCTGAGGCCGAGGCCTACCGCATGGACCGCATTGGCAAGGTGAACGCCGAGCAGATGGCGCGCGAAGGAGCGCTGGTCACCAAACATCCGCTGCTCATCCAGAAGACGCTGGCCGACAAGCTCTCCGACAAGATCCAGGTCATCATCGCGCCGCCTCCGACCAACGGTGATTTCATCGGCGCGGCGCTGCTGGGCGGCAGCCGTAATG
Organism: Acidovorax sp. sif0632; assembly: GCF_019218805.1. NCBI lineage: Bacteria > Pseudomonadati > Pseudomonadota > Betaproteobacteria > Burkholderiales > Comamonadaceae > Acidovorax > Acidovorax sp. sif0632. The sequence continues at coordinate 238,615 of NZ_JAHUWW010000008.1, read as the reverse complement.
CGCAAGCCGGTGTTGTACAGGCTGCGGGCGTGGCCGACGACGCCTCCACCGTCCAGGCTGTGGAGCAATGAACATGAGTCTCACGACCTTGACCTTCATTGCAGCGGTCGCCAGCGCTGCAGTCACGGTGGCCTCTGCCGCCGTGCCTCCTGCTTCGGTCAATACCCTGGGCAGTGCCATCGTGGTGCAGGACCAGGCCAGCCTGCGTGCCGCGCCGCGCGATGGCGCCCAGCAGCAGGCCAGCCTGTGGCAGGGCGAGGTGCTGGAGGTGCGCGGCGAGCGCCTGGATTACCTGCAGGTGTGGGACCACAAGCGTGAGCGCGGCGGTTTCATCCGCGCCAGCGATGTGCGCCGCGTGGCACTGACCGAGGCCGAAGGCCCCGCGTTGCTGGCTGTGCTGCGGTTCATGCAAGACACGCCGGGTGCTGAGGCGCTGGGAATTGGCCTCACCGCCGCCTACCTGCAGGCGGCTCCTGGCCAGCTGCTGGCGGGTGTCGAGGGCGCACAGGCTTTTGATGCGCTGGGCACGTTCGCCGACCGGCTTGCACGCCGCGCCTCGGTGGCCGTGCCGGGTAAGGCCTCGGGGGCCACGCTGTCCGCGCACCTGGATGTGGCCAATGCCTACGGCGTGCGTTTTGCCACCTATGAGGTGGAGGGCCGCATGCAGGTTTGCTATGAAGGCGAAGCCTTTCGCCGCGTGCTGGCCATGCCGGTGGCCGATGCCGCCCAGCGCGCCCGCGCCGCCCTGGCGCTGACGCGGCCAGAGTGCATCAACCCCGACCTGCCAGCCCACGAACGCGCCAAGGTGCACGCCTGGCAGGTCGATGTGCTGGAGCGTGTGGTCGTTGCCGGCTTGCCGCCCTACCTGCGCAACCGCGTGCACATGCGCCGCGCCAGCGTGTGGGGCGCCACGGCTTTCGAGCAGGCGCGCAAGAATGTTGCAGATCCAGCGGTGGCTGCCGCTGCTGCGCGCGCGCTGACCGAGTTCGCCGGCGTGAGCAAGGCCGACCTGCCCGACGAGGATCAAAGCGCCTACAACGACGCTGCCATGCGGGTGAGTGCGGTGCGCTGGGCACTGGTGCCCACTACCGCGCCAGCGGCCCCGTCCAAAGCAGCCCGCCCGACCCTGGTGACCGAGCCCGGCGCTCCCGGTGAAACCTGTGTGCTGCTGGTGGATGCCCAGCACCCGGCCCAGGCCCCGCTGCTGCGCCGTTGCACCTATGGCGTGGTCTGGTCTGCGTCGGCCAGCACCAACCGCGAAGGCACGGCGGTGGCCCTGGCTGTGCAACCCCTGGAAGGCTGGCGCGAGCTGTGGGTGCTGCGCAAGACCGAAGGCGGCTGGCTCGCCGATGTGCTGCCGCCAGCGGCCACCACGCCAGAAACCGGCGTGGCCGAGTGGGCCGGATGGGTGCCTGGCGGCCAGCAGATGCTGGTGGCACGCGAGGCGCGCGGCCAGGGGCGCTACCGCAAGAGCTTTGAGGTGGTGCGGTTGGACGGCCTGACCACTGAGCGGGTCACGGGCGATGTAGCAGCGCTGCCTTTGTTCCAGCGCTGGCAAGACCCTGCGTGGAAGCGGCAGACGCTGAGCTTGCGCTGAATGCAGGGTGGGCGGGAAGAAGAAGGCTTCATCGGTTCCTTAAACTTGGGCAACTTTTTCCTCTTCCGTCTTTCTGCCTTATGTCCCACGCCGCCGACCCCATGTTGTCTTCTCTGCTGTCCCGTGTAGATGCCGTCATCGTGGACCTGGACGGCACCATGGTGGACACCATGGGGGATTTCAACGAGGCGATCAATCGCATGCTCCGTGAGCTGGCCCTGCCGGCCATCGAGGCCCTGCACATCGAACACATGGTGGGCAAAGGCTCGGAGCATTTGCTGCGATCAGTGCTAAATCACGTCCTAGCGCTTGATGGTATTGCGCAAAATGCTATAAAAATCGAAGCATACTATCCTGCAGCCTGGGCCAGCTACCAGCGCCACTACCTGGACATCAACGGCCAGTTTGCAGGGGTTTACCGGGGTGTGGAGGACGGTCTGAAGGCGCTGCGTGCCCGGGGGCTGCGCCTGGCCTGCCTGACCAACAAACCCACGGACTTTGCGCTGCCGCTTCTGAAGTCCAAGGGCCTCGATGGGTATTTCGAGAAAGTGTTTGGCGGTGACGCCTTCGAGCGCAAGAAGCCCGATCCTCTGCCCCTCCTCAAGACCTGCGAAGCGCTGGGCACTGCCCCCGCGCGCACGCTGATGCTGGGCGATTCCAGCAACGACGCGCAGGCTGCCCGCGCGGCCGGGTGCCCCGTGGTGCTGGTCACCTACGGCTACAACCACGGCGCGCCCGTTCGGGCCGTGGATGCCGACGGTTTTGTGGATTCGCTGGCGCAGCTGACCTGAGCCGATCTCAGGCGGGTAACTGGCGTGGCGCCACGGCGCGGTAGTCCAGCCGCGATGCGCTGATGCTGCTGCCGCGCACGGGGGCGGGCGTTGCATCGCCGTGGCGGGTGGTGTTGGCTGAGAGGCGGAAAACCGCCACCGCATCCACCAGCTGCCCCGCCTGTGTCTTGAGGCTGTCGGCCGCTGCTGCGCTTTGCTCTACCAGGGCCGCGTTCTGCTGCGTGGCCTGGTCCATCTGCGTGATGGCTTCGCCCACCTGCGAGACACCCTGACTCTGTTCGCTGCTGGCTGCGCTGATCTCGCCCATGATCTCCGTCACGCGGCGGATCGATGCAACCACTTCGCTCATGGTGGCGCCGGCCTTGTCCACCAGGGCTGTGCCGCGCTCCACACGCTCCACGCTGGTGCCGATCAGGCCCTTGATCTCCTTGGCGGCTTCAGCGCTGCGACCAGCGAGGCTGCGCACTTCCCCGGCCACCACGGCAAAGCCGCGCCCCTGTTCGCCGGCGCGCGCAGCCTCCACGGCAGCATTCAGGGCCAGGATGTTGGTCTGGAAGGCGATGCCGTCGATGACGCTGATGATGTCGGCGATCTTGCGGCTGCTGTCGTTGATGCCCTTCATGGTCTCGACCACTTCGGCCACCACATCGCCTCCCTGTTGGGCCACGGTGGATGCGCTCCTGGCGAGCTGATTGGCCGTGCGCGCGTTGTCGGCGTTTTGGCGCACCGTGGAGCCAAGTTCTTCCATGGATGCGGCGGTCTGCTGCAAGGCTGAGGCTTGCTGTTCCGTGCGTGCCGAGAGGTCGTTGTTGCCGGATGCAATTTCGACGCTGGCGGTGGCCACGCCTTCTGCGTTGTGGCGCACATTGCCGACGATGGTGGCCAGGCGCGATTGCATGGTGGCCAGCGCCTGCAGCAGTTGGCCGGTTTCGTCATTGCCGCTGGCTTCGATGGGGTGGGTCAGGTCGCCATCGGCAATGCTCTCTGCCGCCTGCTTGCCCCGCTGCACAGGTTGCACGATGGAGCGTGTGACGGTGAAGGCCAATAGCGCCCCCAGTGCCACGGCTATCAGTGTGGCCACGCCCAGCAACACCTGGCTGGCCTTGGCCAGCGTGCTGGTGTCGCCCTGGCTGTCGGCCAGCTGCGCGGCCATGGCAGTGCGCAGGTCGTCGAGGGATTGGAGGTACTTGTCTGCCAGAGGGCGCAAGTCCTTGTCCACCAGCGTGGGCACATTGGGCTCGCCGCCACGGTGCAGTTCGCGGATCTCGGCGAGTTTGTCGTTGTAGGCCTTGCTGGCGGCGGCAATGGTGGCCAGTTGCGCACGGTTCTTGTCTCCCTGTACCAGGCCTTCGATGCGCTGGACCTTGCCCTCGATGCCTTTGGCTGTGGCCTGCGTGTCGGCCGTGAGCTTTTCCATGTAGTCGCGGTCAATGGCCTTGAGGAAGGCCTCGGTGCGCACCCAGTTCAGGCGGATGTCTGACGCCCAGTTCTCCACCAGGGTCTGCTGCTCGATCTCCTGTGTGGCCACGCGTTCGCTGGCGCCTTGCAGGCTCGCGATGCGCCACATGCCGGTGGCGGCAATCAACGCGGTGATGAGCAGGATGGCACCGAACGACGCGCCCAGGCGCAGGCCGACGGAAAGGTTGCTGAGTTTCATGGTGGGGTCTGGCGCAAAAAGGTATCTGGGGGCAGAAAATTGGGGGCGTTACAGACGGCTCGTTGCGGGGCGCGGGTAGCGCGAAAATCTCGGTTCAGGCCGTGGCATCAGTGACTGCGGGGTGCGCGCAGCAAGAGGCCGTTGTTTCGTCAGTGAGGGGCGGGTGTGCTCGTTGGTCCAAAGGCTACTCCCGAGTAGGGAGCGCGTCTGTCGGGCGCGGGACAGCCCCGGGCGGAAGTGCCTCGGGGTTTGTCCCAGGGGGTTACGCAGGCTTGCCCAGAAGGGCGTCCTTGAGCTTCCAGTCGGCGGGCACATTGCCCAGCCAGATGCCCAGCAGCGCGTTGAAGAACTCCGGCTCCTTGAAAGGCTCGCCCTGGGGCTTGCCCTTGACCGTGATCACCGTGCCGGTACCTGGTATCCAGTCGATCATGAACTGGTCGCCCGCCTGCAGCTTCTTGTGGTCCGAGAAGATCTGGCTCATGCGCAGCACGCCCGGGATGAGCTTGGAGAACGCTGCGCGGTCCATGTTGTCCTCCATGCCGCGCGAGAACAGCTTGCCCAGCTCGGTGGAGTCGATCTCGCGCAGCATGGTGATGCTCATGCGCTTGGGGCCCTTCAGGGCCATGATTTCAGCGGGAGTCGAGGCCTTCTTTTCAAGGTACAGGCCTGCGGTGTACACCTTGAACACGGCCTTGTAGCGAACCCCTGCGCCATTGAGCTGAAGGCTGCTGCCACTCAGGCTGCTCGTCTCTTCATACTTGACGTCGGCCACGGTGATGGGCTGGGCAATAGCACCGGCCGCCAACAGGCAGGCCACGGCTGCTGCGGCACATCGCTGGAGAAACTTCATGCGCAACTCCTAAAAAAGAACGGTCGTTCGTTTCAAATTGTTGCAGTGCTCCTGCCGGGCCGCAACAGGGTTTTCGAGTGGTTGTGCGATCTCGCCTTGAGAGGCGTCAACTCAGGCACTGAAAAAAGCTTTGCTACACTTTGGCCCATGTTCATTCACCACGTGTTCATCACAGGTTGCAGCGACCGGGGAGCCTGGCCCTGGCGTCAGCCTGTCGCTTTGAACGCCTGATGGCACCTGGGCAGCAGCCCCAGCGTGCACCCGTGGCCTCCACCCCGATGCGGTGAGGCCGATTGAATGGACCGCAGCACCCCTTTTTCATTGACAGGGACACGCGCTGCGACAGCTGGGAGCCCTCCCCGTGATCACAGAACTTGAATTCAAAAGCCTGGCCAGCGAAGGCTACAACCGCATTCCGCTCATGGTCGAGGCCTTTGCGGACCTGGAAACCCCGCTCTCGTTGTACCTGAAGCTGGCGCACACCAAGGACGGGGGCAAGCACAGCTTCCTGCTCGAATCCGTGGTGGGTGGCGAGCGCTTCGGGCGCTACAGTTTCATCGGCCTGCCCGCACGCACGCTGCTGCGGGCCAGCGGCTTTGGGGCGCAGGCCAAAACCGAGGTCGTGACGGACGGCCAGGTGGTCGAAACCGCCCAGGGCAATCCGCTCGACTTCATTGAGGCATACCAAAAGCGGTTCAAGGTGGCGCTGCGCCCCGGCCTGCCGCGCTTTTGTGGCGGCCTAGCGGGCTACTTTGGCTACGACGCGGTGCGCTACATCGAAAAGAAGCTGGAGACCACCTGCCCGCCCGACACCCTGGGGTGCCCCGACATCCTGTTGCTGCAGTGCGAAGAACTGGCGGTCATCGACAACCTCTCGGGCAAGCTCTACCTCATCGTCTACGCCGACCCGGCCCAGCCTGAGGCCTACACCCGCGCCAAGAAGCGCCTGCGCGAGCTGAAAGAGCAGCTCAAGTATTCGGTGAGTGCCCCCGTGGTCAAGGCCACCGAAAGCCACCCCGCCCAGCGCGACTTTGCCAAGGCCGACTACCTGGCCGCTGTGAACCGCGCCAAGGAGCTGATTGCTGCGGGTGACTTCATGCAGGTGCAGGTGGGCCAGCGCATCCACAAGCGCTACACCGAAAGCCCCCTGAGCCTGTACCGCGCGCTGCGTTCGCTGAACCCGTCGCCGTACATGTACTTCTACGACTTTGGCGACTTCCATGTGGTGGGCGCCAGCCCCGAGATCCTGGTGCGCCAGGAGAAGACCGACGAGGGCACCAAGGTCACCATCCGCCCCCTGGCCGGCACTCGCCCGCGTGGCGCCACGCCCGAGAAGGACAAGGCCACCGAGGTCGAACTCATCAACGATCCCAAGGAACGCGCCGAGCACGTGATGCTGATCGACCTGGCGCGCAACGACATCGGCCGCATCGCCAAGACCGGCACCGTGAAGGTGACCGAAGCCTTTGCGGTGGAGCGCTACAGCCACGTAATGCACATCGTGAGCAACGTGGAGGGCATCCTGCACGATGGCATGACCAGCATGGACGTGCTCAAGGCCACCTTCCCGGCAGGCACGCTCACCGGCGCGCCCAAGGTGCACGCCATGGAACTCATCGACCAGCTGGAACCCACCAAGCGCGGCCTTTACGGCGGCGCCTGCGGCTACCTGAGCTACGCGGGCGACATGGACGTGGCGATTGCGATCCGCACCGGCATCATCAAGAACGGCACGCTCTACGTGCAGGCGGCTGCCGGTGTGGTGGCTGACTCGGTGCCCGAGCTGGAATGGAAAGAAACCGAACACAAGGCCCGTGCGCTGCTGCGCGCCGCCGAACTGGTCGAGGAGGGGCTGGAATGATCCGCGCGATCGAGAAGGTCAACCCCTGCACCACCATGCAGGATGTGCGCCGCGAGGTGAATGCGCTGGACGACGTGCTCGTCCCCCTGCTGGTCGAGCGCGTGGGCTACATGACCCAGGCCGCGCGCATCAAGCAAGGCGTGGAACAGGTGCGCGATGAAGCGCGCATCCAGGCCATCGTGGACCGCGTGCGCGAACGCGCCCAGGCCGAAGGTGGCGATGCCGACGTGATCGAAGCCATCTACCGCAGCCTCATGGAAGTCTGCATTGCCTATGAACACCGCGAGTTCGCCCGTCTGCGCGAGCCCGCCACTGCCGGGAGCGCCGCATGAAACTCTTGATGGTCGATAACTACGACAGCTTTACCTACAACATCGTCCAATACTTTGGTGAACTGGGCGCCGAGGTCGAGGTGTTCCGCAACGACGAGATCACCGTGGCCGAGATCGAGGCGCGCCTGAATGCGGGCCAGCTTGACCGCCTGGTCATCTCGCCCGGGCCTTGCTCGCCCGCCGAGGCCGGCATCTCGGTTGCCGCGATCCAGCACTTTGCGGGCAAGCTGCCCATCCTAGGTGTGTGCCTGGGGCATCAGAGCATTGGCGCAGCATTCGGCGGCACCATCGTCCGCGCGCAGGAGCTGATGCACGGCAAGACCAGCGTCATCACCACCACACAAAAGGGCGTGTTCGCGGGGTTGCCGGAGCAATTCACCGTCAACCGTTACCACTCGCTGGCCATCGAGCGCGCCACCTGCCCCGATGTGCTGGAGGTGACGGCCTGGACGGAGGACGGCGAGATCATGGGCGTGCGCCACAAGACACTGCCCATCGAAGGCGTGCAGTTCCACCCCGAAAGCATCCTCACCGAACACGGCCACGCCATGCTCAAGAACTTTCTGGAGCAGCGCGCATGACGGCCTCTCAGGGCCTGGCCCAGCTCTTTCAGTACAAGCGGTGGGCCAACCAGGAACTGCTGGCACTGGGCGCGGCATCGCAGGGCGCATTGCCTGCCGACGACTACCGGCTGTTTGTGCGCATCCTGAACCACACTTACGTGGTGGACCGCATCTTTGCCAGCCACCTGCAGGGTCTGCCCCAGACCACCTACCGGGCCACCAACACCGAGGAGACGCCGGAGCTGGCCACCCTGAGCGATGCTGTGCGCGCGTCGGACGACTGGTATGTGCAGTACGTGGGCGGGCTGGATGATGCGCAGCTGGCCGAACCGGTGGCGTTCCGCTTCACCGACGGCGACACGGGGCGCATGTCGCGCAGCGAGATCCTGAACCACCTCGTCGTGCATGGCACCTACCACCGGGGGGCGGCGGGGCGCATCCTGGCCGCGCATGCGGTGCAGCCCCCGCGCGATTCGCTGACGACCTTCCTGCACCGCCTGGAACCTGACCGACGCTGGTAGACACCCCCATGCCCGAACTTCATCAACTGCTCATGTTCATTGCGGCCGGCTGGCTGCTCAATCTCACGCCCGGGCCCGATGTGCTCTACATCGTGACCAACGCGCTGCGTTCCGGTACCCGCGCGGGCATCGTGGCGGGGCTGGGTATCACGGCCGGTTGTTTTGTGCACATCTTCGCGGCGGCGGTGGGCGTGGGCGCGCTGCTGGCCACCTCGGCCACGGCGTTCACGGTGCTCAAGTGGATCGGCGCGGCCTACCTGATGTGGATGGGCGTGCGCATGCTGCTGTCCAAGCCCGGTGCTGACGCGGGCAACAGTGCAGCGCTGGCGGCGGCTCAGGCGGCCCCTGCGCCGCACACGCCGCTTCGCAAAGTGTTCCTGGGGGGCTTCTGGACCAATGTGCTCAACCCCAAGGTCGCCATCTTCTTCCTGGCCTTTGTGCCGCAGTTCATCGCGCCGGGCACCGACGACAAGGCGCTGGCCTTTGTGCTGCTGGGCGTGCTGTTCAACGTGAACGCCATCCCCGTCAATGTGGGCTGGGCGCTGGCGGCCTCGTGGATGGCGCGCCGTGCCACAGCCATCCAGCGCGGCATGCACTGGCTGGACCGCGTGGCAGGCGCCATGTTCATCGGCTTCGGACTCAAGCTGGCCTTTACTGATCAACCGGCGGCTTGACCGCCACCCCAGGAGACACCGTCATGCCCATCACCCCCCAGGAAGCGCTACAGCGCACCATCGAGCACCGCGAAATCTTCCATGACGAAATGCTGCATCTGATGCGCCTCATCATGAATGGCGAGCTGTCGCCCGTCATGACCGCAGCCATCATCACCGGCTTGCGCGTGAAGAAGGAAACCATCGGCGAGATCACCGCCGCCGCGCAGGTGATGCGCGAGTTCAGCACCAAGGTGCATGTCAAGGACGCGACCCACATGGTGGACATCGTGGGCACGGGCGGCGACGGTGCCAACACCTTCAACATCTCCACCTGCTCGATGTTCGTGGCCGCCGCAGCGGGCGCCAAGGTCAGCAAACATGGCGGGCGCGGAGTGTCCAGCAAAAGCGGCAGCGCCGATGTGATGGAGGCCCTGGGCATCCACATCAACCTCAAACCCGAGCAGATCGCCCAGTGCATCGCTGAAGTCGGCATCGGCTTCATGTTTGCGCCCAACCACCACCCCGCCATGAAGAACGTGGCCCCGGTGCGCAAGGAACTAGGCGTGCGCACCATCTTCAACATCCTGGGCCCGCTGACCAACCCGGCAGGTGCGCCCAACATCCTGATGGGCGTGTTCCACCCCGACCTCGTCGGCATCCAGGTACGCGCGCTGCAGCGCCTGGGCGCCGAGCACGCGCTGGTGGTGTACGGCCGTGATGGCATGGACGAAGTCAGCCTGGGCGCTGCCACTTTGGTGGGTGAGTTGAAAAACGGCCAGATCACCGAGTACGAAATCCACCCTGAGGACTTTGGCCTGCCGATGGCGAGCAATCGCGCGCTCAAGGTTGAGACGCCCGAGCAGTCGCGGGAGATGCTGATCGGCGTGCTCAAGGGCGAGCCTGGCGCCGCGCAAGACATCGTGTGCCTGAACGCGGGCGTGGCACTGTATGCCGCCAATGTGGTCGATTCGGTGCCCGCAGGCTTGGCCAAGGCCCGTGCCGTGATTGCGTCGGGCGCCGCGCTGGCCAAGCTGGAGCAGGTGGTCACGCGCACGCACGCGCTGGCCACGGCGGCCTGACACGGCCATGTGGCGCGACCCTGGCACCTGGATTGCACTGGGCATCTCTGCCCTTTTCATCGTGGCCGGGTTTGTGATGCACCGCGTGTTCACCAAAATTCTGAAACAGGGCTCCCCTGAGCCCGACGACACCGAAACCGACAACCCAAAGGCCGCGCACCATGAGCAGTGACATCCTCAACAAAATCGTCGCCGTCAAGCACGAAGAAGTGGCCGCCGCCAAAAAGCGCCTGTCCTTTGAAGCCATGCGCGCCGACGCCGAGAGCCGCGTGCTCACGCGCGACTTTGAAGGCGCGCTGCGCGCCAAGATCGCCAAGGGCCAGGCGGCGGTGATTGCCGAGATCAAGAAGGCCAGCCCCAGCAAGGGGGTGCTGCGCGCCGACTTCGAGCCCGCTGACATTGCCCAGAGCTACATGGAAGGCGATGGCAAGGTGAGCGCGGCTTGCCTGTCGGTGCTTACCGACCGGCAGTTCTTTCAGGGCCAGCCCGACTACCTGAAACAAGCCCGCGCCAGCACCTTGCTTCCTGTGCTGCGCAAGGATTTCATGGTGGATGCGTACCAGATCTACGAATCGCGCGCCATGGGCGCCGACGCCATCCTGCTGATTGCGGCCAGCCTGGACGACGCCCAGATGGCCGACTTCGAGGCCATTGCACGCAGCCTGGACATGGCGGTGCTGGTGGAGGTGCATGATCGGCCCGAGCTGGAGCGGGCTCTGAAGCTCAAGACTCCGCTGGTCGGCATCAACAACCGCAACCTGCGCACGTTCGAGGTCACGCTGGACACCACGCTCTCCATGCTCAAGGACGTGCCTGCGGACCGGCTTCTGGTCACCGAGTCGGGCATCTTGAAGCCTGCCGATGTGAAGGCCATGCGCGACGCAGGTGTGCACGCCTTCTTGGTGGGCGAAGCCTTCATGCGGGCGGACGATCCGGGCCTGGCCCTGGCCAAGCTCTTTGGGTGAGAGAGGGTGAAAACTCCTGTTTTAATAGCTGCTTGCGCTTGATGGTAAAGCGCTAGAGCCTATTTTGACCATGAATTCAACTCCCCAGACCCCGGCCCAACTCCAAAGCGCCAACCCCGCCGACTGGCCCGTGGCGCCCGGCTGGCAGCCGTTGGCGGACGCCTTTTTTGCTGGCGCACGCGGGCAGGCGTTGCTCGCGTTCTTGCAGGCGCGGCTGCAGGCGGGTGCGGCGATCTTTCCGCCCCAGCCGCTGCGCGCGCTGGAGCTGACGCCGCCTGAGGACGTGCGCGTGGTCATCCTGGGGCAGGACCCGTACCACGGCCGGGGCCAGGCCGAGGGGTTGGCGTTTTCGGTGGCGCCGGGCGTGCGCCTGCCGCCCTCGCTGCAGAATATCTTCAAGGAAATGCAGCGCGACCTGGGGGTGGCCTTCCCCCCGTTCCCGAACCCCGGCGGCAGCCTGGTCAAGTGGGCGAAGAACGGTGTGCTGCTGCTCAACACCTGCCTCACGGTGGAAGAGGGCCAGGCCGCCAGCCATGCAGGCAAGGGCTGGGAGGAACTGACCGACACCGTCATCCGCCATGTGGCCGAGGGCCCGCGTCCGGTGGTGTTCATGCTCTGGGGCTCGCACGCCCAGGGAAAGCGCGCGTGGATTCCCGCTGACCGCGGGCACCTGGTGCTCACGTCCAACCACCCCTCGCCCCTGTCGGCACTGCGCCCGCCTGTCCCTTTTATTGGCAACGGGCACTTTGGCAAGGCGCGGGATTTTCGCGCGCAGCACGGTTACTGAGCAGGGTTTGCAGCACCGCCTGCGCGTCACGCGCGGCGGGGTGCCGGTGGATGCCACGGTGCCCGGGGGCCCGATTCGCCTGGGGCTGCCGGGTGATGATCAGCACGCCGGATAACCGCCGCCAAGGGCTACCACTGCTGCGGTAGCCGTTCCTTGAGCAGCTCCAGAAACGCCTGCGCCGCCACCGGCAGGCTGCGCCCGGCCAGGGTCTGAATTTCGATGTCGCGCAGGTCCATCCCGGGGTCGCTGATGGGCAGGGCCACGATGGCGCCTTCGGCCACCAGGTGGCGCACGGCGATCTCGCTGGCCACGGACAGGCCGCCGCCCAGCAGCACAAAGTTGACCACCGTCTTGGCATGGTTGCTGATGAGCACGGCGTCGAGCTGCAGGCCCTGGCGGCTGCAGACGATGTCGATCATCTGGCGCACCGTGGTCTCGGGCGGGGGCAGCGCCAAGGGGTATTCGGCCATCTGCGCCAGGGTCGCGCTGCCCGCGCTGACCAGCGGGTGGCCAGGCGGCAGCAGGGCCAGCACCGGGGCGCTCTGGCGGTAGGCCACGTCGATGTCCTTGTGCGGCGCGCGGCTGAAGCACAAGCCGATGTCGGCCGTGCCGCTGCGCACGGCGTCGGGCACCTGGGCCGTGGGCAAGGCGATCACGCTGAACTGCACCCCTGCGTACGTGCGCTGGAACTCCACGCACAGGCGCGGCACCAGCTCGTTCGCGAACGCATCCGATGTGGCCAGGCGCACCTGCCCTGCACGCAGGCCCTGCAGCGCGCCGATCTCGCCCAGCGCGCGCTCGGCGTCCAGCAACGTGCGGCGCGCGTGCACCGCCAGGATCTCGCCCGCCGCCGTCAGCACCATGCCGCGCGGGTGGCGCTCAAAGAGGGGCGTGCCCAGCTGGGCCTCCAGCCCCGCGATCTGGCGGCTCAGTGCCGAGGCGGCCACATGCAGCCGGGCCGAAGCCTCGGTGAGCGATCCACTCTGCGCCACGGCCAGAAAGTAGCGCAGGGTGGTGTCTTGCAGCAGGTGGGGACGCATGGAGGAAGGGGCGGAGAGGGAGGTGTTCAGTATGCGCCGGTTTGCCGTGGTGGCAAAGCAGCTTGCTGAAATGCTGGTGGTCAAGCAAGGCGCAGCTTCCTAAGATGGTTCCATCCTCTGTTGTGTCCGATTTCTTTGCGGGAGTGCTCTGTATGCGTCTACTTTCCTGGGGCCGTGGTGTCTGGGGCCTGGCCGGCCTGCTGGTGCTGGCATCTGCCGCGCAGGCACAAGCCAATTGGCCGGATCGCCCCGTGCGGGTGATCGTGCCCTTCCCAGCCAGCGGCGCGACCGACCTGGTGGCCCGCACCGTTACCCAGCGCGTCGCGGCCGACCTGGGACAGCAACTGGTGGTGGACAACAAGCCCGGCGCTGGCGGCACCCTGGGCACGGCCGAGGCGGCCAAGGCCGCACCCGACGGCTACACCCTGCTGCTGACCACGAGCAGCACACATGCCATCTCGCCCCACCTCATGCCCAAGCTGGCTTATGAGCCGCGCAAGGACTTCACGCCGGTGGCCCATGTGGCCGACGCACCCAGCGTGCTGCTGGTCACCAACAGCCTGCCGGTCAAGACCGTGGGCGAACTGATTGCCTACGCCAAGGCCCACCCCGGCAAGCTCAACTACGCCACCAGCGGCAATGGCACCATCGTGCACCTGAACACGGCCGCCTTCAGCGCCCAGGCGGGTGTGGAGATGACGCACATCCCCTACAAGGGCACGGCGCTGGCCATCCCGGACCTGATTGCCGGGCAGACGCATGTGCTGTTTGACTCGCTGCCCACCGGCATGCCGCACGCCAAGGCCGGCCGCCTGCGCGCACTGGCCGTGACCAGCGAAAAGCGCAGCACCCTGGCGCCTGAGCTGCCCACGCTGGCCGAATCTGGCCTGCCCGGCTATTCGTCGGTGACCTGGTTTGGCGTGTACCTGCCTGCCGGGGCATCCCCCGCGCTGGTGGAGAAGGTGCATAAGGCCTTCGCCAAAGCCGTACAGGCGCCCGAAGTGGCCGAGAGCCTGGCCAAGCTGGGCGTGGAGCCCGCCGCACCGCGCACGCCCGCGCAGTTCGCCAGCATGGTGCAGGCCGACAGCAACCGTTGGGCCACCGTCATTCGCCAACACAAAATAACCCTGGAGTGACATCCCCCTGAGCGGCTTTGCCGCTTCCCCCTTCTCTCGAATGGCGTTGCCTTTCGGGAAGGGGGACGACGCCCTCGGTGCGGGGCGGCCCTTCCTCGGCGTCCCTCGCTTTGCGCCGCGCCGGTTTCATGCAGCCCGCCCTGTGCGGGGCAACAGAGTCAGAACGCTATGAATACCCCATCCCTCGACTGGTCCCTTCCCTACGCCTCAAACCGCAGCGCGGTCATGGGCCGCAACGTGGTCTCCACCTCGCAGCCGCTGGCGGCGCAGGCGGGCCTGCGCATGCTGCTGGCAGGCGGCAACGCGGTGGACGCCGCCATTGCCGCTGCCATGGCGCTCACGGTGGTGGAGCCCACGGGCTGCGGCCTGGGCAGCGACGGGTTTGCCATCGTGTGGGATGGCAAGGAGCTGCACGGCCTCAATGCCTCGGGCCGCTCGCCTGCGGCATGGACGCCTGAATACTTCGAGAAGCTGGGCAGCATTCCTGAAACGGGCTGGAACGCCGTCACCGTGCCGGGTGCCGTGTCGGCCTGGGTGGCCTTGTCCAAGCGCCTGGGCAAGCTGCCGTTTGCACAACTGGCCCAGCCCGCCATCGACTACGCGCGCAACGGCTTTCCGGTGTCACCCACCATCGCCCGCCTGTGGGCGCTGGGCGCGGCCAAGCTGGGCACGCAGCCCGGGTTTGCCGAGTGCTTCATGCCGAATGGTCGCGTGCCCCAGGCGGGCGAAATCTTCCGCAGCGACGCCCATGCGCGCACGCTGGAGCTGATTGCCGAGACCGAGGGCGAGGCCTTCTACCGGGGCGTGATTGCCGAGCGCATCGCCGCACATTCGCAGGCCCATGGCGGCGCCATGACGATGGCCGACCTGGCCGCGCACCAGGCCGACTGGGTGGGCACCATCCAGCAGCGGTTTGGCGATTCGGTGGTCCATGAGATTCCACCCAACGGCCAGGGCATTGCCGCACTGATGGCGCTGGGCATGCTCGACGCGCACGGCATTGGCGCGCACCCGGTGGACGATGTGGAGACCGTGCACGCCAGCATCGAGGCCATGAAGCTCGCGTTTGCCGACCTGCACCAGTACAACGCCGACATCGACGCCATGCCTGTAAAGCCCGATGCGCTGCTGAACCCCGACTACCTGCGCAGCCGCGCCGCGCTGATCGACACCACGTGCGCTGGCGACCCCGGCTACGGCGCGCCGCGCCCCGGCGGCACGGTGTATCTGGCGGCAGCCGACGCGTCCGGCATGGTGGTCTCGTTCATCCAGTCCAACTACATGGGCTTTGGCTCAGGCGTAGTGGTGCCGGGCACGGGCATCAGCCTGCAGAACCGGGGCCATGGCTTCAACCTGATCCCGGGCCACGCCAACCAGGTGGCGCCGCGCAAGCGCCCCTCGCACACCATCATCCCGGCCTTTGCCATGCATGCCGACGGCACGCCGCAGATGGCGTTTGGCGTGATGGGCGGCCCCATGCAAAGCCAGGGCCACACCCAGATGGCGCTGCGCGTGCTGCGCTACGGCCAGAACCCGCAGGCAGCCGCTGATGCGCCGCGCTGGCGCATCACCGGCGGCAAGGGCGTGGCGGTGGAGCCAGGCTTTGACCCCGCCGTGGTCGCCGCACTGCGTGCACGTGGGCACGAGGTGACGGTGGAAGAGGGCAACGGCGTGTTCGCCTTTGGCGGCGCCCAGCTGGTGCTGAAGAACGGCAACAGCTACATCGCAGGCTCCGACCCGCGCAAGGACGGGCACGCGGTAGCGTTCTGACGGCCTTGCGCGCAGCGCACTGAGGCGGCTCAGCGCGTTGTGCAGGCCGGAAACCGCTTGGCGAGCTCGTGCGCTGGCATCGTCTCCGCAAGGTCGAGGTTGCGCACCAGCGGGATGTATTCCCCCGTTTCGGTGAATCGCAAGAGGGTGGTCACGACGCGGCTGCCGGAGCCGCCTTGTTGACAGCCCGACAGTTCCAGCCCCAGGCCCAACTGACGGGAACCATCGTCCGTGCCTTTCCAGCCCATGGCCCGCTCTCGCAGAGCCTGCAGGCGCGGCAGGGCGGCTGGGTCGATCCGCCAGACCTGCACATGGGTCCGGGACGTTTCATATTCCGCGAGCACGCTGCGATCGGCCGTGCTGCGCAGCTCCTGCAGGGGCAATTTTTCTTCCAGGCGCTCGGTGGCGATGGCTCCCCCGGGCTTGCGCAGCGTGCGCGAAACGCTCACCGTGAGCTCCAGTGCGTTGCCATGAAGCTGCAGGCCCGGGCTGTGTACCACGGCGGCGCGCAGCGCGGCGGGGTCCAGCGTCTCCAGCTGGAGCTGCCGCAGCTTCCACAGTGATGACACCGGCACACTGCCACAGGCCGACAGCAGCACCAGGGCCAAAAGACACGATAAAGCACGGAGAAAAGCCAAAGGGCGCAGGGGCGTTAGGAAAAAAAGCATGGTAGTAAATTTCTGTTTGACGGTATATTATTATTGTTTTACAGAAAAACTCACCAACCATGACGCAACATTTACCCCCATCGGTATCTTCTGTTCACAGCCCCTCGTTTCGCCGCCTGGCCTGGGGTCTTCTCGCGGCCAGCTGGGCGTGTGCCCTGGTATCGCTGGTGTTGTCGATGGCGCGCTGGGCGGCCATCGGGCATGAAACGGGTTGGGGTGGCTGGATGCCGCTGTCGGTGGTGCCCTCGCAGGCCTTGTTGGTCGGCCTCAAACCGCCGCCCTCCATGGAGACCCATTGGCGCTGGGTGGGCGTGGCGCTGGAGTGCATTCCCGCTGCGGCCATGCTGTATGCGGTGCTGTGCGTGCATCGCATCTGCCGGTCCTTTCTGGCCGGGGCCGTGTTCGGGCCGGCGGTGGTGCACGGGTTCCGTGGCGTGGGCTGGGGCTTTTTGGCGATGTTCGTGACTTCACTCGTCTACCAGGCGGGGGTGACGGCGCTGCTGTCCTGGCTGGCTTCCGGCCAGCAGAACGGCCTGGTGGCGCTGGGCGTGGGACCGTTTGAAATGAGCGTATTGGTCGTGGGGCTGATGATGTTGCTTCTGGGGCACGTGCTGGCCGAGGGCCACCGCCTGCAAGCCGAAGCGGATGCGTTTGTTTAGCAACTCGCCAGCGAAGGAATTCCCATGGCGATTGTCGTGACCCTGGATGAAATGCTCGCGCGCCGCAAGGTCAAGTCGCGCGATCTGGCGGCCCATGTGGGCATCACCGAGGCCAACCTGTCCCTGCTCAAGAGCGGAAAGGTCAAGGGCGTGCGTTTCGAGACCCTGTCCGCCATTTGCAGTTATCTGCAGTGCCAGCCGGCAGACCTGCTGGCCTGGGTGCCCGATGCGGACACGAAGGATAGCGAGGCGCCTTCGCGTGGCGAGGCTGGTGGCTTGGCCCAGGGCGACTAGGGCAGTGCGAGGCCCGCGCGGCTCCGGCCCGCGACTGGCCTGGGCAGTAGCTGGGGCGCTGTTGCTGCATGGGTTGGTTCTGGCGATGCTGAGCAGAAGCGATGGTGCTCTGCGGACTTCGCCCGAGCGCAGCGATGCACCTGCCATGGTATGGGTGACGCTGGCGCTGCTGCCCGCGTCCACGGCACCCAGCGAGCCGTTGCCAGCTGCCATGCCCCAGCCTGCCGCCCCAGCCCGGAGCGCCACACCCGATGCCAGCGCGCAGGGTCGCACGCAGGCCGTTACCCGCAGCGGGCGGCCGATCGCTGTGGAGCCTGCTGCGCCTGATGGCGGCGTAGCGGGCTTGACCGCCGCACTGCCAGTTGCGCCCGCGCCGCGGGCGCCGGCATCCGGGCCGGGTGATGCCCCACTGGCTGCTCCCAGCATGGACGATGTGGCACGGGCGCTCCAGCGCGAGCGGGCCTGGCAGCGCCGGCAAGGGGCGCAGCAACCACAGCCGCCGCATCAGCGCTGGGAAGTCGCTCCAGCGGGTGCCTTAGGATCTGGCATTGCCGAGCGCGACCTGCGCGGCGCAGAGGGCCAGCGCATGGTTCAGGCTGCGGGCCCCTGGGGCACCTACTGTGTGGAGTTGCCTTCGGCCAACCAGCCTCCGTCCATGGGGGCTGCGCCCCGCGTTGCGCCAACCAGCACCTGCCGCTGAATGCTGGGGCGGCGCTGGGCAGTGCCGTCAGCGCGTTTCCCGCACGGTCAGCCAGGTGCTGGCCGCGCCGCTGAGCACGATCGCGGCGATCCCGGCCATCGACCAGCCATCGGGCACATGGCGGTACACCAGCCAGCCCGCCAGCATGGCAAACCCGATCTGCGAATACAGGAACGGCGCGATCGTCACCGGCGTGGTGCGCGCATAGGCATGGAGCAGCAGCATGTGGCCCACCGCGCTCGACAGGCCCATGGTGAACATGCAGGCCCATAGCCACGGGTCGCTCACCGGCTGCCAGAAGAACGGCACGCCCAGCGACACCAGCGCGGTGGCGATCCAGCTGGTGTAGAGCTGCGTGGTGGCGGGGCTCTCCTGGCCTGCCATCTTGCTGCTCAACACCTGGTAGCCCGTGCCCGCAGCCAGCATGCACAGCGGCCACAGCAGCGCCCAGGTGAAGGCCTCGCCACCGGGCCGGATGATGGCCAGCGTACCCGCCAGGCCGGTGACCACCAGCAGCCAGCGCACCGCGCTCACGGGCTGGTGCAGCCACAGGGCCGCCACCACCGTCACACACAGCGGCACCGTGGCCACGATGGCCGTGAACTCCGCCAGTGGCAGGGCCGTGAGGCTGATGAAGCCGAACAGGCTGGTCATGGCGAACAGCGCACCGCGCAAGGCCTGGAAGCGGGGCTGTGTGGTGCGCAGGGCAGGGCGCCCCGCCCGTTGCAGCACGAAGGCCGTGGTCAGCAGCGACTGGAACACATAGCGCATCCACAGCGCCATGACGATGGGTACGCCCACGCTGACCAGCTTGCTCGCGGTGTCCAGCAGCGCAAAGAACGCGCAGGCCGTGACGGCAAGCGCGATGCCCGCCAGCGCCGCACGCCGGCGGGCTGCGGGGCTGGTCGACGTCGCAGGGCCTGAGGAACTCACGGCGTGCTGCGTGCACGCTCCAGCAGCATCGCGTCGCCATAGCTGAAGAAGCGGTACTGCTGCGCAATGGCGTGCCGGTACAGGCCCATGATGTGGGCGTAGCCCGCAAACGCGCTCACCAGCATCATCAGCGTGCTTTTGGGCAGGTGGAAGTTGGTGATCAGCACATCCACCACCTGGAATGCAAAGCCCGGTGTGATGAAGATGTTGGTGTCGCCAGAGGCCTGGCCCGTCTTCGCCCAGGATTCGAGTGTGCGCACGGTGGTGGTGCCCACGGCCACCACGCGGCCGCCGCGCTGGCGGCAGCGCTCCAGCGCGGCCAGCGTGGCCAGGGGAATCTCGTACCACTCGCTGTGCATCTGGTGCTCGGCCAGGTTCTCGGTCTTGCAAGGTTGGAAGGTGCCTGCGCCCACGTGCAACGTGACGCTGGCGCGCTCGATGCCGCGTGCGGCCATGTCGGCCAGCACGCCTTCGTCAAAGTGCAGCGCGGCCGTGGGCGCGGCCACGGCGCCGGGGTTGCGCGCAAACACGGTCTGGTAGCGCTGGCTGTCCTCGGCCTCGTCCGGGTCGTGGTCGGTGTTTTGCTGGCGCTCGATGTAGGGCGGCAGCGGCAGGTGGCCGTGGCGGTCCATCAGCTCCCAGGGTGACTCGCCTGCGGGGCCGTGCAGCGCAAAGCGGAACAGCGGGCCGTCCTCGGTGGGCCAGCGGCCCAGCAGCTGCGCGTCAAAGCCGCCCGCCTTGCGGCCACCAGCCATGTGCACCACGCTGCCGGGCAGGGGCTTCTTGCTGACCTTCATGTGGGCCACGACTTCATTACCTGGGTTGCCAGCCTTTGCGGGCAACACGCGTTCGATCAGCAGCTCCAGCTTGCCGCCGCTGGCCTTCTCGCCAAAGATGCGTGCCTTGACCACGCGCGTGTCGTTGAAGACGAGCAGGTCGCCCTCGCGCAGCAGGCCGGGCAGCTCACGAAAGATGCGGTCCACCGGCTGCATGGCGCGGCCGTCGAGCAGGCGCGAGGCGCTGCGTTCGGGTGCGGGGTGCTGGGCAATGAGTTCGGGGGGCAGCGAGAAGTCGAAGTCGCTGAGGGTGAACACGCGGGGTGTTGTGGGGGCGCTGGCTGCGCCGCTGGAGAGATCAGTCATCGTGCTTGAGGGCCGAACGGGCCCGTGCCAAGGTAAAAATTGCGGAAGGCGCGATTGTCACACGCGGGTGCGGGCGCTGCAGGCGCGGTGCTATGGCTGGGGGGTGAACGCCATCGGCGCGGGCACACTGCGCACCAGCCGCCGCACGTCATCCGCCTGTGCGAGCGCGGTGCCAGGGTGCAGCAGCGCGGCAGCGCCTGCGGCCACGCCCCAGCGCAGCGCCTCGGCGGGCGCATCGCCCCGGTCCAGCGCCCAGACCAGCGCCGCCAAAAAGCAGTCCCCAGCGCCCGTGGTGCCGGTCGTAGCGGGCACGTTCAGCGCTGGCGCCTGCCATACCCCCTCCCGTGTGGCCAGCACGGCGCCTTGCTCGCCCACCGACAGGGCCACGATGTCGGCAGCGCCGCTGTGCACCAGCGACTGGGCGGCGGTGCACCAGTCGGCCGCATGTTCCAGCGGCTTTTGCATCACGTCGCGCAGCTCGCGCAGGCTGGGCTTGACCAGCGCCACCCCGGCCTGCAAGGCCGCCGCCAGCGGCGGCCCCGAGGTGTCGACGGCCACCCGCAAGCCCCGGCCGGCTACGGCACGTGCCAGCTGGGCGTAGAAGTCGTCCGGCGTGCCAGGCGGCAGGCTGCCGCTGGCAATCAGCCAGCGGGGTGGTGGGGTGTGGGTAGCCAGCGCATCCAGGCAGGCCTGCCACTCGCTGGCCTGCAGCGTGGGGCCGGGCAGCACAAAACGAAACTCCTGGCTTGTGGTGGTCTCGACCACCGAGAAGTTCTCGCGCGTATCGCCCGAAATTGGTTGCAGCAGCGTGGGCACGCCCTCCGCGGCCAGCAACTGCCGCACCTGTGTGCCCGCCGCACCGCCCGCCAGCGCCCAGGCGCACACATCTGCGCCCAGGCGGTGCAGCACCCGCGCCACGTTGATGCCTCCGCCACCCGCAAAGCGCTGCACCGGGCCGCAGCGCAGCTTGTGGGTGGGTGCAACGTGGTAGGTGGTGGTGGCCAGGTCGAGGGCGGGGTTCAGCGTGAGGGTGATCAGTGCGGGCATCGGGCTACCAGACCTTCTCGGCAAAGCCTGACCATAGCTCGTTCAGGTCCGGAAAGCGCCACTTGTCGGGGTCTTCGCGCGCAACGATCTTCTCGGTGCAGCCCGGGGCAGACAGGTCCACCATTTCTGGGGGGATGCGCAGGTCGGACTTGGTCGAGAAGAACACCTTGACCATGGGGGCGGTGAGTGCGGCGGCCGATTGCTCGGTGACCACGCCGATGCGGCCCGAGGTCAGGCGCACGAGCGAGCCCACAGGGTAGATGCCGATACTTTTGACAAAGGCCTGGAAGATGCGGGCGTCGAAATGGTCCTTGGTCCACTCGGCCATGCGGCGCAGTGACTCGGCGGGGTCCCATCCACGCTTGTAGGGCCGGTCGGAGGTGATGGCGTCGTACACGTCGCAAATGGCCGTCATGCGCGCGATCACGCTGATGCCTTCGCCCTGCAGCTTGTCGGGGTAGCCGGAGCCATCGACTTTTTCATGGTGGTGCAGACAGGCATCCAGCACCGCGTCGGGTACGTTGCCGCCCTCCTTGAGCATGTGGTAGCCCTCCACCGGGTGGCTGCGCACCACGGTGAATTCCTGGTCGGTGAGCTTGCCGGGCTTGTTGAGCACGGCCAGCGGGATGGCCGCCTTGCCCAGGTCGTGCAGCAGGCCTGCCATGCCAGCGAGCCGCTGCTGGTCGTCCTTGAGTTTGAGCTGCTTGGCCAGCGCCACCATCAGCGCGCACACCGCCACCGAGTGCATGTAGGTGTAGTCGTCGGCCGTTTTCAGGCGCGCCAGGCTGATGAGCGCGCCGGGGTTGCGGGTGACGGAATCCGAAATTTCTTCCACCAGGCTCTGTGCACTCGCCGAGTCCACCGCGCGGCCCATGCGGGCCTCGTTGAACATCGAGACCACGGCTTCTTTGGATTTCACGCAGATGGCAGCGGCCATCTTGAGTTCGCTGTGCATGTCCGCAGGATTGCGGTTGCGCTTGGGCGGTGGCGGTGGGGATGGCAGCGTGACTTTGATGGGCGGCAGGTCCTCCAGGCGACTGAAGTCGGTGTCAATCTGCGCGTCGGCCTCCTCGCGCGACACCGACGCGGTGCCCGCCGCCACGTCCAGCCCCTTGTCGGTGTCAATCCAGATTTCCTGGATGGCAGTGGCTTGTATCCGGGCCAGGTCCCCGGGGTCTTTGAGCAAGAACTTGGCCCGCCAGAACGGGTGGTCCATCCACGACCCGCAGAACTCGTGCAGATACATGCCCAGGGTGAGATGCTGAATGTGAATGCGCTTGAGCATGGTAGGGGACCTGGACTCTGAATAAACGCCCGTCTTTAGGCGTAATCAACGGTAACCATGGTAGCCTTTTTGCCCCACCCTTGTCGTTCGCAGAACCCGCTACATGCCCGCCGCAGCCCCCAGAGTTTCCCTTAGCGCCAAGGCTTCGGCAGCCCCTGCTGCGGCCAAAGGCGGCGCGTCGGTGGCACAAAAGGCGCTGCAAAAGCTGGGGCTCCAACGTGACATCGACCTCGCCCTGCACCTGCCCCTGCGCTACGAGGATGAAACCCGCATCACCCCGCTGGCTAATGCGCGCGACGGGCAGATGGTGCAGATCGAAGCCACGGTGACTGCGAGCGAGATTCAGCTACGCCCGCGCCGCCAGCTGCTGGTGCAGGTGGAGGACGACACCGGCTCGTGCGAGCTGCGCTTCTTCAGCTTCTACCCCTCGCACCAGAAAACCCTGGCCGTGGGTGCGCGCCTGCGCATCCGGGGTGAGATCAAGGGCGGCTTCTGGGGGCGGCAGATGATGCACCCGGCGTTCCGCGTGGCGGGCGGCGAGCTGCCTGCGGCGTTGACGCCCGTCTACCCCACCACCGCCGGTTTGCCCCAGCCCTACCTGCGCCGTGCGGTGGTGGGCGCGCTGACGCGGGTGGACTTGTCAGACACCCTGCCACCCGGTGCCGAGCCGCCGGTGACTCGGGTTTATGGCCAAAATGGCCTCCAGCGCTTATTCAGCCTGCGCGAGGCGCTCACTTTTTTGCACCACCCCACGCCCGATGTGGCGCTGTCCACGCTGGAGGACCACAGCCACCCCGCGTGGCAGCGCCTCAAGGCCGAGGAGTTGCTGGCCCAGCAGCTATCGCAGCAGCAGTCGCGCCGCGCACGCGACATGCTGCGTGCGCCCGTGTTGCGCGCCCAAAAAGCCGCCGACGGTGCCTTGCCGCTGCATGAGCAGTTGCTGGCCGTGCTGCCGTTCAGCCTCACCTCCGCCCAGCGCCGCGTGGGCGAAGAAATTGCCGCCGACCTGGCCCGCCAGGTGCCCATGCACCGGCTGCTGCAGGGTGATGTGGGCTCGGGCAAAACCGTGGTCTCGGCCCTGGCCGCCTGTCTGGCGATGGATGCGGGCTGGCAGTGCGCGCTGATGGCCCCCACCGAAATCCTGGCCGAGCAGCATTTCGCCAAGATGATCGGCTGGCTCGAACCCCTGCTGGCCGAGCGCGGCCGCAGGGTCGCCTGGCTGGTGGGCGGGCAGAAAAAGAAGGATCGCACCGCCATGCTCGCGCTGGTGGCCAGCGGCGAGGCCGCGCTGGTGGTTGGCACCCACGCCGTGATCCAGGAGCAGGTGCAGTTCAAGAACCTGGCGCTGGCCATCATCGACGAGCAGCACCGTTTTGGCGTGGCGCAGCGGCTTGCCTTGCGGCAGAAACTCGCTGCCCATGGCATGGAGCCCCACATGCTCATGATGAGTGCCACGCCCATCCCGCGCACGCTGGCCATGAGCTACTACGCCGACCTGGACGTGTCCGTCATCGACGAGCTACCGCCAGGCCGCACGCCCATCGTCACCAAACTCATTGCCGACAGCCGCAAGGACGAGGTGATCGCACGCATCGGCGCGCAGGTCGAGGCCGGGCGGCAGGTGTACTGGGTGTGCCCGCTGATTGAAGAGAGCGAGGCGCTGGATCTGAGTAACGCCACCGCCACCCACGCCGATCTGAGCGAGGCCTTGCCGGGCTGCATGGTCGGTCTGCTGCACTCGCGCATGCCCACGGCCGAGAAGAAGGCCGTGATGGCGCTCTTCACCAGCGGCCAGATGGACGTGCTGGTCAGCACCACGGTGATCGAAGTGGGCGTGGACGTGCCCAACGCGTCCCTCATGGTCATCGAACATGCCGAACGTTTTGGCCTGAGCCAGCTGCACCAGCTGCGCGGCCGGGTGGGGCGGGGTGCGGCGGCCTCGGCCTGCGTGCTGCTGTATGCCACCAACGACAGCGGCCGCGTGGGCGAAACCGCCAAGGAGCGCCTGCGCGCCATGGCCGAAACCAACGACGGCTTCGAGATCGCCCGGCGCGATCTGGAGATTCGCGGCCCCGGTGAGTTTCTGGGCGCGCGCCAGTCGGGGGATGCGCTGCTGCGCTTTGCCGACCTGGCGACCGACACCCACCTGCTCGAATGGGCGCGCGAACTGGCGCCGCAGATGCTGGACCGGTATCCTGACCTGGCCGCAAAGCACGTCGCGCGCTGGTTGGGTGGAAAATCCGACTATCTCAAGGCATGACACGGCCTGCTGGAACACACCATGACCCTCACCGAACTCAAGTACATCGTTGCCGTAGCGCGGGAGAAGCACTTTGGTCATGCGGCCGATGCCTGCTACGTGTCGCAGCCCACACTGTCGGTGGCCATCAAGAAGCTGGAAGAAGAGCTGGATGTGAAGCTCTTCGAGCGCAGCGCGGGTGAGGTTTCGGTGACGCCGCTGGGCGAAGAGATCGTGCGCCAGGCGCAGAGCGTGCTGGAGCAGGCGGCGGCCATCAAGGAGATTGCCAAGCGCGGCAAGGACCCGCTGGCGGGGCCGCTCACCCTGGGGGTCATCTACACCATCGGGCCCTACCTGCTGCCTGAACTGGTGCGCCAGTCCATCACGCGCACACCCCAGATGCCGCTGATGCTGCAGGAGAACTTCACCGTCAAGCTGCTGGAGATGCTGCGCACCGGCGAGATCGACTGTGCCATCTTGGCCGAACCTTTCCCCGACACGGGCCTGGCCATGGCGCCGCTATATGACGAGCCCTTCATGGCGGCCGTGCCCAGCACGCACCCGCTGGCGGCGAAGAAGTCCGTGACGGCGGCCGAACTCAAGAGCGAGACCATGCTGCTGCTAGGGGCGGGCCATTGTTTTCGCGACCATGTGCTGGAGGTCTGCCCCGAATTTGCGCGCTTTGCGAGCAACGCCGAGGGCATCCGCAAGTCGTTTGAAGGCTCTTCGCTCGAAACCATCAAGCACATGGTGGCCGCAGGCATGGGCGTGACGCTGGTGCCGCGCCTTTCGG
The DNA here is from genome assembly GCF_019218805.1 of Acidovorax sp. sif0632. Taxonomy (NCBI): domain Bacteria; kingdom Pseudomonadati; phylum Pseudomonadota; class Betaproteobacteria; order Burkholderiales; family Comamonadaceae; genus Acidovorax; species Acidovorax sp. sif0632. The sequence goes on along the minus strand of NZ_JAHUWW010000008.1, from coordinate 213,250 downwards.
TGCCGCGCGATGCGCTGCTCACCGTGTCACGCCGCCGTAAGAGCGACGAAAGCTATATCCGCTACCTGCCCATCCGCGAAGAAGACGGCGGCCCGCCACCCATGCGCCGCGTGGTGCTGGCATGGCGGCGCAGCTTTACCCGGTATGAAGCCATTGCGTCATTGCGCAACGCGGTGTATGCCTGCGAGCTGCCGGGGGTCAAGCGGCTGTCGTAAGGCAGGCCTGGCCTGTGCCGCGCTGGCGGGCGATGTCCTGCTGCCGTGGTGTGGCTCTGACGCAGGTCAGGCTCGCTGGTCATGGCCTTGCGCTACAGTGTTTTTGGTGCGATGCCTCCAGGCCCGACGGGTCGGCGGGCATCTGCTGTCGAATCCATCTTCACTTCAGGAGCAATGACATGGCAAAGGCCTCCAAGACCACCGCCCCTACCATCAACATCGGCATCAGCGACAAGGACCGCGCTGCCATCGCCCAGGGCCTGTCGCGCCTGCTGGCCGACACCTACACGCTGTACCTCACCACCCACAACTTCCACTGGAACGTGACGGGCCCCATGTTCAACACGCTGCACACCATGTTCATGGCGCAGTACACCGAGCTGTGGAATGCCGTGGACCCGATTGCCGAGCGCATCCGCTCGCTGGGCCATGTGGCGCCGGGCTCCTATGCCGAATTCGGCAAGCTGGCCACGGTGCCCGATGCGCCCGCCAAGCCGCCCAAGGCACTGGAGATGGTGCGCGTGCTGGTCGAAGGCCATGAGGCCGTGGCCCGCACCGCGCGCAGCCTGTTCCCCCTGGCCGACAAGGCCAGCGACGAGCCCACGGCCGACCTGCTGACGCAGCGCCTCACGGTGCACGAGCAGACGGCGTGGATGCTGCGCTCGCTGCTCGAAGAGTAAAAGGGTTCGCAGCTTCCACGCGCATTACCCGAGGGGCGCAGAACACTGCAGCACAGAGAAAAAGAGCGCCTTGTCCTACATGGCGCAGTTCCATCGCCTGCGCATGATGCGGGTTTTGGTCATGCTCCCTTCTTCGCAGGGCGGCATGGCGTATCAATCCCCTCTGATGTATGCGAATCCTGTACGTTGAAGACAACCCGGAGCTGCGCGAGACCATCGGCATGCTTATGGAAGGTGAAGGCCGGACGGTCACGCCCTGCGCCACTGCCGAGGAGGCGCTGGCTCTGGATGCTGGGGACGTCTTTGATGTGGTGGTGACCGATGTCAGCCTGCCCGGCCTTTCGGGCACGGAACTGGCCCGCCAGCTGCTGGCGGATGATCCGCAGCGGTGGGTGGTGCTGTGCTCCGGCTACGAGCTGGGTAGCCACCCGCGCAGTTGGGGGCCCAACGTGCGCGCATTGCTCAAACCTTTTGAGCTGGAAGAGCTGGAGCATTTGCTCGAGTCCATCCATACAGCGCGGGCTTCAGCCGCCGGCTGAGGCTTGCTAGCGCCGATCGCTCGCTGTTCATCCTTTACTTCATCACGCCACCCGCCTGGTCGTGGCGACCTGCGCTGTTGTGCTGGGCTGCGCGCAGTCAATTGCGGGGGCTGCGTACTGGCGAGTGGCGCGGCAGCCTCACCCGAAAGGTCGTGACATCGTCCCGTGACTGGGCCTCGATGGTTCCATGGTGGGCCCGCACGATCTGGTACGCAATGAAGAGCCCCAGCCCCAGCCCTTGGTGGCGGCCGGGCTCACGCTCTCCACCCCGGAACGGGTCGAACAAATGCGGCAGCAGCGCAGGGGGAATGGTGCCGCCGTTGGACACCGTGATGCTCACCTCCTCAGGGCTGGTACCGTCCACTGCAATCTGCACAGGGTGGTCGACTCTGCCATGGTGCAGGGCGTTGCCAACCAGGTTGGTGATCACCTGACATAGGCGTTCGGCATCCCAGGTGCCGGCCAGGTCGCCTTGCAGGGTGGACCCGATGTAGCGTTCCGGGTGGCTGGTGGCCATCTCATCCAGCGTGCGCTGCACCAGCGCTTGCATGTGGGTGGAGCCCAGCTGCAGCGCCAGCCCGCCCGCCTGGCGAATGCGGGTCACGTCCAGCAGGTCTTCGATCATGTGGCCCATGCGCTGGCTGGCGCCCAGCACCCGGTCGGCCATCAGCACCGCCTTGTCGGGGGGCGGCTGGCGCTTGAGCACGGTGGCCGCCGCGACGATGGACTGCAGCGGTGTGCGCAGGTCGTGGCTCAGCACGGCCATGAACATTTCGTTGATGCGCAAGGCCTCGGTGCGCGCGCGCAGCTCATGCGCCAGCGCCTGCTTGCGCCGGTGCAGTTCAAAGAACACGCTCGCCTTGTTGGTGAGCATGTGCGGGTCGATGGGTTTGTAGAGAAAGTCCACCGCCCCGCTCTCGTACCCCCGGAACTGCCAGTTCTGCTCGCGTGAGCCCGCCGTCATGAAGATGAGCGGAATGTGCCGGGTGCGCTCGCTGCCCCGGATCAGTTCCGCCAGCTCGAAGCCGTTCATCTCGGGCATTTGCACGTCCAGCAAGGCCAGGGCCACGTCGTCATGCGCCAGCAGCAGTTCCAGGGCCTCGGGGCCCGACTGGGCCTTGAGGATGTCCAGTCCGTCGCGTTGCAGCAGCGCCTCCAGGGCGATCAGGTTTTCCTCGACATCGTCAACGAGCAGGCATTTGGTGCGGTCGGTCTGGGGCATGGGCGGTGGGGAGGGTGGATGGGGTTCTCAAGGAAGGACGCATATGCCCGTATCAAAGCTGCTGGCGCTGGTGCAGGTCCGCCAGCAGCCTGGCAATGCCTTCAGGGGGCAGGATGTGGTCAACCGCCAAGGCCGCGATGGCCGCCTGCGGCATGGTGGGCATGCTGGCGCTGGCGGGGTCTTGCACGATCGTGAGGCCGCCCCCCGCCTGAATGGCTTGCAGGCCGTGCACACCGTCTTCGTTGGCGCCCGACAGCAGGATGCCCACCAGCCGGGGGCCGTAGTGGTCTGCCGCCGATTCGAACAGCACGTCGATGGAGGGGCGGGAAAAATGCAGAGGGGCGTCCAGCGACAGCCCCACATGCGGACCCCGGGGCCCGGCATCGACCAACAGGTGATAGTCAGGGGGCGCAAAGCTGACCGAGCCTGGCGTGATGGCGTCCTTGTCCTGCGCCTCGCGCAGCGTCAGGGCGCAGCGGGGCTGGAAGATGTCCACCAGCAGGCTGCGACGGTCTCGGGGCAGGTGCAGCACAACCAGAACCGCGGCCTGCAGTGTGGCGGGCAGCGCGGGCAGCAGCTGCAAGAGGGCATCAATACCGCCCGAAGAGCCACCCACCACGACGGCGTGGTAGCCCCCCGGTGGCGATGGCCTTGGCGCCAGGGCGGGGCTGGTCATAGTCCGGCCCTTTTTCGGTAGATGCGGTCCTCCAGCACGAAGTCCTCGAAGGCATCGGTGTGCGCAGAAAACCGCAGAGACTCCTTGGAGCCCAGGCCCAGGAAGCCCCGGTGGCACAGCGACTCGCGGAACAGCCCGAGTGCACGGTTCTGCAGGTCGCGCTCGAAGTAGATGAGCACATTGCGGCAGGACACCAGATGAACCTCGGCAAACACGCTGTCGGTGGCCAGGCTGTGGTCAGAGAACACCATGTGCTCGCGCAAGCCCTTGTCGAACACCACGCGGCCATAGCCGGCAGCGTAGTAGTCCGACAACGAACTGCGGGCGCCGGATCGCGCATGGTTCTCGGTAAAAGCCGCCACCCGCGACACGTCGAACACTCCAGACTCTGCCGCGCGCAACGCGTGCGGGTTGATGTCGGTGGCGTAGATCAGCGTGCGGTCCAGCAGGCCTTCTTCCTGCAGCAGGATGGCCAGCGAATACACCTCTTCCCCCGCACTGCACCCGGCCACCCAGACCTTGAGCGACGGGTAGGTGCGCAGCAGCGGCACCACCTCCTGGCGCAGCGCCTGGAAGTAGCTGGGGTCGCGGAACATGTCGCTCACCTGCACGGTGAGGTATTCGAGCAGCGCAGGGAACACGGCGGGCTCGTGCAGCACACGGTCCTGCAGCTGCGACAGCGTCTTGCAGTCAAACTGCACCAGCGCCGACGCCAGCCGCCGCTTGAGCGACGCCTGCGCGTAGCCCCTGAAGTCGTAGTGGTAGCGGTGGTAGATGGCATCGATCAGCAGGCGCTGCTCGATGTCGGCGGTGCGGGCCTTGCGATGGGGCATGGCGGGGCCTACTTGGGCATCCACACCCGCACCAGGGACAGCAGCTTCTCCACGTCCAGCGGTTTGGCGATGTAGTCATTGGCCCCGGCGGCCAGGCATTTTTCCTGGTCGTCCTTCATGGCCTTGGCGGTCAACGCGATGATGGGCAGGCGGCGCCACTCGGGGCGGTTGCGGATCTCGCGCATGGCGGTGTAGCCGTCCATCTCCGGCATCATGATGTCCATCAGCACCAGGTCAATCGCAGGGTGGCTGCCGCTGCCGGCGCGTTCCAGCGCCTGCAGGGCCTCCAGGCCGTTGCGCGCGATCTCCACGCGGATGCCGGTGGGCTCCAGGATGCTGGAGAGCGCAAACACGTTGCGTACATCGTCTTCCACCACCAGCACGTTGCGGCCTTCCAGGGCAGTCTCGCGGTTGCGGGCCACCTGCAGCATCTGGCGGTGCTCTGCCGACAGCTCCGACTCCACCTGGTGCAGGAACAGCGTGACCTCGTCGAGCAGCCGCTCGGGGGAGCGGGCGTCCTTGATAATGATGGACTTGGAAAACCGGCGCAGCTGCTGCTCCTCGTCGCGCGACAGGGCGCGGCCTGTGTACACGATGACGGGCGGGAAGGAGACGCCGTCCTGCTCCGTCATCTGCTGCAGCAATTCGTAGCCGCTCAGGTCGGGCAGGTTCAGGTCCATCACCATGCAGTCAAAGGTGGAGCCGCGCAGGTGCGCCAGCGCCTCGGCCGCCGTGCCGGCGCCCACGATCTCCACGTCGTCGTTGGTGAGCAGGTGGCGCACGCTCTCGCGCTGGCGTTCGTCGTCTTCCACCACCAGCACGCGCCGCAGGTTCTGGGTGAACTTGGCTTCCAGTCGCTGCAGGGCATGCACCAGTTCATCGCGCTTGACGGGCTTGAGGGCGTAGCCCACTGCGCCCCGGCCCAAGGCCTCTTGCGAGTAATCGGCCACCGAGACCACGTGCACCGGAATGTGGCGCGTGGCCGGGTTGCGCTTGAGCTGGTCGAGCACGCCCAGGCCCGAGAAGTCGGGCAGGTTCACGTCCAGCACGATGGCGCTGGGCAGGCTGTGTACGGCGTAGGCCAGGCCGTCGGCCGCGTTGTGGGCCAGGTGGCAGTCAAAATCCATCTCACCGGCCAGGTCGCTCAGGATCTGCGCAAAGCGCACGTCGTCCTCAATCACCAGAATGCTGCGCGCGCTCGCGCGGCGCGGGGCTGCGGGTGCGGTGGGGGCCGCCACGGGTGGCAACGCGGGGGCCGAAGGAACCGGTGAGACGACCGGTGCCGCCGTGTGGGCTGGAGCTGCCGCCGCCAGCGGCGCTGCCGGCGCAGCTTCAGGCGACGAAGGCACCAGCTTCTGGGGCAGGACCAGCGTGAAGACGCTGCCTTCCCCCGGCGTGCTGTGCACGTGGATGGAGCCTCCCAGCAGCTGCGCCAGATCGCGCGAGATCGACAGGCCCAGGCCCGTGCCGCCGTACTTGCGGTGGGTGCTGCCATCGGCCTGGCGGAAGGCTTCGAAAATCAGCTCCTGCTGGTGCGCCGGAATGCCGATGCCGGTGTCCTTGACGGCAAACGACAGGGTGTCGTCCGGGTTGCGCGACACATGCAGCGCCACCGATCCTTTCTCGGTGAACTTGAGCGCGTTGGAAAGCAGGTTCTTGAGCACCTGCCCCAGGCGCTGCGGGTCGGTGTCCAGCATGGCGGGTGCGTCGGGCGCGACGGTGGCCGTGAGCGTCAGGCCCTTCTCTTGCGCCAGCGGGCGCAGCGGGTCGATCAGGGTTTGCAGTGCCTTGGACAGCGTCACCGTTTCCACCGACACGGTGGCCTGGCCGGCCTCGATCTTGGACAGGTCGAGGATGTCGTTGATGAGTGCCAGCAGGTCGTTGCCCGCCGCGTAAATGGTCTGCGCGTACTTCACCTGCTCGGCGCTCAGGTTGCCCGGCTTGTTGTCGGACAGCAGTTTGGCGAGGATCAGCGTGGAGTTGAGCGGTGTGCGCAGCTCGTGGCTCATGTTGGCCAGGAACTCGCTCTTGTACTGGCTGGCCAGCTCCAGTTCGCGGGCCTTGTCCGTCATGGCGCTTTGGGCGCGCAGCAGTTGTTCGCGCTGGTATTCCAGCTGCTGGGTCTGCGCCTCCAGGTGGGCGTTGGTCTGCTCCAGCTCGGTCTGCTGCACCTCCATCTGGGCCTGCGACTCTTGCAGGATGCGGCTTTGCTGCTCCAGCTCCTCGTTGCTCACACGCAGCTCTTCTTGCTGGGTCTGCAGCTCTTCGGACTGGCGCTGGGTTTCTTCCAGCAAGGCTTCCAGGCGGTTGCGGTCAATCCCAGCGCGGATCGCCACCGCCAGAATGCCCGAGGCGCGTTCCATCAGGGTGCGCTCAGGCTCGGTCAGCGGGCGATGAAAGCCCAGTTCGATCACGGCAAACACTTCGCCGTTCTCGATGGCGGGCGCCAGCAGCAGCTCGGTCGGTGCGGACTGGCCGGTGCTGGACGACACCATCAGGTGCCCGGCGGGCACATCGCGCACATGCAGCATCTGGCGCGAGCGCGCGACCTGGCCCACCAGGCCTTCGCCGAGCAGCAGGCGCTGCTCCAGCCGTTCGCGGGGCAGGGCGTAGCCACCAAACAGGGTGAGCGCGCCGTTGCAGTCGGCCACATAGCCTGCCCCCACGGCCGCGCGCAGGTATTGCGCCAAGTATTCGAGCGTGAGCTGGCCCAGGTCCTCCAGCCGGTGGTCGCCCTGGATGCGCTGGCTCAGCCCGTTGAGGCCGGCCGCCACCCACGACTGCTGGGCCTTGAGGCGGTACTCCCGCGCATTGGCGGCGGCCGACAGGCAGATGAGCACCAGCAGCACGAACGATCCGCCCCAGGAGTAGTAGGTGGACATGGCCGCCGCCTCCACCCATTGCTTGCGTTCGTTTTCCAGCTGCTGGTTCAGCAGTGTGGACAGGTCCGACGCCAGGTCGCGGATGCGGTCCATCAGCACCCGGCCGGCATCACTGCGGGTCACGGCCACGGCGGCTTCCTGGCCCTTCGAGCGGCGCAGTTCAATGGTCTCGCCCAGCTCGCGCAGTTTTTCGTGGCGCAGGTCGTCGATCTGCAGCACCAGGCGGCGCTGCACGGCGCTGTCGTCCGTCAGCTCCTTGAGGCGCGCCATGTTGCGCTCCATGGCGCCCAGGGACAGGTTGTAGGGCTGCAGATAGGTGTCGTCCCCCGTCAGCAGATAGCCGCGTTGCCCGGTCTCGGCGTCTTTCAGCGAAGACACGAACAGGTTGAGGTGGCGCATGGTCACCGTGGTCTCGTCCATGGCTTCCACAGCGTGCGAGCGCACCTGGGCGGTGCGGAAGTTCACCAGCGCGATCAGCACCGTGGCGAGGGCCGCAATCACAAATCCCACCAGCATTCCGCGGGGGACAGCAAAACGCGTGGCGGCCTGGGAGGTCGATGTATGGGGCATGCGTTGGTGCCCCAGAGGGCGGTACGTTGGGGGAACGAGCGGAGACTTTAACGGGTTTTTTGCGCGCGCTGGGGCGGTTACCTGGCCTCGTGATGCGTGTCCCGGTCGCGGCGCTGCTGCTACATTCTGTGCGCCCGTGGCCCGCCACCCGCCGCAGCGTCTTGCTGCTGAGCCTGTTCTTGTAATGGTCCCATCATGTCGTCGTCCCCTGTTTCCCCCCGCAGCCGTTTTTCGCTCTATCTCGACCTGATCCGCTGGGACCGCCCCGCCGGCTGGCTGGTGTGCCTGTGGCCGACGCTGAGCGCGCTGTGGATTGCAGCCGACGGCTTTCCGGGCTGGCACCTGCTGGTGGTGTTTGTGCTGGGCACCTTCCTCATGCGCAGCGCAGGCTGCTGCGTGAACGACGTGGCCGACCGCGACTTTGACAAACACGTCAAACGCACGGCGCAGCGGCCCGTCACGACCGGTGCGGTGTCGGTGAAAGAGGCGCTGAGCCTGGGCGCGGTGCTGGCGCTGGTGTCGTTTGGCCTGGTGCTCACCACCAACCAGGCCGCCATCGCCTGGTCGGTGCCCGCCGTGCTGGTGGCCATTGCCTACCCGTTCACTAAACGCATCATTTCCATGCCCCAGGCGGTGCTGGGCATTGCGTTCAATTTCGGCATCGTCATCGCCTTTGCCGCCGTGCAGGGCAGCGTGCCCGCCGTGGCCTGGTGGATGTGGCTGGGCAACCTGTTCTGGGTGCTGGCCTACGACACCGAATACGCCATGGTGGATCGGGATGACGACCTCAAGATCGGCATCAAGACCTCGGCCATCACGCTGGGGCGCTGGGATGTGCCGGCCATCGTGGCGTTCTATCTGCTTTTTTTGTCTATTTGGGCCCTAGCGCTTTATCCATATGCACTGAATGCTATATTTTATATAGCAATTGCCGTTGCGCTGGCGCAGGTGCTGTGGCACTTTACGCTGATCCGGACCCGCTCGCGCGAAGGGTGTTTCAAGGCGTTCCGCGTCAACCACTGGCTGGGCGCCACGGTGTTTGCCGGCATTGCGGGCAGCTATCTGCTGCGGTGGCTGGGGCTGACGGGCTGACTACGGCGCGCGGCCGGGATTGTCTGTGATGGTTGTGGCGGGTTTTTACAAGCCGGTTTCCACGCCATTCGCTACATTGATTGGAAGCCGCGAGCCCGCCTGCAGCTTTCATTCAAACCCATTTTTGCTCCCCTTCATCCATGGCCGAAGACCGCGTCCATAAACTGCTGCAGGACATCCGGCAGCGCCATCCAGATCAATACAGCGTGCTGCAGGGCGCCCGCGCCCTTGTTCTTGCCCTGGGGCCGGATGTGCGCGAGGAGGTCAAATATGGCGGCATCCTCTTTTCGGCACCAGCGTCTTTTTGCGGCCTGTTTGCGTACACCCAGCATGTGTCGCTGGAGTTCGGTGATGGCGCCCAGCTGGCGGACGAATTCAAGGTGCTGGAGGGCGCTGGCAAACAGCGCAGGCACATCAAACTGCACACGCCAGAAGACCTGGCTGCCAAGCAGGTGGCCCACTACCTGGGATTGGCGTGCTCCCTCAGCAATAGCCCGAAGCGCCAATAGCCGCCTGCCACTGGGGCGAGGCCACCACTGCTGCGGGCGTGCGGCCCAACCAGCGCCCAAATTCGCGGGTCATGTGGGCCTGGTCGGTGTAGCCATGGTCCGCTGCGCACTCCGCGAGCGAGGGTGCCTCCGGCAGCGCCTGCGCAGCACGGCGCACGCGGGCCAGGCACTTCCAATAAGCCGGGGGGCGCCCGGTGGCGACCTGCACCAGCCGCTGCAGGGTGCGCTCCGACACGCCCAGTTGCCGCGCTGCCTGGGCCACCTGGCTGTGACGCGCCAGGCTTTGCAGCGCATCGGCCACACGCGCATCCAGCACCATGCAGTCGTGCAGCAGGGGCAGGGCATCGTGGGCGTCGTTCATGGAGCGTTTGTGCAACAAGGCCAGCAGGCGCTTGGCATCCACCTGCGCGCCCGGCTGCATGCGAAATCCCCAGTAGCGCTCGCCCACCATGCCCGGCACGGTGTAGGTGGTGTCTGCCAGGTCGGTCACAAACCAGGTGGGCGGCTGGTGGGGGAGGGCATGCAGGATCAGGTCACGGCACCCATCAGGAACCACCACCGTGCTGTCGGCCGAGGCCGATGTGTGGTGCCAGGTTTCAAAGGGCTGCAGGAGCTGGGGCATGGAGAGCACCGATTGCACTGACTCAGTGCACTACCCCCCGAATTCATTCCCCAGTTCATCGGCGCGCTGGCGTGCGGCCTCCATGGCGCGTTCAAAGGCAGCAGCGACGCCGGCCGATTCCATGGATTGCAAGGCAGCATAGGTCGTGCCGCCCTTGGACGTGACGCGCTGGCGCAGCACGGCCGGGGGCTCGTCGGAGCGGCGTGCCAGTTCTGATGCGCCGACAAATGTGCCCACTGCCAACTGGTGCGCCTGCTGCTCGGTCAGGCCCATGTCGGTGCCCGCGCGTGTCATGGCTTCCAGGAAGTAGAAAACGTAGGCGGGGCCAGAGCCCGACAGGGCGGTGACGGCGTCAAGCTGCTTTTCAGACTCCACCCAAAGGAACTCGCCGGTGGACGCCATGATGGCTTCGACTTGTGCGCGTTCGGCCGCGTCCACGGCAGGGCGGGCGTACAGCGCGCTCATGCCCTTGCCCACCAGCGCTGGCGTGTTGGGCATGGTGCGCACGATGCGCTCGGTGGAGAGCCATTGGGCAATGCTGTCGGAGCGGATGCCGGCGGCCACGCTCAGGTGCAAGGCCTGTTGCGTGTGAGCTTTTGCCTGCGCGGCGGCATCTTTGAAGGTCTGGGGCTTGACGGCCCACACCACGATGCGGGCGCGCTGCAGGGCAGGGCCCGCTTCAGGCTGGGCTTCGATCCCGTAGTTCTTTTGCAGCGCAGCGCGCGCATCGGCCCAGGGTTCGACCACCTCGATCTGGCTGGCCGGGTGGCCCTGGCGGATCAGCCCGCCGATGATGGCGCTGGCCATGTTGCCGCCGCCGATGAAGGCGATGGTGGGAAGGGAGGAGTTTGCTGTGGCTGGAGCGGGGGAGGTCATTTTGCGGGCAGGCTGGAAAGGGAGAGCCGATGGTAGCGCCGCTAGACCTATGAGTTGCTCGAAGACTCGTGCAACCGGCGTGGCCAAAGCCAGTGCTCCCGCGCAAGGGCCGCCCCGCCGCGCTGGGAGCGTCTCCCTCCGCGAGCAAAGCGAAGCAGAGAGGGGGAAGGCGCGCAGCGCCTCAGGGGGAGCTACTCAGCTACTGTTTGGCGAACGGCGTGTTCCCAGTTCGCCATCAGCTCCTGCGCACGCGCGCTGCTGAGCGTGGGCACAAAGTGCCGGTCGGCGCGCCACAGCCGCGAGAGTTCATCCGTGCTGCGGTACACGCCGCTCGACAGCCCGGCCAGGTACGCGGCCCCGAGCGCCGTGGTCTCGATGACGGCAGGCCGTACCACCGGAATGCCCAGCAGGTCGGCCTGGAACTGCATCAGCAGGTCGTTGATGCAGGCGCCGCCGTCCACGCGCAGTTCGCTCACGGGCGCACCGCCAGCGGCCACGGCGTCGCGGCTCATGGCCAGCAGCAGGGCGGCGCTCTGGTAGGCAATGCTCTCCAGCGCCGCGCGGGCGATGTGGCCCAGCGTGGTGCCGCGTGTGAGGCCGGTGATGGTGCCGCGCGAGTCGGGTTTCCAGTACGGGGCGCCCAGGCCGGTGAAGGCGGGCACCATCATCACGCCGCCCGAATCGGGCACGCTCTGCGCAAGCGACTCCACCTCGTTGCTGGTGGAGATGGCGCGCAGCCCGTCGCGCAGCCACTGCACCACCGCGCCGCCGACAAACACGCTGCCTTCCATCGCAAATTCAGGTTGCGCCGTCGCTTGCGCTGCGCTGGTGGTGAGCAGGCCGTTTTGCGATGTCTGGAACGTGCCGCCTGTGTGCATGAGCATGAAGCAGCCCGTGCCGTAGGTGTTCTTGGCCATGCCGGCGGTGAAGCAGGCCTGGCCGAACAGCGCGCTTTGCTGGTCGCCCGCCACGCCGCCGATGCGGATGCTGTGGCCCAGCAGGTCGGCCGCGATGTCGCCAAAGTGGGCGCTGGACGGCAGCACCTCGGGCATCAGCGCCTTGGGAATGCGCAGCAGCGCCAGCAGCTCGTCGTCCCACTGGTTGGTGTGCACATTGAACAGCATGGTGCGCGAGGCGTTGCTTACATCCGTCACATGCACCTTGCCGTGGGTCAGCTTCCACATCAGCCAGCTGTCCACCGTGCCAAAGGCCAGCTCACCGCGCTCCGCCGCGTCGCGCGCGCCGGGAACATGGTCCAGCAGCCACTGCAGCTTGGTGCCGGAGAAGTAGGCATCCACCAGCAGGCCGGTCTTGGCCTGGATGGTGGCGGCATGGCCTTGTTCGCGCAGCTGGGCGCAGGCGGGTTCGGCGCGCCGGTCTTGCCACACGATGGCGTGGTGCACGGGCTGGCCGGTTTGGCGGTTCCATAGCACCGTGGTTTCGCGCTGGTTGGTGATGCCCACGGCGCGCACGGCGCTCGCGGCAATGCCCGCCTTGGCCAGAGCATCGCGTGCGGTGGCGAGCTGGGTGCGCCAGATCTCCAGCGGGTCGTGCTCCACCCAGCCGGGCTGGGGGTAGATCTGCGGCAGCTCCAACTGGGCTTGCGCCACGATGTGGCCGCCTTCGTCGAAAACGATGCTGCGGGAGCTGGAGGTGCCTTGGTCGAGTGCGAGCAGGTAGGTCATGGTGAATGTCAGGTGATCAAGCGGCCACAGTGCAAACGACTTCGGCGTCTTGCAGCAACGCCGGAAACGGCTCAGGCGGCGGCGCGTCGGTGAACAGGCGGTCGATTTGCGCCAGTGTGGCCAGTTGCACCATGGCTGGGCGGTTGAACTTGCTGAAGTCGGCCGCCAGCCAGACCTCGCGTGCGTGTTCGATGATGGTTTGCGCCACCTTCACTTCGCGGTAGTCGAAGTCGCGCAGGGAGCCGTCGGGCTCGATGCCCGAGATGCCGATGAGCGCAATGTCCACCTTGAACTGGCGGATGAAGTCCACCGCCGCTTCGCCGACGATGCCCCGGTCGCGGGCGCGCACCACGCCGCCGGCCACGATGACCTCGCACTCGGGGTTGCCGCTCAGGATGGCGGCCACGTTCAGGTTGTTGGTGATCACGCGCAGGCCGCGGTGGTGCAGCAGGGCTTTGGCGATGGCCTCGGTGGTGGTGCCGATGTTCAGGATCAGCGAGCAGTCGTTGGGCACTTGTTCGGCCACGGCGCGCGCGATGCGGGCCTTGCCTTCGGCGTGCAGTGTCTCGCGCTGGGTGTGGGCCAGGTTTTCCACCGTGGAGCTGGGCACGCGCACGCCACCATGAAAGCGCGTGAGCAGGCCGGACTCGGCCAGGCGCTGCACGTCACGTCGCACGGTCTGCAGGGTCACGCCCAGGGTGTCTGCCAGTTGTTCCACCGTGGCGGATTTGCGCGCGCGGACTTCTTCGAGAAGCAGCAGTTGTCGGGGGTTCGTATTCACGCGAATCAATCGGCTTATGGGGTGGAGATACTTTAAATCGAACAAAAAGGAACTCATTAAGGGTAAACCTTGATTCGATACGATCAAAAAAGAACAAAAATGAACGCAATCGAAAACGAGGCACTTTGCTGCGTGCGCAGCAGAAAGCCAGATCCACACAGCCCCCAGGGGGTCATTAGAAAGGTTGCGTGATGCAGCTGGCACTGGACAGCATCAGCAAGAAGGTAGGGCCGCAGACTTGGCTCCACGACATGAGCCTGGCGCTGCACAGCGGCGCCGTCACGGTGCTGCTGGGCGCCACGCAGGCGGGCAAGACCAGCCTGATGCGCATCATGGCGGGGCTCGATACGCCCACGGCCGGGCGCGTGATGGTGGATGGCGTGGACGTGACCGGCATGCCAGTGCGCGACCGCAACGTGGCCATGGTGTACCAGCAGTTCATCAACTATCCCTCCATGAAGGTGGCGGCCAATATTGCGTCGCCCCTGAAGCTGCGCGGCGAAAAGAACATCGACGCCCGCGTGCGCGAAATTGCGAGCCGCCTGCACATCGACATGTTTCTCGACCGCTACCCGGCCGAGCTGTCGGGTGGGCAGCAGCAGCGCGTGGCGCTGGCCCGCGCCTTGGCCAAGGGTGCGCCGCTGATGCTGCTGGACGAACCGCTGGTGAACCTGGACTACAAGCTGCGTGAAGAGTTGCGCGAAGAACTGACCCAGCTGTTTGCTGCAGGCCAGTCCACCGTGGTGTATGCCACCACCGAGCCGGGCGAGGCCCTGCTGCTCGGCGGCTACACCGCTGTGCTCGACGAAGGTCAGTTGCTGCAGTACGGCCCCACGGCCGAGGTGTTCCATGCGCCCAACTCGCTGCGTGTGGCGCGTGCTTTCAGCGACCCGCCCATGAATCTCATTGCCGCATCGGCGGTCCCAGGGGGTGTGCGCTTGGAGGGCGGCGCAGAACTGGCCGTGCCCCTGTCCCAAGGTGTGGCCACGGCGGCAGGGCTCACGGTGGGTGTGCGCGCCAGTGCGCTGCGCGTGGTGGCTCGCCCGGGCGACATCAGCGTGGGCGGAGTGGTCGAGCTGGCCGAAATTTCGGGCTCGGACACCTTTGTGCACGCGGCCACGCCCTGGGGCGACCTGGTGGCGCAGTTGACCGGGGTGCATTACTTTGAACTGGGCACGCCCATCACGCTGCACCTGGACCCGGCCCAGGCCTATGTGTTTGGTGCTGACGGCCGACTGGCATGGGCGCCCGCGCGCCCGAACGCTGTACAAGGAGGGCGTTGAGATGGCCCGCATCAGTCTGGACTTGGCGCATTCGTACAAGCCGAACCCGCAGCAGGACAGCGACTACGCGCTGCTGCCCCTCAAGATGGAGTTCGAGGATGGCGGTGCCTATGCGTTGCTGGGCCCCTCGGGCTGCGGCAAGACGACCATGCTCAACATCATGTCGGGGCTGCTCGTGCCCTCGCACGGTAAGGTGCTGTTTGATGGCCGCGACGTGACCCGTGCCAGCCCGCAGGAGCGCAACATTGCGCAGGTGTTCCAGTTTCCGGTGATCTACGACACCATGACGGTGGCCGAGAACCTGGCGTTTCCGCTGAAGAACCGCAAGGTGCCCGAGGAGCAGATCAAGCAGCGCGTGGGCGTGATTGCCGAGATGCTGGAGATGAGCCATCAGCTGAACCTGCGGGCCGCAGGGCTGTCAGCAGACCAGAAGCAGAAGATTTCACTGGGCCGTGGCCTGGTGCGCGCCGATGTGGCGGCGGTGCTGTTCGACGAGCCGCTCACGGTGATCGACCCGCACCTCAAGTGGCAACTGCGGCGCAAGCTCAAACAGATCCACCACGAGCTCAAGCTCACACTGATCTACGTGACGCACGACCAGGTCGAGGCATTGACCTTTGCGGACCAGGTGGTGGTCATGACGCGTGGCCGCGCCGTGCAGGTGGGCTCGGCCGATGCGCTGTTCGAGCGGCCCCAGCATGTGTTTGTGGGGCATTTCATTGGCTCCCCAGGCATGAACTTTTTGCCCGCGCAGGTGGACGCAGGCCAGCTCAGCATCGTCGGCCACCGCCTGCACGCCCCTGTGGGACGTACTTTGCCAACGGGCCCGGTGCAGGTGGGTATTCGGCCCGAATATTTGGCGCTGGCATCGGCAGAGCAACCCGGCGCCATTGCCTGCACGGTGGCGCAAGTGCAGGACATCGGCACCTACCTGATGTTGACCGCGAAGGTGGGCGAGCACACGCTCAAGGCCCGCTTCAGCCCCGAGACGCGACTGCCCTCGGCGGGCGACACGGTGTGGCTGCAGGTGCTGGGTGAGCACACCTGCTACTACCAGAATGAGGAGCTTTTGGCATGAGCACGACGACCAAGCCCGTGAACCAGAAGGCCTGGTTCCTGATCCTGCCGGTCATCATCTGCGTGGCCTTCTCGGCCATTCTTCCATTGATGACGGTGGTGAACTACTCGGTGCAGGACATCATCTCGCCCGAGCGCCGCGTGTTTGTGGGCACCGAATGGTTTGCCGCCGTGATGCGCGATGAGGAGCTGCACGCGGCCTTGTGGCGGCAGATCACCTTCTCGCTGGCTGTGTTGGCGGTGGAGATTCCGCTGGGCATCCTGCTGGCGCTGTCCATGCCCGCGCAGGGCTGGAAGTCGTCCGCCGTGCTGGTGGTGGTGGCGCTGTCGCTGTTGATCCCCTGGAACGTGGTGGGCACCATCTGGCAGATCTATGGCCGTGCCGATATTGGCCTGATGGGCCGGATGTTGCAGGAGATGGGCATTGAATACAGCTACACCGGCAACGCCACGCAGGCGTGGCTCACGGTGCTGCTGATGGATGTGTGGCACTGGACGCCGCTGGTCGCGCTGCTGGCCTTTGCCGGGTTGCGTTCCATCCCCGACGCGTACTACCAGGCAGCCCGCATCGACGGTGCGAGCAAGTTCGCGGTGTTCCGCTACATCCAGCTGCCCAAGATGCGCGGCGTGCTGATGATTGCGGTGCTGCTGCGCTTCATGGACAGTTTCATGATCTACACAGAGCCCTTCGTGCTCACGGGGGGCGGGCCGGGCAATGCGACCACGTTCCTCAGCCAGTACCTCACGACCAAGGCGGTCGGCCAGTTCGACCTGGGCCCGGCGGCCGCCTTCTCGCTGATCTATTTCTTCATCATCCTGCTGCTGTGTTTCATCCTCTACAACTGGATGCAGCGCGTGGGCACCGTCAGCGACGAAGGAGCCGGCCATGAATGAAAAACGTTTCCAGAAGCGCACGCTGTTCCTGATTGCGTACCTGCTGTTCGCACTGTTGCCCATCTACTGGATGGTCAACATGAGCTTCAAGACGAATGAGGAGATCCTGTCGAGCTTCTCGTTCTTCCCGCAGAACTTCACCTGGGCCAACTACAAGACCATCTTCACCGATGCGTCCTGGTACTCGGGCTACATCAACAGCCTGATCTATGTGGCGATCAACACGGTGATCTCGCTCACCGTGGCGCTGCCCGCAGCCTATGCGTTCAGCCGCTACCAGTTCATGGGCGACAAGCATGTGTTCTTCTGGCTGCTGACCAACCGCATGACACCCCCGGCCGTGTTCTTGCTGCCGTTCTTCCAGCTCTACACCACCGTGGGGCTGATGGACACGCACATTGCCGTGGCGCTGGCGCACCTGCTGTTCAACGTGCCGCTGGCGGTGTGGATTCTGGAAGGCTTCATGAGCGGCATCCCGCGCGAGATCGACGAGACGGCCTACATCGATGGCTACAGCTTTCCGCGCTTTTTCATGACCATCTTCCTGCCGCTGATCAAGGCCGGTGTGGGCGTGGCGGCGTTCTTCTGCTTCATGTTCAGCTGGGTGGAGCTGCTGCTGGCCCGCACGCTGACCAGCGTGAACGCCAAGCCCATCGTGGCCACCATGACGCGCACCGTGAGTGCCTCGGGCATGGACTGGGCGACGCTGGCGGCGGCGGGTGTGCTGACCATCGTGCCGGGTGCCATCGTGATCTGGTTTGTGCGGCACTACATCGCGAAGGGTTTCGCGATGGGCCGGGTTTGAGGAGGCAGCGACATGTTTGACTGGATGGCCTGGACGCTGCCGGTGGCAGTGTTCTTTACGTGCATCGTGCTGATGCTGGTGGGCATGACGGTGTGGGAGCTCAAGTCGCCCACGACCATGCGCAAGGGTTTCCTGCCCCTGGAGACCACGCGCGGCGACCGGCTTTTTATCGGGCTGCTGTCGGCCGCCTACGTGAACCTGATCTTTGTGGGCATCAGCGGCAAGCTGGCCCAGTGGTTCAGCCTGCAGGGCGACCCTTCGATCTGGATCAGCTTTGTGGTGTCGATGGCGCTGCTGGCGCTGATCATGCGCAAGGGTTAAGGAAAAAATGGCCGTTTGCGCTTGATGGGTAAGCATTTGTAGCTATTGTTTTTGTAGTGTCGAAGGCCTGGCCTGGTTCCCCCCCGGGTTGGTGCCGGTCTACCAATGGGGGTCTCAATCTGAGAGGAGACAGCAATGAAGATGCAGTTCAAGGCGATCGCTTTCGCCGCCGCGGCTCTGGCGATGGGGCAGGCTGCCTGGGCCGGCGAGGCCGAGGCCAAGAAGTGGATCGACAGCGAATTCCAGCCATCCACGCTGAATAAAGACCAGCAGATGGCCGAGATGAAGTGGTTCATCGACGCAGCCAAAAAACTCCAGGCCAAGGGGGTGAAGGAAATCTCGGTGGTGTCTGAAACCATCACCACCCACGAATACGAGTCCAAGACGCTGGCCAAGGCGTTCGAGGAAATCACCGGCATCAAGGTCAAGCACGACCTGATCCAGGAAGGCGACGTGGTCGAGAAGCTGCAGACCTCCATGCAGTCGGGCAAGTCCATCTATGACGGCTGGATCTCGGACTCTGACCTGATCGGCACGCACTACCGCTACGGCAAGATCCTTAACCTGACCGACTACATGGGCGCTGCGGGCAAGGAATGGACCAACCCCGGCATCGACCTCAAGGACTACATCGGTACCAAGTTCACGACCGGCCCCGATGGAAAGATGTACCAGCTGCCTGACCAGCAGTTTGCGAACCTGTACTGGTTCCGTGCCGATTTGTTCGACCGCAAGGACATCAAGGACAAGTTCAAGGCCAAGTACGGCTACGACCTGGGCGTGCCGCTCAACTGGAGCGCCTACGAAGACATCGCTGAGTTCTTCACCAACGACGTGAAGAACATCGACGGCAAGCCCATCTACGGCCACATGGATTACGGCAAGAAGGACCCATCCCTAGGCTGGCGCTTCACCGATGCCTGGCTGTCCATGGCGGGTACGGCCGACATCGGTGCGCCCAATGGCCTGCCGATCGACGAATGGGGCATCCGCGTGGCCGACGACAAGTGCACGCCCGTGGGCGCCAGCGTGGCCCGTGGCGGTGCGACCAACTCGCCCGCAGCCGTCTACGCCCTCACCAAGTATGTGGACTGGATGAAGAAATACGCGCCCAAGGAAGCCACGGGCATGACCTTTGGCGAGGCCGGCCCCGTGCCTGCCCAGGGTCAGATCGCGCAGCAGATCTTCTGGTACACCGCCTTCACGGCCGACATGACCAAGCCCGGCCTGCCCGTGGTGAATGCCGACGGCACGCCCAAGTGGCGCATGGCCCCTGGCCCCAACGGTCCCTACTGGAAGCAAGGCATGCAAAACGGCTACCAGGACGTGGGCAGCTGGACCTTCTTCAAGGACCACGATGCCAACAAGACGGCTGCCGCCTGGCTCTACGCCCAGTTCGTGACCGCCAAGACCACGTCGCTGAAGAAGACCATGGTGGGCCTGACGCCGATCCGCGAGTCTGACATCCAGTCCAAGGCCATGACTGACATGGCGCCCAAGCTGGGTGGCTTGGTCGAGTTCTACCGTAGCCCTGCCCGCGTGGCGTGGTCGCCCACTGGCACCAATGTGCCCGACTACCCCAAGCTGGCCCAGCTCTGGTGGAAGAACGTAGCCCAGGCCGTGACGGGTGAAAAGACGCCCCAAGGCGCCATGGACACGCTGGCCGACGAGATGGACCAGGTGATGGCCCGTCTGGAACGCGCTGGGATGGCCCATTGCGCTCCCAAGCTCAACCCCAAGAGCGACACCGCCAAGTGGCTGAGCGACAAGCAAGCGCCATGGGCCAAGTTGGCCAATGAGAAGCCAAAGGGCCAGACGATTGCGTACGGCACCTTGTTGCAGGCCTGGAAGGATGGCAAGGCGCGGTAAGCCTGTTTAACCCGCCGTCCTGCTTACTGTGACGATGCTTCAGGCAGCCGTGGCTCACAAGGTCTCTGGCTGCCTTTTCATTCAAGACCGCCCCCAGTGCCTTTGCAGGCCTGGGGCCGGATCTCCCCCCGAAGTGACAAAAATTCAAGGGTAAACCCTTATTTTTTGCTTCGCCCATGGACAATCACCCCATGACTACTGCCTCTGCTCCCCATCCCACACGGCGTGCCGACCTTTTGGCGCGTTTGGCCCAGCCCCACCACTATGACCTGGCTGTGATTGGCGGTGGGGCTACAGGCCTGGGGGTGGCGCTGGATGCGGCGGCCCGAGGGTTCAGCGTGGTCTTGGTGGACTCGCATGACTTCGCCAAGGGAACCTCGTCCCGGGCGACCAAATTGGTACACGGCGGTGTTCGTTACCTGGCGCAAGGCAACATCGCACTGGTGCGCGAGGCGTTGCATGAGCGCACTACCTTGCTTCACAACGCGCCCCATCTGGCGCAACCCCTGCCGTTTGTGATGCCGTCATACCACTTTTGGGAGACGCCGTTTTACGGTATCGGCCTCAAGATGTACGACGCTTTGGCAGGGAAGGCGGGCTTGGGCGCCACCGAATTCATGGGGCGCGCACGCACGTTGGAGTGCCTGCCCACGGCCCGTCCCGAAGGCCTCAAGGGTGGCGTCAAGTACTGGGACGGACAGTTTGATGACGCCCGTCTGGCCTTGGCCTTGGCGCGAACGGCCGCCAGCCTGGGCGCCCTGGTGGTCAACTACTGCCCTGCGCGGTCGTTGATTCACGAAGCTGGCAAGGTTGCAGGCTTTGTGTGTGAAGACGCAGACAGTGGCCAGCAGTTCACCGTGCGCGCGCGTACGGTTGTGAATGCCACCGGCGTATGGGTGGATGCCCTGCGCCAGATGGACGGAGAGGCCATAGGCCGCCCCGTCAAGCCCATCGTGGCGCCCAGCCAGGGGGTGCATATCGTGGTGGATCGGGAGTTTCTTCCGTCCGACCATGCCCTGATGGTTCCCAAGACGGCCGATGGCCGGGTCCTTTTTGCCGTGCCGTGGCTGGGAAAGCTCATTCTCGGGACCACCGACAGTCCGCGCCAGGACATCGTGCGTGAGCCGCAGCCGTTCCGGGAAGAGGTCCGGTTCATCCTGGACGAATCGGCGCGCTACCTCACCCGTGCGCCCAAGGTGGAAGACATCCGGAGTATCTGGGTGGGCCTGCGCCCGCTGGTGAAGCCGCAGGACGACGATGGTGACAACACCAAGAAAATCAGCCGCGAGCACACCGTGCTCGCCAGTCGCAGTGGCCTGATCACCGTGACGGGAGGCAAATGGACCACCTACCGCGCTATGGCTGAAGATGTGTTGCAAAAATGCTTCACCACGGGCCTGCTGCCGGAAAAACCGTCGGGTGTGACCAATCATTTGCCCTTGGTGGGAACCCCTGAAGGGGCTGTTCAACATCGCATCAGTGATGCCCAGGGACTGCACTCCTACGGGAGCGAGGCGGCGGTTGTCCGGGACATTGCCGGTGCGCAGACCGATCTTGGTGGGGGGCTGACAGAAGCCATGGTGCGCTTTGCCGCCCGCTACGAATACGCCTGCACGGTAGAGGATGTGTTGGCCCGCCGCTCCCGGTTATTGTTCCTCGATGCCCGCAAGGCCATCGAGCTAGCCCCAGCGGTCGCTGACATCCTGCGTGCGGAGCTGGGTGCCGACCCCCACCTGGATGCCTTTTTGGAGCTGGCGCAACAGTATTTGCAGGTTCCGGCCTGATGGGGCGCTTGACTTCGTAAAAGTCTTTTGCAATAATCGAGGGCTTCGCGTTTCCTACGTGAAGTTTCTGCCCAGCGGGAAGTGCTGCAAATGGTTTGCGGTGCGGACGACGGGCCCAAGACTGACTGGCTGATTTGCAGCCCTTGAGAAGTTCTCTGGGGCTGTTGTCTTCTGGTGCAAGTTGGGAATATTGAAATGATCCAGACAGAATCTCGGTTAGAGGTTGCCGACAATACCGGCGCCAAGTCCGTCCTTTGCATCAAGGTGCTGGGTGGCTCGAAGCGTCGCTATGCAAGCGTTGGCGACATCATCAAGGTGAGCATCAAAGAAGCCGCTCCACGTGGCCGCGTCAAAAAAGGCGAGGTTTACAGTGCAGTGGTGG
Source organism: Acidovorax sp. sif0632 (assembly GCF_019218805.1). NCBI lineage: Bacteria > Pseudomonadati > Pseudomonadota > Betaproteobacteria > Burkholderiales > Comamonadaceae > Acidovorax > Acidovorax sp. sif0632. Next base: position 191,653 of record NZ_JAHUWW010000008.1, on the reverse strand, counting down.
TTCGCACGGCGAAGGGTATTCGTCGCGGCGATGGTTCGCTCGTCAAATTCGATGGCAACGCCGCAGTGTTGCTTAATGCAAAGTTGGAGCCTATCGGCACCCGTATCTTTGGACCCGTGACGCGTGAACTGCGTACCGAGAAGTTCATGAAGATCGTGTCTCTGGCTCCTGAAGTTCTCTAAGGACGCGCCATGAACAAGATTCGCAAGGGCGACGAAGTCATCGTGCTGACCGGCCGTGACAAGGGCAAGCGCGGCACGGTGTCGCTGCGCAAGGATGACTCCTACGTGGTCATCGATGGCATCAACCTGGTCAAGAAGCACGCCAAGCCAAACCCCATGAAGGGTACGACGGGCGGCATCGTTGAAAAGTCCATGCCAATTCATCAGTCCAACGTGGCCATCTTCAATGCCGCTACGGGCAAGGCTGATCGCGTGGGCATCAAGGTGCAGGCTGACGGTTCGCGCATTCGCGTGTTCAAGTCCAGCGGTGCTGAAATCAAGGCGGCCTAAGGGGTAAACATGGCACGACTCCAAGAAATTTACCGCGACAAGATCGCTCCCGAACTGGCCAAACAGTTCGGCTACACCTCGCCGATGCAGGTTCCCCGTCTGACCAAGATCACGCTGAACATGGGCGTGAGCGAGGCAGTCTCGGACAAGAAGGTGATGGACAACGCTGTGGCTGACCTGACCAAGATTGCTGGTCAAAAGCCTGTGGTGACCAAGGCCAAGAAGGCTATCGCTGGTTTCAAGATCCGCGAAGGCCAGGCCATTGGTTGCATGGTCACGCTGCGTGGCGTGCAGATGTATGAGTTCCTGGACCGTTTTGTGACCGTGGCTCTGCCTCGCGTTCGTGACTTCCGTGGTATCTCTGGTCGCGCGTTCGACGGTCGTGGCAACTACAACATCGGCGTCAAAGAACAGATCATCTTCCCTGAAATTGAGTACGACAAGGTCGATGCCTTGCGCGGTCTCAACATCAGCATCACCACGACGGCCAAGTCCGACGAAGAAGCCAAGGCGCTTCTCGCTGGTTTCCGTTTCCCGTTCAAGAACTGAGGCGAAGCATGGCTAAAGTAGCTTTGATCCAGCGCGAACTGAAGCGCGAAAAACTGGCAGCCAAGTACGCAACCAAGTATGCGGAACTGAAGGCAATCGCTGGCGATGCCAAGCGCAGCGACGAAGAGCGCGATGCAGCCCGCCTGGGCCTGCAAAAGCTCCCTCGCAACGCCAACCCGACGCGTCAGCGCAACCGTTGCGAAATCACTGGTCGTCCACGTGGCACCTTCCGTCAATTCGGTCTGGCTCGCGCCAAGATCCGCGAACTGGCTTTTGCAGGCGACATCCCCGGTGTCACCAAAGCCAGCTGGTAAGCAGGCAGGAGAGATTAAACATGAGCATGAGTGATCCCATCGCTGACTTGCTGACCCGCATCCGTAATGCACAGATGGTCGCCAAGGCCACGGTTCTGGTGCCTTCTTCCAAAGTGAAGATTGCCATCGCCCAGGTGCTGAAGGACGAAGGTTATATCGACGGCTTCCAGGTGAAAACCGAAGCCGGCAAGTCCGAACTCGAAATTGCCCTGAAGTACTACGCAGGTCGCCCCGTGATTGAGCGCATTGAGCGCGTCAGCCGCCCTGGCCTGCGTGTCTACAAAGGCCGTGATTCCATTCCACAAGTCATGAACGGTCTGGGTGTGGCAATTGTCACGACGCCCAAGGGCGTGATGACTGATCGCAAGGCGCGTGCTACCGGTGTCGGTGGCGAAGTGCTCTGCTACGTGGCCTAACCCGCGGCATTGAGGAGAAACTGAAATGTCCCGAGTAGGAAAAATGCCCGTGACCATCCCCGCAGGCGTGGATGTGTCCGTGAAAGATGACCAGATCTCTGTCAAGGGTACTGGTGGCGCTCTGTCGCTGGCGCAAAACGCGCTGGTGAAAGTGTCCAGCAATGACGGCAAGCTCAGCTTTGAGCCTGCTAACGAATCCCGCGAAGCCAATGCCATGAGTGGCACGATTCGCCAGTTGGTCAACAACATGGTGGTCGGTGTCAGCAAAGGCTTTGAAAAGAAGCTGAGCCTGGTCGGTGTAGGCTACAAAGCCGCTGCCTCAGGCTCTAAGCTGAATTTGGCTGTTGGCTATTCGCATCCGGTCAATATCGAAATGCCCGCAGGCATCACGGTTGCCACCCCGACGCCCACGGAAGTGGTGATCAAGGGTGCAGATCGTCAGCGTGTCGGTCAGATCGCTGCTGAGATTCGTGCTGTTCGTCCACCTGAGCCCTACAAGGGCAAGGGTATCCGCTACGCGGACGAAAAGATCACGATCAAAGAGACCAAGAAGAAATAAGGAGCTGCAACATGTTGACCAAGAAAGAGCAGCGTCTTCGTCGTTCGCGCCAGACCCGCATCCGCATTGCACAGCAAGGCGTGGCACGTCTCACGGTGAACCGTACGAACCTCCATATCTACGCCAGTGTGATCTCCGGCGACGGCAGCAAGGTGCTGGCAAGTGCATCCACGGCGGAAGCCGACGTGCGCAAGTCGCTCGGCGGTTCGGGCAAGGGTGGCAATGCCGCAGCAGCCCAGATCATCGGCAAGCGTATCGCTGAAAAGGCGAAGGCTGCAGGTGTCGAGAAGGTTGCATTTGATCGCGCAGGCTTTGCTTACCACGGTCGCGTCAAGGCTTTGGCCGACGCAGCCCGTGAAGCTGGCTTGCAGTTCTAAGCGGAGCGGAATACAAAATGGCTAAATTTCAACCCAAAGTGCAGAACGAAGGTCAAGACGACGGTCTGCGCGAAAAAATGATCGCGGTCAACCGCGTGACCAAAGTCGTGAAGGGTGGCCGTATTCTCGGTTTCGCCGCACTGACGGTGGTTGGCGACGGTGATGGCCGCGTGGGCATGGGCAAGGGCAAGTCGAAAGAAGTGCCAGCTGCTGTGCAAAAGGCTATGGAAGAAGCTCGTCGCAACATGGTCAAGGTCTCGTTGAAGAACGGCACCATCCACCACAATGTGACCGGCCACCATGGCGCTGCTGTTGTGATGATGGCACCTGCTCCAAAGGGTACCGGCATCATCGCTGGCGGCCCTATGCGTGCAGTTTTTGAAGTGTTGGGTGTGACTGACATCGTGGCCAAGAGCCATGGTTCGTCCAATCCCTACAACATGGTCCGTGCAACGTTTGACGCGCTCGTCAATTCGACCACCCCGTCGAATGTGGCGGCCAAGCGCGGCAAGACAGTCGAAGACATCTTCGCCTGAACCGGAGCTTGAAAATGACAACGCAACAAACCGTCAAGATTCAACTGGTGCGCAGCCCGATTGGCACCAAGGAATCGCACCGCGCCACCGTTCGTGGCCTGGGTCTGCGCAAGCTCAATAGCGTGAGCGAACTGCAGGACTCGCCCGAAGTGCGCGGCATGATTAACAAGATCAGCTATCTGGTCAAAGTCCTCTGAGAGATAGATCATGGAACTCAATAGCATCAAGCCCGCAGACGGCGCCAAGCATGCCAAGCGCCGCGTAGGCCGTGGTATCGGCTCCGGCCTGGGCAAGACCGCTGGCCGTGGTCACAAGGGTCAGAAGTCTCGTGCCGGTGGCTACCACAAGGTTGGTTTTGAAGGCGGTCAAATGCCTTTGCAACGCCGCTTGCCCAAGCGTGGCTTCAAGTCGCACTTGCTCAAGTTCAACGCAGAAGTGACGCTGACGGCATTGGATCAACTCGGCCTGGCCGAAGTGGATGTCCTCGCTCTGAAGCAAGCAGGCCTGGTTGGCGAATTGGCCAAGGTGGTGAAGGTCATCAAGAGCGGTTCCCTGACCAAGGCTGTCAAGCTCAATGGCGTGGGTGCTACGGCTGGTGCCAAAGCAGCGATTGAAGCTGCTGGCGGCAGCGTCGCCTGAGTGTGGCTCTGAAGGAAGGCATCTGTGGCTACTAGCGCGGCTCAAATTGCAAAGACCGGGAAATTCGGCGACCTCCGTCGTCGTCTGGTTTTTCTGTTGCTTGCGCTGGTCGTGTACCGCATTGGGGCTCATATCCCTGTGCCAGGCATCGATCCAGCCCAACTCCAGCAGCTCTTCAGTGGCCAGCAAGGCGGCATCCTGAATCTGTTCAACATGTTCTCCGGTGGTGCGCTGTCGCGCTTCACGGTTTTCGCTCTGGGGATCATGCCGTACATTTCGGCGTCGATCATCATGCAGTTGATGACCTATGTGGTTCCCACATTCGAGCAGTTGAAAAAGGAAGGCGAAGCCGGTCGCAGGAAGATCACTCAGTACACCCGCTATGGCACCTTGGGCTTGGCCCTGTTCCAGTCGCTGGGAATTGCCGTAGCGCTGGAAAGCTCTGCTGGTTTGGTCCTGAGCCCCGGTTTCGGGTTCCGCATGACCGCTGTGGTCAGCTTGACGGCTGGCACGATGTTCCTGATGTGGCTGGGTGAGCAGATCACAGAGCGTGGCTTGGGGAACGGGATCTCGATCCTGATCTTTGCGGGCATTGCCGCTGGTTTGCCTAGTTCGATCGGTGGCCTTCTGGAGCTGGTTCGTACGGGTGCCATGAGCATTCTGGCCGCTATCTTCATCGTCCTCGTCGTTGGTCTGGTGACTTACTTCGTGGTGTTTGTCGAGCGGGGTCAGCGCAAGATACTGGTGAATTACGCTCGCCGGCAAGTAGGCAACAAGGTTTATGGTGGTCAATCGTCTCACCTGCCCCTGAAGCTGAACATGGCAGGTGTGATTCCTCCGATCTTTGCCTCGTCGATCATTCTGCTGCCGGCAACGGTGGTGAACTGGTTCAGTGCAGGTGAATCGATGCGCTGGTTGAAGGATATCTCGGGTGCGTTGACTCCTGGTCAGCCCATCTACGTGATGTTCTATGCTGCAGCCATCATCTTCTTCTGCTTTTTCTACACGGCTCTGGTATTCAACAGCCGTGAAACTGCAGACAACCTGAAGAAGAGCGGTGCGTTCATTCCAGGCATTCGCCCAGGTGAACAGACGGCCCGTTATATCGACAAGATCCTGGTGCGCCTGACATTGGCAGGCGCTGTGTACATCACCTTTGTGTGCTTGCTGCCAGAGTTCCTGATCTTGAAGTACAACGTTCCGTTCTACTTTGGTGGAACCTCGCTGTTGATCATTGTGGTGGTGACCATGGACTTTATGGCCCAGGTTCAGAACTACATGATGTCGCAACAGTATGAGTCGCTGCTCAAGAAAGCCAATTTCAAGGGCAATGCAGGCGGTTGATGATGAGGAAGGCAGTGCTGCACTTGCGACACTGCCTGCAAGGAACTGAATATCGGTTGAGTTGGCGCCCCACGATTTTTCGCGGGCACAAATTGTGTTCCGTGCGAAGCAGCCGGGACGGATGGAAAAGTTTTAGGAGAATGCAATGAGAGTTTCGGCTTCGGTCAAAAAAATCTGCCGCAACTGCAAGATCATCCGCCGCAAGGGTGTGGTGCGCGTGATCTGCACGGATCTGCGTCACAAGCAGCGCCAAGGTTGATTGGAAAGTATTAGAGGACGCATATGGCACGTATCGCTGGCATTAACATTCCGCCGCACAAGCACGCGGAAATCGGTTTGACCGCCATTTTTGGCATTGGTCGCACCCGCGCTCGCAAGATTTGCGAAGCAACTGGTATCGCTTACTCCAAGAAGATCAAAGATCTGACGGACGGCGATCTGGAAAAAATTCGCGAGCAAATCGAGCAGTTCACCATTGAAGGTGACCTGCGCCGCGAAACCACGATGAACATCAAGCGTTTGATGGACATCGGCTGCTATCGTGGCTTCCGCCATCGCCGCGGTCTGCCAATGCGTGGTCAGCGCACCCGTACCAATGCTCGCACTCGCAAGGGTCCGCGCAAGGGTGCAGCTGCACTGAAGAAATAAAGATTGAAAGATCATCATGGCTAAGTCTCCTGCCAATAACGCAGCTCAGCGCGTTCGCAAGAAGGTCCGGAAGAACGTTTCGGACGGTATTGCACACGTGCACGCCTCGTTCAACAACACCATCATCACGATCACCGATCGCCAAGGCAATGCTTTGTCGTGGGCATCGTCCGGTGGACAAGGTTTCAAGGGTTCGCGCAAGTCCACCCCATTCGCAGCCCAAGTGGCTTCGGAAGTGGCTGGCCGCGCTGCCATCGATCAAGGTATCAAGAACCTTGACGTTGAAATCAAGGGTCCCGGTCCTGGCCGTGAATCTTCGGTTCGCGCACTGGGTGCCCTGGGCATCCGTATCACGTCGATTTCTGACGTGACGCCAGTGCCGCACAACGGCTGCCGCCCTCAGAAGCGTCGTCGTATCTAATCTCTCTAAGCCCACCGCCGCCTGTGAACGCGCAAGCGCCTCAGGCGGCTCCCGCAATGGTTTGCGGCAGATGACACAAAGGAAGCTCAAGTGGCACGTTACCTCGGCCCCAAGGCCAAACTCTCCCGCCGTGAAGGCACGGACCTGTTCCTGAAGAGCGCCCGTCGCTCGATCGCCGACAAGTCCAAGTTCGATTCCAAGCCTGGTCAGCACGGCCGCACCTCGGGTGCCCGTACCTCTGACTACGGTCTGCAACTGCGCGAAAAGCAGAAGGTCAAGCGCATGTACGGCGTGCTGGAAAAGCAATTCCGCCGTTACTTCGAAGCCGCTGAAGGCAAGAAGGGCAATACCGGCGCCAACCTGCTGTTCCTGCTGGAATCCCGTCTCGACAACGTCGTGTACCGCATGGGTTTCGGTTCGACCCGCGCTGAAGCCCGTCAGCTGGTGTCGCACAAGGCGATTACCGTGAACGGCAAGTCCGTGAACATTGCTTCCTACCTCGTGAAGACGGGTGACGTTGTGGCTGTGCGCGAAAAGTCGAAGAAGCAAAACCGCGTTGTGGAAGCCCTGCAACTGGCCGCACAAGTGGGTATGCCTGCCTGGGTGGAAGTGAATGCCGACAAGGCTGAAGGCATCTTCAAGAAGGTGCCTGACCGTGATGAGTTTGGCGCCGACATCAACGAATCCCTGATCGTTGAGTTGTATTCGCGCTAATCGCTCGGTACATATTTCGAGAAAACCGTCCCTGAACCGCGAGGCATCGCGGTTTAGGCGCTTCACCAGCCTTACCGGTGTAACGAGCTGGGGGTATTGAGAGGAAGTCTGAATGCAAACCAATTTGCTGAAACCCAAGGCGATCAATGTCGAGCAGCTTGGCCACAATCGTGCCAAGGTCGCACTGGAGCCGTTCGAGCGTGGGTACGGCCACACGCTGGGCAACGCCATCCGGCGCGTCCTGCTCTCGTCCATGGTGGGTTACGCAGCGACGGAAGTCACCATTGCAGGCGTTCTGCACGAGTACTCGTCCATCGATGGCGTTCAGGAAGATGTGGTCAACATCCTCTTGAACCTCAAAGGCGTGGTGTTCAAGCTGCACAACCGCGACGAAGTCACGCTGAGCCTGCGCAAGGATGGCGAAGGCGTGGTCACCGCGCGCGACATCCAGACGCCACATGACGTCGAGATCGTCAACCCCGATCACGTGATTGCCAACCTGTCGGCAGGCGGCAAGCTGGACATGCAGATCAAGGTGGAAAAGGGCCGTGGTTACGTGCCTGGCAGCCTGCGCCGTTATGCCGACGAATCGACCAAGTCGATCGGCCGCATCGTGCTGGATGCTTCGTTCTCGCCCGTCAAGCGCGTGAGCTACACCGTGGAAAGCGCCCGCGTGGAGCAGCGTACCGACCTGGACAAGCTGGTGGTCGAGATCGAAACCAACGGTGCCATCACCGCTGAAGACGCTGTGCGCGCCTCGGCCAAGATCCTGGTGGAACAGCTGGCTGTGTTCGCACAGCTCGAAGGTGGCGAGCTCGCTGCGTTCGACGCACCGGCAGGCCCGCGCGGCAATGCCACGTTCGATCCGATCCTGCTGCGTCCTGTGGACGAGCTGGAACTGACCGTGCGTTCCGCCAACTGTCTGAAGGCCGAGAACATCTACTACATCGGTGACCTGATCCAGCGCACCGAGAACGAGCTGCTCAAGACGCCTAACCTGGGCCGCAAGTCGCTCAACGAGATCAAGGAAGTGCTCGCATCGCGTGGTCTCACGCTGGGCATGAAACTGGAAAACTGGCCACCAGCTGGCTTGGACAAGCGTTAAGTTATAATTTTTGGTTCCCTGCCGGGAACAGTGCCTCGGGCAGTACCTGATACGGCTGCCTGATTTAATTACTCAAAGGAAAGCACCATGCGCCACGGACACGGCCTCCGCAAACTCAACCGTACCAGCTCGCACCGCCTCGCGATGCTGCAGAACATGATGAATTCGCTCATCGAGCACGAAGTCATCAAGACCACCGTTCCCAAGGCCAAGGAACTGCGCCGCGTGATCGAGCCCATGATCACCCTGGCCAAGGAAGACTCCGTAGCAAACCGCCGTCTGGCATTCAACCGCTTGCGCGACCGTGATAGCGTGACCAAGCTCTTCAATGACCTGGGTCCTCGTTTCAAGGTGCGTCCCGGTGGCTACACCCGTATTCTGAAGATGGGCTTCCGTGTGGGCGATAACGCTCCCATGGCGCTGGTCGAATTGGTCGATCGTGCTGCTGAAACCGAAAATAATTCGGCAGCAGCTGAATAATAGGGTATAATTTATTTCTTACCGCGCGATGGAGCAGTCTGGTAGCTCGTTGGGCTCATAACCCAAAGGTCGGAGGTTCAAATCCTTCTCGCGCAACCAACATGGCAGGCCTCTGCTGAACAAAACGCCCACTACACAGTGGGCGTTTTTGTTTCTGCCTCTCGGACCGTGCGGAATTGGCACTCTAGCTTTCCAGGTGATTTCTTCCAACCCGGCAAATGGCCTTTCATGTCGCCGTCATCCGGCATGGCATGTTTTCACAAACGAGGGCCTGGCCCTGGGCATATCGGGGGAGCCTTGGTGTTTGCCGCAGGGCTGATCACAGCAGCTCCATGAGCTGGCTGCCTGAGCCCGAGTTTTGTTGAGAGGCTGCAAATAGCTGCCTGAACCTGACCCCTCGGCTATCCTGAGCCCGCCTGGAGGCCTTCGATCGTGGAGTCCTGTGCGGCGTGGCACCGGGCAAACTCATTTCCCGAACAGATCTGCCTTGGCTGCCTTGGTGATTGCTGCCACGCAGGGGTGCGTGATGCGTCGCTCCACAGAAATCGCAAAAAACTCCTCGACCAGTTCCGTCGTGCGGCCGATCACTTCGACACCAAACTGCGCGGTGGTTTCCTCATCCAGAACGGTCGGGGACGTGAAAACGCCACGGCCTTCGCGGCCGAAAGCATTCATCAACGCACTGTCGTCGAACTCACCCACGAGCCGTGGCTGCAATTGGTATTTGTTAAACCAGTGATCGAGCTGTTGGCGCACGGAAGACATGGGGCCTTGGATGAGCATGGGGGCGCCCTGGAGGCATTGGGGAAAGGACCCCTGTAGCTGCGCCTTCAGGCCAGGAGCGCAAAAAAAACTCATGCCACTGGTTCCTAGCGGGTGGTTGAACGCCTTGACGCCGATTTTTTTGGAAACGGGTTCATCGGCCAGCACCAGATCGAGTTTGTGCAGGCTCAGTTGGGCGATGAGTTCTGGAAATTTTCCTTCCTGGCAGGTCATGTGCACCTGTTCAGGCATGCCCAAGGCGGGTTCCAGAAGGTGATAGGCCACGGACTTCGCGATCGAGTCTGCAACCCCTACGCGAAATTCCAGCGGTTTGGCGTGGCCGCGGGAGAGGCGGATCGATTTTTCCAGCTCGTCCCCCAGCGTAAAAATCTGCTCCGCGTAACCCAGGGCGACACGACCCTCGCTGGTGAGTTCCAGCCCACGCCCTCGCTTGCGAAAGAGGTCGTGGCCCAGCCATTCCTCCAGCTGTTTGATCTGCCCAGAAAGCGTCTGGGGCGTGGTGTGCAGCTGCTCGCCTGCCCGCATCACCCCTCCGGCCTTTGCAACCGTCCAGAAATACCGCAGATGCTTGAAGTTCATGGTGATAAATGCTTCGTAAAAAACGATCAATCAACGTTGATAAAACGAATATACGCGAAGTATTAAACCGCCTACATTGAACGCTTGGCCCCTTTCCGCAGCCATTGGTGCTGCGGTCTGGAACTGTCAACGTTCACAAGGAGTAGCAACGATGCGGATTACCACACGAGGACAACTTGCGGTATCGGCAATGACCGACCTGGCGCTGCGCCAGAAGATGCGGCCGGTAGCGCTTTCGACGATCAGCGCCCGGCAGGGTACCTCGCTGTCGTACCTGGAGCAGCTGTTCAGCGCCTTGCGCCGTGCCGGGCTCGTGGACAGCACACGCGGCCCGGGTGGCGGTTACACCCTTGCCCGAAACACAGACCAGATCTCAGTGGCCGAGATCATCCTGGCGGTCGAGAACCTCAAGACCGACGATCTGCAAAGCCTGGGTGCCGGCCAGGCTGCGCAAGTGAAGTCGATGACGGGCGAACTCTGGTCCACCTTCAACGCACGGGTGATGGAGTACTTGCAGTCGGTGACTTTGCAAGACCTTGTGGCGCAGCAGCATGCCAAGGGTGTGGTGGCCGAGGAAATGGCCCCTGCAGCCCCTCGCCCCAAGCTGAGCGCCAAGCCGCGCCCCTTGATGGCGCGGGTGGGCGTGCCCAACTCGGTGTTCGCACTGGGTTCGATCCCGCTGCTGCAACGCCGTTGAGACCGCACACCGGTTGCGCTCTGCAGTTGCGGGCGCATGCCAGTGCTCCGGGGGCGGCCTTGGCCCGCCCTCCATCAGTTTTGCGTGCGCGGGGCGGCTACAGCTGCTGCGCGAGCTGCTTGATTCCCCGGATCAGCATCTCTACCGAGATGGCGACCAGGATCAGGCCCATCAGGCGTTCAAACGCCATCACCACGCGTTCGCCCACCAGGCGCTGGATGCGTTCTGCCATCAGCAACACCACGGCGCACACGGCCATGGTGACGCACAGCGCGCCCACCCATTCCCAGCGGCGTTCCGGCGCCTGGGCCACCAGCAGCATGACGGTGGCGAGCGCTGAGGGGCCCGCCAAGGCAGGGATGGCCAGCGGCACGATCAGGGGTTCGCCCGGCAGCTCCGCCTGTGGGCCGTCAGCCGACGGAAAAATCATGCGCAGCGCGATCAGAAACAGCACCACCGCACCCGCAATCTGCAACGACAAATCGCTCAGGTTCATCACCTGCAGAAACTGAGCCCCGAAAAACAGAAACACCAGCAGCAGCGCAAACGCAATCAGCACCTCCCGCAGGATCACCCGCGCCCGGCGCTCGGGCGCCACGCCGCGCAGGGCATTGGCAAAGATGGGGATGTTGCCCAGCGGATCGGTGATCAGCAGGAGCAGGATGGTGGCGGACGCGAAGGTGTAGCTCACGATGCGTACACCGCGTCCAGTGAGCGAAAGCCCTTGATCTCGATCGGATTGCCGCTGGGGTCGTGGAAGAACATCGTCCACTGTTCGCCGGGCTGGCCCTCAAAGCGCACCTGCGGATCCAGCACGAAGGTGGTGCCGGCGGCCTTCAGCCGTGCGGCCAGCGCATGCCAGTCGGGCAATTCCATGATGGCGCCAAAGTGCGGCATGGGTACCAGGTGGTCGCCCACATGGCCGGTGCGGGCACTGGCAAACGGGGTGCCCAAGTGCAACGAGATCTGGTGGCCGAAAAAATCGAAGTCCACCCAGGTATCGGTGCTTCGGCCTTCCTGGCAACCGAGCACGCCGCCATAAAAGCGGCGCGCGGCATCCAGATCGGTGACGTGAAAGGCGAGGTGAAAGAGGCTGCGCATCCCGTAAAGGATAGCAGCCAAGGCTGCGCTGCGGGCGCGGCCTGGAGGCCTGTCAGGCGACAGACGGGTCGGCGGCCATGTTGTCAAATTTCTTGAAATACTGGCGCGCCATGGCCACCAGCTGGGCGTCGGTCGGGTGGTCTGCAGCCACAGAGTCCACCACCACATCGGCCACCGCAGCATGGTGCTTGGCCGCCCAGTCGCGGAACTGGTTGCGTACCAGGCCCGGGCCAGCCAGCAGCACTTCACGCGTGTCGGCCAAGGCCTGGGCGACATCGGCAAAGAAAGCGGTGAGGTCGTCGGCTTTGCCCTGGTGCTTGTGGTGGCTGCGGGACTTGATGCGCTGGGCCTCGGCATGCTCGCGGTCGAACATCACCACGTGGGCTTCGGACTGGTCCATCCAGACTACTGCGTGAAAAGTGCTCATGAATCGGCTTTCTTGAAGTGACGAAAAAAAACGGGGAAAGAAGGGAAAAGGGGCCTGAATGCGTGAGCGAACTCACGCAGCACGGCGGTGTTGCTCGGCCTTTTCCTGGCAATGCACGCAGCGTGCGGCCTCGGGGTTGGCGTGCAGGCGTGCGGCGGTGATGTGGGTGCCACAGTCTGTGCATTCGCCGTACGTACCCGCTTCAATGCGGGCCAAAGCGGCTTCCACGGCGGCCAGGTGGGTGGTTTCGCGCTCGTCCAGCGCAAACTCCAGTTCACGCTCGGTGGCGAGTTGGGCACGCGGGTCCTCGGGCCGACCAAAGTGGTCGGCAGCGGCCTCGGCGCGGCCGATGACGCCCCCGCGCTGCGCGGCCAACTGGGCCAGCAGCTCGGATTGCTGGGCCAGCAATTGTTGGCGGAATGGGGCGGCCTGGGTCTTGTCCATGCGGTGTCTCCTCAAGGGTGATCGGATACCTGCATGGTGCGCTTGTGCGCGATGACCTCGGTTGACCAAGGTCAAGGGATGAAGACCCAGCGCCTGGGGGCGGGTTTAGAACAGGTTCTTAGCGCTTGGGCGGCCGCGCCAGCATTTCAGCGGTGTTGGTCTTGCGATCGGCGTTCACGCGCTGCACGTGGGGGCGCTCTGCCATGCGCGTGAGGTACTCGCGCACAGGCAGATCGGCCAGGTAGTCGCGGCCATAGATGATCTTGGTGGCCGAGCTGACCAGCGGCAGGTGCACGATGGCTGCGCAGTCGGCCAGGGTGAAGGCGTCGCCGCCCACGTAGGGGCTGAACTTCGCAAGCTGACCGAAGGCGGCAATGTTTTTCTCAAGCTGCGCTCCCACCTTTTCCTTGGCGGTGTCGCTCACGGTTCCGCCAAAAAACGCCTGGGGATACAGGTTGCGTGCCACCAGCTCCAGATGCAACTCCAGAAAGGTGATCAGCTCGCGCACCTTGGCGGCCTGGTAGGGGTTGGCGGGGATCAGCGCTGGCTGTGGGTGGGCTGCCTCGATGTAGTCGGCCATCACGGCCGATTCGCACAGCGGCCCCTCGGGCGTGCGCAGGTAGGGCACCTTGCCCAGCGGGCTGGCGCTGCGGTCGGTCTCGCCCACCCAGGCCAGTTCTTCGGTGAAGGGCAGGCCCTTTTCGAGCAAGGCGAGTTTGATCTTGTTGTAGTAGTTGCTGGCCGAAAAGCCGCAGAGTGTGAGCATGGTGGCGTCTCCGTTGTGGTGGTGAATGCAGCACGCATCCTAGGTGGGGGCGGGGGCGCAGTCCGTCGCGCAGATGACCCCGGTCAAGGGGTGCGCACCCAGGCCCCCTACAATTCGCACCCATGCCCTCCCTGCAAACCATTCGCAGCCTTCGCTGGCTCGCCCGCCTTGTGCTGGCGTGGTTTGTGTTGTCGATCGGCGTGGCGGTGGCGTCGCCGCTGGTCAATCCGCAGGCGATGGAGCTGATCTGTTCGGGCTCGGGCGCGATCAAGTTGCTGGTCAAGACCGATGACGGTGCCAAGGAGATGTCCAGCCACACGCTGGACTGCCCCTTGTGCGCGCATGTCGGCGCTCCGCCTCCCGTGTCGCAGGCCCAGCTGCCTGTGGTCCACCCCCTGGCGCATGCCCTGCGCCCCATTCCTGCCGCGCACATTGCTGCGCGCACCGCCGCGCCGCTGCCGCCGCGTGGGCCCCCAGCTTTCTCCTGAAATTGCTATGTTTTTAATAGCTGCTTGCGCTTGATAGATAAGCGCTGGCAGCCTATTTGGCTTGAAATTCAGGAGTTCCCATGCGCAAAAGCCGCATGGCGCTGGCCGTGGCCAGTGCCTTTCCCCTCGCACTCTGCGTGGGTGTTTCCGCGTTGGCCCAGACCGCCGACAGCACCGGCAACAGCAATGCCCCCGTCAAGGAACTGGGCGTGGTCACCATCAGCGGCGGCCAGCCCACCTCGCTGCCCACGCAGATTCCCACCACCATCGAGGGAGTGACGCGCGAGCAGATCGAGCATTCGATCAACGCCACCGACAGCGAAGACGCCCTCAAGTACCTGCCCAGCCTGCTGGTGCGCAAGCGCTACATCGGCGACTACAACCACGCCGTGTTGTCCACGCGCGCCTCGGGCACGGGCAACCCGGCACGCTCCATGGTGTTTGCCGACGGCATTCTGCTGAGCAATTACCTGGGCAACGGCCCCACCAACGCGCCGCGCTGGATGCTGGTCACGCCCGAGGAGATCGAGCGCGTGGATGTGCTCTACGGCCCCTTCTCAGCTGCGTATGCAGGTAACTCGGTGGGCGCGGTGGTGGACTACGTCACGCGCATGCCAACAAGGTTCGAGGCACACGGACAGGTCAGCGTCCAGCACCAGCCTTTCGACCTGTACGGCACCAGTGCCACCTATGCGGGCAAGCAGGTCAGCGCATCCGTCGGCAACAAGAACGGCGACTGGTCCTGGTTCCTCAACTTCAACAAGACCGACAGCGAAGGCCAGCCGCTCACCTTCCCCACGCGCCTCGTGTCCGCCGGCACCGTGGGCAACGCGGGCACGCCCGTGACCGGTGCTGTGCTGGGCAACAACCGAAGCAAACAGCCCTGGTACCTGCTGGGCACTGCTACCCAGTACCACACGCAGCAAGACCACATCAAGGCCAAGATCGCCTACGACTTTTCGCCCACCGTGCGCGCCGCCTATACCTTCGGCTGGTGGCACAACGAATCCGAAGGCCGTCCCGCCAGCTACCTTCGCGACGCCAGCGGCAATGCGGTGTACGGCGGCACGGTCAACATCAATGGCCGCTCGTACACGCTGGCACCCACAGACTTCAATGTGTCCAATGAAAACCTCACGCATTTCATGCACGGGCTCTCGGTCAAGAGCAACACCAAAGGCGTGTTCGACTGGGAGGTGGCCGCCAGCCTGTACGACTACCAGACTGACACCCTGCGCGCTGCCACCGTGGGGATGCCCGTGGCGCTGAACGGTGGCGCGGGCCGCATCGTCAACAGCAAGGGCACGGGCTGGAACACCCTGGCCGCCAAGGGCACCTGGCGGCCCGATGGGGTGCAGGGCGCGCACATCGTGGACTTTGGCCTGCAGCGCGACAGCTACCAGCTGCGCACGGTGGAGAACGCCACCAGCAACTGGATCAATGGCGCTGCGGGCGCGCGCAACCAGGCCTTCAACGGCGACACCCAACTGCTGGGCCTGTGGGCGCAAGACACCTGGAAGATTGCGCCGAAGTGGAAGGCCGTGCTCGGCGCACGCGCCGAACGCTGGAGCGCCAGCAACGGCCAGACCGGCAATGCCACCACCACGCTGAGCCACCCCGAGCGCAACGAGACGTACTTCTCGCCCAAGGCCGCCGTGGCCTGGCAGGCCAACGACCTTTGGGTGCTCAAGGCCTCCACTGGCCGCGCGGTGCGCATGCCCACCGTGGCCGAGCTGTACCAGGGCGGCATCAGCGGCAGCGGCACGCTCATCAACAACGACCCGAACCTGAAGCCTGAAAAAAGCTGGACCACCGAGCTGACCGCCGAGCGCGACATGGGCAACGGTTTGCTGCGCCTCACAGCGTTCTTTGAGCGCACGAAAGACGCGTTGTATTCCCAGACCAATGTGCTCGTCACACCCAACGTGACCA
The DNA here is from genome assembly GCF_019218805.1 of Acidovorax sp. sif0632. Taxonomy (NCBI): domain Bacteria; kingdom Pseudomonadati; phylum Pseudomonadota; class Betaproteobacteria; order Burkholderiales; family Comamonadaceae; genus Acidovorax; species Acidovorax sp. sif0632. The sequence continues at coordinate 175,822 of NZ_JAHUWW010000008.1, read as the reverse complement.
ACGTGCAGAACGTGGACGCCATCCTCACCAAGGGCTTGGAACTGTCGTACCAGGCAACCAATGTCTTCATGCGCGGGCTGGAGCTGGGCAGCAGCCTGACCTGGACGGACTCCAAGATCACCCGCAACGACAAGTTCCCCGCCAGCGTGGGCAAGTGGCAGCCGCGCATCCCCGAGTGGCGCGCGAGTGCCGTTGCCACCTACCGGCCGGACGACAAATGGTCGTACACACTGGGCGCGCGCTACAGCGGCAAGCAGTACAGCACGCTGGACAACACCGACGTGAACGGTTTTGCCTACCAGGGCGCCAGCCGCTACTTCACCACCGATGTACGCGTGCGCTACCAGATTACCCAGCAGGTGAGTGCCGCCGTGGGCATCGACAACCTGAACAACTACCAGTTCTGGAACTTCCACCCCTACCCGCAGCGCACTTACTTCGCTGAGCTCAAGGTCAGTCTCTGAAAGGAATACATCCCATGTCTCTGAATACTATGAAAAAGATAGCTGTAATCGCTTTGCTGTCAGGCGCAGGAGGCCTTTTTGGCTCTGCATCCGCTCATGTGGTGCTCGAATACCAGGTCGCCCCGGCGGGCGCAGGCTACAAGGCCACATTCAAGGTGGGCCACGGCTGCGGTGCGTCGCCCACGCGGCAGATCGCGGTGGACATCCCGGCGGGCATGCGTGGCGCGCGCCCCATGCCCAAGCCGGGCTGGACGCTCGATGTACAGCGCGAAAAGCTCGCCCAGCCCTATACCAGCCACGGCCGCAGCATCACCGAAGACGTGGTGCGTGTGACCTGGACGGCGAAGACGCCGGACGACATGCTGCAAAGCGCGCACTACGATGAGTTCGCGCTCGTGGCCCAGGCGCCCGAGCAGGCCGGCACCGTGTACTGGCCCGTGCGCCAGGTGTGTGCGGAAGGCAAAAATGACTGGACCGAGGTGCCCAAGGCGGGCCAAAAACTCTCGGACCTGAAGTCCCCCGCTGCAGCGCTGGAGATTCTGCCCACGGGCGGCGCCGCTGCCCACCATCATTGATGGTCCGGCCCACGGCCTGTTCTCCCTTTCCCGTCCCTCTTCGCTTCTTCGCTTCTTCTCGTTCTCTCACTCACCGAAAGGCATCCATCATGAAAAAACTGCTTCACACCGCCGCCCTGGTTTCCACTCTAGCCGCTGTACTCGCCAGCGCCCCCGCATGGGCACAGACCGCCGCTGTCAAAGTCGAAGGTGCTTGGGCGCGCGCCAGCGTGCAGGGCCAGAAGGCCACCGGTGCGTTCATGCGCCTCACCGCCCAGGACGGCGCCCGCCTGGTGCGCGCCGAGTCGCCCGCTGCGGGCATCACCGAAGTGCACGAGATGAAGATGGAAGGCGACATCATGAAGATGCGCGCCGTGCCTGCGCTTGACCTGCCTGCGGGTAAGACGGTGGAGCTCAAGCCCGGTGGCTACCACGTCATGCTGCTGGACCTGAAGGCTCCGCTGGCCAAAGGCGCTTCGGTGCCACTCACCCTGGTGTTTCAGGACGCCAAGGGCGTGGAAAGCAAGCTCGACCTCACGGTGCCCGTGGGCACGGCAGCACCCGGTGGTGCCACCGCGGGCACCATGATGAATGGGCATAAACACTGACATCTCCGCATCGGCGGCCGCTTCGCCTGCGCAACGCATTGGAGTAAGCTGTGACTCCACCACAGACCCACCTCTTGCGGAGCGGCCATGAGCGATACATCGAATTTCGGTTTCGGCAAACTTGTCCCCGGTTTTGACTTTCTGCAGAGCCTGGCCAAGGGGGCATCCAGCAGCATTCCGCAGTTGCCCAACCTCAGCAACTGGGTGGCGCCCACCATCAGCGTCGAAGAGCTGGAAAAACGCATCGACGAACTCAAGGCCGTGCAGTTCTGGCTGGAGCAGAACTCACGCGCGCTGGCCGCCACCATCCAGGCGCTGGAAGTGCAGAAGATGACCCTGGCCACCCTGAAGGGCATGAACTTCAGCATGGGGGACGTGGCCAACGCCTTCAAGCTCAAGACGGCTGACACCGTGATGAGCGGCGTACAGAAAGCCGCCGACACCGTGACGGGCGCCGCCGAGGCTGTGGCTGGTGCCGCCGCCCGCGCTACGGGACGTGTGAGTGCAGCCGAAGAAGAAGCCGAAGACGAGGGTGACGACGCCGAACCCGCTGCCCCGCCTGCCAAGGCCAAAACAAAAGGCAGCAAGGCATCGGCCGCTGCCGCGCCTACCGTGGTGGACCCCATGCAGTGGTGGGGCGCACTCACCGGTCAGTTCCAGCAGATCGCCGCCAACGCCATGAAGGATGCGGCCAAGCAGACCGCCATCGACACCACGAAGAACATGGCCACGGGCCTTGCCAAAGAAGCCCTCAAGACAGCCACCGGCATGGCCAGCCAGTTTGCCGCCAAGGGCATGCAGACCATGCAGGGCGGTGCCAAGCGCGCCGCTGCATCGGGCACCGCCAAGAAGAGCACCGCTGCCAAGAAGCCTGCAGTCCGCAAAACCCCGGCAAAACCCGCCGCCAAGAAGGCCAGCAGCAGCACCCGCAGCCCAGCCGCCCGCAAGCGAGCGGGCTGACGCCAAAGTGGGCGGGTGTGACAACCCGCAGGTGGTGCAATATCTGCCCGCCACCGCCCTGGCATGGAGATCACCACCATGAAACTATTTCCCACTGGCCATGCCACCCACCCCCAATGGCGCATGGCCGCCGCGCTGGTGCTGGCGCAGCTGCGCGCCCAGATGGCGTTGCCCGACTACGCTGCAGCGCCCACCCTGGGCCTGCTCTACATCACCGACCACTATGGCAACGACGCCCAGGCGCTGCTCGACTACCTGAGCGGCGAACTGCCTGAGGTCACCGACTGGAGCGGCACCGTGGGGGTGGGCGTGTCGGCCAACAACGCCGAGTACTTTGACGAGCCCGCGCTGTCGGTCATGCTGCTGGATGTGCCTGCAGACCAGTACCGCGTGTTCTCGGGCGTGGCGCCGCTGCCCACGCATGCGCCACACCCGGGCAGTGGGTTTGTGGCCCATACCGCCCTGGTGCATGCCGATGGCCGCACGCCCGAACTGGCCGAGCTGCTGACCGAGATGGCTGCACGCACCGACACGGGCTACCTGTTTGGTGGCCTCTCTGCCAGCCGCACCAGCAGTGTGCAGTTTGCCGTGGGTGGCGACGGCAACATGGCCGGGCAGGGTGGTGCCAGCGGGGTGTTTGACGGTGGCCTGTCGGGCGTGGCGTTTGGTGCCGGGGTGGCGCTGGTGTCGCGCGTTACGCAGGGCTGCCAGCCCGTGGGCGCGCTGCGCACGATCACCGCCGCGCAGGACAACGTGGTGCTCGCGCTCGATGGCGAGCCCGCGCTGGACGTGCTGCTCGATACGCTGCAGGTGTCGCTGGATGGTGGCGACCCGCAGCCCGCGCTGCGCAAGGTGCGCGCCACGCTGGCCGGGCTGGTCAGCGCGGGCGAGCAGCCCCAGGGCCAGCGCCGCACGGGCCACTTTGGTACCGACACACGCGTGCGCCACATCGTGGGGCTGGACGGCAGCCGCCGGGGCGTGGCCCTGGCCGACCATGTGGAGCCGGGCATGCACCTGGCGTTCTGTCAGCGCAACGTGGCAGCGGCACGTGCCGACCTCATGCGCATCTGCGCCGAGATCCGCGAAGAACTCTCGCCCGAAGAGCTGGAGCCCGCGTCGCTGGTGTCGTCGTCCAGCGCGGATGGCGAGATGGCCGCTGCCAACAGCGCCTCAGGCGCCAGCGCGGCGCCCCAGGCAGGGCGGAGAATCTGTGGGGCTATCTATGTGAGCTGCTCGGGCCGCGGCGGCCCGCATTTTGGCGGGCCCAGCGCCGAGCTGCAGATCGTGCGCCACGCGCTGGGTGACGTGCCGCTGGCCGGGTTCTTTGCCGGTGGGGAAATTGCGCACCACCACTTGTATGGTTACACCGGGGTGCTCACCGTTTTCGTTGACGACGACCCGAACGCCCGCTGAGCGGCTGAGCCGCTTTGCCCGCAGGGAACGCCAGGGCGGGCCCTGGCGGAGACGGTGCCCCATGGAGGGGCCAGGTCAGCCCGCGCCGTTGTCGTCTGCTTCGGCCTTTTCCTCGGGGGTCAGGCGCGTGGCCAGGATCTTGTCGATGGTCTTGCCATCCATGTCCACCACTTCGAGCTTCCAGTCCTCCCACTGCACGGTGTCCGTCACCTTGGGCAGGCGGCCAGTCAGCAGCATGATCATGCCGCTCAGCGTGTGGTAGCGGCCGCGTTCTTCCTCGGGCACGGCATCCAGGTTCAGGCGGTCTTTCAGCTCGGGCACGGGGATGTGGCCGTCCAGCAACCAGCTGCCGTCCTCGCGCTGCAGCGCCCAGGAGGTCTCCGGGTCGCGCGGCTGAAACTCGCCGGTGATGGCCTCGATCAGGTCCTGCAGCGTGACGATGCCCTGCACCTCGCCGTATTCGTCGATGACAAACGCCATGTGGACGTCAGACAGGCGGAAGTTGTCCAGCAGCTCCATGCCCGTGATGGTTTCGGGCACATACAGCGCTGTCTGCAGTGGCTGGTCGGCCAGGCCGCCGCGCGCCTTGTCGCGCAGCGTGCGCGACAGCCACTGGCGCGCGTTGATCACGCCCAGGATGTTGTCCATGCCGCCGCGCACCACCGGAAAGCGTGCGTGGTCGGATTCTTCGATGCATTTGAGGTTGTCTTCAAACGACGCATCCATATCCAGACACACCACATCACCACGCGGCACCATCAGCGAGCCGATCTGGCGGTCGTCCAGGCGGAACACATTGCGCACCATGGTGTGCTCGTGCGATTCGATCACGCCCGCAGTGGTGCCCTCCACCAGCATGGCGTGGATCTCTTCTTCGGTCACCGGGCTGCCGCTGGTTTCCTTCACACCCATCAGGCGCAGCAGCGTGCGCGTGGAGGTGGACAGCAGCAGCACAAACGGCTTGGTGGCCAGCGCCAGAAAGTTGATGGGCCGCGCCACCAGGCGGGCAAAGGTCTCGGGGTACGACTGGCCGATGCGCTTGGGCACCAGTTCACCCACCACGATAGAGAAATACGTGATCAGCACCACCACCAGGCCGGTGGCCGCGTAGCTGCCAAAAGGCATGGGAACGCCCAGTGCTTCAAGCCACAACGCCAGGGGCCCAGCCAAGGCGGCCTCACCCACGATACCGTTCAGCACGCCAATCGATGTGATGCCGATCTGGATGGTGGAGAGAAAACGCGTGGGGTCTTCGCCCAGCTTCACGGCAGCGGCGGCGCCGCTATCGCCCTCATCAATCAGCTTTTGCAACCGGGCTTTGCGGGCCGTGACCAGAGCGATCTCGGACATGGCAAACAGGCCGTTGAGAAGGATGAGGGCGAACAGTATTGCTATTTCCATACAAAGGGCGCCTTTCGCGCCCTTGGGTGTTGAGAAGCGACCAATTGTAAGGACAGGGGCCAGAGACCCTGCGCTGGCTCCTAGCCACCTTCGGTCGGGAGGCCCGTTTCGTCCCACTCGGGCAGTCCCCCCCGCAGCCAGTACACCGACTGGAACCCCTTGGCTGTGGCCACCTTGGCAGCTTTGTAGGACTTCCAGCATTCGGCGCCATTGCACGCAAAAATTACCGGCTTGGCATTGTCCACGCCCTGAAGCTTGTCCAGCGCCTGGAAATCATCCTGTGCGGCATTGAAGGCCACGTCCTTGAGGCTCTTTTCCACATACGCTGCAAACACGGCGCCCCGGATGCGCTTGGTCTTGAATTCCTTCTCGGTGCGGGTGTCCACCAGCGTGGCGCCCTGCACCAGCAGGGTCTGGGCCTCGCGCGCAGTGATGCGCTTCACCCCAGGCAGACTCGTGGGGGTGAACAGCCCCAGCTCGGCCACACGTCGGTACTCAACAGCCTCCGGGCGCACGGAGGCTGGCGGCAGGCCGCTGGCGGAGGACGACGCGCTGAACCACTGGGCCAGCTTGTTGCGCGCATCCGCCGGCAGGTCTTTTTTCACCACGATGGAGAACCCGCCTGGCACCGGCTGCGATGTAGCCAGCACCCGCGCAAGGCCGGGGTGCGCTGCCGACCATTCCGCCCAGTCGTCCTCGCGCACCACAGTGGCATCCGCCGTGCCCAGAGTCAGGGCTGTCAGGCCGGCCTGGGGAAATTTCTCGTACTGCACCGCGCGCAGGTCCTGGAACGACAGCCCCGCCTCATTGAGCATGCCGCGCGCCATGTAGGTGTAGACCGAATCCTGCTGGGGCAGATAGAGCCGTCGGCCTTTCATGGCAGGCACCGCAGCGATCTGCTGCAGCCCGACCAGCAGGTATCTGTCCGATTTGTGCGTGGCGCCCACCAGCTCGTAGCCGCGTTGCAACGCGGACGCAGCCACCTGGGCAGGGCCAATGAAGATGTCATATCCCGCGCTGCGCGTGGCGCGCATCACGTCGGCCAAGTCGTCGCTGGTGGTCAGTGCCACGGGCTGGCCCGCGGCCTTCGACAGGCCCGATTCGGCTGAGGTGCGCAGGATGGAGTGCGCCGCCTTGCGGGCCGTGGGCTCCACGGCCACGATGGCCGTCAGCTGGGCATGGGCGGCGCTGCAACACAGCCATAAGCCAAGTAGCAGTCCCAGCGGGCCGCGGGTCGATTTTCTGGCGATGTTCATTGCGCGGTTCCTCTCCCCAAAACAAACCGCGAATATGCCCAAGGCCCCCGCACCTGCGTACGAATGTTTCTGATCTTTTGTTTTTGTTACTTCTTCTAACGAAGCCATGCGTGCGGCGTGCAGAGCTCCCGCACAGAATGCGGGCTGACCCGATCCCCTGTGCCTGCCGGGTGGGCGGGGGCAACAAAGAGTTTTTGTCCATCCCATTATTTGGAGACGTTTCCATGAAAGATTCGATGACCCTGCCGCGACGCCACATGCTGGCCGGAAGTGCCGCCGCCTTGAGCGCGCTGGGCCTGGCTGGATGGGCCGGCGGTGCGCGTGCCCAGCAGGCAGCAGCCGCTGCCAAGCCGCTGCCCGCGTATGCAGGATGGAAGTCACCGGACGCGCTGATCGTGCACAGCAGCAGCACTCTCGAAACCCGTCGCTCCGCGTTTGGCACCAGTGTCATCACGCCGTCCAACCAGCTGTATGTGCGCAACAACCTGCCCGCGCCCGACGCCGCCATCCTGGACAACCGCGATGCCTGGACCGTGGCGATCGAAGGGGTCAAGAGCCCGCGCAGCCTGACCCTGGCCGAGCTCAAGACGCTGGGCGTGGAGACCGTAGCCACCGTGCTGCAATGCTCGGGCAATGGCCGGGGCTTTTTCCCCAGCAAGCCCAGCGGCACCCCCTGGTCGGTGGGCGCTGCCGGTTGTGTGGTCTGGAGCGGTGTGCCGCTGCGCAACGTGGTGGCCGCCCTGGGCGGGCTGGCCGATGGTGCTGCCTACCTGACCGGCACGGGCGGCGAGAAACTGCCCGAAGGTGTGGACCCGCTCTCCGTGCTGGTGGAGCGCTCGGTGCCCGTGAAGGCGATGGACGACGCCCTGCTGGCCTGGGAGATGAACGGCGAGCCGCTGTCGCTGGCGCATGGCGGCCCGCTGCGGCTGGTGGTGCCGGGCTACCAGGGCGTGAACAACATCAAGTACGTCAAGCGCGTGGCGTTTACCAGCGCACAGTCGCAGGCGCGCATCATGTCGCATGGCTACCGCATGTCGCCGCCTGGCAGCAAGGCCAGCCCCGACCAGCCTTCGGTGTGGGAGATGGGCGTGAAGTCCTGGATCAATGGCCCCTTGGCCGACAAGGGTGCGCTCAAGTCCGGACAGGTGCAGGTGCATGGCGTGGCCTTTGGTGGCACGCGCGGTATCAAGGGCGTGGAGGTGTCGGCCGATGGCGGCAAGACCTGGTTGGCGGCCAAGCTCATCGGCCCCGACCTGGGCCCCTTTGCCTGGCGGCAGTTTGCGCTGCCCGTGCGCCTGGAGGCGGGCACCCATGTGCTGGCCAGCCGCGCCACCGACACGGCGGGCAATGTGCAGGCCGAGCAGCGCGAGGAAAACCTGGGCGGCTACAACAATGCCAGCTGGCGCGACCACGCCGTCACTGTGACTGTGGCATGACATCGCTCCCCCCTGAGGCGCTTTGCGCCTTCCCCCCAAGAGGGGGACGCCACCCGTGGCCTGGCAGAGCCAGTTCCACGGTGGCACTGGCGTGGGTGCGCGCCGCTATCGGACGGCATCGGATGCCGCAAGGCGGTTTGCTGGTAGGGCTAGCGTTACTGTGGGCGGGTGCCAGCTGGGCTGCCGAGCCGGCCGAGCTGGCGCGCGGCAAGGAGCTGTTCACCAAGATCCAGCCCGCCTGCGCGGTGTGCCACACGCTGCAGGCCGCCGGTGCCGAGGGCCAGGTGGGCCCGGTGCTGGATGAGCTGAAACCCGACGCCGGCCGTGTACTGCGTGCGCTCAAGGCAGGCATCGGCGTGATGCCCTCGTATGCCGAGCGCATGAGCGAAAAGGACATGTTGGCCGTGGCACAGTTTGTGGCGCACGCCACGGGCGCGGCCAAGTAGGCGCGGGCTTTCGTGGCGGTTGCAGCGCTGCCTCGCTGCAACCGCGCGCTGCTTCAGGCCGCCGTGCGCGACGGCACCAGCGCCGCTCCTCCTGCGCGCCCCTGCAACCCCTGGAACGCAAAGTCCACCTCTGGCACCCGGCCACTCACGATGTCGGCCAGGGCCTTGCCCGAGCCGCAGGCATGCGTCCAGCCCAGCGTGCCGTGGCCGGTGTTGAGGAACAGGTTGCCCACCTTCGTCTTGCCGATCAGCGGCACGTTGCTCGGTGTAGCCGGGCGCAGTCCGCTCCAGAACTGGGCCTGGCTCGCGTCGCCCGCGCCAGGGAAAAGCTGTTCCACACGCCGCACGATGGCCTCGCAGCGCACCTGGTTCAGGTGGCGGTCGTAGCCGTTCAGCTCGGCCGTGCCTGCAATGCGCAGGCGATCACCGCCGCGTTCGCTGGTGTAGCGCGAGAACACGAGCTTGAACTCGTCGTCCGTCAGGCTCACCTGGTGCGCCTTGCTGGCGTCTTTCACCGGCATCGTCACCGAGTAGCCCTTGGCCGGGTAGATCGGCAGGTGGATGCCCAGCGGCTGTGCCAGCAGCGGGCTGAACGAGCCCATGGCCAGCACAAACGCATCGCCGCGCACGCGCTCGAAGCGGCCTTCGGCATTGGTCACTTCCACATGGTCGATGCGGCCGCCTGCCTCGCGCAGTGCGGTGATGTGGTGGCCCATGCGGAACTGCACGCCCGCCGTCTCGCACAGCTTGGCCAGCTCGCGTGTGAACTGGTTGGCATCGCCCGATTCGTCCTCGGCCGTGTAGGTGGCGCCTGCCAGCTGCGGGCGGATATGGGCCAGGGCGGGCTCGATGCGCACGGCTTCGTCGGCGCTGATGACCTGGCGCTCGCAGCCCAGCTGGCGCATCTGCTCGGCCGGGGCCAGGGCGCCGTCGAACTCCTTGGCGTTGGTATAGAAGTGCAGGATGCCCTGCGTGCGCTGGTCGTACTGGATGCCGGTGGCGGCGCGCAGCTGCTGCAATGTGTCGCGGCTGTAGGTGCCCAGGCGCACGATCTGTTCGATGTTGTGGCGCGTGCGCGCCGGGGTGCAGTTGCGCAGAAAGGACAGGCCCCACAGCCACTGGCGCATGTCGGCGCGGATGCGGAACAGCAGAGGCGCGTCCTCCTTGCCCAGCCACTGCAGCACCTTGAGCGGCGCACTGGGGTTGGCCCAGGGCTCGGCGTGGCTCACCGAGATCTGGCCGCCGTTGGCAAAGCTGGTCTCGGCACCGGGCGCACCCTGGCGGTCGATGACCGTGACCTCATGGCCAAGTTGTTGCAGGAAATAAGCCGAAGTCACGCCGAGCAAGCCGGCGCCCAAAACGATCACGCGCATTTTTGAAGCCTTTTAAGGGTTCAGCGCTTGATGGATATGCGTTGGCAGCTATTGATTCAATAGCAAGCAGCCAGCGCGCGTCCGCCAAGCTGCCGCTCCCCCTGTCCTTGGTACCTGAGAGATTCACCGCGCTGCCCACATGGCACGCGGTTTGCTCCTTCGGTGCGCCTCCACGCTGCTGACAGGTGGTGGCGGCTCTCCAGACGGCTTTGATAAATGGTGCAGTACGGGACCTGAGCGTGTATGGGAGTTTGCGCCTTCGGTGCAGCGGTGGGCCTTGTGGCCTGCCGTGCTCTCCTGCGGGGGCCATTCTAGGAGGGTGCGGGCGGCGGTGGGGTGTTTGGGGCGGCTAATGGGTGGCAATCGTTGCTGATGCTGGCGGCGACATGGGGTCGCCATAATCCGGCGATTTGACCCACCCCCAGGACGCTTTCCCGATGCCCGATACCGCCTTTGACCCCTTCGCCAGCGCCGCCGTGATCACCATGGCGCGCCAGGGACGCACGCCCCGGCCGCTGGATCTGCCCGTTGCATTGCGCCCTCGCGATGCGGCCGAGGCCTACGCCGTGCAGGACGCCGTAGTGCGTGAGCGCGGCGAGGTCGCGGGATGGAAAGTGGGCGCCGCGTCGCCCCAGGCCCAACCCGCGCGTGCGGCGTTGACCCGCGACTCGGTGTGGGTGGAGCAGCCTGGCCAGGAGGTCAACTTGTCGGCCACAGGCTTTGCCGTGATCGGGGTGGAGGCGGAGCTGGTGTACGAACTGGGCGCAGACCTGCCCGCACGCGCCACGCACTACAGCGCAGCCGAGGTGCTGGCCGCCATGGTGTCGGTGCGTGCCGCCATTGAGGTGTGCGACACGCGCTTTGCCGCCTGGGCACAACAGGGGGACTGGAGTCGCCTGGCCGACCAGGCCTGCCATGGGGCGCTGATCGTGGGTTCGGGTTTGACCGATGTGGCTTCGGTGCAGCCCCTGGTGCAAGGGGTCAGCCTGTCGGTGAACGGATCGGTGGCCGTGCAGCACGCCACCTGGGGTAACCCGGCAGGTGATCCGCTGCGGCTGCTGGTGTGGCTGGCCAACGAAGGCGCGCGCAGCCTGGGAGGGCTGCGCGCAGGGCAGTGGGTGACCACTGGGTCCTGCACCGGCACCGTGATGGTGGCGCCGGGCACGGTGGTGGTTGCCGACTTTCCTCGTGTCGGTCGCGCCGAGGTGAAATTCGACTGAATCGTTTCGAGGATCGTGGAACGCGGCAGATCAGTTGCGGCGCGGGTTGTCCGGCTGGCTGTCGCGGCGGTTGGACACGCCGTCACCGTCGCGATCACGGTCATTGCGGTTGGAGATGCCATCGCCATCGCGGTCCCGGTCGTTGCGGTCGGCAATGCCGTCACCGTCACTGTCCCAGCGGCCCCGCTGCATTTCCCAGCGGCCATCGCGCTCCACCCATTGGGGCTGCCGGTACTGGTAGCCGCTGCGCGCTTGTACCCAGTGGCCCTTCACCCAGCGGTGGCGGTTGCCGCGCCATTCCCAATGGCCTTGTTCCCACACCTGGCCACGGCGTGGGCGCGGCACGGCTTCGTACCGTGGTGGTGGGGGCGCGGGAATCACCTCGTAGGTCTGCGTGGGCTGGTACCCACGCTGTGGTTGGTCGGACTGAATGACGACGGTGCCTTGAATGGCCGCGTGTGTCGGTACGAGGGGCAGCAGTGCCATCAGGGCGATGGCGGCTGCGGTCAGTGTTTGGCGGGTCATGGTGGTCTCCGGGGTGATTCCTGTCGGAATCGGTCTTTGCATGGTGGCGGCCTGGTGCGCGGCGCCACGTAGGTGTTCAGTGGGGGCGGGCGTAGGCCAAAGGGGGGAGTGGGCGCGGGGCTCGCGAGCCTCCGCGCTCCTTCCGCTCCTTCAGTTGTTCACTCTCTCAATCGTTCAATTGCGGTAGGGGTTGTCCGGGCGGCGGTCGTGCCGATTGGGAACGCCGTCTCCGTCACGGTCGCGGTCATAGCGGTTGGACACGCCATCGCGGTCTCGGTCGTGGTGATCGCGGTCGTAGCGGTTGGGAACACCATCGCCATCGCGGTCACGGTCATAGCGGTTGGGGATGCCGTCGCCATCACGGTCCCAGCGGCCGGGGCGCAGGTCCCACCGGCCGCCGTGTTCCACCCAGCGCGGCTCGCGGTAGTAGTAACCAGGGCGGGCCTTGACCCAGTGGCCCTGGACCCAGACATGGCGGTGGCCGCGCCAATCCCAATAGCCGGGCACCCACACCATGTTGTGCCGAGGGCGGGGCGCCACTTCATGGCGGGGGGGCGGTGGTGGGCCGTATTGCACCACCATGGGCGCTGGTGCCTGGTAGTGGTGGGGCTGCCCTGACTGGATGACAACGGTGGCGCTGGTCTGTGCCTGCGCCACCGTTGCGGCGCCCAGAGACAGCAAGGCGATGGAAACAGCGGCGAGTGCATTGCGGGCCATGGTGATCTCCTCAGAATGATTCCTTGCGGAACCGGAGACTTCATGGTGCAGATGCTGCGTCAAGCCGGTGTAGGCGAATTGCGAAGTCTTGTGAAGTTGTGTTTCCTGCAGCAGGAGCAGCAGCGGTTTCCGTGATTTTTCTCACACTTCCGGAAAGCTGCCCACCCCGTGAACGTAGTGCGGCCCTTCAGCGCCACCACACCAGCGCCGCCACCACGAGCAGGGCAAACCAGGCAGGGTGTCGGCCCTCAGTGGCATAGAACACCAGCACGCCGCTGGCCAGCGTGGCGACCCCGGCCACATCGGCCACCCAGGCTCCCAGGTCCGCGTCCACGGGCGAGGTCCCCAGGCGCCACATCAAGGCGCTCAGGGCCCAGCCCAGCACGGTGGCCAGGTGCCAGGTGCCCCACAGAATGCGCACCTGCCACTCCCGCAGCACGGGCCGTCCGCCGGTGGGCACGATGCCCTCTGTGCGCAGGGCGCGAAACACTAGCAATTCACCCAGCACCGAGTGCGCAACACCCACCAGGGCGAGGCCCCCGGCTGCCAGTACCAGCGCAGTATTCATGGACAGTTTCTAGTTCAATCAGGATGGCCGTGGAAGGTGCAGACGCAGCGCATCAACCGCCTTTTTCGCCTTCAGCGCTTTGGGGCCAGCACAGCGCCAGCGCGGGCGGCAGCGCCAGCCAGAAACCGGAGGAAGGCATGAGCACAATGCCCAGCACCGTGAGTGCCAGCAACCCGGCACCCAGCCCGCGCAAAGGAACGGGCGCCAGGGCAGCGTTGCGTTCGGCCAGCAGGATGGCCCAGCCCAGCAACGCGAACAACACGCCGAACAATACAAACCAGACCACGGCGCCCACGGCCGGGTCTTTTTGTACGCTGTTGAAAACGCCGCGCCGCACGATCTCTTGCAGCTGGGTCGGAAACACGACGGCGGCATACAGCGTGTGCAGCACCGCCACGGCCAGCATCCACTGGCCCTTCCAGCGGTTGCGAAGCGGTATGGCCGTAGAGCGAGGGGAGGGGGAGGTCTGTGAGGTCATGTGGGTGGGGTCCTATGAAGGAAGAAGGGCGGGGCAATGCGTGTGGACGCGCGCGCCCAGCCCCGTAAGCAGGTGCATGAGGCCCATCCACATGCGCTCAAACGCGGGCATCTCGCCGGGCACCTGCACCAGGTGCTCGCCCAGCATGCGCTGGTGCCGTCCGGCGGTGATGGGTGGCGGCGTCTTGACGCCAAAATCGAAAACCGGTTGCGTGAAGGGCTCCATCTGCCAGGCCTGCATGTCAGCCAGTGCGGGCGCGAGTTCGGCGGTGTAGGCCGACACGGTGAGGCGGGCGTTGACGAGTCCGAGTGCCTGGTAGGCCTGCAGCACCAGCGCGTCTCGCTGTGGGTCGGTGGCAGGCCTCAGCAGGGCGGACCATGCCTTTGTCACCTGGGTGCGAAAGTGCTCCGACAGGCTGCGCGTGCAGCCAAAGTCCAGCACGCCCACGGTGCCATCGGGTGCGAACAGAAAATTGCCCGGGTGCGGATCGGCGTGCACTCGGCCCAGCACAAAGAGGCAGTGCATGAACCAGTCCCACAGGTGCTGTCCGGCCCGGTCGCGCTGCGCCTGCGTGGGCTGCGAGGCCAGCCAGTCCTGCAGATGCCGGCCCGGCAGAAACTGCTGTGTGAGCACCTGAGCCCGGGTGTGCGACAGGATAGGCTGGGCCAGCACCACGCCCGGCAGCGCCGCGTGCTGTGCAAACCACTGCAGTTGTTCGGCCTCCAGCAGGTAATCCACCTCGCGCAGCAGCGTGGCCTCGATCTCGGTCATCACGCTGTCCACCACGGTGTTGGCGGGCAGCGGCATGTCGGTATGGGCCAGGGCGCGCAGCGCGGCGCGCATGAGCTGCATGTCGCTGGTGATGGTGGCGGCGATGCCGGGGTACTGCACCTTCACGGCCACCGTGCCGTGGCCTGCCAGCTGCGCGCGGTGCACCTGGCCCAGGCTGGCGGCGGCGAAGGCGGTGGGTTCGAAGTGTTCAAACAGTGCCTCAGGCTCCTGCCCGAAAGCCTGGCGGAACACGCGGCCCACCAGCGCGCGGTTGAGTGGCGGGGCCTGGTGGTGGGCGCGCGCCAGCTCTTGCCGCACACCGTCGGGCAGCAGGCCGGGGTGCATGCTGAGCAACTGCGACACCTTGAGCGCCGAGCCCCGCAACTGGCCCAGCGCGCCAAAGAGGATGCGGCCGAGGGCGGCTTCGTGGTCGGCCTGCGCTTGGGCAGATGGCGTGCGCACGCGGTGCCCCAGCTGGGCCATCCCGATGCGCGCGGCAGCGATGCCCGTGATGGTGCCGCGCGCAAGGCGGCCGGTGCGCGGCGGTTCAGTGCGTGCCATGGTCTGCCAGGCGTTGCACCATGGCCCGTGCAATGCGGCGGTGAAAGGGGGTCACCACCGCCATGTAGGCATGCCCGAGCGTGTTGTGGATGTGCACCACGGTGCTGAGCACCATGGTCGGCGGCCCAGAGGTCTCGGTCCGTCCGCTGTGCTTGGTCAGTGCAACCTGCACGTCGAGGTGCTTGTCGTCCTGGCCCATCACGACTTCGGTGTCGCTCAGGTGGCGGATGCGGAAGATGCCCACGCGGTCGCCCACACGGTAGCTGCTGGCCTCGCGCAGCGATCTGCCGCTGGCGGGCGGGTACCCATCGTGCAGTTGCCCCAGGTCCTTCAGGCCCACCAGCCGCACCAGTTTGTTGCGCACGGTCATGAGCATTTGTGTCCAGCGCGGCGTGCGGGCCACCACGTCCAGCCAGGCCTGCAGGGCGGTGTGGGATGGCTGGCCGTCAGCCACCTCGTAGGCATCAAAAAAATGGGCGCCGGGCAAGCTTGCATGGATGGCGGTGCCTGCGGGCACCTGCGTTTCGCGCACGGTGGGGGCGGTGTTCATGCGGACTTCCTCTTGCGTGGTGCGGCGGCGGGCTTGGCGGTGGTGCTGGGGGGCGGGACTGGGCTGGCTGCGCGTGGTTTGCGCGGCGTACGGGGCGGCTTGGAAGGCTCTGGCGCTGCGGGTGAACCGGCGTTTGCCGTGTGGGCCTGGTGTGCCTGGGGAGTGCTGTAGGGCGCGCTGGCCATGGCCTGCTTGGCCAGCTGCAGCATCCCCATCAGGCCGCTGCTGTGCTGCACCATGCGGGCCATCTGGCTGCGCAGCACAAAGCCGCCCAGTTGCAGCACGCGATTGACGAGCCCGCCACGCAGTGCCTGCACCAGCACACCCAGCGAAAGGTCCACCAGCTGCGTGGTGTCGGCAAATTCGTCGGAGGTGTCGGCCAGCCAGTAGGTCACCACACCGGCCAGGTAGTCGGTGTAGAGCCCACCCGCCATGCCTTTGAAGTCGCAGGGCTCGATCTCGCCACTGGCCTCTGCCGCTTCGAGAAAGCTGGCGACGGCCTCGCGCAGGCTCTGGCGCGCCGCCAGGGGCTCGGCCAGCATCGACAGCGGCGAGCGCCGCGCCAGACTGCGTACCTGGGCCACAAATTCGCGGTCGGCCAGCAGGCGCTCCAGCACGGCGTCGGTCAGGCGCTGAAGCTTTTCCTGCAGCTGATAGCCCGCGAAGCCTGGCGTCTGCAGGGTTTCGGCCAGCGCCTGGTGGACCACATCGTCCAGGTAGCCGAGCACGATGCGGTCCTTGGTGGGGAAGTACTTGTAGATCGTGGCGTCGCCAATGCCTGCTGCACGCGCGATGTCTTTCATCGTCGTGCCGTCAAAGCCCTGGCGGGTCATGAGGTCCACCGCGCTGGCCACGATCTGGCGGCGCGTGGCGTCTTGTTGCTGGCGGGTGGTTTTCATTTGACTATCTTTAAATAAACAAAATTTGTTATTTAAAGAATAGTATTTTCTGTTTGTTGCGTCAAGCAGGGGTGGCACAGCACAGCTGCTGGCGCTGTGCTCAACTCATGAATTCAGGGTGTTATTGGCCTCTAGCGCTTTTTGGTAAAGCGCTGATAGCTATCAAAATAAGAGTAAATCAACGCCGCATGGACGCAAACGCCTCAAACTCCCAGCTGCGCATCGCCAGCAGCAAGGTGTAGCCCTCGCGCTCGCGGTCGGGCAGCTTCTGGTCGGCTAGGTGCTGCTGGGCAAAGTCCTGGGCCACGCGCTGCATGCGCTCCATGAACGCAGGGGCCAGGCTGCGGCTGATGTTGCCGTGCACCAGCAGCACGCCTTCGCCCGCGCCGTCAAAGCCGCCCGCGAAGTAGTCCAGCAACGCGTGGTCACGAAAGTAGTTCATCACCGGGCCATGCGGGCGCCAGCGAAAGGTCTTGGCCAGCTTGAGGCGGTAGCGGTTCAGTGGCCGCAGCTCGATGATGCCGATGCGGTCGAGCTGTGCGAGGTACTTGATGCCCTCGGCCTCGGTGAGGCGGTAGGCGGTGGTCACCTGCTCCAGCGTCCATTGGCTGAGCACGCAGATCGCCATCAGCAGCAGCTTCTTGTCGCCCACCACGGCTTTTTCCTGCTCTTGCGTCAGCTCTTTCAACAGCGGCTGTTCGTCGGCCACACGCCGCGCCAGATCGGCAAAGTCCAGCGCCAGTGCGCGGCAGATGGCGTCGATGCGCGACAGCGGCATGTCGCCCTTGGCCAGCATGCGCTTGACGCTGGACTCGGCCATGCCCAATGCCAACGCCAAGTCGGCGTAGGTCATCTGCGCGGTCTTGAGTTCCTTCTTCAGGGCGGTGACGAGGTCGGCGGTCGTGCTCATGGGCTTGGGCTCCTTGGTATCAATTATCAATACCTGAGGTGGCTTTGGTAGCCCTCTGAGCGACTTTCTGGTGTCCAGGTGACTGCGGCTGAACACACTTCGCGGCAATCCCCACTCATCCACGGATGTGACGACCATGACTTCTCTGATTTCTCTCCCCACCCGGCGCCACAAGACCGCGACCCGCGCTGAACTGGCTCTCTTGCTGGGCGCGGCCGCGTTGCTGGCGCTGGCGTTGTTCGGCCCGGTGCTGCCCGCAAGCGCACACCAGCATGCCTTTGCCGACCAGCGGGCGCTGTGGGGCATTCCTTGCGCGGTGGATGTACTCAGCAATCTGCCGTTTGCCATCGCAGGGGTGTGGGGCCTGTGGGCGCTGCGCCGGTTGGCGCCAGGAGCGCTGGATCCCACCTCGCGCGCGCTGGCCGCCCTGTTTTTTGCAGGGCTGCTGTGTACGGCCGTGGGCTCCAGCGTTTATCACTGGAAACCGCAGGATGCGGGCTTGCTGTGGGATCGGCTGGGCATGGTGCTGCCGTTTGCAGGACTGCTGGGGCTGGCGGCCAGCCGCGTGAGCGAACGGGCAGGCTGGGCCATGGCGGGGGCGGTGCTGCTGGCGGGGCCGTTGGCCGTGCTGTGGTGGGCACACACCGGCAACCTGATGCCCTGGGCCGTAGTGCAACTGGGCGGCATGCTGGTGGTATTGGCGCTCGCCTGTCTGCCCCGGCGCGATGGTGCGCTGGCGGTGCACTTGGGCGCGGTCATTGGCCTGTATGCCGTGGCCAAGTTGTTCGAGGCGGCGGACCACGCGGTGTTTGACGCCACCTACCACTGGGTGTCGGGCCACAGCCTCAAGCATGTGTTCGCTGCAAGCGCTGCCTGGCCGGCGCTGCTGGCACTGGCGGCATTACGCAACAGCAGGGCTGGAGGTGTGCCGCAGGTCACGCTGTCCGGGCAGAATGGCGCCCACGCCGTGGGTGTTGCCCGCAGATCACGCGCATGAAGAGCCATGAAGGCGCATGAAGTGCGGGCACGGAAAATTCCAACAAGCCAACCCATCGGAAACGAGGAGAAACGCATGCACCCCGAGACTCCCTCAGCCAGCGCGGCGCCAGTGCCGACGCATGAGGACCCGAACCAGTTCGCCCTGCTGCGCCAGCGGCGATTTGCGCCGTTCTTCTGGACGCAATTTTCTGGGGCGGCCAACGACAACCTCTTCAAGTTCGCGTTCACCGTGATGGTGACCTACCAGCTCAGCGTGTCGTGGCTACCGCCAGCGATGGCGGGGCTGGTGATTGGTGCGCTGTTCATCCTGCCGTTTTTGCTGTTCTCGGCCACCTCGGGGCAGCTGACCGACAAGTACGACAAGACCAAGATGATCCGGTTCGTGAAGAACATGGAGATCGCCATCATGCTGGTGGCGGCCTTCGGGTTCATGACGGACAACGTGCCCATCCTGCTGCTGTGTACCTTTCTGATGGGCGTGCACTCCACGCTGTTCGGCCCCGTGAAGTTCGCCTACATGCCCCAGGTGCTCAACGAACGTGAGCTGACCGGCGGCAATGGCATGGTGGAGATGGGCACCTTTGTGGCCATCCTGCTGGGCAACGTGGCCGGTGGCCTGCTGGTGGCCGTCCCGGGCATTGGCCACACCACGGTGGCCGTGGCCTGCGTGGTGGCGGCCCTGGCCGGGCGCGCGGTCGCGCAGTTCATTCCCTCGCTGCCCGCCACCGACCCCGGCCTGACCATCAACTGGAATCCCTTCACGGAAACCTGGCGCAACCTGAAACTGGCGCACGAGAACGTCGCAGTGTTCCGCTCGCTGCTCGGCATCAGCTGGATGTGGTTCTTTGGCGCCGTGTTTCTGAGCCAGTTTCCGAGCCTGGCCAAGGAGGTGTTGCACGGCAACGAACAGGTGGCGTCGCTGCTCCTTGTGGTGTTCTCCATCGGCATCGGCATCGGCTCGCTGCTGTGCGAGGTGCTCTCGCGCCGCCATGTCGAGATCGGCTTGGTGCCGCTGGGCGCCATCGGCATGAGCGTGTTCTCCATCGACCTGTACTTCGCCTCGCGCAACCTGCCCCCTGCCGAGATCATGGGCTTGGCCGCCTTCATGGCCCAGGGCGCGCACTGGCGTGTGATGCTGGATCTGCTGCTGCTCAGCCTGTTTGCGGGCCTGTACAGCGTGCCCATGTACGCACTGATCCAGATGCGCAGCCAGCCCACACACCGCGCGCGCATCATCGCGGCCAACAACATCCTCAACGCGCTGTTCATGATCGCCAGCTCGCTCATCGCGGGCGCCTTGCTGGGCGCGGGCTTCACGGTGCCGCAGATCTTCCTGTTCACCGGCATTGCCAACGCGGTGGTGGCGTTCTATATCTTCATGCTGGTGCCCGAGTACCTGCTGCGGTTTGTGGCCTGGGTGTCGTCGCGCTTCGTGTACCGCTTCAAGGTGCAGGGCGACGAGAACCTGCCTTCGACGGGCGCGGCCATCCTGGCCTGCAACCATGTGAGCTTTGTCGATGCCGTGTTGCTCATGGCGGCCAGCCCGCGCCCCATCTACTTCGTGATGGACCACCGCATCTTCCGCGTGCCGGTGCTGGGCTGGCTGTTTCGCCTCGCCAAGGCGATTCCGATTGCACCCTACAAGGAAGACCCCAAGACTTACGAAGCCGCTTTCGACCGCGCCGCGCAGGTGCTGCGCGAGGGCGATCTGCTGGCCATCTTCCCTGAAGGTGGAATCACCAAGGACGGGCAGCTGCAGGAGTTCAAGGGCGGCATCATGAAGATCATCGAGCGCGCGCGCGCAGAGGGTGTTGAAGCCCCGGTGATCCCTATGGCGCTGACCAATTTGTGGGGCTCGTACTTCAGCCGTATCGAGCAGGGCGGCGCCATGGTGCGACCGTTCCGGCGGGGATTTTTCAGCCGTGTGGGGCTCAATGTGGGCCGCCCGGTGGCATCGACGCAGGTGCAGCCCGCGCTGCTGCGCACCCAGGTGGCGGACCTGCTGCAAGCATGAGCCGCGATGAATCCTCCAACGCTGCAGCGGCAGCGGCGGACCACGGCGCATTGACGGACCGCATCCTGGAATTCCTGCGCAGCATCGGCCTTGCGGTCTGCGAGGCCGAGGTCCCCGAAGGCAGTTTTCTACCCGGCGTCCGCATCGAGCGGGGTGGCCTGCGTGTGGACCGGGCGCGGCTGCGCTGGCCTGGAGACCTGCTGCATGAAGCTGGCCACCTAGCGGTGGTACCCACAGCGCTGCGATCCACCCTGGATGATGCGCTGCAGGACCTGCCCGAGGTGGCCCACGGTGGTGAGATCGAAGCCACGGCATGGGCCTGGGCGGCCACTCGGCACCTGGGGCTGGATTCCGCCGTGCTGTTCCATGACGGCGGTTACCACGGGCGCTCCGTCGGGTTGCGCACCACCTTTGAGCTGGGGGTGTACCTGGGCGCCTCGGGCTTGGCTGCTGCTGGGCTCACTCTGCTGCCCGCGCAGGTCCTGCCGGGCGGAACCCCGGCCTATCCGCACATGCTGGCCTGGCTGCGGGGCTGAGAGTCCAAAAGGGCCAAAGGCAAGGGGCCTCGCGCGGCGTTCAATCCGCGCGGATCTGCGCGCGCTGTGCAATTGCACGCATGCGTGGCAACTCGTCTTCGATCTGCGTGAGCACGGCATCGCCCGTGGCGTACGACGGCTCCAGCCCGGCGGCGATGAGCTTGCTGCGGACCTCCGCGTCCGCCAGGGTGTCGGCCAGGGCCTTGTGCAGTTTGGCCTTGGCCTCGGCGGGTAAGCCGCGTGGCGCAACCACGGCCAGCCAGGAGTCGGCCGAGAACCCGGGGAAGCCACTTTCCGCCACCGTAGGCACGTCGGGCAGTTGCGTGGCCCGCGTTGCACCCGTGACGGCAATGGCCTTGATCTTGCCCGCCTTGAGCTGTGGCAGCGCTGCGGCCACGGTGTCGATGGTGAACGGGATCTGCCCGCCCATCAGGTCGCTCATGGCGGGCGCGCTGCCTCGGTAGGGCACGTGCATCACCTTGATGCCGGCGGCAGACCACGTCAGCTCTGCCGCGAAGTGGCCGGTGGTGCCGTTGCCAAAGGAGCCGTAGGAAAACTTGTCGGGAGCGCGCTGCACCGCCCCGATCAGCTGCTTGAGATTGCCCACGGGCACCTCGCGGTTTGCCAGCAGGATCAGCGGCACGCGGGCCACCATGCCGATGGGCTCATAGCTCTTGACGGGGTCGTAGGGCAGCTTGGCATTGAGCGCCGGATTCACGGTGAACGTGGAGCCCGAACTGATCAAGAGCGTGTAGCCATCGGCGGGTGCGTTGGCCACGAAGGCCGCTCCGACCACAGTGCCTGCACCCGCCTTGTTCTCAATCACGATGGGCTGGCCAAGGCGGTCGCCCAGCTTCTTGCTGATCGTTCGACCCACGATGTCCACGGCGCCCCCTGGCGGGAAGGGAACGATGAGCTGTATCGGCTTGGTCGGATAGCCTTCGGCAAGCGCCAGCCACGGCGTTCCGAGTCCCAGCCCCGCGAGGGCTGCTGCCAAGAGGGTCACGCTGCGTCGTCTGTCGATCTGCAAGCACTTCATGGGGCACTCCTTGGAGGGGAAAAGCGTAGGCCTCCAGCATCGAGGCCAGGGCCACTCAGATCAACGACAGCCGGGCCAGCGGTGCCAGCCGGTGCTGCTCGCTGGACGCATCAGCCGTTGCGAAAAAGAAAGCTGTAGGCGTTGAGCGCTGGCACGCCTCCCAGGTGCGCGTACAACACGCGAGAGCCTTCGGGGAACTCGCCCTTGCGCACCATGTCGATCATGCCGTGCATGGACTTGCCTTCGTACACCGGGTCGGTGAGCATGCCTTCCTGGCGCGCACACAGGCGGATGGCTTCGAGCGTGCCCTCGTTGGGCAGGCCGTACTCAGGGCCGCCGTAGCGGGTGTCCAGCACCACGTCTTCGGCGGTCAGATCCTGGCCCAGCTCCACGAGCTTGGCGGTGTTTTGGGCGATGCGCAGGATCTGCGCATGGGTCTTCTCGGGTTTGGCCGAGGCGTCGATGCCGATCACCTTGCGCGCCCGGCCATCGGCCGCAAAGCCCACCACCATGCCGGCCTGCGTGCTGCCCGTGACCGAGCACACGACGATGTAGTCGAACTGGAAGCCCAGCTCTTTTTCCTGCTGGCGAACCTCTTCGGCAAAGCCCACAAAGCCCAGGCCGCCATACGGGTGCTCGGAGCAACCGGCCGGGATGGGGAAGGGCTTGCCACCGGCCTTTTTCACATCGTCCATGGCTTGCTCCCAGCTGGGGCGGATGCCGATGTCGAAGCCCGCAGCATCCAGGCGCACATCGGCACCCATGATGCGGCTCATCTCGATGTTGCCCACGCGGTCGTACACCGCATCGGAGTAGTTCACCCAGTTCTCCTGCACCAGCACGCACTTCATGCCCAGGTGTGCGGCCACGGCGGCCACCTGGCGTGTCTGGTTGGACTGGATGCCGCCAATGGAGACCAGCGTGTCGTAGCCGCCCGCAATCGCCTCGGGGATGAGGTATTCAAGCTTGCGCGTCTTGTTGCCGCCGAAGGCGAGACCGCTGTTGCAGTCCTCGCGCTTGGCGTACAGGTGCACCTTGCCGCCCAGGTGGGCCGACAGGCGCGGCAGCGGTGTGATGGGCGAGGGGCCGAAGGTGAGCGGGTGGCGGGCAAATTTCTGCAGGTTCATGGCGGTTTCCGGTCGATGAAGAGAAGGCGCAAGCGGGGGGCTTGCAGTGTCTTCATCGTAAAAAAATGCGCGCATCACGTGGTTGCAAAATTTGTTCGAATTTCAGCGTTTATGGTTTATGAAAGAGAATATTGGCGAAAAATGTTTCTATAAATAATCTATGTGCGCAATAAAAGTTCGTGTCAAGAATGTGCCGCAGGCCGATGTCTCGGCCGAGCTGGACCGCACCGACAAAGCCATCTTGCGCCAGCTGCAGCGCGACGCGTCGCTGTCGAACGTGGCTTTGGCCGAGAAGGTGCACCTGAGCCCACCCGCCTGCCTGCGCCGGGTGGATCGTCTCAAGCGCCTGGGGCTCATCGACAAGGTGGTGGCACTGCTCAACCCCCAGGCCGTGGGCGCTGGCATGCTGGTGATGATTGGCGTGGTGCTGGACCGCTCCACGCCCGAGTCGTTTGCCGAATTTGAAAAGGCGGCAGCCAAGGTGTCGGGCTGCATGGAATGCCATGTAGTCACTGGCGAGTTTGACTACTTCATGCTGGTGCGCACGCGCGACAACGACAGCTTCAATCGCCTGCACGCCGAGCAACTGCTCTACCTGCCGGGCGTGCGGCAGGTGCGCTCATTCATGGTGCTGCGCAATGTGCTTTCGACCACCGAGCTGCCGCTGGCGGTGTAAGCCCCATTTCTTTATTGCGCCCCGCGCAGCCGCCCCATCACCGCCGTCCAGGCGGTGCCGCCAAACAGGTTGGCCACCAGCCCCGCCATCAGCAGCCCGGCGCCCGCAAAGTGCACAGGCAGCAACTGCTCGCCAAATACCACCCAGCCCGTGGTCAGGCCCACCACGGGCACCAGCAGCGTGAACGGCGCCACGCGGTTTACGGGGTAGCGCGACATGAGGTAGGTCCACAGCCCGAAGCCCAGCAGCGTGGAGATCCACGCGATGTAGGCTACGGCGGCCATGGATTTCAGCGACAGGTTTTGCACCGCTGCCAGCACAGCACTGGGGCCGTCCATCACCAGCGCCAGGGCCACAAACGGCAGGGGCGCCACCAGGCTGGACCAGACGATGAAGGCAAACTGGTTCATCGGCCCATAACGCCCCACGGCGCGGGTCACGATATTGCCGCAGCCCCACAGCGCTGCCGCCGCCACGGTCAGCGCGAAGCCCGCCAGCGGCATGGAGGCCCCATGTGCACTGCCAATCAGCACCAGCCCCACACCTGCCAGCGCCAGGCCCGCCACCTGGTTGCCTAGCCATTTCTCACGCAGCCACCAGGCGGCCAGCAGCAGCGTGAAGAACGACTGCGCTTGCAGCACCAGCGAGGCCAGGCCCGAAGGCATGCCCATGTGGATAGCGGTGAACAGCAGCGCAAACTGGCCCACGGCCATGGTCATACCGTACAGCAGGTAGAGCCGCAGCGGCACCTTGGGTGGTTTGACGAACAGCAGCGCCGGAAACGCCGCCAGAAGGTAGCGCAGCGCGCCCAGCAGCATGGGAGGGATGTCGGCCACGCCCACCTTGATCACGGCAAAGTTCAGCCCCCAGACGACGATGACGAGCAGGGCGAGGGCGAGATCACGAGGGCGCAGGGGCAAATTCATGGTGAGGCCGTAGAAGGGTCTGGCTGGATGGGGAGATTGTGCGTGGGCATGCTGGGGGTGGCCGGTACCGATGGGCCGGATCTCGATCAAAACAAGACATTTCTCGCGCGCCTCGCGCCTTGCATCCCATTCTGGCAAGGGCCTTGTGCGACCCCGAAAAAATCTTGAACAGGTTCTAAATAAGCGTAGCCACCTCGATCGCGCGCTCGCGCAACCACTGCAGAGCCAGGTCCTTGTCTCGATGGCGGTGCCATTGAAGGGTCTGGCGCATCACCGGGATTTCCAGGGGGGGCTCCCATACGTGGATGGGCAGCCCGTACTGCAGCGCGCGTTGAGCAAGGCGCTTGTGCACGGTGGCAATGCGTGCGGTGCCGATCACCAGGCTGGGCAGGGATGCGAGGGTGGGCGCGGTGACTTCGATGCGGCGCTTGACGCCGAAGCGCTCCAGAAACCAGCCATCGAACGCGGGGATCTGCCGCGCGCCGGAGTAGTCGGCCACCACATGTCCCGCCGCCAGGTAGTCGTCAAAGCTGAGCTGGCCTTGGATGTGCGGGTTGCCCGTCCAGGTGACGCACATGTATGTCTCCTCGAACAGCGTCATGCTCGGGTGTTTGGCCGACACATATTGCTCGGGGATGATGAGCATGTCGGCCCCGTACTCCTCCAGCTGTTCCACGGGGCGGGCGTTTTGCGCCCGCAGATGCACTTGCACCCCGGGCGCTTCGTGAAACAGCCTCTCGATCAGCGGCTGCATGAACACGGTGGTGGTGAAGTCTGACACCAGCAGCGTGAAGCTCCGGGTGTCGGTAGAGGGGTCAAAGCGGGGCTTCTCGGCGATGGTGCTGTCGATGCGCATCAGCACCTCACGCACAGGGTCCAGCAGCGCCTCAGCGCGGGGCGTCAACACCATCTGACGGCCCTGCGGCACCAGCAATTCATCGTCGAAATACGCACGCAGCCGCGCCAGCGCATTGCTGGTGGCGGGCTGGCTCAAGTGGATGCGCTCACCCGCGCGGCTGATGTTGCGTTCGGTCAGCAGCGCGTCCAGCGCCACCAGCAGGTTCAGGTCGAGTTTGTTGAATCGCATGGGCTACGGGTAAACGTTGATATTCGCTATATCAATTAATGGAATCTGAAAAATCCATTTTTCGAATGTGAGCTTACTCCCTACAGTAGCCACCGAACCGATGTCCAGCCCCTTTGGTCATCAGATTCCCAAAAAAACAGAACGGAGACAAATGATGAAACACTGCCCATCAGGCGCAGTGCGGCGGGGTGCTGCCCAAAGCCGCAGAAGCCGCCTCACGCTGGCCCTTGCCACTCTGGCTGTCACCCCCTGTGTTTCTGCCATCGAGCTGGACACCGGCAACCCCGACTGGAAGCTGCGCTGGGACAACACCGTCAAATACAGCCTCACCGGCCGCCTCAATACGGCACTGCCTGAGTTGTCGTCCGCGTTGCCCCTGGCGGCCAACCAAAACGACGGCAACAACAATTTCAAGCGTGGTGTGGTGTCCAACCGCGTGGACCTGCTCAGCGAGCTGGATCTGACCGGCCCCAGCTACGGTGCGCGCCTGAGTGCGGCGGCCTGGTACGACCAGGCCTATAACAGCCATACGGACAACACCAGCGCCACGTCCAACCACAGCCCTGCGAGCGAGTTTCCGGCGGAGACCCGCAAGCTCATGGGGCGCAAGACCGAGCTGCTGGACGCCTTTGTGTACGGGCGCTTTGATGTGGCCGACAAGCCCGCCACGGTGCGCCTGGGCCGCCACACCCTGTTGTGGGGAGAGAGCCTGTTCTTTGGCGCCAATGGCATCGCGGGCGGCCAGGCCCCGCTGGACCTGATCAAGCTGCTGTCGGTACCCAACTCCACCTTCAAGGAAGTGGCCCGGCCGACCGGCAAGGTCTCGGGGCAGGTGCAGCTGTCGTCCGACGTGACGGTGGGCGCGTACGTGAACTACGAGTGGGAGAAGACCCGGCTGATGCCCGTGGGGGCCTACCTCTCGACCAGTGATTCGCTGGGCCCGGGTGCAGAGCGCATCAATGCGGGGCCCACGGGCACGTTCATCCGGCAGGCGGACCTGGAGGCCAAGAACCCGGGCCAGGGCGGCTTGCAGCTGCGCTGGCGGGTCGAGTCCATCGACACCGATCTGGGTTTCTATGCCATCCGCTACCACGCCACCACCCCCAGCAACATCAACAACGTGCTGGTGGGCCTGCCCCCTGCTTTGACAGCCAGCAGCTACCGCTGGATGTACCACGAGGGCGTGCGCGCCTATGGCGCCAGCTTCTCCAAAACGATTGATAACTGGGGCCTGGCTGGGGAAGTCTCGGTGCGCCACAACGCGCCCCTGGCTAGCTCTGGGCAGTCCACCCTAGCCACTATTGGTGTGAATGCGGGCCTCAACAACAACAGCAACCCGGGCTACGCGGTGGGCGAGACGGCCCATGCGCAAGTGTCCTGGATCGCATCGCTGGGCCCCTCGTGGATATCGCGCGAAGCGTCCTTTGTGGGCGAGGTGGCCTGGAACCAGCGCACCAAGGTCACACGCAATGCGCAGATGCTCAATCCCAATGCGGACAAGTCGGCCACTGGCGTGCGCATGGTGTATTCGCCCAGCTACCGGCAGGTGCTGCCGGGTCTGGACCTCACCCCCTCCATCGGCATGGGCTACACGTTTGGCGCCTCGTCAGCCGTCGGCCCGGGTTTTGGGGTGGACAAGGGCGGCGACATCAACCTCGGTCTGGCCGGGGTGTACCTGGGCACGTGGAACGTATCGCTGAACTATGTGCATTACCTGGGCAAGGCCGCGCCCACGCTTGATGCCGCCAACAACGCGCAATACAAGCAAGCGCTCAAAGACCGCAACTCGCTGACGCTCTCGGTCCGCACCACTTTCTGATCTGGAACTCTGTCATGAAGCACTACCTGCACATCGCGGGCGTCTGCCTGCTGTCGTCTGTGGCCCTGGGCGCTGCACACGCCGCCGTGAGCGCCGAGGAAGCCGCCAAACTCAAAACCGAGCTGACCCCCCTGGGGGCCGAGCGCGCGGGCAACAAGGAGGGCACCATCCCCGCGTGGAGTGGTGGCTACACCACCCCCATTGCGGGCTTCCAGAATGGCGGGCGCCGGGGCGACCCGTTTGCCAGCGAAAAGCCGCTGTACAGCGTCACCGCCGCCAACATGGTCGAACATGCGAGCAAGCTGACCGAAGGCACGCAGGCGCTGCTCAAGAAATACCCGCAGACCTTCCGGGTCGATGTGTACAAGACGCACCGCACCGCCGCTGCGCCGCAGTGGGTTTATGACTACACGGCCAAAAACGCCACGCAGGCCAAGCTGGATGGCGAAAAGGTGACGGGTGCCTACGGAGGCATTCCATTCCCCATCCCCAAGACGGGCGAGGAGATCATGGCCAACCACGAACTTCACTGGCGTGGCGAGGCCTGGCAGGCCGACTTCCGGGGCTACCTGGGCACGGCCAATGGCCAGCGCGTGCTGTCGGTGGAGGGGCGCGGTGACTTCCAGATGCCCTACTACGCCCAGAGGCAGCACGACAAGTTCACAGGCGAGTACTGGACCATCCGCCTGGTCAACAGCGGCCCACCGGTGCGTGCGGGCGAGGCCATCACGGGCCGGTCGCACCTGGACCAGGACAAGAGCGCATCGTGGGTGTACCTGACGGGGCAGCGCCGCGTGCGCAAGCTGCCCAATGCCTGCTGCGACACGCCCACGCCTGCCACCGCAGGTGTGGCAAGTTTCGACGAAATCGACGTCTTTGCTGGGCGCAACGACCGCTTCGACTGGAAGGTCGTGGGCAAGCAGGAGATGCTGATCCCCTACAACAGCAACCGCCTGCATACGCCGACCAAGGACAGCGATGTGCTATTGGCCAATCACCTGAACCCCGACCACGTGCGCTGGGAGCTGCACCGCGTTTGGGTGGTGGAGGCCACCCTCAAGCCCGGCCAGCGCCACCAGGCACCCAAGAGCCGCTACTACGTGGACGAAGACACCTGGGTGGCCGTGCTGGGCGACCGCTGGGATGCCAAGGGCCAGCTGTGGAAGACCATCTGGTCCCACCCGGTGGTGATGCCTGACCTTCCTGCCACCACACCGCAGCAGCAGTGGGGCTTCAACGACCTGATCTCTGGGGCCTGGTATGCCAGCGGCGTGGTCAACGAGCGCAACCAGCACTACAAGATCGTGCCGCGTCGCACGGACAGCTTCTTCTCGCCCGATGCGATGGCGGGCGAGGGTGTCCGCTGAGCGGGACTGAACCATGCGTATTGCGATCTATGTAGCTGCGGCCATCGCTGCGGCGGGGGCGGGCTGCGCCTCCGCGCAGGTGGGGGATGCACTCCAGCGCCCCGCACTGAGCGTGAAGGCACCTCAGCGCGCCGTGCTGCTGGCAGCTGCCACTGCAGGGCAGCGGCTGGTGGCGGTGGGCGAGCGCGGAGTGGTCGCGCTGTCCGACGACCGGGGCGCGACCTGGCGCCAGGCGGCATGCCCGGTCAGTGTGAGCCTGACGATGGTGCGTTTTGCGGACGAGCGCCACGGTGTGGCCGTGGGCCATGGCGGCACGGTGCTGACCACGTCCGATGCCGGCGCCAGCTGGGCGCTGCGGCTGGACGGCCGCCGCCTGGCCTTGCTGGCCAAGGCGGCAGCAACAACGCCCCAGGCGCGGCAGGATGCAGAGCGCCTGGTGGCCGATGGTCCGGACAAGCCCTTCATGGATGTGGTGGTATGGGACACCCAGCGCATGCTGGCGGTGGGTGCCTATGGCTTGGCCTTCTACACCGCCGATGGCGGACAGACCTGGGCGCCCTGGATGGGCAGGCTGCCCAATCCCAAGGCCCTGCACTGGTATGTGGCGCGGCGCCAGGGCAATACCCTGCTGCTGGCGGGTGAGCAGGGGCTGCTTGCCCGCTCCAGCGACGGCGGCGCTACGTTTGAGGCCTTGCCTTCGCCCTACAAGGGCAGCTGGTTTGCGGGAGAGCTGCAGGCCAACGGGCAGGTGGTCCTGGCGGGCCTGCGGGGCAATGCCTGGCGCTCGGGCGATGCGGGCAACACCTGGTTGCAGCTGGCATCGCCCACCCAGAGCACGATCACCGCCGTGGCCGACGATGGCAAAGATGGGCTGTGGTTCGCCACCCAGGCGGGCGCAGTGCTACGCCAGCAGGGCGAGGCCCTGGTGCCCCTGAACGCGGCACCCGTACCCATGCCGTCTGCGCTGCTGCCGCAGCGCGAAGGTCCTTTGCTGGCACTGGGCGTGGCCGGTGTGGTGCCCGTGGTGGCACAGGGGGCGCAGCCATGAGCACACCCTCCTTCGACACCCGCTCGGGCTCGCTGATCGAGCGCGCGCTGTTCAACCACCGCGCCGTGGTGGTGCTGCTGTGTGCCCTGGTCACCACCCTGCTGGGTTGGCAGGCCACGCGGCTGCAGCTCAATGCCAGTTTTGAGAAGACTATTCCCACCAACCACCCATACATCCAGAACTATCTGGCCTACCAATCCGAGCTCAGTGGCCTGGGCAACGCTGTGCGTGTGGCCGTTGCACGCCCACAAGGCAACATTTATGACGCGCAGTACCTGGACACGCTGCGCCGCCTGTCTGACGAAGTCTTCCTGCTGCCGGGTGTGGACCGTGCTCGGATGAAGTCGCTGTGGACCCCCACCACACGCTGGGTGGGTGTCACCGAAGAGGGCCTGGAAGGCGGGCCGGTCATTCCCGATGGTTTTGATGGATCGTCAGCCAAGCTGCAGCAACTCGCGGCGAACGTGGCGCGCTCCGGAGAGATCGGCCAGACGGTAGCGCGCGATGCCGCATCGACCGTGATCTTTGTGCCCCTGCTGGTCAAGGATGCCCAGGGCCAGTCGCTCGACTACGCCCTGCTGTCGCGGCAGCTGGAGACGCTGCGCGGAAAGTACGAGGCCGAAGGCGTGGCTATCCACATCACCGGCTTTGCCAAGATCGTGGGCGACCTGATCGATGGCGTGCAGGCCGTGCTGGTGTTCTTTGCCATGGCGGTAGCCATCGCCACGGCCATGGTGTTCTGGTACACGCGCTGCATCCGTTCCACGCTGCTGGTGGTGCTGGCGTCGCTGGTGGCCGTGGTGTGGCAGCTGGGCCTGCTGCCTTTGCTGGGGTATGCACTCGACCCGTATTCCATCCTGGTGCCGTTTCTGGTGTTTGCCATCGGCATGAGCCATGGTGCGCAAAAGATGAACGGCATCATGCAGGACGTGGGACGAGGCGTGGACAAACTGGTGGCGGCGCGGTTCACCTTCCGGCGCCTGTTCCTGGCGGGCTTGACGGCACTGCTGGCAGACGCGGTGGGGTTTGCCGTGCTGCTGGTCATCGACATCCAGGTCATCCGCGAACTGGCGATTGCCGCGTCGATTGGCGTGGCCGTGCTGATCTTCACCAACCTGATCCTGTTGCCCATATTGTTGAGCTACACCGGCGTCAGTGCGGTGGCTGCCGAGCGCAGTCTGCGCGCCGAACAGGCCGATGCGGCGGGAGCTGCCAAACACCCGCTGTGGACCCTGCTCGACCGCTTCACCCAACGGCCCTGGGCCACGGTGGCCGTGGCCGCCGGGCTGGTCATGGGGGTGGGGGGCTTTCTTGTCAGCACGCAGCTCAAGATTGGCGACCTGGACCCGGGGGCGCCCGAGTTGCGCGCAGACAGCCGCTACAACCGCGATGTGGGATTCATGAACGCAGCCTATGGCGCGGGCAGTGACGTGCTGGCGGTGATGGTCAAGACGCCTGAGGGGCAGTGCTCCCACTTCGATGCGCTGAACAAGGTCGATGCGCTCGAATGGGAGCTGCGCCAGATCGACGGCGTCGAGAGCACCAACTCGCTCTCTCTGCTCAACCGCCGGGTGCTGTCGGGCCTTAACGAAGGCAACCCACGGTGGTACGAGTTCTTGCCCAACCAGGACATGCTCAACACCGTGACGGCCAGCGCACCCCGTGGGCTCTACAACGATGCCTGTGGGTTGTTGACGGTGTACGTCTATCTGCGCGACCACAAGGCCGACACCCTGGCGCGCGTCGTGGGCCACATCGAGGCCTTTGCCCAGCGCAACAACACGGCAGACACCCAGTTTCTGCTGGCCGCCGGGTCTGCGGGCATTGAGGCGGCCACCAACATCGTGGTCAAGGACGCGTGGCGAACCATGCTGCTCATGGTGTACGGGGCGGTGGTCGTGCTGTGTTTTGTGACCTTCCGCTCGTGGAAGGCGGTGGTGGTGGCCGTGTTGCCGCTGGTGGTCACGTCCTTCCTGGCCGAAGCGTTGATGGTGGCGTTGGGCATGGGCGTAAAGGTCGCCACGCTGCCGGTGATTGCGCTGGGCGTGGGCATCGGCGTGGACTACGCGCTCTACATCCTGTCCATCACGCTGTCGCAACTGCGCGAAGGCAAGAGCCTGTCGGAGGCGTACTACCGCGCCCTGCTGTTCACCGGCAAGGTCGTGATGCTGACGGGCGTCACGCTGGCTGTGGGCGTGATCACCTGGGTGGCGAGCCCGATCAAGTTCCAGGCCGACATGGGTTTGCTGCTGGCGTTCATGTTCCTCTGGAACATGCTGGGGGCGCTGGTGTTGTTGCCCGCGCTGGCCCACTTTTTACTCAAGCCTGCGGCGCCCGTCGCCAACGCCCGTACAACTGGGCGCGGTGTGCACGGGGTACCGCAAGGCGCTCATTGATTGACAACGAGGACGAACCATGACCACGACCCACACGATGTGCGTTGCTGCCGGCCTGTTGCTGGCATGCGTCTGCTCACAGGCCGAGCCCAGCCCCCAACCGACCGAAGTGCTTGATCGCTACATCGCCGCAGTCCACGCGGGTGACATGGCCGCCGTGCGCGCGCTCATCGCGCCGGAGGTGGAGCGATCGGACTTTTCCGGCTGCACTCCTGCCATGGACAACCCCACCTGCCTGGCGCACTACATCGACGCCACAGTGGTTCGACCGCAGGCCCGCTTGTCTGTGCTGAGCACCGAGGTGGATGGGGACCGGGTGTCTGCGCTGCTGGAGGTGCGCAGCGAGCTGTATCGCCGTGCCGGTGTGGAACGCATCGTGGGCCGCGATGTGCTCCGTGTGACCGATGGGCGGATCCAGTCCTTCCGCTTTGTCCCCGACTTTTCCGACGCGCCCACGGCCGTCTTTTTTGGCACGCTGGGCATTGGCCCGCGTGCCTCCCAAGCCCCCGCAAAGTGATCCTATGTTCAAGTACTTTCCTACCAACTACGTCTGGAACCTCTCGGTCGATCTGGCCATCGAGATGGGCGCACGCATCGGTGAAATCGAGGAGATGTGCGCTCCGCTGCAAGAGGCCGCCAAGGCGCCCGATGCCGCTGGCACGCAAGCCTTCCGTGAAACCTGGGTGCGCATGGCGGACAAGCTCTGCGGCTTGGCCGAAGAAGATGAAGCGCGCGGCTGGCTGTATTCCGCTGGCGAGAAATACCGCCGCGCCTCCAGCTATCTGATCACCGCCGAGCGCTTGCAGGCGCACAACGCGCCCGGGCGGCTTGCCGTCTATCAGCGCGAGCTGGAGTTGTTTCTCAAGGGTTCGCAGTTGCTGGGCGACCGGGTGCAACGTGTGGAGATTCCCTACGAGGGCACCCACCTGTCCGCGTTGTACTACCCGGCCCACGGCCTGCAGCCGGGCAAGCGCGCGCCTTTGTTGGTGCAACTCAATGGCCTCGACTCCACCAAGGAAATGAAGCACCTGGTCGGGTTGCCCGCATGGCTGGCCCAACGCGGCGTGTCCTCTCTGGTGGTGGACCAGCCAGGCACCGGCGAGGCGCTGCGGCTGCAGGGGTTGACGGCGCGGTACGACACCGAACACTGGGCCAGCCGCGTGGTGGACTGGCTGGAGCAGCACCCCGACGTGGACCCGAAGCGTATCGGCTGCGAGGGCGTTTCGCTGGGCGGCTACTACTGCCCGCGCGCCGTGGCCATGGAGCCGCGTTTTGCCTGCGGCGTGGCCTGGGGCGCCAACCACGACTGGCGTGATGTACAAAAGCGCCGCTTGGAGAAAGAGGGCGACTTCCCCGTGCCGCACTACTGGGCTCACGTGTGCTGGGTCTGGGGCGCCAAGGACGTGGACGACTTCATGCGCATCGCGGAAAACGTGCACCTCGATGGTGTTGTCGAGAAGATCAAAGTGCCTTTCCTGGTCACGCACGGCGAGCGCGACTCGCAGATCCCGCTCAAGTGGGCGCACCGCACCTACGAGCAGCTGGTCAACAGCCCCCAGCGCGAACTCAAGGTGTTCACCGACCGCGAGGGTGGGTCGCAGCACGCCAGCTTTGACAACAGCATCAACGCCGGCCACTACATCGCCGACTGGGTGGCCCAGACCCTGGGTGGTCATACCGCCTGAGAGCCCCGCACCTGCCCTGACAACCTCTACAACCAAGGATCAACAGATGAACATCATTGGACCCGACGCGCTCGTTTTTGGCGTGGACGACGTCGCTGCCTGCGCCCAGTACCTCACCGACTACGGACTCACTCCCGTGGGCGTCACCGCTGCTGGTGGGCGCTTTGAAGCGCTGGACGGCACGTGCGTGGAGATCCGCTCCCAGGGCGATCCTTCCCTGCCACCCGCGCTGGGCACTGCCAGCATGTTGCGCGAAACGGTCTACGGGGTCGCAGATGCGGCCACGCTCGACGCCATCGAAGCCGAGCTGGCGCGCGACCGCGCCGTGGTGCGCCAGGGCGGCGTGCTGCGCACCACCGATGACTTGGGCTTTGCCCTCGCTTTCCAGGTCACGGTGCGCAAGCCGCTGGCATTGCCTGCCGAGGCCGTGAACGCGCCCGGTGCCGTCCCGCAGCGTGGGCCCAACGCCCTGGGCCTGTCGCCCGACATGGCGGCGCGGCCCCGTTCGCTGTCGCATGTGGTGTATTTCGTGCCCGACGCGGCCAAGGCCGAGGCGTTCTATGCCCGACTGGGCTTTGTGTGCACCGATCGCTTCAAGGGTGTGGGGCCGTTCTTGCGCCCTGCGGGCACGCAAGACCACCACACCTTGTTCATGATCCAGACACCGCCGTTCATGAAGGGCTGCGAACACTTCACCTTCCACATGGGTGGCCCTACCGATGTGTTGCTGGCCGGCACCCGCTTTGTCGAGAAGGGCTACCAGAGCTTCTGGGGGCCGGGGCGCCACAAGTTTGGCAGCAACTGGTTCTGGTACTTCAACTCGCCCCTGGGCTGCCACGTGGAGTACGACGCCGACATGGACCAGCATGACGACACCTGGGCCGCGCGCGAGGTGCCGATGAGTGCCGATGCTTCGCAGCTCTTCCTCTTTCAACACCGCGAGAAGTGGGCGCCTTCAGGCCCGCCACCTGCGGGTGCACCGCACTGAGAGCCGACCATGAAGCTCTGCCAATGGAACGATCTGCCCGATGGTGAATCGCGGGGCTTTGACCCCGCAGGCCGTGGGCAGGACACGGTGCTCATCGTGCGCCAGGGCGAGCGGCTGTACGCCTATGCCGATCTGTGCCCCCACCTGGACACCCCCATGGCATGGCGCAAGGACAAGTACCTGAATGCAGCAGGTGATCGCATCGTCTGCGCGGCCCACGGCGCGCTGTTTGACATCACCAATGGGCTGTGTACCTTGGGCCCGTGCCTGGGCGACGCCTTGGTGCCCGTGCCATTGACAGTACAAGCGAACGGCGAGATCCACATCGCCCCTACCAATCACAAGGAGACAAACCCATGAGCCTTTCTCACCAACGCATTTTGATCATCGGCGGGGGCTTTTCCGGCATGGCCGCCGCCATCGAACTGCGCAAGCTGGGTGCGCAGGTGGACCTCGTAGAGATCGACCCCGGCTGGCGCAGCTACGGTGCGGGCATCAGCCTGGGGGGCGCCACGCTGCGGGCGTTTCGGCGCCTGGGCATTCTCGAAGCGTTTCTGGCGCAGGGCAACGCCTCGGACGGCGTGAACCTGCACCTGCCCCACGGCCCTCAGGTGGCCACCTTGCCCACGCCCCGCATTGCGGGGGACGATATCCCGGGCGGTGGCGCCATCATGCGCCCGGTGCTGGCCCGCATCCTGGCCGAGGCCACCCGCGCGGCGGGCGCCAACGTCCGCCTGGGCTGCACCTTCTCTGCCATTGAGCAAGAGGCCGATGGCGTACAGGTCACCTTCACCGATGGACAGCGCCAGCGCTATGACCTGGTGATCGGTGCCGATGGCCTGTACTCCAAGGTGCGTGAGACGGTGTTTGAAAACGCACCCCAGCCGCGCTACAGCGGCCAGGCCGTGTGGCGTGCCGTGCTTCCCAAGCCGCCAGAGATCGAGACCGCCACGATGTGGATGGGCCCGAAGATCAAACCCGGCGTGAACCCTGTCTCCAAGACTGAGATGTACCTCTTCGTCACCGAGCCGCGCCCGACCAACGACCATGTTGATCCGGCCACCTTTGCGGACCGTTTGCGCGCATTGCTCGACGGGTTTTCCGCACCCACGCTGCAGTCCATCCGCAGCCAGATCGGACCGGATTCACAGATTGTGTTTCGCCCGCTCGAAGGCCTGCTCATGCCACGCCCGTGGTCGCGCGGCCGGGTGGTGCTGATTGGTGACACGGTGCACGCCACCACGCCGCATCTGGCATCTGGGGCCTGTATCGGTATCGAGGACGCCTTGGTGCTGGCCGATGAACTGGCGCAGGCGGGCGATGTACCGACCGCGTTGTCAGCCTTTGAAGCCCGCCGCTGGGAGCGCTGCCGCATGGTGGTCGAAAACTCCGCCCGGCTGGGTGAGATCGAGATCGAAGGCGGCGACAAGGAGGAGCATTCGCGCATCATGCGCGAGTCCCTCATGGCGTTGTCCCAACCCATCTGAGGCGAGGTGCCCATGATTACAACCCAATCGCTGCGGGGCCGGGTGGCCCTGATGGTGGGCCATTGCGCAGGCATGGTGGATCTGGTGGCCTTGCCCGTCTGGGTGGGCACGCTGATATCGGTGTACCGGTTCGACCCGCAGCAGGCCGGCTTGCTGGCGACGCTGTTTTTGGCTGGAGCGGTGGCCGCCAGCCTGGTGTTGGCGCCGTTCTTTCAGTTGTTGCGCGGGCGCGCCGTGGCGACCTGCGGCTTTGCCGGCGCGGCCGTGGCGTTTGCCGTAGCGTCCACCACCACCCAGTTTGCGCTGTTGGCGCTGTTGCATGCCGGGGCTGGCATCGCGGCCGGCACGGCCCTGAGCGTTACCCATGGCACCATTGCCCGCAGCCTCAACCCCCACCGCATGTTCGCCCTGGTGGGCATGGCACTGGGGGTATTTGCCATCGCGTTCCTGGGGGGCACCCCCGTGCTGGTGGCCAAGCTGGGTGGACCCGCGTTGTTCCAGGTCTTTGCCGGCGTCATGGCAGTGGGCGCGGTGGTGGCGGCTCTGGCGTTTCCCGAGGCCGACAGCGTAGGCGGTGCGGTGCCTTCGCAGGCGCCGGCTGCGCCTCTGCCCGCTGCGGTCTGGTGGGGCGTGCTGGGCATCGCGGCGCTCGGGCTGGTGCAGTCCATGACCTTCAGCTTTCTGGAGCGCGTGGGTAGTGACCGGGGCTACGGACTTCAGGCCGTCACCGGCGTGCTGATTGCCCTGGGCGTCGTCAACCTCTTTCCCGCAGCGTTGGCCGCTGTGCTGGAAAAGCGCTGGGCTGCCCGCAGCGTTCTGCTGTCGGGACCTGCGCTCCAGGCCTTGCTGGTGGTGGTGATCATGAACTCGCCCGTGTTTGCGCCCTATGCCGCAGCCGCCGCCGTGTTTGCGGCCGTGATGATCTTCACGCACACCTTTGCCTTTGGCGTGCTGGCGCGGCTGGACCCCAGCGGCCGTGCCTTGGCCGCCACCCCCGCCATGCTCATGTTCGGCGCGGCCATTGGGCCCATCCTCGGCGGCACCTTGGTCAAGGCATGGGGCTATGGCAGCCTGGGGGCGGCGGCCCTCGTGATTGACGCAGTGGCCGTCTATGCATTTGCGCGCATCCACCGAGCCCCTCACAAAGCGAAGCCTTTGCCCGGGGTGGCGTGACAACGTTTGCCTTCTCTATTCCATGCCCCGCTGAACG
Source organism: Acidovorax sp. sif0632 (assembly GCF_019218805.1). Classification (NCBI taxonomy): domain Bacteria; kingdom Pseudomonadati; phylum Pseudomonadota; class Betaproteobacteria; order Burkholderiales; family Comamonadaceae; genus Acidovorax; species Acidovorax sp. sif0632. The sequence continues at coordinate 138,308 of NZ_JAHUWW010000008.1, read as the reverse complement.
CTCCCGTTTCGGTCGCGTTCAGCGCCAACTCCTGTGCCCGTATGACCAAACCCCAACGCCGCTTCGTGGACCTGTCCATTTACCTCGAAAACGACGTGCTCTCCGACCCGCCGCCCCTGGCGCCGAAGATCACCTACCAGAAACACGCCGATACGTTGCCCGAGTTCATGACCATGATCCCCGGCACCCAGCCCGAGGACTACCCCGACGGCGAAGCAGCGGCTGCCGAATGGGTGACGCTGACCACGCACAACGGCACCCACCTGGATGCGCCGTGGCACTTTCATTCCACGCAGGATGCAAAGAACGGCGGTGCCCGCCCCTCCATCACCATTGACGAGGTGCCGCTGGAGTGGTGCTTTCAGCCGGGCGTGAAGCTGGACTTCCGCCACCTGCCGGATGGCTATGTGGCCACTGCGGCCGATGTGGAGGCCGAGCTGGCCCGCATCGGCCACACGCTGCAGCCGCTCGACATCGTGGTGGTCAATACCCGGGCTGGGTCGCGCTACGGGCACAAGGACTACCTGGGCGCCGGTTGTGGCATGGGCTACGAAGCGACGATGTACCTGCTGGAGCGCGGTGTGCGCCTCACGGGCACCGATGCCTGGAGCTGGGATGCGCCGTTTTCGTACACCGCCCAGCGCGTGGCCGAGACGGGCAACAAGGCCCTGATCTGGGAGGGCCACAAGGCGGGCCGCGACATCGGCTACTGCCATCTTGAGAAGTTGCACAACCTGGAGGCGCTGCCGGCAACGGGGTTCACGATCAGCTGCTTCCCCCACAAGATCCGCGGTGCCTCGGCAGGCTGGACGCGCGCGGTCGCCATTTTTGAAGACTGAGGAGTCCGTTCATGGGTTTTCCATCCATCCACCGCGTGGTCACGGGCCACAACGCCGAAGGCCGTGCCGTGGTTACCAGCGCGGGGCCGCTGCCCACCGTGGTCGAGATTGCGGCCATTCCCGGTACGGTGTTCCATGAGGTCTGGAGCACATTGCAATCGCCCGCCGTCGTGGACAACGGCCCGGACCCTACGCTCGGTCCGCTGGTGCTGCCGCCCCCGCAGGGTGGCACGCGCATCCGGTTCGTGGACATTCCGCCCGATACGCCCGAGTTCCTCGCACGGGGTGCCGAGCGCATGCATGACGCCTTCAGCCAGATTGGCGATGCGGCCGCCTCCACGGTGAAAACCGACTCCCCCCACCCGCTGATGCACCGTACCGAATCGGTGGACTACGGCGTGGTGATTGAAGGCGAACTGACGCTGGTGCTGGACGAAGGCGAAGTGCCACTGCGCCCCGGCAGCGTGGTGGTGCAGCGGGGTACCAACCACGCATGGGCCAACCGTTCGGGCGCGCCGTGCCGCATGCTGTTTGTGCTGGTGGACGGGCGCTTTGATGCGTCAGTGGCCGCACCTGCCAAGGAGCAGCCATGAGCACGCGCCGTCAATGGCTGGGCGCTGCAGCGTCCGCAGCGGTGGTCCCCCGGGCGTGGGCGCAGGCCCCGTATCCCGCGCGCCCTTTGAGCTGGGTGGTACCTTACCCGGCCGGGGGCTTTGGCGACGCGATGTCGCGCCTGCTGGTGCAGAAGCTGGGAGAGCGCATGCAGCAAGCCGTGGTCGTGGAAAACAAGCCCGGCGGTGCCGCGCAACTGGCGGCGCAGTACGTCAAGCAGCAACCCGCCGATGGCCACACCTTGCTGTACGCAGACATCGGCCCGCTGGCCATGTACCCGACGCTGTATGCCAAACTGAGCTTCAGCCCCCTCAAGGACTTTGCGCCCCTGACGCGGTTGTTCAAGTCGCCACTGGTCGTGGTCGTGCCAGCGGGCAGCCCGTTCCAGTCCCTGGCCGACTTGCTGCGCGCGGCGGCTGCAGGCGATGGCCTCAACTACGGCTCATATGGGCAGGGCAGTCAGCCGCATGTGTGGACCGAACAACTGCGCATCAAGACACGCTCGCGCATGACCCATGTGCCCTACCAGGGCGCAGCGCCCGCGCTGCAGGACCTGATGGCCGGGCGCCTGGACTTCATGTGCGATGTTGTGGCTTCGAGCCTGCCGCTGGTGCGCGAAGGCAAGCTGCGCGCGCTGGTCAGCGTTGGCAGCGAGCAGCGCCTGCAAGTGCGCCTCCAGGTGCCCACCCTGACCGAGGCCGGGCATGCGGACCTCGATATTCCGGGCTGGAATGGTGTCATGGTGCGGGCTGGTACCCCGGCGTCCGTGGTCGATGTGCTTCACAAGGCGGTGGTGACCGCGCTGGAGTCTCCCGAAGTGCTGGGCCGCTACCGGCCGCTGGGCCTGGAGCCTGCACCACTCACGCCAACTGCATTCGGCGAGTTCATCCAGGGCGAATCGCAGCGGTGGGGTTTGGCCATTCGCCAAGCTGGGATCAAGGTCGAATGAGCCTCTTTGACCTGCAGGGCCGCACCGCCCTGGTCACGGGGGCCACCCAGGGCTTGGGTCTGGCGATTGCGCGCACCCTGGCCGAGCAGGGCGCCCGGGTGGTGGTCTCCGACCGCGATGCACTCGCCTGCGAACAGGTGGCTGCATCGTTGCCGAACGCCATCGGCGTTGCTGCCGATATGGCGTTGCCCTCCGCAATTGCCGCGCTGGTGGAGCGCGCCGGACCGCTGGACATCCTCGTGTGCAACGCCGGCATCCAGGGGCCAGCCGGCCCGTTGGCCGATGCCAGCGATGCCGACTGGCATCAGGTGTTTGACATCAACCTGCGGGCCGCAGCGCGGCTGTGTGCGCTGGCGCTGCCCGGCATGGCGGCGCGGGGCGGTGGCAGTGCCGTGCTCATCTCCAGCATTGCAGGCCTGCGCGGCAACCGTTCGATTGGCCTGTACGGTCTGACCAAGGCGGCCCTGGCCCAGCTGGCGCGCAACCTGGCTGTGGAGTGGGGCCCTGCGGGTGTGCGGGTCAACGCCGTGTCACCCGGCCTCATCCGCACGCCGCTGGCCGAGCAGCTCATGGCCGATGAAGCCTTCATGGTCAGGCGCATCCAGGCCACCCCGCTGCGGCGCGCAGGAGAACCCGAGGAAGTGGCCGGCGTGGTCGCCATGCTGGCCAGCCCCGCCGGGGCCTTTGTGACCGGACACAACCTGGTGGTCGATGGCGGCACCACCATCAGCGATGGGAGTTGAAACCATGCACCGCATGTTGAACCGAAGAACCCTGGTGGTGAGTGCCTTGGCGTTCCCGCCGAGCACGTGGGCGGCCACCTGGCCCACACGGCCGTTGCGCATCGTCCTGCCGTTCGCAGCCGGGGGCAGCTCTGACCTGGTGGCACGCCTGCTGGCCGACAAGCTGGGCCAAGCCCTGGGCAGCCCAGTGGTGGTGGAGTCGCGCGCAGGGGCCAACGGCATCATTGCCTCGGAGGCCGTAGCGCGAAGCACAGACGGGCACTCCCTGTTGTGGATCAGCGCAGCCCACGCCATCAACGCCAGCCTTTACCCCCGGCTGCCTTACGACAGCCAGCGCGACTTTGCCCCTGTGGCCCTGGTGGCCAGCCCCGGGCCGATGGTGATTGCGGTGCCTGCAGCCCTGCCGGTGCGCAGCTTGTCGGACCTGATCGCACTGGCCCGGCGGCAGCCCGGGCAGGTCAGCTACGCATCGGCCGGGGTCGGCAACGTGCTGCACCTGGCGGGCGAGATGCTGGCGCAGCAGGCCGGAGTGCAGCTGCTGCATGTGCCTTACAAAGGCGCTGCGCCCGCCCTCAACGACCTGGCGGCTGGGCAAGTCAATCTGATGTTCAACAGCGCCCTGGCCGTGGCCCCGATGGTCAAGGACGGGCGCGTCCGCCTGCTGGCGCAGACCGGCGCACAGCGCTCGCCTGCCTTGCCCGCCGATCTGCCCACGGTGGCCGAGACGCTGGGCCTGACGGGCTTTCAGGTGACAGGCTGGTTTGGCTTGTTGGCGCCTGCTGCCATGCCGGCCGACGTTGTGGGCCGGCTCAACGCGGAATGCGTTCGCATCCTGGCCTTGCCAGAGCTGCGCGAAAAACTGGCCTTGCTGGGCAGTGCTGATACACCCACCCAAAGCGCGCGCGAATTTGGCGCATTTCTGGCAGCAGAGACAGACCGTTATGCCCGCGTCATCCGGGCGGCGGGGCTGCGTCTTGAAACACCTTCTTCCTGATTCTTCCTGATGGGACTGGCGATGCGATTTGCAACTTTGAAAGACGGCAGCCTGGACGGCCGCCTGGTACTGGTTTCTTCCAACGGCCTGCGGGCCGTCGATGCCGCTCCGATAGCGGCCAGCTTGCTGGCCGCTGTGCAGAACTGGGATGCTGTGGTGCCCGCCCTGCGCGAGCGCGCTGCTGCGCTGGAGGCTGGCACTGCCACCGGCATCTTTGCGTTCGATCCCGCCGCATGCAGCGCTCCCTTGCCGCGCAGCCCGCAGTGGCTCGATGCATCGGCGTTCCTCAACCATGGCCGCTTGATGGAGCGGGCGTTCAACACGCCGCCCATCCCGCACTTTGACACCATCCCCGTGATGTACCAGGGCGCTAGCGACGATTTTCTGGGCCCTTGCGACGATGTGCCCTTGCCCAGTGAGGCCGACGGCATCGATTTCGAAGGCGAGTTCGGCGTCGTCTGTGGCCCCGTGCCCATGGGCGTGACGCCCGAAGTGGCATTGAACTGCGTGCGCTTGGTCGTCCAGATCAACGACTGGAGCCTGCGCGCGCTGGGCCCGCACGAAATGAAGACGGGCTTTGGCTTCCTGCAAGCCAAGCCGTCTACCAGCTTTGCCCCTTTGGCCGTGACGCCGGATGAATTGGGCGACGCTTGGCAGGGTGGGCGCGTGCATCTGCGATTGCATGTGGACTCCAACGGCAAGTGGTTTGGCCACCCCCATGGCGGAGAAATGAATTTCAGTTTCGGCCAGCTCATTGCCCACGCGGCCCGCACACGGCGGCTTACGGCGGGCACCATCATCGGTTCGGGCACGGTGTCCAACCAGGCGCGCGATGCAGGCTCTGCCTGCCTGGCCGAGCGGCGCGTGATCGAGATCCTGGACAAAGGTGCGGCCAAGACGCCGTTCATGCATTACGGGGATAGCGTGCGCATGCAGGCACGCTGGCCCGATGGCCGTGATGGGCCTTTTGGCGTGGTGCATCAGCGCGTGGTGGCGCCTAGTACCGAGGTGCGCTGATGCACACCGTCGTCACAGGCGCTGGGGGCTTTGTGGGTGCGGCCCTGGTGCAGCGTCTTCGCGCGCAGCCCCAGGGTTTGGGGGGGGCAAAGGCTTTGCGTCTCACCCTGGTGGACCGCACGGCCCCCACCGGCGCCCAGGCGCTCGGTGTGCGCTGGCATGTGGGCAGCTTTGCCGATCCAGCCCTTTTGCAGGCCTTGCACAACGATCCGCCGGACTGTGTGTTCCACCTAGCGAGCGTGCCTGGCGCACTGGCAGAGCGCGAGCCTGCACTGGGCGTGCAGGCCAATTTGCTCGACACCGTGGCCTTGCTGGAGGGGTTGGCTGGCCCGGTGCGGGAGAAGATCGCCAGCGCGCCTCGGTTGGTGTTTGCAAGCTCGGTTGCGGTGTATGGCGAAGTCGGCCCGGACCCCATGATGGAGGACCATCCTCCCCAGCCCACTTTGAGCTATGGCACCCACAAGTGGGCCACCGAGTTGCTGCTGGCCGACTACAGCCGCCGTGGAGAGCTGGATGCCTGCAGCCTCCGGTTGCCTGGCGTTGTGGCCAGACCGGTCTCCGAGAGTGGGCATGGCTCCGCTTTCATGAGTCAGATCTTTCACGCACTGTCTGCGGGGCGACCTTATGTGTGTCCCGTGTCACCGCAGGCCACGGCCTGGTGGATGTCTTTGGAGCGGTGCTTGGACAACCTGCTGCTGGGTGCCAGTTTGCCAGCCAGTGCCATGCCCGCCTCGCGCTGCTGGCAGCTGCCGGTGCTACAGGCGTCCGTAGATGCTGTGGTGAAGGCGGTCGCCCAACGAACCGGACGAGATATCACCACTTATCTGCGCTATGCGCCAGACGCTCGCACGGAAGCACTGTTTGGGCGGCAGCCGGCCGTGCATGCCGCATCTGCACAGGCCGCAGGCTTTGTGGATGACGAGTCTGTTCAGGCGATGGTAGCGCGTGTGCTGGCTTCTTTGCCACCGGTCGATAGCGCTGCAGATGCGCGAACGGCGTGAAATGACGGCCCCATGGATACTCTGACCTGGATGGAACTCGGATGAAACTACTTCGGCATCTCAGTGTGGCGCAGCAGCTCGTGGTCGGCTTTGGTGTCGCCCTGCTGGTGTTGATGGCGCAAAGTCTGATGGGGTTTGTCAACGCTGGAAAGACGCTTCAGATCGTCCGTGGCGAGGCCGCGCAGGCCATGGCCCACCATGCGTTCTCGTTGGACATACAGAACGCCCTGAAGGACGAGGAGCTTCACCTTCGGCGCATGTCTGTGCAGATGGACGGCCGGCGTATTGCCGACGCAGCGCAGGGTGCGCGGGAGGCTGTTGAGCGGGTGACCAAGGCACTGAGTCAGCTTGCGCAGTCCGGTAATGGTGCGAGGTCTCAGCCGCTGGTTCAAGAGTTGAGCGAGTTGGTGCTGCAGGCTGCTCCGGTCAAAGACGAAGTGATCGCGCTGGCCACCGCGTTGCAAACAGATCAGGCTAACAGCTTGTTTGACGAGAAGCTGGATGCATTGTCCCAGCGCAGGCAATCTGTGGCGCAAGCGCTGGCTGCCGCAGAGAAGCAAATACTGGACAGCACCTTTGCCTCCATCTCCGCGCAGGCCGAGCGAGATCGGGTGATGACCGTCATCCTGGTTTTGGTGGGGGGCAGCATTGCTGTTGTGGCGGCTTGGCTGTTGTACTTAAGTATCACGCGTCCGCTGACGGCGGCGGTGCGCGTGGCAGATTTGGTAGCGGACGGTGACCTGGGTGTTCAGTGCGACTCTGATGCATCCAACGAATTGGGTGCCCTGATGCGTGCATTTGACCGTATGGCATTGCGCATGCGCCTGGCCATCCAGGAGGTGCGGCTGGCCTCTGGCTCCACGCTGTGCGCCGCAGGCGAAATTGCCGCGGGCAATATGGATCTTTCTATCCGCACAGAGCGACAGGCCCTGGCACTTCAGAGTGTGAGCCAATCGATCGAGGATGTAGCCCAACGCGTGACGAGCAATGCCGAGCTGGCTCGTCAGGCGCAGCGGCAGGCCCATGACGCCGCAGGCATGGCGTCGGACAGCGCTGAAAAAGTGCGCCGATTCACCGAGACCATCGAGGCCATCCTGCGCTCGTCGCAACAGATGTCTGACATCGTGTCTGTCATCGACGGCATTGCATTTCAAACCAATATTCTTGCGCTCAATGCGGCCGTCGAGGCAGCGCGGGCGGGCGAGCAGGGAAGGGGCTTTGCCGTAGTGGCCTCAGAAGTTCGCACGCTTGCGCAGCGCTCATCCACTGCCGCCCGAGAGATTCGCGATTTGATCCATCTCAACCTGCAAACGGTGGAAACAGGCGCCTTGCAGGCAACACAGGTGGACAGCAGCATCCGGAACATGGTCGGCGCGAGCGAGCAGGTTGCCGGGGTGGTTGCCGATATTTCCCGTTCGACCGAAGTGCAAGCGGCCAGCATTGGCCAGGTGCACGTCGTGATCCACGATATTGACGAAGGTATTCGCCAGAACGCGGCATTGGTGGAGGAGGCCGCGGCATCGGCGGCAAGTCTGCGTGGCCAAGCGGAGGCTCTGGATCAGACACTCGGGCGTTTCAGGGGGTGAGGTGGCGCGTCACGGGGTGGTTTTGATATCTCAGCGCCGGTCTGGTGGGCGGCGCTGAGATTTTTGTATCGCTCCGTGGCGCGTCGATGACCTCGCAAATGCGCGCGTTGGTTGCCAGCACGTCGTGCTGCGTGGAGCGCCTGCGATCGGTGAAATGCTGTGTGCTCAGGCCGTCTCGACCGCAAAGCTCAAACCTGCGTTCGCCTGGAGCCGCGCAATCAGCTTGTCGCCCAGGGCTGGGGCCGTGGTCCAGATGCCGCCAGCCGTGTCTTTGGCGTCCTGCAGCAGGCACACTGCGGCTTCGGTGATCATCTTGGAGGTGGAGCCATAGCCCGGATCACGGTCCCCCTTCACGCCCACGCGCAAGGTGTTGCCTGCATCGTCAGTACCCAGGAACAGCACGTCGTAGAACCCGTTCTCACGTTCTTCGCGCGAAGGGCCTTCGCCGGGCTTGGGGCCTTTGTCCGAGCCCAGCGACTTGTCGCCCGCCACCGCGTTGGCGATGGCCCCGCCCTTTTCGCCAGGGCCGGTGATGAGCATTTCGTCGTAGACAAAGTCGGTGCCATAGGCGTGCTGCAAAAGGAAGTTGGAGCGGTGCACGTTGCGCGTGTTGATGGCGGCCATTACAAACGGGGCCACCCAGATTCCATCGCCCAGCGCCTCGTCCACCATGGGTTTGTGGCCGGTTGGCTGGCGCGGCCCTTCAAACCCGGGCGTGAGAGAGAACGGGTTCTTCAGCAAATCCAGCACCGCAGGGTTGGTGGCAGCCGCGGCCATGGTGGCCTTGAGGCTGGCGGCCGTGCCCCCAGAGAAGGTGCCCTTCATCTTGCGCACCCGGCCGCGCACGCGCGGGGCGGGGTGGCCGAAGCGCTGGGCAAATTCCTTTTGCAGCAGGAACACGCCCAGGTCAAACGGGATCGAGTCGAACCCACACGAGAACACGATGCGCGCGCCGCTGGCCTTGGCCGCAGCTTCGTGCGCGTCGATCATCTGGCGCATCCAGGCGGGCTCGCCGCACAGGTCCACATAGTCCACACCAGCCTTCGCGCAGGCGGCCACCAGTTCGTTGCCATAGAGCTGGTAGGGGCCTACCGTGGTCAGCACCAGGCGCGTGGAATCCATCAGCGCTTGCAGGCTGGCGGGGTTGCTGGTGTCGGTCACGACCAGCGGAGTGTCGGCCGGTGCGCCCACTTCGTCGCGCACGGCGGCGAGTTTGTCGGCATTGCGCCCGCCCATGGCCCAGCGCAGGCCGCTGCCAGCGGGGTAGCGCTGGAGCAGGTATTCGACCACCAGGCGGCCGGTGAAGCCGGTAGCGCCGTGGACGACGAGGTCAAAGGGTTTGGTCATGGTGTGGGTCTCCGTCCATCAAAAAAGCAAGCACGCGCAGCGGTCAGGGGCTGCCACGCCGGGGGGTCTGCCATTGTCTTTGGCAGGGCCTGCAGGCTCTGTCGCGCAGGTGCGTTGCAGGGGCTGCGTAGGGCGAGAACAACGGACTTCGGCTATTTTTTCGAGAAAAAGTACCGCCAAACGATACCGGGTAGCCTGCGGGTAGCCACTGTTACGGTTCAATGCAGACACGCAAGTTACGTCTGGGCACCATTCGCTCCGTGTTCAACCAACGTCCCCCCGGGGCACCACTGCAATGTCTTCTTCTCCCATCGTTGTTCAGCGTGACACCAAGGCCTGGCAGTTGCAGGTGTGGGTCTCGTTCGGCATCGCGGTTTTTCTGTGTGCCGTGGGCCTGGCATGGCTGCCTGGCGAGCAACTGGAGCAGGCCTTCATGGTGATGGGCTACGTGTTCTGCCTCTCGGCCGCGTTTGTGTTGGCCAAGTTTGTGCGGGACAACGAAAGCGCTTCGCGCCGTGGCGGTGGCGACACCCCCATGTGGAAGCTGGTGGTGTGGGGCGGCTTTGCGGTGGCCATGGGCCTCACGGGTTGGGGCCTGATGAGCATGGACATTAACGTGACCTACAAGGCGTTTCTGGGCGTGAGCTGGCTTTACCTCATCACCACCGCCTTCACGCTGGCCAAGATGCTGCGCGATCGCCACGAGGCTGATCTGATGGACGCCCGCCTGCAAGGCCGCCGCGAAGCCGCCCAGGCGGCAGCCAACGGCAGCAGCGCGAACTGATCGCATCGAACGTGCGCAGGCGGCAATCCGCCGCCTGTTCGGGTGATTTTTCTTTCTGGTCTATCGACCCGGTTTCTCCGGAACCCCGGGTGCGCGGTGGGGCCGCATTTTGAGGAGTGAATGATGATGAATGCTGTGTTTTCTTCGTGGGGCTCTGCCCGCCTGTCTCGCGCTCTGCTCGCGGCCGGTGTGGTGTGTGCCGTGATGGCCATGGCTCCCGCGCGCGCCCAGAGCGAGGCCTCTGCCGCGCTGTCGCTGTTGCCGGTGGCCTCGGTGGTGGGCACGGCGTCTGTGGCTTCCGCTGCTGCGGGCGCAGTGGTGGCAGTGCCCGCAGCGTTGTCGGTGGGCGGCGCGGTGCTGTCCGTGAAGGCGGTGGAGGCCTCGGCCGTGGGCACGGTGTACCTGCTGGAGCGTGCCTCGGACGGCGCCCAGGTGAGTGTGGAGGTGGTGGGGCGCGGCGTTGTGGGCTCAGCCTACGCGGTGGGCACGGTGGTCACCTGCAGCGTGATCGGCACGGGCGTGATCCTGTCGGCAGCGGGCGAGGCGATTGCCTTTGTGCCCAACGCCATCGGTCGTGCGCTTTTGCACAACGAGCGTCTTTGAGGAGCTGCACGATGGTGAAAGCCCTGAATCTTGGTCGCGACCCCGTGCAGCGCGTCCCTGCCGTAGTGGGCATGGTGTTCCTCGCCGGGGCGGCGCTGTTGGCCGCCACCCCAGCCCAGGCGGGCCGCTCGTGCGAATCGCGCAAGCCCGTGCCGCCGCAGGTGATCGAGCGGGGCATGAAGCTGGCCGAGCAGACCTCGGCCGCGCTCGATGCCGAGCACGCCAGGTCGGGCGCACAGGTGGTGGCGCTGGCCCGTGCGGGGCAGGACCTGAGCAAATATGGCCTGCGCTACTCGCACATGGGCTGGGCCTACAAGACGGCCGAAGGCCCCTGGCGCGTGGCGCACAAGCTCAACGAATGTGGCACGGCCGTGGGGCACCTGTACCGCCAGGGCCTGGGGGAATTCTTCCTGGACGACCTGTGGCGCTACGAAGCCGTCTACGCTGTGCCCACGCCCGAGGTGCAGCAGCGCCTGCTGGCCGTGCTGCTGGACAAGGGCCGTACCAAGACGCTGCAGCACCCACCCTACAGCATGGTCAGCTACGTGTGGGGCCGCAAATACCTGCAGTCCAACCAGTGGGCGCTGGAGACCCTGGCGATGGCCATGGAGCCCGCCACCGTGCGCTCGCGCGACCAGGCGCAGGCCTGGCTGCAGTTCAAGGGCTACGAGCCCACTGCACTGAAGCTCGGGCCGCTCACGCGCATGGGCGGGCGGGTGGGCTCGGCCAACATTGCGTTTGACGACCACCCGAACGAGAAGCGGTTTTCGGACCGCATTGAAACCGTCACCGTCGATTCGGTACTGGCCTGGCTGCAGCGCGCGCAACTGGCGGCACCGCCGGCGGTGCTGGCGGTAAATAATTGAATAAAAATGGCCTCTAGCGCTTGCTTGGTAAGCGCTGGAAGCTATCGAATGCATAGCATTTCCAGAGGGGAACGATCATGAGCAAATCCCTGCGGCTGTCCGAAAAATGGTTTCGCCGTGGCCTGTGGCTGGTGGCGCTGGTGTTTGCCAGCTTCCTCATCGGCCTGGGTGGCACCATCGTGGGTGATTTGCCCAAGGTTGAGACCCCGCTGCGGGTGGACGACTTTCTGGATAAAGCCGCAGCCGACAAGCTGCGCGCCGAGGTCAAAGCAGCGCGCCAGGCCGAGCAGGATGCGCAGACCGCGCTGGAGCAGGCCCAGCTGCAGCGCAGCAAGGTGCGCAGCGAGGTGCAGGCCGAGAGGGACAGCTTCAACAACTGGCTGTCCACCCGCAGCGCCACGCAGCGCGCCGATCAGGACCCCGAGGTGCTGGCGCGCACCCAGGCGCTGGACGTGCTCAAGCTCGCTGAACGCAAGACCCAGCAGGCGGTGGAGGCGCAGCAGCAGGCTGCGCTGGATGCCCGCCAGACCGCAGCCGCCCGGCAGGAGCAGTTGAACCGCATGGAGTCGGACGGCTACGTGAAGCTCAATGCCGAGCGCCGCAAGGTCGAGCTGCGGGTGTTCCTCTACCGCCTGGCCCTCACGCTGCCGCTGCTGGCGGCTGCGGGCTGGCTGTTCGTCAAGAAGCGCAAGAGCACCTACTGGCCGTTTGTGTGGGGCTTCATCTTCTTCGCGCTGTTTGCGTTTTTTGTGGAGCTGGTGCCTTACCTGCCCAGCTACGGCGGTTATGTGCGCTACGTGGCGGGCATTGCCTTGACGGCCGTGGTGGGGCGCTACGCCATCTTGGCGCTCAACCGCTACCTGGAGCGCCAGAAGCTGGCCGAAACCCTGCCCGACCAGGAGCGCCGCAAGGAGCTGAGCTATGACGTCGCCCTGGCCCGCCTGGCCAAAAGCGTGTGCCCTGGCTGCGAGCGACCGGTGGACCTGAAAAACGAGAAGATCGACTTTTGCCCGCATTGCGGCATTGGGCTGTTCGACCATTGCGGCCACTGCAGCACCCGCAAGAGCGCTTTTGCACGCTTTTGCCATGCCTGCGGCACGGGGGCGGGGGTGAAATTGGCGAGCGAAGACTGACGCAGGTGAATCGGTCGTGTCCCTGGGCCCTGCCGCCCTGTGCGGCGCGTTGGGCCCCCTGCGCGCCTGCGATGTTCACATCCGTTCTATCGGAAGCGCGACTGACTGGCCAGAATCGTCGGCATGCATTCCCACCATTGGCCCCACCAAAGTTTCACCGCTCCCTTCACGACCACCGGCCGCTCCGCGCTGGTGCGTCCGCCACCCTGGCACTACGCGGGCTGGCTGCTCAACGTCGCCTTTCGGTTCGACGCACTAGCGGCGATGCCGCTGGTTCCTGATGCTGTTGGCAGGCCGGTGGGCACAGGGTGTGTGCACTTTGCCGACTGGCAGGCCTGTACAGACGGCCATGAATTGCTGGATCCAGTGCTGTCGCAGTACCGAGAAACCATTGTGGTGCTGGAGATTGAACGGCCTGACGGGAGCCGCTGCATGTACTGTCCTGCCATCTGGGTTGACCAGGATATCTCCATGGTGCGGGGGCTGCTGCAGGGGTGGCCCAAGAAGATGGGCAGCACCTGGCTGACGCGCAGCTTGCCGCTGGACCACCCCGCAGCGGCACCTTTGCGCAGGGGGAGCAAACTGGGCGCCAGCCTTGCGGTGAAAGACCGCCGCCTGTTTGAGGCGCATGCGGAGTTCACCGGCCAGCCAGGACGACCGCTGGGATTTCTGACGCAAGCGACCATTGGTGCCTTGGGCTGGGCCGATCTGCGGCAGCCTGAACAGTTTCCCGAGTTGGCGCTTGTCAAGCCAGACATCGTGGCGCGCACGGGGGGCTGCTGGCATGAAGTCTCTGCCTGCCTTCGCATGGCTTCGCACCCAGGAGAGGACATTGGCCTGCTGGGCGACTTGGTGGTTGAGGACGCCAGTGCGGGCTGGTTGGGTCTCACCGTGGCGGGAGCGCGCGATGCCTGACGTGTTGTCTGCCCCTGCCGATCCGGCCAAGGTTGCCATAGTGCTGGCGGCGGATCTGGCGCCCGGGCCTGCTGCCAACATTGCCGCGTGCATTGCCGCAGGCTTGGCAGCCTCTCGCCCGGACTGGGCGGGCCGGGCGCTGGTCGATGCATCTGGATGGAGATCTGTGTCGTCCTCGCATGTGCCCATCACCATCCTGAAGGCGCCAGTCACTGCGATGAATGCGCTGCTCAGGCGCCTGACCGAAGGGCCGGCGCAGGACAATGGCCGTATTTCACTATTTCCAGCCTATGCGCATGCCATCCACGAAAGCAGCGAATACTGGCACCGCCATGGTCTGGTGTCGCACGCTGAAGAGGCTATGCTCGGTGTCGGTTTGGTCGGCGCAAAGCGTTGGGTGAGCAGCATGACTGGGAGCCTGCCGCTATGGCGTTAAATCGATCTGAAGTGCGACGGCTGCACCTGTCCGATCTTGCGCAGGTGCACCATCAGCAGCCTGAACAGGAGTGGGTGCCACACTGGCATGAAGAGTGGTCTTTCGGCGCTGTTCTGGAGGGTCAATGCTGCTGCAGCGTTGCCGGACGTCCGTTTGTCGCGCGTGCCGGTGATTTGATTGTGATACGGCCAGGTGTCGTTCACGTGGGGGCGCTGACCGATCCTGCGCACACAGGTGCCGTGCACCTGGTCATGTTGTATGTTCCGCCCCCCTATTTGGCACAGTGGGGTCTCGCAGGGCCTGAGCGCAGCGGGGCAATACGCGCCCCTGGGCTTGCCGGTGCAGCCGCGCGGATGGCCTGCGCAAACGATGTGCAAGCCTGGCTGGACAGCGCAGTGCCCCTTCTTTCCGATGCGCTACCGCTGGACCGAAGCGCTGCTGATCCCATCCCCACCAAGGCGGTACGCGTGCTCATCGAGGGGGTGCGGTCTGCCGTCCTGGGGGGCGAACAGACGGTCTCTGGGTTGGCGAGGCACTGCGCTGTCAGCCGGGAGCGTGTGCATCGGGTGCTCAGGCAATGGCTGGGCATGGCACCCCGGGAGTACTTGCGTGCCGTCCGCCTGCTCCGCGCAAAACAACTGGTCATGAACGGAGAGCCGGTGGCCTCTGTGGCGGCGGAATGTGGGTTCTCTGACCAGGCGCACTTCACGCGCTGGTTCCGGCGCACATTCGGCTACACGCCTGGTGACTTGGTGCGTGCGATGTCCCGTGACGCGGAGCGCGACCAGGCTGCATCCATCAAGTAGACACAGCACTCCTGTCTTGATCGCAGTGGGCGTTGGCAGCACCGATGCCTTGGCATCGACGCTGCGTTTGTTTTCATCCCACCATCACCCGGTTGCGGCCCTCTGCCTTCGCGCGGTACAGCGCCGCGTCGGCCGCCAGCAGCAGGGTGTCCATGTCGGCGTCCGAGCCCATGGTGGCGCTGTGCACCAGGCCAATGCTGACGGTGGCGCGTTGGGGGCCACCCTCTACCGGGTCAAGCGCCTGCTGCTCCACGGCGCTGCGCACGCGCTCGGCAATGGCCTGGGCCTCGGTGGGGGACACTCCGGGCAGCACGGCCGCAAACTCCTCGCCACCCATGCGGCCCAGGGCGTCGTGGGGGCGCAGCGCGCGCGCCATGGTCTGGGCAATGCTGACCAGCAGCCGGTCGCCCGCGCCATGCCCGTGTTGGTCGTTGACCTGCTTGAAATGGTCCACGTCCACCATCATCACCGCCAGCCCGGTGGACTCGCGCTGGTAGCGTACCAGCAGGCGGTCGCCTTGTTTGAGCAGCGCGCGGCGTGCCAGGACACCGGTCAGGTCGTCGTGGCGCACGGCGTGGTCCAGGCGGCGCAGGGCTTCGGCGCGCGCCGCGCTAGCACAGGCCACGGCCAGCGGCCCCAGTGCCAGCAGCGTGACGCCCACACGCAGCGAGAACACGTCGCTGGCATGGGCAGGTGTGAAGTTGAGCACGCCGGTGGCCACGCCGGCCATGGTCCACAGGCACACCACCAGCGACAGCAGGCTGGAGACAAACGGGCTGTAGCTGAGCGCGCACCACAGCAGCCCTGGCACCACAAAGGCCAGCATGCCGGGCCCCCCGATCACGGTGCGCACGCCTTCGGCCAGCAGCAGCGAGCTGACGGGTGCCACACGCCAGATCAGGGGCACCTCCTGCGTTGCGGGCGGCGGGTCGTCGGCGCGCGGCGCGGCCAGCACCACCGGCACGATGAGCATGTAGTTCATGAGTTCGGTGCTGAACCACAGGGACAGCAGGTCGGTCCACGGGCTGTTGAAGTAGACCGGCGCGGCGCCACAGCCTGCCAGTGCCCCCACGGCACTGGCTGCCAGCGCAGCCAGCAGCAGGTAGAGGGCAGAGATGGTGCGTTGCAGGCGCCGGATGCGTTCGTCCAGCCGACGCAGCCCCAGCCAGCCCGCCGTGGCGCCCAGCAGGTTGGCGCCGTTGAGCCACAGGGCCATGGACCAGGAGCTGCCCGTCACCAGGTCTGCCGCCACATAGCCCACGGCGGCAGCTACCCAGGCTGGCGGGCGCGCCAGCCTGGGATAACGCACCAGCAGGCCCAGCAGCAGCGCATTGGCGGGCCAGAAGACCGACAGAAAACCGATGGGCCGCGCAAAGATGCCCACCAGGCAGGCGGCGAAGATCAGCACGGACAAACCCAGCCAGGCCAGGGGCGGCGAAAGCGGGCGGTGGAGCAAAAAAGGGCGGTACATGGGGGCAGCAGTTGATGGGCGTGGAGCGGCGCGCGCGTCAGTGCCGATTGTCCCCGGGCCGGGTGCGCGGGAGACTCCGCAGCGTTGGCTGGGGAAACAATTGTTGATGATTGCCTGTGAGATCGCTGCCAGCTCTCAGGTGTTGCCCAGCAGCAGCGCCACCAGCTCCCCCGTGCTGCTGGCCCCCAGTTTGCGCATGAGCCGCGCGCGGTGGGCGTCCACCGTGCGGTGGCTGATGTCCAGGTAGCGCCCGATCTGCTTGCTGGTGGCGCCGGTGACGATGTGTTGGGCGATTTCGCGCTCGCGCAGGGTCAGCGGCGTGCTCACGGGGCGGCGGTGCGAGATGTCCTCGAACATCCACACCGCCCGTGCAAACGGGTCCGACCGGTCCAGTGCCCGGCCCACCACGTGGCACCAGAACATCGAACCATCGCGCCGTCGCATGATGCGCTCATCCGCATAACTTCCCGACGCCTTCATCGCCTGCAGGCCCAGGTGGCCCGTGTGGGTGAACTCTTCGAACGAGGGGTACAGCGGCGCCAGCGGCTGGCCCAGCAGCTCGGCCTGCTCGTGGCCGAACATGTGGGCAAAGGCGTCGTTGCAGATCTCGATGCTGCGCTCGCGCGTCACGCACATGCCTACCGGGGCCAGGTTAAAGGCCAGCTCCAGCGCTTCGTTCAGGGCGGCATAGGGCGGTGCGGGCATGGGGTGGGATTCTGCCGCAGGTCAGCGGCGCGGCTCGGGTGAGAAGGACCGGTTTCAGGCAGTGCGCTCGTGCGTTGTCACCACGCGGTTGCGGCCCGCGCGCTTGGCGTCGTAGAGCGCCCGGTCGGCCGCAGCCAGCCAGTCGGCCCAGGTTCCGCCGGGGGAGGTCACGCAGGCCAGTCCAATGCTCACGGTGATGGGGATGTCCTCGCCCAGCTCGGACAGCCGGATCTGCTGCACGGCCCCGCACAGGCGCTGGGCGATGGCGCTTGCAGCGCTGGCGCTGGCGTCCGGCAGGTAGACCAGGAACTCTTCACCGCCCATGCGGGCCAGCAGGTCCGAATCGCGCAGCTGGTGGCGAAGTGCGTCGGCCGTGGCGACCAGCACGCGGTCGCCCGCCGCATGGCCGAAGCGGTCATTGATGTGCTTGAAGTGGTCCAGGTCGAGCTGCGCGATGGCGCTGCCCACGGGCAGCCGCGCGGGCAGCATGGACATGGCCCAGCGGCGGTTGCCCACGCCCGTGAGCGTGTCGGTCTGCGCCACTTTTTCCAGGCGCACTTCGGCGCGCTCGTTGGAGAGGGTCGAGACCATGAGCGCAACGCCAAAGTGGCAGAACATCTGCACGGAGAATGCCAGCGCAAAACCCTGTGGGCTGGCGGTGTGCGTGGCGATGTACAACAGCTGCAGGGCAAAGGTGCCCGCGCTGGCCAGGAGCAGCCCGGCCAGCAGGGGACGCGATGGCAGGGATTCGGTGCGGCGGTCGTGCCACACCTCCCAGGCTGCCGCGGTCAGTGACACTGCGGCGGTCAGGTGGAAGGCGCCTGCGCGCAGCAGGTTGTCCAGCGGAAACTGCGTGACCAGGCCCAGCACCAGCCAGCCTCCGGGAACCAGTATCAGCACCGCAGGCAGGACGCGCCTGCGGCCGCTCAGTGTCCGTGCACCTGCCCAGAAGAGGGTGTACCCCAGTGCCCCGAGCAGCAGGCTGGTGTGGGTCCAGAACCAGAGCGGCAGCATGGAATATTCACCCTGGCCTGCCAGTTCGGCACCAACGGCCAGCAGCAGGTAGGCGGCTGCCAGGGGCTTGAGCCCTTGCGGGCGGCACGAATGGCGGCTGACATGAAAGATGCTCAGCGCCCCCGCCACCAGCGCGGTCTTGTAGAGCAGGAGGATGGTCGGGAGGTCAAGCTGCATACCCATGTCGCAATGCGGTGGCGGTGGGGGATGACGTTGGGGAAGGCTTTTGCGGGAGCGCATATCTTGGCAGCAAAACAGCGGCGGGCGCTACCCTGGCGCTACCCAACATTACCTGGCGCGAAGCCTGTGCCAGCGCAGCCGCCATTGCCGCCGCACCACCCGCGCCACGCGCCATGCCCACGAGGCGCGGGCGCGCTCCAGCACCGCGTGCTTGAGGCGCATCCAGTGGGCATAGGTCCAGGCAAACCAGTGCAGCTGCATCAGGGCGGGCTGGGTCAGGCTGAACAGCCGCGCCACCACGGCGGTGCCCACCACCTTGGCCAGCACGATCACCAGCATGCCCAGTACCACGTGCC
The DNA here is from genome assembly GCF_019218805.1 of Acidovorax sp. sif0632. Taxonomy (NCBI): domain Bacteria; kingdom Pseudomonadati; phylum Pseudomonadota; class Betaproteobacteria; order Burkholderiales; family Comamonadaceae; genus Acidovorax; species Acidovorax sp. sif0632. The sequence goes on along the minus strand of NZ_JAHUWW010000008.1, from coordinate 119,951 downwards.
CCCGGCCCACCGCCCACAGGGCCAGCAGCTTGACGGGCAGCAGCAGTGCCGTGGGCAGCAGAAACACCGCCACCGCCGCCCAGGGGGGCAGGGCGCGCACGCAGCCTTCAATCCAGCGCAGGCCGGGCCAGCGGCCGATGCGCGCCAGCAGGCGCTGCAGCGGCTCCCAACCCCATTCCTCGAACAGGATCACCAGCGCCAGCAGCCCGCTGCCCAGGCCGGTCAGCATGCGGGCGGGCCAGCGCAGCAGGTGGTGCAGGAGATTTTGGATGATTTTGGCCTCTGGCGCTTATCTATCAAGCGCTAATAGCTATTATTTTTATAGCTATTGGTTGTGCTTACACGCCCCGTGCGCGCTCGGTCTTGAAGCGTGCACGGAATTCGGCGAACGTGCCCGCGTCCAGCGACTCGCGCACCTCGCGCATCAGGTTCAGGTAGTAGTGCAGGTTGTGCACGGTGGTCAGCATGGGGCCCAGCATCTCGCCGCAGCGGTCCAGGTGGTGCAGGTAGGCGCGGCTGAAGCCCTCGCGCCCGCCATCGTCCCACGACACGCCCGAACTGCCCGCGCAGGCGTAGCAGGTGCAGCTGGTGTCCATCGGTTTGTGGTCGGCCTTGTGGCGTGCGTTGCGGATCTTCAGGTCGCCAAAGCGCGTGAACATCGTGCCGTTGCGCGCGTTGCGCGTGGGCATCACGCAGTCGAACATGTCCACGCCGTCGGCCACGCCCTGCACCAGGTCCTCGGGCGTGCCCACGCCCATCAGGTAGCGCGGCTTGTGCGCAGGCAGGCGGTGGGGCGTGTGGGCCATGATGTCCAGCATCTCGTCCTTGGGCTCGCCCACGCTCACGCCGCCCACGGCGTAGCCGGGGAAGTCCATCTCGACCAGGTGCTCCAGCGATTCCTGGCGCAGGTTCTTGAACATGCCGCCCTGCACGATGCCAAAGAGCGCGTTGGGGTTCTGCAGCCGCTCGAATTCATCGCGCGAGCGCTTGGCCCAGCGCAGGCTCATTTCCATGCTCTTGCGCGCCTCGGCCTCGGTGGTCTTGTGGCCCTTGGTCTCGTACGGCGTGCACTCGTCGAGTTGCATGACGATGTCGGAGTTGAGCGTGGTCTGGATCTGCATGCTCACCTCGGGCGACATGAAGAGCTTGTCGCCGTTGACGGGGCTGGCAAAGGTCACACCTTCTTCGGTGATCTTGCGCATGGCGCCCAGGCTCCAGACCTGGAAGCCGCCCGAGTCGGTGAGGATGGGCTTGTCCCACTTTTCAAAGCCGTGCAGGCCGCCAAAGCTCTGCATTACATCCAGGCCCGGGCGCATCCACAGGTGGAAGGTGTTGCCCAGGATGATCTGCGCGCCCATGTCGTGCAGGCTGCGCGGCATCACGCCCTTGACGGTGCCATAGGTGCCCACGGGCATGAAGATGGGGGTTTGCACCACGCCATGGTTGAGCGTGAGCGTGCCACGGCGTGCGTGGCTGGTGGGGTCGGTTTTGAGGAGGTCGAACTGCAGCATGATGGGCGGCATTGTCCCAGACAGGCTACCCTGACCTCGCTCAAGGTTATGGACGGGTTTTCGACGAGGCCGTGGCTACACTGGACCAAGGTACTACAAGGAGAACACCATGCTCAAAATCCTCATCGCCGTGGACGGCTCCGAACTCTCCCTGGATGGCGTGCACCACGCACTGGCGCTGGTGGGCCAGGGGCTCCAGGCCACCATGGTGCTGGCCAACGTGCAGGAGCCCGCCACGCTGTACGAACTGGTGACCACGCGCGACCCCGACCTGATCGCCGCCGCCAGCCTGGAGGCGGGTGACCATCTCATGGCGTCGGCGCGCGCGCTGCTCGACGCGGCCGGGGTGGCCTATGAAACCGATGTGGGTGTGGGCGATGTGGCGCACACGCTGGTGGACATGATCGAGCGCTCGGGCTGCGACATGGTCATCATCGGCGCCAAGGGCCAGGGCGCCATCACCAGTGCGCTGCTGGGTTCGGTGTCGCAGGAGGTGGCGCATGCCAGCCCGGTGCCGGTGACCATCGTCAAACACGCCGAGGTGCTGGAGAACACAGACAGCGACATGGCCGAGGACTCGGAGGCCTGAGCGCTCCCAGAAAAGAAAAGGGCCGCTGTGTGCGGCCCTGATCGGGATCTTTGAGGAAGCTCGCCTGGTTTCAGGCTGCCTTGCGAAACGGCTCCGCAGGGCGCTGCAGCTTGCCGTGGGGCAAGGTGGCCAGGCGCGAGAACATGCGGCGCACATAGCCGCGCACCCACAGGCATTTGTTGAGTTCGTCCACCGGCAGTGGGCCCGACACCACCACGATGTCGTTGGCCATGTCCTGCGCCCCAGCAGCGCGCAGGCGGCGGCGCGTGTTGTTGGCCCAGGACTGGATGCGCGTGGGGCTGCCATGCTGGTGCACCTCGCCCGTGTGCGCATCGAACGCAATGGCCACCGTGTCGGTCTTGAGCTTGAACCTGCGCTCACCCGTGACGGCACTGGGCGCCTCGCGCATGTCGTAGAGGTAGTAGCTGCCTGCCTTGAGCTGGTATTGCATGTCCATGGGTGTGTTCCTCTTTGTCGGCATTGTCGAGGGCGCACGGTGCGGGCAATGGCAGGTAAAACGGTGGGAAAGGGGCTCTTTTTGAACGCCTCTCACAGATGGCCACGCCGGTTTCTGTGCGCGTGCCATTGTGGCGGCCTGTCGGCGCCGTCACACGAAACTTAAGGACGATGTCGTAACGAGTTGTGAACAATCCAGCGCGGAGTTCGCTGCGCTTTGCCTTGTGCGCAGCCTGTGAGACTGGCGCAGCCCCAGGCGCGGGCAGCCGAGCAAGGGCCGCCCTGCAGCGAGGGCTGCGTCCCCCTTCCCGAATGGCGCAGCCATTCGAGAGAAGGGGGAAGGTGCGCAGCGCCTCAGGGGGATGGACTCTAGAAGTCCACCAGACTCAACCCCACGCTGAACACCGTGCGTTTGCGGTTGTAGTCGATCATGCTGTCGCCGTAGCCGCTGAACAGCTGCGTGTGCAGGCGCAGGTTGCTCTTGTTGCCAAACAGGCCCGTGCCCACGGTCTGCAGCCATTCCAGGCGGACCGAGCCTCGGTCGCTGCTCGACAACGAGTGGCGCAGCGTGGCGCCCACCGTGTTCTCCTTGTTGACGTTCCAGAATGCCGACAGCTCACCCCGACCGATGTAGTCACTGATGCCGGGGTTGTCGTCGCTGCCCGAGCTTTCGGGGATGCGCTTCCAGATGCGCGCGTTCACGCTGACGCTGTTGCCCAGCTCCATGCCCGTCATCAGGTAGGCGCGGTTCCAGCTGCGCGACAGGGGCTTGCTCTGGCCGTTGGACTGGTGCACCAGTCCGATGCCGCTGTAGCGCCACTTCCAGCCAAACGGCAGTTGTGCCGTGGTGGGGTAGACATACATGACCTCGGGCTCGTGGTCGGTGGCGCGGAAGGGGCGCGAGATCTCGGGGGTGAACAGCTGCCAGTACGACTGCTGGGAGTAGCCGAACCACACCGAGTCCTTGAGCGTGGGATGTCCCTGGGTCAGCAGCCCTTGCGCAACCTTGGTACGCACCGACAGCTGAATGCGGTTCTCGGTGCGGCGGTAGGGCGTGGACTCGGTGGCCGAATGGTCGGCTGCATCCGACGTGGGCTGGCGGTTCACATTGCTTGACGCCACCACCGACACAGTGATGGGCCGGTAGCCCCGGAAGCTGAAGGTGCCGCAGTCGCTGCCCGACTCCAGTTCCCAGAAGCGCGAGAGGTCGCTGTACTGCGGATCGCGGCAGCCCTCGGTGCGGGCCACGTCAATCACACGGGTGGCGGGTAGCGTGGTGTCCACCGGGGGCGGCACGTCTGTCGAGGCCGACGCCGTGGCGCCAGGCGCGTTCCAGCCTTGCTGGTCGGTGGCCCACTGGTCAAAGCAGGCCAGGCGCGCCTGATTGTCACTGGACAGGGCGGCGCAGCGGCGCCAGGCAGCGTCGCCGCTCGGGGTGGCCGAGCCGCCAGCAGGCGGGGTCTGCGCCAGCGCGGCGCCGGCAGGCGTCAGCGCAGCGGCCACCAGCAGGGCCAGCGTGCCACGCCGGTGGCCGCCGCTGCGGCGAGGTGAGGCTGGCGCGGCCGTCATTGCCAGCCCACCTGCTTGCGCAGCACAAAAGGAGCCGAGGGGGCCGAAGGGGTGGGGTTGGCGTTGTTCCATGTTCCGCGTATTTCCTTGCCGCAACTCCCATCGACCACCTGGCCTGTCCAGGTGGCGCTGATGTTCGTGCCATTGATCGATTCTTCCAGCATCAGGTCGCCGCCATCGACGTCTCCGCTGACCTGCGCCGTGGCGCCATCTCTTTGCACGGTGCCACGCACGCTCTGTGCCAGCTCGGGATGCGGGCCCAGTTGCAGTGTGGCGGTGGCGCCAGGTGCATCCGGTGCTGCGCCCTGCAGTTGGGCCAGCCAGCGCCCTTGCAGGTGCTGGTGGTCCATGTCTGCCGCCGACGGGCATGCTGCCGTGGATTTTGGGTCATTTTGGCTACTGGCGCTTGTAGGATAAGCGCTGATAGCTATCAAAACAAAAGCAACCGCCAACAGCGGCGTGTGTCGGTGGGTGTCGGGCGCCATGGGTGGAGTGCGTTGTGGTGGGTGCCGTGGCTGCGGTGGGGCGCTCATTCCGGGGTGGCGGCTGCGGCTGCAGTGGCTGCGGTGGTGGCCTGGGCCTTGGCCGCAAATTCGGCGCGCAATGCCTTGAGCTTCTCGCGCGGGTCTTCGCGGGCGGTGGTCTTGTCCAGGCCCATTTCGGCGATGAAGCGGCTCGGTTGTGCGGCCACCATCTCGCGGCCCTTCTTGCGCCGCTTGGTCCAGCTCACGGCCAGGGTGCGCTGGGCGCGGGTGATGCCCACGTACATCAGGCGGCGCTCTTCCTGCAGGCGCTGCAGCGTGTCGTCGCTCACCTTCTGCTGTCGGCCTTCGTCGTCGTCGAGCTTGAAGGGCAGCATGCCCTCGGTCACGCCCACCAGCACCACATGCGGCCACTCCAGCCCCTTGCTGGCGTGCAGGGTCGAGAGCGTGACCATGTCCTGCTCCTGCTCGCGCTCGCTGATGGTGGAGAGCAGCGCAATGGTCTGCGACACCTCCAGCAGGCTCTTGGTCTCCTTGGCCACCACGGCACCGGCCGTATCGTCGATCTGCCCGCCCGCGCGCTGGGCCATCCAGTCGCAGAACTCCATCACGTTGCTCCAGCGGGCGGCCGCCACTTTTTCGCTGTCTTCGTTGTCGTACAGGTGCTGCTCGTAGCCAATTTCCTTGAGCCATTCGTTCAAAAAGGCGCGGGCCTCTTCGGCGCCATGGGTGCGGCGCGCGCTGTACTCCAGGTAGTTGATGTAGCGGCCGAATTCGTGCAGGCCGTCCATGGCACGCTTGGGCACCGCCGCTGGCAGCATGCCGTTGAACAGCGCGCCGAACATGCTCTGCTTGTGCTGCGTGGCAAACGCGCCCAGAGCCGCCAGCGTGGTGTGGCCGATGCCGCGCTTGGGCGTGGTGATGGCGCGCAGAAACGCCGGGTCGTCGTCGTTGTTGATCCAGAGGCGAAACCAGGCGCACAGGTCCTTGATTTCGGCGCGGTCGAAAAAGCTGGTGCCGCCCGACACCTTGTACGGAATATTGGCCTTGCGCAGCGCCTTCTCGAACGGCTTGGCCTGGTGATTGGCGCGGTACAGGATGGCAAAACTCTTCCAGTCCGGTGGCGGGTTGCTGGCCGCACGCAGGCTCTGGATGCGGGCCACGGCGCGCTCGGCTTCGTGTTCTTCGCTGTCGGCGTCCACCACCCGCACGGGCTCGCCTTCGCCCAGTTCGCTGAACAGGGTTTTGGGGAACAGCTTCGGGTTGGGCCCGATCACGTTGTTGGCCGCACGCAGGATGGCGCTGGTGGAGCGGTAGTTCTGCTCCAGCTTGATGACCTTGAGGTGGGGGTAGTCCACCGGCAACTTCTTGAGGTTGTCCAGCGTCGCGCCGCGCCAGCCGTAGATGGACTGGTCGTCGTCGCCCACGGCGGTGAAGTGCCCCTTTTCGCCCACCAGCAGCTTGAGCAGCTCGTACTGCGTGGCATTGGTGTCCTGGTACTCGTCCACCAGCACATGGCCCAGGGCAGCCTGCCACTTGGCTCGCACCTCCGGGAAGTCGCGCAGCAGCCGCAGCGGCATGCCGATCAGGTCGTCAAAGTCCACGCTCTGGTAGGCCGCCAGGCGCTCTTCGTAGCGGGCCATCAGCGTGGCGATGATGCGTTCGTTGTCGTCCGCCGCCTGGGCCAGCGCCTGCTCGGAGGTCAGGCCCATATTCTTCCACTTGCTGATCACCCACTGCCACTGGCGCGCGGTGGCCATGTCGGTGGTGCCGCCCGAGGCTTCCTTCAGGATGCCCGTTACGTCATCGGCGTCGAGGATGCTGAACTGGGGTTTGAGGCCCAGCACATGGCCGTCCTCGCGCACCATGCGCACGCCCAGGGCATGGAAGGTGCACACCAGCACATCCTTGGCGCGCCGGCCGATCAGGCCCTTGGCGCGCTCGCGCATTTCGGCGGCAGCCTTGTTCGTGAAGGTGATGGCCGCAATGCGCTTGGGGTCCATGCCCTTTTCGATCATGTGGGCGATCTTCATGGTGATCACCCGCGTCTTGCCCGAGCCCGCCCCGGCCAGCACGAGGCAAGCCCCGTCGGTGTAGTGGACAGCCTGGAGCTGGGCGAGATTGAGACCGGCAGACATGGGAGGGAGGGCAGCAGAGCAGCGGGGAGCGGGACAGGGAGGGCGGGAGTGGGCGGCGCATGCCCAGGGGCTGATGGTGGCGCGGCCGGGTCAGGCCGCGCAAGGGCGCAATGATACCGGCGCGGTCCGGCAGCCTGTCTAGCCCGTGCCCAGTCGGGGTGGACCGCGTGTGCCGGGCGGGCGGCTGACAGGCCCCTGACGGGTGGGCGCCACTAGCACCTGGCGGGCCGGACGCTCCGGGAAACCCCGCTAGGGGCTTTGTTTTCACAATTTGATACTCGCAGGCCAGTGCATCTCTTGCCGGGATGCTGGTGTAGAGAACCGAGCCCCGCCATGAACCCCACTGACCAGCCCTCCACCGCTCAGACCGCCGCACCGGGCATCCCGGACGCACGCCGCCGCTGTGGGCACCTTCGCGCATGGAGCGCTGTGGTGGCCTCCGGTGTACTGGCCTGCACAGCCCTGCTGCCGGCACAGGCCCAGATCGGCAGCACCGTGCCTGTGCGCGTGGGGGTCGTGGGGCCGTTCACCGGGCCATCGGCCGATTTTGGCGTGCCCATGCTCAACGGCATCAAGCTGGCGGTGGACGAAATCAATGCCGTGGGGGGCTATCTGGGCCGCCCGCTGGAACTGGTCATCAAGGACGACACGGCCGACCCCGACCAGGGGCGTAAGGTGTCGCAAGAACTTCTCAATGAAAAAGTGGTCGCCACCATCGGCTTTTGCAACACCGGCGTGGCGCTCAAGGCCATCGACCTGTTCCAGGGCGCCGCCAGCCCCCTCATCGTGCCCTGCGCCACGGGCACTGCCGTGACGGCCAAATACCCCGCGCCCGACAGCTACATCTTCCGCGTGCAGGCGCGCGACGCGATCCAGGCGCCCTTCCTGGTGGACGACATCGTCAAGCGCGGCTGGGACAAGGTCGCCATCTTTGCCGACAAGACCGGCTATGGCGAAGGCGGCTACAACGACGTGGTGGCCGCGCTGGCGGCCAAAAACCTCAAGCCCGTGCATGTGGCGCGTTTTGACTTGGGGGTGAAGGACCTCACGGCCGAGCTGACCGCCGCGCGCAACGCGGGCGCCAACGTGGTCTACAGCTACACCGTGGGGCCGGAAAACGCCACCATCGCCAACGGCAAGAAGGCCCTGGGCTGGAAGGTGCCGCAGGTGGGGCCGTGGCCACTGTCCTTCCCCTTCTTCCTCGAAGGCGCCAAGGACGCGGCCGAGGGCGCGCTCATGGTGCAGACCTTCATCGCCGAGCCCAGCAACGAGCGCCGTGCATCGTTCCTGTCGAGCTACACCCGCAAGTACCACGGCAAGGTGGCCGTGCCCATGGCAGCGGCCAACGCCTACGACGCCACCTACCTGCTGATGTATTCCTTTCTCGGCATCCGCGACGGCAACCTCACCGGCAAGGCCATCAAGGAGTCGCTGGAGGGCAAGATGAAGACCTACTACGGCGTGGTCACCACCTACGACAAGCCCTTCAGCGTGCAGGACAAGGACGCGATCACGCGCAACATGCTGGTCATGGGCATGGTCAAGAACGGTGCCATCACCTTTGCCTACCCCGAAGACGCCAAGCGCAACCTGATCATCCAGCGCAAGCAGTGAAGTGGATGCGCCTTCAACCGCAACGCTGGCTGGAGATCCTTGCCGTGCATTCGCCATGGGTGATGGCACCCACCTGACTTTGCGCTGACCACACCGGGCGCCGCAGACCCCGGCCGCAGGCGCAGCAAGGACAATGGGACCGTGCTCTCCGTCCTTCTCATCACCTTTCCCTTCTTTGCGCTGGTGCTCTGCGGCTATCTCGCCGCCCGGCGCGGAGTGCTTCCCCAGCCGGCCATCCCGGGGCTCAACGCCTTCGTGCTGTACTTTGCACTGCCCTGCATGCTGTACCGCTTTGGCGCGAGCACACCCATCGCCCAGCTGCTGGACCCGGCCGTGGCGGGCGTGTATGTGCTCTGTGCGCTGGTGATGGTGGGCGCCACGGTGGCGCTCACGCGCAAGGCGCACATCGGCTGGAACGACGCAGCCTTTGGCGCGCTGGTGGCCGCTTTTCCCAACACCGGCTTCATGGGCGTGCCGCTGCTGGTCGCGCTGCTGGGGGCGCAAAGCGCGGGCCCTGCCATCGTCACCATCGTGGTGGACATGGTCATCACCAGCTCGCTGTGTATTGCGCTCTCGCGCCTGGATGGTGCGGGCACCCACGGCGTGGGGGTGGCGCTGAAGAACGCCTTCAAGGGCATGGCGACCAATCCCATGCCCTGGTCGATCGCGCTGGGCGCACTGGCCTCGGCCCTGCAGTTCAAGCTGCCCGGCCCGGTCGACAAGACCATCGCCATGCTGGCCGACGCGGCCTCGCCTGTGGCGCTGTTCACCATTGGCGCCGTGCTGGCGCGTTCGCAGATGAACCAGCACGAGCAGGTGCCCGCGCGCGACTATGTGCCGGTGGCGCTGGCCAAGCTCCTGGTGCACCCGCTGCTGGTGTGGGGCGTGGGCACGGCGGGCATGGCGATGGGGGTGCCGCTCACGCCTTTTGCGCTGACGGTGCTGGTGCTGCTGGCCGCGCTGCCCAGCGCCAGCAACGTCTCGCTGCTGGCCGAAAAGTTCGGCGCCAACAATGGGCGTGTGGCGCGGATCATTCTGGTGTCCACGGCGCTGGCGTTTCTGAGCTTTTCAGCAGCGGTGGCGTTGCTGACCTGATTGCTATATTTATGATAGCTATTGGCGCTTTTCCATAAAGCGCTGGCGGCCCAAAATGCTTGAATTTTTGGCGCTGCCTTCTACCCGCGCCGCGTTCCCGGGCCGCGCCGCATCCAGGCGCCGGTCGCCAGCAGCCCCAGGCAAAGCACCACCAGCGCCCAGGGCGAGTTGACGGGGATGTTGCTGGAGGCCACTTCTTCGAGCACCAGGTCGTCGTGGTAGCCCGCCGCGTCGAAGGTGAAGAAGCTGCCGGTTTTGAGTGCGATGGTCACCTGGCTGGAGGTCGCCGTAAAGGTGCCGTCAAAGGGCTCCCACTGGAACTGGAAGACGCCGTTGAGCGCGAGGTTCGACACGTCGCGCCGGGCAATCAGCGTATCCAGCGGGCCGGGCGCCGCGTCGATGGTGGCTGCGCCCACGGCGCCGTCGTAGGCCACCACTTCCCACCAGGTGGCGTTGCCGCCGGCATTGCCCGTGACGCCCCCCGACCAGGCGCCGCGCAGCCGGTACACCCGCCCGGGCGTGACCGCCACGGTCTGGAACAGGCCCCCGTGTGCATTGCCCGCGCCACTGCCTTTTTTCTGCGCGTGGGACGTTCCGGCGCCTCCGAACGGGCACTGGGTGGGCACCCAGATATCGCAGTCGTTGCTGTGTATCCAGGTGCCGTCCCAGAAGCCCGGCGGCGCCGTCCAAGTACTCCAGCCAGCCAGGCCGGCCTCGAAGTTGCCGTTGGTGAGCAGGTTCTGGGCACGCACGGCGGTTCCCCCCGCCAGGAGGAGCAGCAAGATCAGGGCACGAACAATGGCTGTCATTGGAAGGGCTTTCTGACTATGGAGGGACAAAGCGGGAGCACGGGGCATCGGGCACGCACTGACCCCAGGGCTATCGAGCCCGTGCAGCACAGTTGGCCCGAGGTGACGCCGTGCGATGCCGCAGTATCTGGGCTCAGTCCGCGGCATGCAAGTTTTATCAGGCACCGGGGCGCCGCGCGCTGGAGGGATGATGCAGGGCGGTGGAACGCTCCATGGTGTGGGGCGGCGCATGGGTGCGTGTGCATTGGTCCGCACCGTTCACCATGGCGTGTGACAGCCCTGGGACCCGATCAGTCAAAAAAGCGCTGAAGGCGGACTAGCAAGCCCGCTGCACCGATTCAATCAGAGCCTGCCGGGCGTGGTGAAGCCCATACATGGCGCCCACCCAGATCAGCCCTTCGAAACAGAGTCGAAAGAAAAAATTTGGCCTGTGAACGCGCGTGACCATGGTGTGCAGCGCCTTGAGTGCTATCAGCAGGGGTGCCGATAACGAAACGGCATAGGCCACGGCCTTCCAGCCTTGCAGATAGGTCCCGATGGAGGTCTTCGGATGGCACACGAGGATGGCACCGTGCCGTTGCCATTCGCCGTACGCCTCGACCAGCATCATGACGTTCAGAAAGCTGAATACTGCCATCGACACCAGGCAGAGCAAAACCAGGTTGACGTCGGTAGGGTTCCAGCTGGCTTCGTCTGCCCGCTCCGCTTTCTGCTGCGGGCTTTCATCGCGGCGCATGCCTTCGGTGCTGATCACCTCCTCGGCCGCGTCCACGGCCAGGTCCAGCCAGTGGGTCCAGGTGCGCACGCGGGGTTGCTGGCCCAGTGCCGCAGCGTAAACGCACGTGTCGTCCACGCACACCTGCTGCTCGGGCGTGATGCGGTGGCCTGGCAGGTACCAGTCCTGGGACTTGTGCGGTAGCCACACGACAAAGACAGTGGTGGTGGCACGCGTTTGCTGGAAGCCCGTACCGCCGTGATCGAGCTCGATGGCCATCCAGTCATAGCCCCGGTGCTGGCTCTTGACGATCCACACGGGCCGAGGGGCTGTCAGGCCCAGCCGCACCCAAAGCGGTGCCGAAAAACTGTCGAGCAGCCCGCTGGGCGGCTTCTCTTTGACGGCCATTTACAGCTTCTCCAGGTCGGCATCGTCCTGTGCCGTGCGCCAGGCCTGAAACGCAACGGGGATGGCGACGGCGGCGCAGAGAAGCAGGTTCCACGGGCCCGGCACCCCATATACAGCGAAGCCCAACCCGACCACGCCCAGCACGATGGCCATGCGCAGCAAGGTCAGGCCGCCGCAGAACTTGAGGGCATAACCCAGGATGAGGTAAGTGACGGCCAACATCAGCGGCCACCCGAAGATGCTGTAAATCATCAGCGCGGCGAGGCCCGTGCCCTTGGTTTTGATGAACCACGAACCCCAGATCCAGTTGGTCGCGAGGGTGGCCACGGTGACGGCGATGGTCTGCCACAGCGGGGGCAGCAGGTTGTAGTAGGAACGCATCAGGGTTGGGATGGCGAGTGTGTGGAGCATGAACTGTGGCCGTGCCATGGAATGTGTCCGGCAGTGCCGTCGATGGCGCAGGATTTCAGCGCTCGGCCCGCGTGTGGCTACCCGCAGTAGCGCAGTGCGATACCGCAGTGCGCACCGGACGGTGTGCGGCACTCCATTGGCGCACCCGCAGCACTCAGGGCACCGGCTTGCGCCCCACCAGGTAGCTCACACCCATCGGCCCATAAAACTCCGAATGCGGCTCGTTCGCCTGCAGGTGAAACACCTCACCTTGCCGATACACCCGCTCAGAGGTTGCGGTGACGATGCGGATATCGCCCGCCAGCACCAGTGCCTTGGCTTCGAACGGGTGGGTATGGTTGTCCCAAAGGCCATGAGGTTCACGCTCAACGCGTACTGGCTCGGCAAAGCCTTCCTGGGCAAGAACGTGGGTGAAGTGGTCGGGGGTCATGATCGTTTCCAGAGGCCGAAAGTATTGCGCAAGCGCTGATGGTCTGCGCATGGCAATAACTTGCTTGCCGATTCAGTAATCCCTTGTAACACTTTCTGTTTTACGCAAAAAAGGGATTCCAGAATGAAGCAAGTGATGTTGGGTGCGCGGGCTAGTGTCGTCGCGATGGTGGGATTGCTCGTGGCGCAGGGCGCAGCCGCGCAATCCATGGGTAGCGTGTCCTACGCGCCCCTGGCGGCCTCGAACGTGCCCACGGTGTCTGAATGGGGGCTGATCGGAATGGCGGTTTTGGTGGCCCTGGCGGCCTATCACGCGATGCGTGCCCAGGGCGGCCGTGCGCTGAAGGCCTGGACAACGGGTCTGCTGGTTTGCGGAGTGCTCTCAGCGAGCCTCTGGAATCACCCCGCCATCGCAACTCCCCCACCGGTCGAGATCGCCTTTGACCAGGCCACAGGCGGCGTGGCCAACATTCCCCACAGCACCGAACTCTTCTTCGGGGATTTCTTTCATATCTATACCGCCCAGAACCTGACGGACCGCGCGCAGCGGGTGACCGGCGTCAGCGTCATATCCGGACTGGTTGTGCTTCCTCCCACGGGCTTCACGCCAGAATGTACTGTGGGCTTGGTGCTGCAGCCCAACGAAGTCTGTTACATCAAGGTCTACAACGACAATCTGCCCGGTTGACCGGCGTCATATCGCGAGCGGGTCCACATCCACCAGCCACCGTATCAGCCCCTTGTGCTCGGGCTGACTGCGGGTGGTTTGCAGCACTGGCTGCCACGCGGCCAGAAAGCGCTGCAGGGTGGCGCGGCTGCTGCTTTCCATGAGCATCTGGGCGCGTTCCACATTGGCCACACGCTGGATGGTCAGCGGCACGGGCGGGAACAGGATGACCGTGCCATCGGGCAGTCCTGGCAGCTGCGCGGCGTGGGCGGCGGCGGTAGCTGCTGACAGAAAACCCTGCGCCACCTCCTGCGTGCGGGCATCGGCCCGCACCAGCGCCTGGTACGAGAACGGCGGCATGGCGGCCTCCTCGCGCTCCTTGAGCTGCTGGGCGGCAAAAGCCTCGTAGTCGTGCGTGCGCAGCGCCTCGAACACGGCGTGTTTGGGGTGAAAACTCTGCACCCACATCTCGGGCTGCGTGCCATGCACCGCTTGCGCCGCCATGTAGGCCGCATCGCGCCCAGCCCGGCCTGCGGCCTGCATGAGCAGCGCAAACAGCCGCTCGGCCGCGCGGAAGTCGCTGCTGAACAGCGCGCCATCGGGCTGCACCGCAGCCACCAGCGTGATGCGCCGGAAGTCGTGCCCCTTGGCGATCATCTGCGTGCCCACCAGCACATCCACCTCACCAGAATGCACCTGCGCCAGCTGCGCCTCCAGCGCACCCTTGGCCTTGGTGGTGTCGGCGTCGATGCGGGCAATGCGCGCAGGTGTGCGGTCGGGCCGCAGCACTTCGGACAGCAGGGCGCCCAGTTGTTCTTCGAGCTGCTCGGTGCCCCGGCCCATGGGGTGGATGTCGGGGCTGCCACAGGTGGGGCAGTGGTAGGGCACGCGCACGGTGTAGCCGCAGTGGTGGCAGCGCAGGGTGCGGTCGGTCTTGTGGAAGACTTGGTGCGCGCTGCAGTGCGGGCAGTCGCTTTTCCAGCCGCAGTCCACGCAGTGCAGCACGGGGGCGTAGCCCCGGCGGTTCAGCAGCACCATGCTTTGTTCGCCGCGCGCCACGCGCTCAGTGATGGCCTGCAGCAGGGGGGCACTGAACACGGTGCGGCGGGGTTGCTGGTTCATGTCCACCCGGCGCACACGCGCCAGGGCGCCGGCACCGATGCGGCTGGGCATGTGCAGCCGCACATAGCGGCCGCCTTCGGGGTCGTCGGCCGTGGGGGGGCGGCTGGCGTACCAGCTCTCCAGCGATGGTGTGGCCGAGCCCAGAATGACCTTGGCGCCCTGCTCGCGCCCACGCCAGATGGCAAGATCGCGGGCCGAGTAGCGTGCGCCCTCTTGTTGCTTGTAGCTGGGGTCGTGCTCTTCATCGACCACGATGAGTTTCAGCCCCGGCAGGCTGGCAAACACCGCCATGCGCGTGCCCAGCACAATGCGCGCGCTGCCGCTGTGAGCGGCCAGCCAGCTTTTGAGGCGCTGGGGGTTCGTCATGCCGCTGTGCAGCGACACCACGGCACCGGGGCCGAAGCGCGGGGCAAAGCGGCCCACAAAGCGCTCTTCGAGCTGGGGAGTCAGGTTGATCTCGGGCACCATCACCAGGGCTTGCGCGGTGGGGTCGGCCTCCAGCATCTCCTGCACACAGCGCAAATACACCTCGGTCTTGCCGCTGCCCGTGCTGCCAAACAGCAGGAAAGGGCCTTTTTCAGCAGAAATTCGGGCCTTAGCGCTCTCCTGTTCTGGGGTAAGTGCTATGTTTTCAATAGCATTTGAAGCGTCGCCCCCTGCCTTGGCCGGGCGGCGCAGGCGGCGGGCGAGTTGTTCGGGGCGCAGGTCGCGCAGCTGGGGCGGCAAGGCGGCCGTAGCGACTTCGCCCAGGGCGCGCTGGTAGTAGCGCGCGGCGAATGCCACCAGGCGGCGCCAAGGCAGGTCCAGCGGCGCCACACCGTCGAGCACACCGGCAATCGGCCGCAGCGTGGCGCCGTCAGGCAACTCGCCGGTGGCCTCGTCGATATCCCACACCACGCCCAGCACCTCGCGGGTGCCCAGCGGCACGCGCACCAGCGTGCCGGGCGCGAGCGGGTGTTCACTGGCGTAGCTCAGCAGATCGCCCACGCCGCTGTGTGACGGGGTGTGCAGGGCAACCTGGACGATGGTGGAGGGGGTAGGCACGGCAGAGGGCGGGTTACAGCAGCTTGTGGAGGTCGCGTGGAGGTTTGGGGGCTAAGTGCTTGATTTGATGAGGGGGCCCAAGTAATCCCGACTTTCTGTGGATAACTTTGTTGACATCCTGTCCGGACACCCTGCCAGCCCGCATGAATGCTGGCTGCGAACAGATTGCCCGGAAATGCGGCACAGCAAAAAAATCGTTATGAATCAAGCATCTGAAGAAATTTCCCACGAATTTTTGTGCTAGGCCGTTGTGACGGACGTATGTTGCGCCGCATCACGGTTGGTGTGCATAAGTCGGACACGAGAGCTTCGTCAAGAGGACAGATGGCCCCCTTTTTGTGCTAGCGGTGTGATGTCATGTTCACGCATTTCTTCGATATGGCCTGCAAGTGCTTGATTTCACAGGGTATTTGTAAGAAATCCAAAATTTCTGTGGATAACTTTGTTGATATCCCTTGGGTTTGCCCCGCAAGCCCTTGAAAATCCGTGCTTTGGCTGGATTGCCTGTCAAAAAAGCAGGGGATTTAAATCCATATAAATCAATGACTTAGCGGTTGCGCAAAGTTTTTTTACAAGTTGCCACCTCCAGTGGCTCGGGGCCGGTGGATGCTCCAATTTTGTGCATAAGTTCGCCTTGGAAGCGGGCTCGCCGGCACCTGAAGATCTTGAACAGGTTCTAAGGATTGTCGCAGGGCCTGCTGGGGCGCTGTGCGGTGGGGCTGGTGTCGTCGCAGGTCTCCGGTGATGTAGGCCGATGTCGCTTTGCTTCAAGACGGCGTGGGCCCGCGTGGCGACGATTCGGCCATGGCTAACAACTCTTCTCCTTCCCTTGCAATAGCTCCCTCCATGGAGCGCGATGGTTTTGTGCTTGCCCGGCTGGACGATGTGGTGCAGGCCGCACGCGCCAACAGCCTGTGGTTCATGACCTTTGGCCTGGCCTGCTGTGCCGTCGAGATGATGCACGCCGCCATGGCGCGCTACGACCTGGACCAGTTCGGCATCATTCCGCGCTCCAGCCCACGCCATAGCGACCTGATGATCGTGGCCGGCACGCTGACGAACAAGATGGCGCCCGCCATCCGCAAGGTCTATGACCAGATGCCCGAGCCGCGCTATGTGGTCTCGATGGGGTCTTGCGCCAACGGCGGCGGGTACTACCACTACAGCTATTCGGTGGTGCGCGGCTGCGACCGCATCGTGCCGGTGGATGTCTATGTGCCCGGTTGCCCGCCCACGGCCGAGGCGCTGCTCTACGGCATCCTGCAGTTGCAGGCCAAGATCAAGCGCCCCCGTGTGATCCAGCGGTAAAGCGGTCGCAAAGCGCGGCGGCCCCTTCAACTGCGCCGCAGCAGCCAGTCGGCATCGTCACCCGGCTGCTGGGTGTGGGCCTTGAGTGCGGCAGGAGGGCGTTCGAAAAGGCTGCGCGCCTCGCGGCTGAAGTGTGCCTGGTCGGCGTAGCCGTGGAGCAGCGCTGCATCCAGCGCACCCGCATCGCCGTCGCGCATGGCCAGCAGGGCATGTTCGGCCCGCAGCATGCGCTCGATCTCGCCAGGCCGCAGGCCCACCAGTTGCCGTGTGCGGCGCTGCAGGTGCCGGGGCGTCCAGCCGAGCGTGGTGGCCAGGACCTGGCGTGCGCCGCGCTGCCAGTCGCGTTGCAACACCTGCAGCCAGGCGGCGTGCCGGTCTGCCACGGCGCCCCAGCGCGGGGTGAGGAAGGCCACACACAGCGCCTTGCGCGCACCATGGTCGGGCGCCGCGTGGACGGCTGCCAGGAATGGGTGCCACTCCTCGGGCAACCAGGTCACCGCGTCCGTGATGCGGTCGGTCAGCGGCGCCAGGTCCTGCCCGGTCAGCAGCCCCAGCGCGCCGGGCTGGAACGCCAGGCAGAACGAATCGCCATCGCGGGAAGAGACCGAGTGGTAAGGATGGCGGTGGGCGCCCGACAGCGTGATGGCCGGCATGGCCGCTGCCGTGGCCGTACCCGTACATTCCACGAGCTGGGCCGTGCCCCGCGTGAGCCAGATGATGCCCGGGTAGGGGCTGGGCGGCACGCGCGTGTCCGCCAGGGTGTGGGGCGGCTGGCGGCCCAGGTCGCGCCAGAAAAAGGCGCGCACGCAGTCCGCGAGCGCGCCGGGTGGGGCTTGCAGGGCCGAGGCGGGCAGCGCCTGCGGGCCGGTGGGGGACTCCGCTGGCTGCGGTACGGGCTGTTCCATTGCCATCACCTGGTCCCTGCCGGGTGCGCCGCGCGGTCTGGAGCCCTCGCCCGGGGGATCAGCCCTGGCGCTGCGCGCGCGAGTGGCTGTGCACCGCCTCTACCAGCGCCGCCACATGCTCGGGCGGTGTGAACTGGCTGATGCCGTGGCCCAGGTTGAAGATGTGGGTGGGGCCGGTGGTGCTGCGGTCGGTGTGGGGTTTGCCGAAGCTGTCGAGCACTTTGTGCACCTGTTGCACGATCTGCGCGGGCGGCGCAAACAGCACGTTGGGGTCGATGTTGCCCTGCAGCGCCTTGCCCGGGCCTCCTGGCTGGCCGCCCACGATGGCGCGGGCCTTGCCCAGGTTGGCCGTCCAGTCCAGGCCCAGCACCTCGCAGTCGATGTCCTTCATGTCTTCCAGCCAGATGCCGCCGCCCTTGGTGAAGACGATGCGCGGCACGTCGGTGCCGTCCACGCCGGTGCGCTTCAATTGCGCCAGCACGCGCGTGGTGTAGGCCAGGCTGAACTCCTGGAACGCGCCGTCGGCCAGCACGCCGCCCCAGCTGTCAAAAATCATCACGGCCTGGGCTCCGGCGTCGATCTGGGCGTTCAGGTACGCGGCCACGCTGTCGGCGTTGATGGCCAGGATGCGGTGCATCAGGTCGGAGCGGCTGTACATCAGGCTCTTGACGAGGCGGTAGTCATCGCTGCCCTTGCCTTCGACCATGTAACAGGCCAGTGTCCAGGGGCTGCCCGAAAAACCGATCAACGGCACGCGGCCGTTCAGGGCCTTGCGGATGCTGGTGACCGCGTCGAACACGTAGCGCAGCTTGTCCATGTCGGGCACGGCCAGCTCGGCCACGGCGGCTTCGTCGCGCACCACTTTGGCAAAGCGCGGGCCTTCGCCCTCGGCAAACGACAGGCCCAGGCCCATGGCGTCAGGCACGGTGAGGATGTCGCTGAACAGGATGGCCGCATCGAGCGGAAAACGCTCCAGCGGCTGCAGGGTCACTTCAGTGGCGTAGTCCACATTGGTGGCCAGGCCCATGAAGCTGCCGGCCTGGGCGCGCGTGGCCTTGTACTCCGGCAGATAGCGCCCCGCCTGGCGCATGAGCCACAGGGGCGTGTAGTCGGTGGCCTGGCGGCGGCAGGCACGCAGGAAGGTGTCGTTGGCAAGGGGGGCGAAGGTCATCCTGCGATTGTCGCAGGCCGACTGCCAGCCTCGGCACCCGGCCTGGCGGCAGAAATTGATGCGCATCAAGCCAGGGCGCACGCGGAACCGGCTTCGCCGGTCCAGGGGTGGCGTCCCCCTCCCGGGGGAACCGGCGCAGCCGCTCAGGGGGGCTTCACCGTTCTGCGATGTAGTGCGACATGCGGACAGTTTCCCCGGGCGCCAAAAACGCCCGCACTTCGGTTTCCAGCGCCTGGTCGGCCATGGTGGCGCGTGCGCGCTGGTGCAGGTAGTCGGCCCAGGATTCAACGATGAAGCGCTCCACGTACCGCGAGGGTTCACCCAGGTCCTTGTACACGCGCCAGAAGGTGGCGCCGTCGCGCCTGCGTGGGGCCTTCATGCGGCTGATGGTGTCGAGGAAGGCTGCATCGGTGCCGGGCGCAATGCGGTAGCCCACCTCCACGGCCACGGGGCCGGCCTCGGGCAGGGGCTCGGCCTCGATGAAGAGCTCATCCCACGGTGTGGCCTGTGTCACTTCGTGCAGCCCACCCATGCGCAGCGGCATGGGGCGTGCCAGCAGCAGCCCCACACCCATGAGCGCTGCGGCCACGTACAGCGTGGGAGCCAGGCCCACGATGTCGGATGCGGCGCCCCAGAATGCCGAGCCCATGGCAAACGCGCCCAGCGCGGCCACCATGTGCATGGCCACGGCGCGGGATCGCACCCACTGAGGGGCACTGGCCTGCGTGGCGGTGTTGAAGGTGGACATCGCCGACATCCACGCCGCGCCCGCAAACAGCATGGCGATGTAAACCACCCACGCCACCTTGGTCAGCGCTGCCACCAGCATGGCGGCAGCAAACACCACGCCGCCCACGCCTACGATGACCTCCATGCCAAAGCGCGCGCGCAGCCGCCCCAGCACCAGGCCCACGGCCACGGCACCCGTGCCCAGACAACCCATCAGCAGCCCGAAACCCTGCGCACCGGTGCCCAGCTGGCGCTGCGCAATCACCGGCAGCAGCGCCCACAGTGCCGAGCCTGCCGCGCTGAACGCCATCACGCGCACCAGCTGCGCCAGGATGATGCGTGAGTGCCAGGCAAAACGCAGGCCACTGAGCGTGCCGCCCCATAGGCGCTCGGCGGGCAGCTTGGACGGCGGGTGTGCCTTGGGCGGCCAGCGGCGGATGGACTCCCACATCACCAGCGTTGTGGTCACCGTGACGGCAAACACCCAGCCCGCACCCAGCTGCGCAAACACCAGCCCGGCCAGCGTGGGCCCCACGGCGCGTGCGGCGTTGTAGGCGATGCTCACGGCGGTGATGGCCTGGGGCCACTCGTCGCGCGGAACCGGGTCGATGACGGATGAGTTCCACGCAGGCGTCAGCACCGCCGTGCAGCAGCCACACACAAACACCAGAAACAGCACCGACGCAGGCCCGCCCCAGCCGCCCAGCACCAGCAGCGTGAGCAGTGCACAGGCGCCCACCTGTGCCATCAGCGCGCCCGATATCAGCCTGCGCCGGTCGGTGGTGTCGGCAAGTACACCGGCAGGCAGGGCCAGCAAAAACATGGGCAAAAACACGGCCGTCTGTACCAGCGCCGCCAGGAACGACGAGCCCGTCAGCTCCACCATGAGCCACGCAGCGGCCATGGTCTGCATGCCGCTGCCCACAAAAAAGATGCCACCGCAGATCCACAGGCCTCGGAAAGCGGGTTGGCGCAGGGGGCTCCACAAAGAGGTCGGGGGTGATGACATGGCGTGTGGGCAAAGAAAAAGGCGGACCAGAAGGAATGCACTGGAGCAGCCACGCTCACCGCTGCGACCTTTGCCAACGCGTCCCGCCGTTGGGTGCGGCCCTGTGCAGTCAATCCCCAAAACGGGGGATGACGCTGAGGTGGGCATTTGTTAGTATTTGTGCGTGTTGTAGCTATTTGTATAAAGCAGTGGCAAGCCTAGGTCAATTCACCGACGGAGGAGAGGGTATGTTGAAAAATAGCATTATTTCTTTGGGGTTTATTTGCGTGACTGGATTTGCACACGCAGATCTTAAAAATATCAGCGCGACCGGAGTTCATTCTGCAACCAATCTGGAAGCCATCGCTTGCACTATAGCTGGATACGATGGGCCGTCGTACCGTGGGACCAAAGTGCTGTATATCTTTGCCGAATCGACGGGTAATGGGCGTGATCCGATGCTCAGAGTCAGCTCGCTGAAATACAACTATGTGATGCAAAACGACGACTGGGAGGAGGAGTACTACGTCAACGGTTCAGCACGAACCCCTGTGCCGGCATCCTTGTATTCCAGCTTTATGCGGATTCCTAATCGGGCTACTGACGCGGCAGTCATTTATTTTGCAGACCCCGGGGAGGCTGTTTGTGCTTTCACCAAGGAGTATGCAAATGATGGAAACCTTTATCAGGTTCAAATTTCTTTTACCGACGTCACGGCGGCCATTACGGCGGCAGGAATCCGATCTTCAGCAAACGATGCCGCTGTGGATCCAAATGGAATGCTGCGAGCTGACTTGAACCAGCTCATGGACATTCAGGCAAATACTGAAAAATAGGAATCTGCGATTCCAGGGGGTTTGGGAAGTACCGCTGGTGGCGCTGCCGTCACCAGTCTTGGTCTGTTCGCGAGGTGTTCCGGCCCCCGCGCAACCGGTAAGTGCGCGGCACATCGGTGCGGCTTGCCACCAGGGCTTCCGCCCGTTTTTGCATATCGGCCAGCGCGTGGTCCAGGGCCTGAACCGTGCCCGTGTTCAGGCCCGCCAGCAGTTCCTGGTTAAGCGCCTTCACCTGGGGGAACAGCTGATCGTGCAGCGCCTGCCCCGCCGGGGTGAGCGATAGCACCGCTTGGCGCCGGTCGCCCGGCATCGCATCGCGGGTGAGCAGCTTTTTGGCCAGTAGCGACGTGATGGCGCGTGACGTGCGCGACCGGTCCAGCCCCAGCCGCTGGGCCAGCTCGGCCGGGGGCATGCCCGGGTGCTGCGCCAGCATCATCAGCAGCCCCCACTCGCGCCGCGTGATGCCGTAGCCCCCTTCGCACAGCCGCACCACCAAGCTGCCCGCGACGGCCAGCAGTCGGTTCAGGCGGTACATCAACAGGTCGTTGGCCGCTTCCGGATGGGTCAGGCGGTGGCCCGGCTCGGCGGGGCCTGGGGGTGCCGGGGTGGGCGCGGACATCAGGGTATTTCCGTGCAATAGTTGATTAGATCAATCGATTGTGTGGCCAATACAGTGCGCCCATCAACCTGCGCGATGGTGCAGGGCCCTGCAATTGTCCATGGAGACTTTTCGACGATGCGCAAACCCCTTTCTTCTGTACTGGCCATAGCGCTGGCCCTGGCCGCCTCCATCACGCAAGCGCAGGAAGCCCCGCTGCGCATCGTGGTGGGCTACGCCCCCGGCGGCTCTACCGACCGCGTGGCCCGCATCGTGGCTGACAAGCTGGGCAGCAAACTGGGCACGCCCGTCATCGTGGAGAACAAGACCGGCGCGGGCGGCCGGCTCTCGGCACAGGCCGTCAAAGCCGCGCCCACCCACCAGCCCACGCTGCTGCTGGCCAACCCGGCCGTGATGCTGGTGGCGCCCCTGGTGTTCCCCGATGCGGGCTACGACCCCGAGCGCGACTTCCGCCCCGTGAGCCATGTCAACAGCTACGAGTTCGGCGTGGCCGTGGGCAGCGCCGTGCCGGTGAAAGAACTGCCACACCTCATGGCCTGGCTGCGCGCCAACCCCGACAAGGCCAACTTCGGCGTGCCCGCCACCGGGAGCCTGCCGCACTTTTTTGGCCTGATGGTGGGCGACGCGGCCAAGGTGCGCGCCGAGGTGGTGGGCTACCGGGGCTCGGCGCCGCTGCTCAACGACCTGCTCGGCGGCCAGGTGCCCGTGGCGTTCGACACGTTTGACACCCTGCTGCCCCAGCACGAAGCGGGCAAGATCCGCATCCTGGCGGTGTCGGGTGCCAAGCGCAGCGCGCTGGATGGAAAGATCCCCACCTTCAAGGAAAGCGGTTTGGACCTGGCTGCGACCGGATGGAACACCTTCTTTGCGCCCATGGGCATGCCCAAAGCGCAGGCCGAGCGCCTAGCCGGTCTGATCCATGAGGTGATGAAAGACCCGGATACCCAGCGCAAGTTCGAGACCGCCAAGATGGAGCCCGTGGTGGCGACCATGGCGCAGACCGAAGCCATGCTCAAGGCCTACCGCGCGCAATGGGCGCCGGTCGTGCAGCGCTCGGGCTTCAAACCATGACCACCCGCCCGAACATCATCTTCATCGTCGCCGACGACCTCGGCTATGCCGACCTGGGCTGCTACGGCGGGCGCGACGCGGCGTTTGGCCCGGTGTCTCCGGTGCTCGACCAACTGGCGGCCAACGGTCTCAAGCTCACGCAGGGCTACTCCAATTCCCCCGTCTGCTCACCCACGCGTTTTGCGCTGATGACCGCGCGCTACCAGTACCGCCTGCGCGGCGCGGCCGAGGAACCCATCAACAGCAAAAGCCGGGGCAGCACCACGCTGGGCCTGCCGTCCGAGCACCCCACACTGCCGTCGCTGCTGCGCGCTTCGGGTTACCGCACGGCGCTGATGGGCAAATGGCACCTGGGCTACCCGCCCGCGTTCGGGCCGCTGCGCTCGGGCTACGAAGAGTTCTTCGGGCCCATGTCGGGCGGGGTGGACTACTTCACCCACTGCAGCTCCAACGGCACGCACGACCTGTACCTGGGCGAAGAAGAAAAGCAGCAGGACGGCTACCTCACCGACCTCATCACCGACCACGCGCTCGACTACGTAGCACGCATGGCGCCGGGCGCGCAGGCGGGTATGCCGTTCTTCTTGAGCCTGCACTACACCGCGCCCCACTGGCCGTGGGAGACCCGCGACGACGAGGCGCTGGCAGCGGAGGTCAAGGGCAACCTGTTCCATCTGCACGGCGGCAACATCGAGACCTACCGCCGCATGATCCACCACATGGACGAGGGCATCGGCCGCATCATGGCCGCGCTGCAGCGCCATGGCATCGATCGCGACACGCTGGTCGTTTTCACCAGCGACAACGGCGGCGAGCGCTTTTCGGACAGCTGGCCCCTGGTGGGCGGCAAGATGGACCTGACCGAAGGCGGCATCCGCGTGCCCTGGATTGCCCACTGGCCTGCGGTGATCGCCCCCGGCGGCGTGAGCGCGCAGACCTGCATGACCATGGACTGGTCGGCCACCATGCTAGACGCCGCAGGGGCCCGCGCGCATGTGGACTACCCACTGGACGGCCGCTCACTGATGTCGCTGCTGCGCGATGCCAACGTGATCGACGAGCCCCCGCTGTTCTGGCGCATGAACCACCGGGGCCAGCGCGCCATGCGCCAGGGCGTTTGGAAGTACCTGCGCGTGGATGGCAACGACTACCTGTTCAACCTGGCCGACGATGAACGCGAGCGCGCCAACCGCGCGCCTGTGGAGCCCGAACGCCTGCAGACCATGCGCGCCGCGTGGGAGGCCTGGAATGCGACCATGCCCGCCATTCCTGACGATGCCACGGTGAGCCTGGGGTACTCGGTGAAGGACATGCCGCAGCGCTGAGCATGGCGGGCAGGTCGTCAGGAGTGTGGGCGGGAGGGCTTGCCCTGTTGCCTGCCCGGCACGCTTGCCGGTAGATTGGGCGCCATGCCTGCCGCTGCCCCTGCGCCTTCGTCCAACGCTGCTCTGCGCCAGTGGACCACCGACGTGGTGGCGCCGCCTGCGCGCCTGGACTACTGGGTGGGTGCGATCTGCGAGGCGTTTCTGGAGATGGACTGCAGCTCCCGCGAGGCGCCGCTGTTTGGCGGGGAGCTGCAAAGCCTGCCGGTGGAGACGCTGTCCATCAACCGCGTGCGGGCCTCCACCCAGGATGTGTTTCGCACGCCCGAAGGCATTGCGCGCAGCCGCCAGCTGCCTTTCTACCTGATCGGCCAGGCCGAGACCGCGTGGCATGTGCGCCAGGACGGCCATGTGGCCCACCTGCGCCCGGGCGATGTGGTGCTGCTGGATTCGGCCCGGCCCTATGAACTGCACTTTCCTGAAGGCGTGCACTGTGTGTCGCTGCAGCTTCCGCGCGCCTGGGTGGGGCAGTGGCTGCAGCAGGCCGAGGCGCCCGGGCCGCGTGTGGCCTGGCGCGACCAGGGCTGGGGCCAGAGCCTGGGGGCGCTGACCGTGCAGCTGGCGCGTGACCCGTCCTCGGCGCAGGCCCTGCCGCCTGCGTTGCTGTCCGACCACCTGGGCGCGTTGTTGTGCGCTGCGCTGGAGCCGCCTCTTTCACCGGCACCCACGGCGGCGCGCAGCCTGCATGCCCATCTGTGTGCGCTGCTGCAGGCGCGCATCGACCAGCCGGGCCTCTCGGCCCCGGCGCTGGCGCAGGAGGCGGGCGTGTCGCTGCGCACCCTGCACCGGGCCTTTGCGGCGCAGGGCCACACCTTTGCGGGCACCTTGCGCGAACTGCGCCTGGCGCGTGCAGGCGAGCTGCTGCGCCGCCCCCAGCTGGCCCATGTGGCCGTGGGCGAGATTGGGCGGCGCTGCGGCTTTGCGGACCCTTCGCATTTCGCGCGCGCCTTCCAGCGCGCCATGGGCGTGTCGCCCGCGCAGTGGCGGCGCGGCGGCTGATTCCGTTTCCAAATCATCCGTGTCGTTGTTGCTTCGCCTTGCCGTGCTACAGCACTGTCTGTGGCTTCGCGCCTAGACACGAATGATTTGGAAACGGAATGAGGCCAAGCGTTGAGACGGCCGCGCTGGCCTGTTGGTGAGCGCTCTGGCACATCCAGCACAGCAGGCTGGCACGCGCGGGCCATTCCGTGCCACCGGGTGTTTCTAAGGTAGCGGCAGGGCGGATTGCCCAGTCCTGCAACACAACCCCAAGGAGACACACATGCCGGATACCTATGTCCTGGTCCATGGCGCCTGGCACACCGGTGCCGAAATGGAAGCCACCGCCACCCACCTGCGCGCGCGCGGCCACACCGTGCATTGCCCCACGCTGGCAGGCAACCGCCCCGGCGACGACCGCGCGGCCACGGGTCTCGCCGACGCGGTGGATTCGCTGGCGGCCTTCATCGAAGGCCAGGGCCTGACCGACGTGCGCCTGGTGGGCCACAGCTACGGCGGCATGGTCATCAGCCACATGCCCGCGCGTCTGCCTGGGCGCATCTGCCGTCTGGTGTACTGGAACGCCTTCGTGCCGCAGCCTGGCGAATGCCTGAATGACCTGGTGCCGCCGCATTACCGCGCGCTGTTCGACCAGGTGGCGGCCAGCAGTGGCAATGCCGTGATGCTGCCGTACCCCATCTGGCGCGAGGCCTTCATCAACGATGCCGACGAGGCCCTGGCGCAAAGCACCTACGCGCTGCTCAACCCCCATCCCTACCGCACCTTCACCGAACCGGCGCAGCTGCCCGTGCCGCTGGCCGCGCTGGAGGTGGGCAAGAGCTACCTCAACGCGCAGCAGGACACTGCGCTGCCGCACAGCCTGCCCTGGCACCCGCGCCTGTCGGAGCGGCTGGGCCTGTTCCGCCTGGTGGAGTGCCCGGGCAGCCATGAGCTGTGCTTTTCCGACCCGGCATCGGCTGCCTTGCACATCGAGCGGGCAGGGCGCGACTGAAGGGAACCAGAGCTTTTTTGCGCTGACTACAAGGCTTTTGGCCTCTTGCGCCTGCTGGGTAAGCGCTGATTGCTATCAATTCAGGAGTGATCCGCTGCTCCCCGCCTCCAGCAGCCGCGTGAGCAGCGGGTGCATCACCTTGCGGGCGCTGTAGATCAGGTGGAACTGCTCCTGCACGTCGGGTGCGGTACCCACCTGCACCAGCCCGTGGGTCTGTGCCAGGTGCTCGCCCAGCGACACCGGCGCGGGCATCACACCCATGCCGGTGGCGGCAAAGGTGCTCAGCAGCGCGCTGTCTTCAAACTCCCCAGCGATGCGCGGACGGATGCGTTCGCGTTCCAGCCAGTGGTCGATGCGCGCGCGCATGGCGGCGTGGTCGGTGGGCAGCAGCACGGGCACCACGGCCAGGCTGTGGGGGAAGTTGTTGGCCGCCGCCTCGGCCCACAGCGGCGGCGCGTACCAGGCGATGGCGCTCGTGCCCAGCAGCTGGCTGGTGGTGCGCAGGGCCGGGTTGGGCGGCGCGGCGCGGTCGGCCAGTACCGCGTCGAGCTTGTGCAGCGCCAGCTCGCCCAAGAGGGGCTGGAACTCGCCCTCGTGGCACAGCAGGCGCAGGTGGGGTTCGTCCAGCACGGGGGTCAGCAGCCGGTGCACGGCCAGCTTGGCAATGCCGTCGGAGATGCCCAGGTTCAGCCGCAGCGTCTGGCCGCTGGCGGCCTCGCGCACGCGCACGGGCAGCAGCTCGCCCAGCGCAAAGATGTGGTCGGCCTCGTGCAGCGCGGCCACGCCCGCGTCGGTGAGCACCAGGTTGCGGCCCTCGGTGCGCAGCAGGCTCACGCCCAGCGACTTTTCAAGCTCCCGCACCTGGGCGCTGATGGTCTGCATGGCCATGTCCAGCCGCTCGGCGGCGCGGGCGATACCGCCCTCCTTGGCCACCACCCAGAAGTAGAAAAGATGGCGGTAGTTGAAGCTCTGGCTCATGGGCATCCCTCTCGGATGAATCGGTTGGTTCGTAAAAACCGAACCAATACTACTGTGATCACAGGTTTTAAAGAAGTACCCCAGCCCCTACAGTCCGGGGCTTGGGCGTCCAGCGTGCCTGGGCGTGTGAGGGCATCTTTGGAGAAACTTGATGGAAACGATCGGAACGTGGTGGATGTGGGTGGGATTTGCCGTCTTCGTGGTCATCGCCATTGGCGTTGACCTGCTGGTCATGGAGCGCCAGGGGGCGCACAAGGTCACCATGGGCGAGGCAGCGCGCTGGAGTCTTTTGTGGTTCTCACTGGCGTTTGTGTTCGTGGCCATTCTGTGGTGGTATCTGGACGGAAGCCAGGGCCGTGAGATTGCCAACACCGTCTCGATGCAGTTCATCACCGGCTATCTGGTCGAAAAGAGCCTGTCGGTGGACAACATCTTTGTCTTCCTGATGCTGTTCAGCTACTTCGCGGTGCCGCCGCAGTACCAGAAGCGTGCGCTCATCATCGGCATCATCGGTGCCATCGTGCTGCGCACGCTGCTGATCCTGGCAGGCGCCTGGCTGCTGGCCACCTTCCACTGGCTGCTGTATGTGTTTGGTGCGTTCCTGGTCGTCACGGGTGTGAAGATGTGGTTTGCCGCCGGGCAGGAGCCCGACATCGCCACCAACCCGGTGCTCAAGTTCCTGAAGAAGCGCATTCGCATCACCGACCAGTTCGATGGCGAGAAGCTCTCGACCATGATCAATGGCGTCAAGCACTACACCCCGCTGTTCGTGGTGCTGATCCTGATCGGCACGACCGACATCATCTTTGCGGTGGACAGCATCCCGGCGATCTTCGCCATCACCAGCGACCCGTTCATCGTGCTCACGGCCAACATCTTCGCCATCCTGGGCCTGCGTGCGCTGTACTTCCTGCTGGCTGACCTGGCGAACCGTTTCCACTTGCTGGCCTATGGCCTGGCGCTGGTGCTCGTGTTCATCGGCGGCAAGATGCTGCTCATCGACTTTGTGAAGATCCCGATCGGCTATGCGCTGCTGGTGACGGCGTCGCTGATTGCTGGCTCGATCTTCCTGTCGCTGCGCAGCTCGGGTGAAAGCGCCCATGGCGCTCCGGCCTTGCCGCGCAAGGACTGAGTGCAGTGGTAAGCCAGATGCTTTGTTCATTGCGCCGCTGGCTGCGCGCCCTGGAGCCACGCGCCCGCGCACACCTGGACCGGGACTGGCTCATCCGCCTGCGCCCCTGGCTGGAGCGGCGCGAGCTGTTTCGCTTTCAGCGCCAGCCCCTGGCGCGCGGGGTGGCGGCGGGCTTGTTCTGTGGGCTGATCCCCGGGCCGCTGCAGATTCCGGGCACGCTGCTGGTCTGCGCCTGGCTGCGCGGCAACATCGTGGCGGGCGGGGTGGCCACGTTCTATACCAATCCGCTCACCACCGTACCGCTGTATGCACTGGCCTTCTATCTGGGCGCGTTGGTGATGCCGGGCACCCAGACTTTGCCCGCGTGGAGCAGCGTGGTGCCGGGCGGAGACTTCTCGGTGCAGGCGCTGGGCGCCTGGATGCAGGCCCTGGGCGCACCGCTACTGGTGGGCCTGCCCACGCTGGGCCTGGTGATGGCGGCGCTGGGCTATGCCACGGTGCAACTTTTGTGGCTGGCGCCCGCCCTGCAGCGCAAGCGGCGGCTGGCACGCAGCCGCTGAGCGTCCTGCGACAGGAGCGTGGCTTTTGTCAGCGCCACCGTGGAACTGGTTTTGCCAGGCCATGGGTGGCGTCCCCTCCAGGGGAAAACGGCGCAGCCGTTCAGGGAGTTAATCGAGTTTCACGCCCACCTTCGTAATGACTCGGCCCCACTTTTCCCGCTCGGCACGCGCAAAGCTGCCCATCTGGGCGGCCGTGCCGGGCATGGGTTCCACACCCAGGGCCTGCAGCCGGGCCTTGGTGCGTGTGTCGGCCAGGGCCGTCTGCAGCGCCTTGCTGAAACTCGCGGCCACATCGGCCGATGCGCCCGCGGGCACCACCAGGCCCTGCCATGCAAAACCTTCAAACCCTTGCAGGCCCTGTTCGGACATCGTGGGCACATCGGGCATGGTCGTCACGCGCTGCGGGCTGGCCACACCAATGGCCTTGACCTTGCCGCCGTTGAGAAACGGGTACACCGTGGCGCTGTCGATCCACATCGCGGGCACCTGACCACCAATCACATCCTGGATCGCCGGAGCCGCGCCGCGATACGGCACATGCGTGAGCTTGAGCCCGCTTTGCTCGCGGAACAGTTCGCCCACCAGATGGTGCGGGCTGCCCGGCCCGGCGGATGCCCAGTTCACGCCATCGGCCTGCCCCTTGGCCCAGGCCATGAATTCCTTGAGGTTCTTGGCGGGCACGTTGTTGGACACCACCAGGAACATCGGAAAGCGCACCAGCAGGCCCACGGGTTGGAAGTCCTTCTCGGCGTTGTAGGCGAGCTTGCTGAACAAGAACGGGTTGGCCGCCAGCGTGGCGAAGTCGGCCGAGAACATCAGGTTGCCAAAGTCCTTGTTGCGCGCACTGTACTCGGCCGCGATGTTGGTGCCCGCGCCGGGTTTGTTGTTGATGACGATGGGGCGGCCCAGCGTGGCCGACATGGATTCGGCAATCGTGCGCGCCACGATGTCTGAGCCGCCACCTGCCGCGTAGCCCACCACCCATTCGAGCGGTTTGGTGTCCTGGGCGTGGGCCAGGGGGAGGGTGGTGGCCAGGGCCAACCCGGCAAGGGTGGCGAGGAAGTGTTTGCGCTGCATGTGTTGTCTCCGTGGTGTTGTCAAAAAATGAAGGCAAAGCCTGGGCCCCGCACCGTCTGCGCGGTGTTGGAGCTGTGGGGTAAAAAAGGTGAGGCTAGGCCACCACCGCGTGGGTGGGCACCACCGGCGTGATCGCCGGGGTGGTGCGCCGGTCGGACGTGGGCACGGCACTGCCGCGCGCCAGTTGCAGCGCGTGCTGCAGCGTGGCCTGGTCGCCGATGTGGTTGGCCAGCAGCAGCACCAGGCGTGCGTTCATGGCGTGGCTCTCGGGCGTGGACAGGCCATGGTGCGCGGCAATCAGCGCTTCATAAAAGTCGTCGCAGGCCTGCAGGTTCGGTTGGGTGTTCAGCATGGGCATGTTCCTTGTCGTCTTGCTGGTCAGACGGCTGCGGCCGTGGCACGGGCCAGTGCGCTGCGCACAGCCGCTTCGGTGGGCGTGCGCCAGCGGGCGCACACATGCTGGTCGGGCCGCACCAGGTACACGGTGCGCGGCAGCGCATCCAGCCGCTGGGCGGCCAGCGCCTGGTGGTCGATCACGTCGATGCCGATCTGCAGCACCTTCACACCGGGCAGGTCACGCGCCCACGCAGGGGCTGGGCCAAACACCAGCAGCGTGAAGTCCGGCCCCAGCTCGCGCAGCAGCCAGGTGGGCTGGCCCTGCTTCGTTAAGGGCGCGTCCAGCAGCACGGCACCGGGCACCTGGGTGCCTGCGAAGTGATCGGTATCCGGCGTGTTCAGGGGCGACTGGTGCAGCGTGGCGGGCACCGACAGGCGGCCGCTGTTGACGATGCGCCTTGCAAACGCATGTTCGCGCGCCAGATGCAGTGCCGCGTCGCGGAACAGGCGGCTCACATCGCTCTTGGGCGTGATGAAGTCGGTGGCGCGGGTGGAGTTGCACAGGTTCTCATCGGCCGCGTATTCACGCTCGGGGCCATACGTGCCCACCAGCGCGGGGCTCGCGCGGCCCCGGAGCACCCAATCGAGCTTCCAGGCAAGGTTCTCGGCGTCCTGCACGCCGCTGTTGGCGCCGCGTGCGCCGAAGGGCGAGACGCCGTGGGCGCTGTCGCCCGCAAAGATGACGCGGCCGTGCACGAACTGGTCCATGCGCAGGCAGGCAAAGGTGTAGACGCTCGCCCAGTCCAGCTCAAACTGCGCATCCGCGCCCAGCAGCGCCTTCACGCGCGGGATGATGTTTTCGGGCTTTTTTTCTTCTTCGGGGTCGGCGTCCCAGCCCAGCTGGAAGTCGATGCGCCAGACGTTGTCGGGCTGGCGGTGCAGCAGCACGCTCTGGTTGGGATGAAAGGGTGGGTCGAACCAGAACCAGCGCTCTGTGGGGAAGTTCGCCTCATCCGCCAGCTTCACGTCGGCGATCAGGAAGCGGTCCTGAAAAATGCGCCCCTTGCTCTCCAGTCCCAGCATCTGCCGCGTGGGCGAGCGTGCGCCGTCGCAAGCCACCAGCCATTGCGCATCCATCTGGTAGGCGCCCTCGGGCGTGTCGATGCTCAGCAGCGCGCCGTCCGCGCGGCTCTCCACCGCAGTGACCTTGTTGTGCCAGCGGATGTCGATGCCCGGCAACTGCAGCGCGCGCTCCACCAGGTAGGCCTCGGCGTAGTACTGCTGCAGGTTGATGAAGGCGGGGCGCTCGTGGCCTTCTTCGGGCAGCAGGTTGAATTCGTACAGCTGCTCGTCTTTGAGGAACACCTTGCCCAGGTTCCACGACACGCCCTTGTCCACCATGCGCTGGCCCACGCCCAGGCGGTCCCAGATTTCGAGCGTGCGCTTGGCAAAGCAGATGGCGCGCGAGCCGATGGAGAGCTTGTGGTCGTTGTCCAGCACCACCACACGCTGCCCGCGCTGGGCCAGGTCGATGGCCAGCGACAGGCCCACAGGGCCCGCGCCGATGACCACGATGGGGTGCTGTGCGGGCGTGGCGCGGTCCTGGTCGGGTGAGCGCACATAGCCGAAGTCGATGGCCTGCACCTCGGCGCCGTTGGCGTGGAAGGCTTCGGTGGGAATGTCTCTGGGGTTCATGTTTTTGTCTCCTCCAACCTCGGCGGCTCAGCCTTCCAAAGCCTTCCACATTTGAATGTCACGCTCGGCGGTCCAGATGCGTGGGTCGGGGTATTGCGTGGCCTCGTCGTACGCCCGGGTCACGTCAAACGGCATGCAGTGGTTGAAGATGACCCAGTGGCCGTACTTGGGCTGCAGCTTGGCGAACGTGGCTTCGTAGACCTTGCGCAGGTCTTCGCCCTGGGCGGCGCTGGCCTTCACGCTCTCGTACAGATCGCTGATGAAGGCGCGCGTGCCCGCCAGGCCCGCCTGCACCTGCTCGGGCGTCTGCAGCGCGGCGCCCCGGCCGGGCACCAGCTTCTCGGGCTTCAGCGCCGCGATGTTGTCCAGGGTCTGCGGCCAGTCCTGGAAATACGCATCGCCCGCATACGGCGTGGCGTCGAACTCCACCAGGTCGCCGCTGAACAGGATCTTTTCCTGCGGCAGCCAGGCCACCGTGTCGCCCTTGGTGTGGCCCCGGCCCAGTTGCAGGATCTGCACCTCCAGCTTGCCCAGCCACAGGGTCATCTTCCTGTTGAAGGTCATGGTCGGCCAGGTCAGGCCGTCCGGCACGCTCTCCACATTCTGGAACAGGCGCGGAAAGCGGCCGATCTCGCTGTCCTTGTCGAACTGGCCACGCTCCACGATCAGGTCGCGCGTGTCCTCGCTGGCAATGATGTGCTCGGCACCGTAAGCGCTGGCCCCCAGCACGCGCACCGCGTGGTAGTGGGAGAGCAGCACGTACTTGATGGGCTTGTCCGTCACCTCGCGGATGCGGCGGATCACGTCCTGCGCCATCACGGGCGTGGCCTGGGTGTCGATGACCATCACCGCGTCGTCGCCAATGATGATGCCGGTGTTGGGGTCGCCCTCGGCCGTGTAGGCATAGGCGTGGTCGGAGAGCTTGTCGAAGCTCACCTTCTTCACTTCGAGGTCGGCGGCGGAGGCAAAGGTTTTGACGGTGCTCATGGTGGTAATTTGTTAATGGTGAATGCGTTTATCTAAACGGAATGTTTTGATGTTAGGCAAGAAATTCGTTCATGTCTAACGCATTTGTTTAGGTGTAAACCCGAGGGGCAGATGGATGCTGCGCTGCGTGGACAATCGCCCCATGCCCACCACGATCCCCGACCTGCCCTCCGCCGACGACGAAGACACGCCCCGCAGCCCGCGCGGCATTCAGAGCGTGGAGGTGGGCGGCCAGCTGCTAAAGGTGCTGGCACGCACCGGCCGGCGCATGGCACTCAAGGACCTGGCCCGTGCGGCCGACATGACGGCCGCCAAGGCCCACCCCTACCTGGTGAGCTTTGGCAAGCTGGGCCTGATCGAGCAGGACGCCGTGAGCGGCCACTACGGCCTGGGCCCCTTGGCCATGCAGCTGGGCCTGATCAGCCTGCAGCAGGTGGACCCGGTGCGCCTGGCCATTGCCGAGCTGCCCGCGCTGGCCCAGCGCATCGGCTACACCGTGTCGGCCTCGGTCTGGGGCGACAACGGCCCCACCATCATTCGGGTGGAAGAAGGCCCCACGGCCGTGTACGTGGCTATGCGCCACGGCACCACGGCCTCGGTGCGGCACACGGCCACGGGCAAGGTGTTTGCAGCCTTCGGCCCGCGAGAGCGCGCTGCGGCTGCGCTGGCGGCCGAAGGGTTTGCGGGGGCCCTGGATGAACCCGCGTTTGCGGCCGAACTGGAGGCGGTGCGCCAGCACCAGATCAGCGAGGTGACCGACCAGCTCCTGCCCGGCATCAGCGCGCTGGCAACGCCGGTGTTTGACGGGTTTGGGCAGCTGGTGTTGTGCCTGGCGGTGATAGGGCCCAGCGCCACGCTGCAGACGGGGCCGGGCAGTGCTGCCGCAGGCCATCTGCGCGACACCGCGCGCAGCCTGTCGCAGCGCCTGGGCGCCGCGCAGGGCACCAAACCCTGAGCCGCCGTCAGCCGCCGCGCAATATGCGCGCCTTGATGCGGCTGAGCGCCACCGGCGTCACGCGCACATAGCTGGCAATGTCGCGCTGGCGCACCTGGGCGGCGATCTGCGGGTGCTGCTGCAGAAAGCGCCGGTAGCGCTCTTCGGGCGACAGGGTGAGCAACTCCATCTCGCGCTGCTCCTTGCGCTGGCCGTACATGCGGTAGGCATTGCTCAGCGCGCGTTGCCACCCCATGTGGCGCGCGGCCAGCGCTTCCAGCGCGGCATGGTCGATCTGCTCCACCGTGCAGGGCCCGCCTTCCGCCAGGGCGGTGTAGCTGGTAACGCCGCCCGGCTGCAGTGCCGTGAGGCTGGCAAAACACATGCCGGCCGGCACAAACCCCTTGACCCAGGCGTCACCTACGGCCGTCTCGTACACCATCTTGATGAGTCCTTGGTTCACCACAAACACCCGGGGCTGCGCCTCGCCCGCGTGGAACAGCACCTCGCCCGGCCGCAGCTGCCGCACCGTGGTGGCGCGGTCCAGAGCCTCCCACTCGGGCAGCGGGGCCTGTGCCAGTTGCTCCAGCACCGTGTGGGTGGAATGAGAAAAGGTCGGCAAAAGAGGACTCCGTTAACCCAGGTTATCGCCAGCACAGCACGCCATCGGCAGACTGCGGGCCATGTCTTGATTGTGCAAGGAGAAGTTGGAATGCAACGTTTGCTGCTGCCCCCTGTGGTCTGGTTTGCGTCGGTCGGTGCGATGGTGATTTTGCAGCGCACCTGGCCCGTGGCCGTGCTGCCCGCCGATGGGCGCGTGCTGGCCTGGTGGGCGGGGGGTGTGCTGGTGCTGGCGGGCCTGGCCATGGCCCAGTGGCATGCTCGCCTGTTCAAGCGCATCGGCACCAACATCAACACCTTTGGCGAGCCCGGCACGCTCACCACAGCAGGCCTGTTTGCACACACGCGCAACCCCATGTACCTGGGCATGCTGCTGGCCCTGGCGGGTGTGGCGCTGGCGCTGGGCACTTTGTCGCCGTGGTTGCTGGTGTTGCAGTTTTTTGTGCTCGCGCAGTGCTGGTACATCCCGCTCGAAGAGCGCAAGCTGGCGGCCCGTTTTGGACGCCAGTACGAGGACTACTGCCGGGATGTGCGGCGCTGGATCTAGGCTCCTTGAGAGCGCGCCAGTGCCTGGTCAACGTCCCACAGGATGTCGTCCAGGTCTTCAATCCCCACCGACAGCCGCACCATGTCCGCGCTCACGCCAGCGCGGGCCAGCTCTTTTTCGCTCAGTTGGCGGTGGGTGGTCGATGCGGGGTGGATCACCAGCGTCTTGGCGTCGCCGATGTTGGCGAGGTGGCTCAGGAACTCGCAGGCGTCGATGAACTTCTCGCCCGCCGCAGCGCCCCCCTTCACGCCGAACGTGAGGATGCCCGAGGCGCCCGGCGCCCCGTCCACAGCACGAAACTGCTTTTGCGCCAGATCGTAGTACGGCGAATCCGCCAGACCGGGGTAGTTGACCCACGCCACCTGTGGGTGGCTCTGCAAAAACTTCGCCACGGCCAGCGCATTGCGGCAGTGCTCGCGCATGCGCAGGTGCAGCGTCTCGGCGCCCTGCAACAGTTGCCACGCGTTCATGGGCGAGAGCACGCCGCCGAAGGTGCGGTTGACCTCCATGCGCGCCTTCATGGTGTAGCCAAAGTCGCCAAAGGTCTCGTAGAACTTCACGCCGTGGTAGGCGCGGCTGGGCTCCACCATCTCGGGGAACTTGCCGTTGTCCCACGGAAACTTGCCACCCTCCACCACCACGCCGCCCATGGTGGTGCCGTGGCCGCCGATGTACTTGGTGGCGCTGTGCACCACGATGTCGGCGCCGAGCTGCAAGGGGTTGCACAGGTAGGGGCTGGCCACCGTGTTGTCGATGACGAGCGGCACGCCGTGGGCATGCGCCACCTCGGCCACGGCCGCGATGTCAAGCACGTTGACCAGCGGGTTGCCGATGGTTTCGCCATACACGGCGCGGGTGTTGGGGCGCATGGCACGGGCAAAGTTCTCGGGGTCGGCCGGGTCCACAAAGGTGGTATCTATCCCTAAGCGCGCGAAGCCCACGCCCAGCTGCCCCACCGTGCCGCCATACAGCGTGCTGGCCGCCACGATGTGGTCCCCGGTCTTCAGGATGGCCAGCAGCGCCGCCATCTGCGCGGCCATGCCGCTGGCACAGGCCAGTGCGGCACGGCCGTTTTCGAGGCTCGCAATGCGCTCCTCGAACACCGCCACCGTGGGGTTGCTGATGCGGCTGTAGACGTTGCCAAAGGTCTGCAGGTTGAACAGGCTGCTGGCGTGCTCGGCGTTGTCGAACACAAAGCTCGTCGTCTGGTGGATGGGCGTGGCGCGTGCGCCAGTCACGGGGTCGGGCTGGGCGCCGGCGTGGATGGCGCGGGTGCCAAAGCCGAACTCGCGGTCGGCGCCATTGGAGGGGGCTGAGGACATGGGATTTTGAGGAAATTGGCTGCTAGCGCTTTATGGATAAGCGCTAATAGCTATGAATTTAATAGCTTTGAGCTTGGCTGCGAATTGGCTAGTAAGGCAGCTGCCGCAGGCGCTTGGCGCTGATGACCCGTGTGTTCACGCCCATCCAGCCCAGGCCGCCAAACAGCCGCGCGTGCTCGATCTTCACGCAGCGGTTTTCGATCACCTGCAGCCCGGCGGCCTCGGCGCGTTGCCTGGCCGCTTCGTTGAACACCCCCAGTTGCAGCCACAGGTACTTTGCGCCGATGGCGATGGCTTCATCGGCCAGCGGCGGGATGTCCTCACTTTTGCGAAAGCAGTCCACCATGTCGATCTTCTGCCCCTGCGCCGCCAGCGCGGCAGCGGCTTCGGTCACGCTGGCGTAGGCGGTTTCGCCCAGGATCTGCCCGCCCTCGCGCGCGACGAGCGGATTCACCGGCACGATGCGGTAGCCATGTGCCTGCATGTACTTGGCCGCGAAATAGCTGGGTCTGTGCCATTGGGGCGACAGTCCCACCACCGCAAGGGTGCGGCAGTGCGTCAGAATATCGCGCAGGGTGCTGATGGTGTCGGGCGTGCGTTTCATACATGGCAGTGTATGGGGGCGAACCGCTGCGGCGCCAGACCCCCGCGTTGTCCACCCACACTGCCATCAACACGGTGGCACCGACCCAGAATCCGAGGAGATCCCGTGCAGAACCCACCACGCGCCCGCCGCACCACTGGCCTTGTCGCCACGGCTGTTGTCTTGTCCACCTTTGCCCTGAGCGCCTGCACACCGCCCCGTGCCCCCGATGTGCCCAAGGTCCAGCGCGTCACGATCTACGCCTGTGACCGTGGCCCCATGATGGTGGTGCACTGGCCCGCCCAGCCCGATGGCCCTGCGTTGCTGGAAATGAATGGCCGCACCGTGCCGCTGCAGCCTGAGCGCGTGGCGTCGGGTTTTGGATACGGCGATGGCGGCACCTACATCCGTGGCAAGGGCAACACCATGTACTTCCACAGTCCGCGCGCTCTGCGGGTGAACTGCGTGGCGCGCTGAAGTTCTTTTTCAGCTGGCCGATTTGTACTTGATGCTGCAGCCGTAAGGCTGCGTCGTGGCCGCCGAAATCGGCTTGCCAGCCAGCGTTTCTGCCAGCCCCACCTTCACATAGTTGGTGGCCTTCTCGATGTCAGCCGGGCGCGCCGAAGGGATGCTGTCGATACCGCCTGCATACGCCAGCACGCCCTGCGGGTTGACGATGTACAGGTGTGGCGTGGTGCGGGCGCCGTAGCTCTTGCCCACGGTGCCTTCCTCGTCCATCAGCAGGGCGGTGGGGGTGGCCTTGCGCTCCTGCTTCCAGGCCATCAGCTTGGCGGGTTCCAGGTAGTCGCTGCTGGCTTTTTCGGTGGAGTTGATGGACAGCCACACCACGCCTTGGCCGGTGGCGTCTTTCTGCGTGGCGGGCATGTTGCCGCTGTCGTAGTGCTTGCGCACGAAGGGGCAGCCGGGGTTGGTCCACTCCAGCACCACGTGTTTGCCTTTGAAGTCCGACAGGCGCATGGTTTTGCCCGACGTGTCCTTGAGCGTGAAGTCGGGTGCGGGCTGGCCCACGGTGGCGGCGGCCTGGGCGCCCAGGGCAACCAGGGCGGCGGTGGCGATCAACGTACGGCGAAGCAGCTTCATGGCAGGGTCTCCTGAAGGGTTGGCGGGTGGTCGAAAGCAGGGGGGGCTACAGCTGGGCGATGGTGGCGCGCACCTCGTCCACGCTGAGCACCTCGGTCAGCACCACCGGCGGTTTGCCGGGGCGGTAGAACACGTACACCGGCACACCGCTGCGGCCCAGTGACGCCAGGGCGGCGGTGATGGCGGGGTCGCGGCGCGTCCAGTCAGCACGCAGCAGGGCGACGTTCTTGGTCTGCAGGTCGGCCAGCACATCGGCGTTGGCCAGCGTGGTCTTCTTGTTGTACTGGCAGGTCACACACCAGGCGGCGGTGAAGTCCACAAACACGGGGCGACCCGTGGCCACGATCTGCTCGGCCGCGCCGGGTGCCCAGGGCTGCCAGCCGGTGGCCGAGGCCTGCGTGGACGGTGTGGCGGCCTGCGCGGTA
This sequence comes from Acidovorax sp. sif0632, assembly GCF_019218805.1. Classification (NCBI taxonomy): domain Bacteria; kingdom Pseudomonadati; phylum Pseudomonadota; class Betaproteobacteria; order Burkholderiales; family Comamonadaceae; genus Acidovorax; species Acidovorax sp. sif0632. The sequence goes on along the minus strand of NZ_JAHUWW010000008.1, from coordinate 81,595 downwards.
GGAATGTGCGTGATGTGGGGCGCAAAGGCCCAGACCAGCAAGGACATGGCCGCGATGGACACCGTGGCCATCCACACGCGCGCACGCCCGGCCAGCGACAGGGCCCACACCACCAGCGACAGGCCCACCAGCAGGATCAGCAGCGCCCCCGCGCCATCGATGCCGCTTTGCTGGCCCAGCACCCACACCAGCCAGACGACAGTGGCCAGCATGGGGAAGGCCATGAGCTTGCGGAAGGTGTCCATCCACGCGCCGGGGCGTGGCAGGGCGCGCGCCACGGCGGGCACAAAGCTGGCCGCCAGATACGGCAGCGCCAGCCCCAGGCCCAGCGCCGCAAACACGGCCAGCGCCTGGGGCGCGGGCAGCGTGGCGGTCAGGCCCAGGGATGCGCCCATGAACGGCGCCGTGCACGGCGAGGCCACGGCCACGGCCAGCACGCCGGTGAGAAAACTGTCGGCCACCGGGTGGCGGGCCTGCAGGCTGGCCACCGAGGACGGCAGGAAATGCCCGAACTCGAACACGCCCGCGAGGTTCAGCGCGATCAGCGTGAACAGCGCCGCCAGCGATGCCACCACGGCGGGGGACTGCAGCTGAAAGCCCCAGCCCACTGCCTCGCCCGCCGCGCGCAGGCCCAGCATGAGCGCGCCGAGCAGCATGAACGACAGCACCACGCCCGCCGTGTAGGCGATGCCGCTCACGCGGTGCGCGCGCCGGTCTTGCGCATGCTGGGTAAAGCCCACCACCTTGATCGCCAGCACCGGAAACACGCAGGGCATGAGGTTGAGGATGAGGCCCCCGAGCAAGGCGCCCAGCAGCGCAGCGGTGAGGGTGAGGGAAGAGGCACCCGAGCCCGCAGCCGAGGTTGCAGCGCCGCCTGCCTGCGCCGCGTTGGCCTTGAGCGCGGCCTCCAGCGCGGGCGATACGGCCGCCATGGATGCAACCGGCGGCCAGGTGCCCAGCACCTTCAGCTCTGCGCGGTAGCCGGTGCGCGTGTCGGGGCCAGTGGCATGTGCGGGCGACTGCTCGGCCAGCACCACGGGCATCAGGCTGGGGCTGGCGCTGCGCTGGGCAGACAGGGGAATCTGCGCGGTCCACACGCTGCCGTTCCAGGCCTGCTTCCACTGCGCGGCGTTGTCGATGACTTCGGCGGTTTCGGGGAACAGGTCCAGTGTCTTGCCACGCAGCGCCACGGGCAGGCCCTGAACGCTCACGTTCAGCAGGTTGCCGTCGGCAATCTGCGCCTGGCTGTCCGGCACGATGCCGTTGGTGCCTGCCAGCACGGGTTGGGGCTGGGCCTTGGCGGCCGCCTCAAAGGCAGCGCCGTTGAGCGCCGTGGTGCTCTGGATGGGCAACTGCAGCGTGAATTCGCCTTCTTCGGGAATGCACTCCTTGCGGCACACCAGCCAGGAGGCGCGCAGCTTGATCGTTGCGTCCTTGGCCAACGGGCTGGGGGCAAAACTGCTGGCCACGGTGACGGGTACGGGCAGCAGCACCGTGCCTTCGTAGCCATAGTTGGCCAGCGTGCCGATGGGGATCTTCTTGGGCAGGGGCCAGGCGATCTCGCCCGCGTCCAGACCGGCTGGCAGCGTCCAGGCCAGGTCGGTGGGCAGGCCAGAATCGCCAGGGTTCTTCCAGTAGGTGTGCCACTCGGGCTGGTGGGTGATCGAGAGGCCCAGCCACAGCGGCTGGCCGGGCGCCACGCCCTGGGGCGCATGGGCCAGCAACTCGGCCCGCACATAGGGCGTGGTGACCACGCTGGTGCCCTGTCCGCTGGTTTTGGGGCTAAATTGGGCGTTTGCGCCCGTCCATAAAGCGCTTGCAGCTATCAAAAACAGAGTAACTGCGAGGCGGTAAAGCGGGCGTGAAGGCATGGTGCAGTGTGGGAGCTGGCAGGGCGGGTTTGGTTCCGGCGCCCCTGTGCTCTGCCTGCGGGGCGATCAGACTGGCGGAGGGGGATTCCCCGGAACCTTCCGCCAGCCAGGCGCCTATTGTGTCGCCAGGCTCAAATCCGCACGCGGGGTCCACTTTTCGGGCTGTTTGCCAGCCTTGGGGGCCGCTACGAACAACCGCTCTACTGGCAGCTTCTGCGCCACCAGATAGGCGCGGATCGCCTGGCCGCGCTGCGTGGCCAGTTCGGCGGCCATGGCCTCGGTGGCGGGCTGGTTGGCCAGCAGCAGGGCTTCCATCTCGGGCACCGTGAGCTCCTTGGTCAGGCCGACCAGGTTGCGCGGCTTGGGGATGTCGGCGCGGCGGTACACCTCCTTGAGCAGGGCGGGGTATTCGGCGGCCGATACGGGGGCGGTATCGCCCGGATTGGCGCGGCGTTTTTCGGCCAACACCCGTTGTTGCAGGCTCTCGCGCCGCAGGCCTTCGCGCTCGTCCTGCAGGCTGGCCGTTCCGGTCACGGTGATCTTGAGCGCCGGGCGATCAGCCAGCGCCTTGGCCACCTTGTCCAGGTTCTGCTGCGCCTCGGGCGTGAGCGTGGCGCTGCCGGGGGCAAAGGGCACGTGGCTCATCTCGTCGCCACCGCCGAAGGCGCTGGCCAGCAGGCTGAAGGGCGAGGTCAGCGCCTTGCCGATGAGGTTGACGATGATCTTGAAGATCACCGGGCCAATGCGGAACTGCGGGTCGTTGAGCGAGCCGCTGATGGGCAGGTCCAGGTCGATCACGCCCTGGCGGTCGGCCAGCAGGGCCACGGCCAGCTTCACGGGCAGGCTGTTGGGCGCGCCCTCCACGGGCTCGCCAAAGGTCAGCTGGTTGAGCACTAGCCGGTTGCTGGCGGTGAGCTGGCCATTGGGCAGCACCTTGTAGTTCACGTCCACGCTGAGCTTGCCGCGCTCGATGCCATGGCCCGCGTATTTGACGGAATAGGGCGTGAGCGGGGGCAGCTCCAGGTCGCGCACCTTGCCCACGATGTCGAGGGCCAGCGGTTTGGCCAGCGGGTTGAGCTTGCCGGTCACTTCGAGCGACGCCGAGCCCTCGGCGCGGCCGCGCAGCTCCAGGTCGGCCAGCACGGGCTCGCCACCCGAGGCTTCGGACGAGAACGCGCTGAGCTTGCCGGTCAGCTCCGACAGGTCGGCCGAGTAGTTGGGCTTGATGAAGAAGTCCGAGAACAGCACCTTGCCGTTGACCAGGCTCACGGGGCCAAAGACCACCACAGGGGCCAGCGGGTCGGCCTGGGCCACCGCAGCAGTGGCAGGGGCGGTGGGCGTTTCCGATACGGCTGAGGCCGGGGCTGATGCCGTGGGGGCGGCCGTGCTGGCCGCAACGCTGGCCGCGTTGGCCGCCCGTGCCTCGGCCGGAGTCTTGGCAATGTCGCTCAGGTTGATGCGGCCGGCCTCGTTGATGGTGACCCGGGCAAAAAAGTCCACCAGGCTGGTCTCCTTGACCTCCACGCGCGGCGCGGTGCCGGGGGCGGTGGCCACGGCCAGGCCGCGCAGGTTCAGGCTCTTCCAGGCCAGCAGTTCCTCACCCACCTGGGCCTCGGTCTTGGGGGTGAAGGCGGCGGTGCTGTTGGCCTGCAGGTCTTCCACCACGGCATCACCGTTCAGACGCAGACTGACTCCTTTGTCAGTCTGCGCCAGGGCCACCTGGCCCCGGTAGCCCACATCGGCGCGCAGCAGTTCTACCGACAGCTGGCTGGCCAGGTAGCCGTCGAGTGCGTGCAGCGGCAGGCGGGTGGCGTCGAGCTTGCCCTGGGTGGTCAGCGGCTGCAGGGCCAGCGTGCCCTGGTAGTCGAGCTTGCCCGGCGCGGCCTTGCTGCCCTTGCCCGGTGCGGCGGCGCGGGCGGTGAGCGTGAAAGCTTCGGGCTTGCTGCCGTCGCTGGCCAGGTTGCGGGCGGTGATGCCCAGGGCCGTCACCTCCAGCGCCACGGGGCGCGGCTGGGCGTTGTCGGCCAGCGAGACGGTGCCGCCTTGCAGCGAGAAATCGGCCACGCGCAGCTTCCAGGGCGCGGCGTTGCTGGCGGGGGTTGGGTCGGTCGTTGCGCTGCCTTGCGCGGCGGGTGCCGCCTTGAGCCAGCGCTCGAACATCCAGCGCCCGTCCGCGCCCCGCTCCACCGCCAGTTGCGGCTGGCTGATGGCCAGGCGCTCCAGCGTGGCGGCGCGTGCGTCCAGGGGCACTTCGGCCCCGGCAATGTCGAGCTTGCCCAGGCTGGCCAGGGTGGTCTTGCCCTGCTTGACGGCCAGTTGCTCCAGCGCTAGGGGGCCTGCCTTGAGGGTGACGCCGGTGGCGCCTGCCTGCGCGGCCTGTGGCGTGGGCGCTTGCCACAGCACACCCACATCTCCGCTGAGCTGGCCGGTCACCGTGGGCTCTAGCGTTTGGGCCAGGTAGGGCGCGGCCAGCTGCAGCGCCAGCGCGTTCACGGTGGCGTTGACCTGGGCCTTCTGGTCCGTGGCTTCGCCGGTGAAGCTGAGTGTGCTGCCCTGCAGGTTGAGCCCGCCCTTGAAGGTAAAGGGTCTGGCGAAGGGGAAGGCGACGTCGGCCGCATCCAGCGTGACCTCTGTGGCCTGCAGGGCCGCTGCGGGGCGCGTGGTCTGGTCGGCCCAGCGCAGGGTGCCGCCGCGCACTGCGGCGGTGGCGACTTCCACGACCCAGGCGGGTGCGGCCTTGGCCTTGGCTTTGCTGGAGGAAGTGGGCGAGGCAGAGGCCGATGCTGCGCTGGCGCTGGCCAGTGGCGAAGACGCCGGTTCAGCAGATGCAGGTGCCGCAGGTGCGGGGGTCTTGCCCTTGACCGCCGATGGCGGCGGTGCAGGCGGTGCCAGTTGCGCCAGGTTGATCTGGCCTGCCGCATCGCGCGTGGCGGTGACCACGGGCGCGGTCAGCTCCACATGCTGCAGTCGCACCACCTGGTCCAGCGGGCGCACATCGGCCATGTCGACTTTCAGGCGCTCATAGCTCAGAAGGTCGGCGCCCTGGCGGTCTGCGATGCGTACGCCGCTGGCTTGCACGGTGCCGGTCAGCTTCACGGCCATGCGCGGGTGCTGCTCAAAGGCCACCTTCACATCCGCATCCAGCGTGGCGCCCAACACCTTGACGGGCAGGTTGGCTGGCAAATAGCCCAGGTAGGGCGCGAGGTCCAGCCCGTCCAGCCGAATCTGCGCGTCAGCCTGGCCGGTCTGCGCAAACGGCGTGCCCTGGGCGGACGAGTCAAACCGGCTGCCATTGAGCGTGAACGCCAGGTGGGGCTCGACCTTCACCTCGCGTTGCGACGGCAAGGTGCTGATGAAAGGCACCTTGAGGGCCAGATCGCGCACCTCGTGGGTTTTATCCACGGCGGTGTCCGAGAAGTCGATGCTGCCACCCGTCAGTGCCAGGTTGTACAGCGCCACCCGTGCGGGGCCTTTGTCGGGCTCGGGTTCGGTGGTGGGAGCGGTGACCTTGGCGATGATGTCGTCCACGTCATAGCGGCCGTCGCCCAGGTGGGTGATGCGCAGCACCGGGTTTTCGATGGTGAAGGCGTCCACCACGGGCGCCAGGCGCAGCAGCGACTGCAACTCCCCATCGGCATAGACGCGGCCAATGGTCAGCTGTGGGGGCGCGCCGTTGGCACCCGCCACGGCCACGTCGCGCAGCGCGAATTCCAGGCTCCAGGGCTCAAAGTCGATGCCCCCCACGGTGACGGTGCGGCCCAGTTGTTCGGACGCAATGCGCTCCAGCGGCCCCTTGACCAGCGGCGGAATGGCCAGCCAGGTGACCAGCCACAACACGATCAACGCCGCCAGCGCGCGGACGGCGGGGCGGAACCAGCGGTGCTGGCGCAGGGAGGCAAACGAGACGGAGCGCAGGGAGATCGGCATGGCGGCAGGCAAAAGTGAGCGCCGCAGCCCCAGGACGCCGGGTGCAAGAAGTCCAAAAAAGGCCGCGCGCGCGGGCCGCTATTGTCCCCGTTGTGGGTCTGGCGGGGTAAGCCATTGCAACCGGGGGCTGCGGCGGCTCAAGATTGTTGACATTTGAGGAGCGTGCTCGTCGCTGCGCTCACTGAGCAAAGCCCAGTACCACCCGTCGAGTCGTTGCGCTCTTTTTCTCGATTTTGGTCACCACGATGGCGCCGATCTCCGACGTGTTGGCCACATGCGTGCCGCCGCAGGGCTGCAGGTCGATCAGCGGCGCGTTGTCTTCGCCACCGATGCGGATGGTGCGGATGCGCCCGGTGCCGCGCGGGGGCTGCACGCTCATGCTTTTGACCAGCGCGGGGTTGGCGTCCAGTTCTTCGTCGCTGATCGATGCCACGGTGAGCGGGTGCGCAGCGGCCACCAGGGTGGCGATGGCGGCGGTGAGCTGCTCCTTGTCCAGCGGGTCGGTCATCGCAAAGTCCAGCCGCGCGTAGTCGGGCGTGATGGAGCAGCCGTTGACCAGCTGCGGCACTACATGGCACAGCAGGTGGCTGGTGGTGTGCAGCCGCATCATGCGGTGGCGGCGCTCCCAGTCGATGCGTGCGGTAACGGCGGTGCCGGGCGCGAGCTGCGCCACGCGGTCTTCCTGCCCGGGGGCGGGGATGTGCACGATGTCGCTGGTGGGGTTTCCTTCGGCGTCCTTGCCCTTGCGGGTGTCGGCGATGGCGATCTCGGTGCCGTCGGCCAGCACCAGCACGCCACTGTCACCCGCCTGGCCGCCGCCCAGGGGGTAGAACACGGTCTGGTCCAGCACGATGCCGACATCGGTGACGGCGGTGATGTGGGCGCTGCATTCGCGCAGGTAGGCGTCTTGGCGGAAGAGGTCTTGGGTCATGCGGTGATGGTAGCGGGATGGGCGGCGGCGCGCGGCGGTGGGGCGGGCGCTATGCTGGGCTGCAGGGGTTTCTGCCACGCATCATTCCGCGCCGCTCCACCTTCGGTTTTTCATGAACACGCCCTTGCCCTCATCGCCACAGTCGTCTTCTTCGGCCCCGCTTTCGCGCAGGGCGGTGTGGGTCTCGCGCACGCTGGACGTGCTGTTGCTGGGGCTGTGCGTGGCATTGGGGGGCCTGTCCTATTACACCTTCTCGCTGTACTGCGAGAGCTTTGGCTGCCTGGGCGTGGGGCTGTTGTGGATGCTGTGGGCCGGGCTGGCAGCGGTGGGCTGGGTGGTGGCTCTGGTGGTACGCGCCTGGCAGCGCCGCCGTGGCCTGGGCAGCTGGGCCAGTGGGTTGGCATCCACCGCTCTGCTGGTGATGGGCGTGGCACACCTGCTGGTCTGGCTGGGCAAGATGGCGCTGAAGTGACGCGGCCCGGAACAGGCCCTAACATCGCGGCATGACCGCTGCCGCCGCGCCCCAATCTGCACCACTCTCCTTGTCCTCGCGCTTCTGGGCCGACCTGTCCACCCGCGACTTTGCCGCGCTGCAGCGCAGCGGCCGGGCCGATCAGGTCGTGGCGGTGTTGCCCGTGGCCGCCGTCGAGCAGCATGGCCCGCACCTGCCGCTGTCGGTGGACGCCACGCTACTGCAGGGCGTGATCGACGCTGCATTGCCGCAACTGCCTGCCGACCTGCCCGTGCTGTTTTTACCGTCACAGAACGTGGGCCTGAGCCCGGAGCACATCCGCTTTCCGGGCACGCTCACCCTCTCGCCCGCCACGGTGATTGCACTGTGGACCGAGATCGGGGAATGTGTGGCCCGTGCAGGCGTCAAGAAGCTGCTGCTGTTCAACGGGCACGGTGGCCAGGTGAGCGTGATGGACATCGTGGCGCGCGAGCTGCGCACGCGCTGCGACCTGATCGTCTACAGCGCCAGCTGGTTCAGCCTGCCGCTGCCCGAGGCGGTGGCGGGCCAGTTCAGCGCCCAGGAGCACCGCTTTGGCATCCACGCGGGCGAGATCGAGACCTCGATGATGCTGCACTTGGCACCCGGCACGGTGCACATGGAGCATGCGCGGGATTTCCGCTCCACGTCGCAGGACCGGTCGGAGCGCTACGCCATTCTGGGCAACGGCAAAAGCGCCAAGCTGGGCTGGCAGATGCAGGACTACCACCCGGCCGGTGCAGTGGGCAATGCGGCTGGAGCCACGGCCGACAAAGGGCAGGCGGTGGTGGACGCTGCGGCAGGGCAATTGGTGGCGCTGCTGGAGGAGCTGGTGCGCCTGCCGTTGCAGACTGTGCGCCCCGAGACCGAATGAGCGCATTTGCGCAACCCCTCCCGTCCGTCCCCGCATGACCACGATCCGGCGCGCCATCTTCCCCGACGATCTCACCGCAGTCACCGCGATCTTTCGCGAGTACGTCCAGAGTCCGACCGCCAATCTCGATTTTCAGGACTATGAGCAGGAGTTCGCGGAGCTGCCCGGCAAGTACGCGGAGCCCGATGGCGGTGTCCTGCTGGCCGTCGTCGAGGGCCGTGTGGTGGGTTGCGCGGCCCTGCGCCGCGTGGAGGACGGCACCTGCGAGTTGAAGCGCGTGTATGTGCGGCCTGTGGCCCGGGGGATGGATCTGGGGCGGAAGCTGGTCGAGGAGATGCTGCGCGTCGCGAGGGAGGCCGGCTACCGGCGCATGTGCCTGGACGTGCTTCCCGAATTTGTCGCGGCCCAAAGGCTCTATGAATCCTTGGGCTTTGTCACGGCTGAGCCCGTGAGCTTCAACCCGGTGCCGGGAACCCGGTTTCTGGCGCTGGATTTGTAGAGGGGCGGTAAGGTTACCCAACACGGATTCCGGTGTGGGAGCGGCCTGGAGTCGCGGTGCTGCTGCCGGGCGCAGTGGGGCCAGGAATGTCAGTTTGCTATAAATTGCATAGCTTTTGGCGCTTGTCCAATAGGCGCTAGAAGCCAAAAACACCCAGAATTCCGACCGCAGGCGTCAAGCATGCGTCACCCATCCCGCATGCTCCAGCTCGTTCAGGTGCGGCAGCGTGTTGAACGTCTGCAGCATCAGCCGCTTGGGCGAGATCGAGAACTCCGTCACCGCGCTGTTGCGGATGCGCATGTTCAGCGCAATGGTCACCTCGGGTGCGGTGCCCAGCACCTCGCCCACGGCCGTGGAAATGGGGCCGCCACTGCTTACCAGCAGCACGTTGTGGCCCGCGTGGTGGTGGCGCACATGGTCGAGCGCAGCGCGCACGCCGGCTGAAAATTCGTTCCACGTCGGCATGCCCTGCGGGCTGATGACGCCCGCCATCCACTGCGCCAGCGCGTCGCACAGGATGCGAAAGTGCGCGCGGTACAACTCGGGCGTATCGGCTTTGCCCAGCGGCTGGGGGTGGATGGCCGCGATGAGTGCATGGCTGTCGTATTCGTTGAGGCCCGGCAATTGAAGCACTTGGGGCATGGCCTGCAAGCCTTCGGCAATGCCTTCCAGCGTTTGCGTGTGGCGGCGCAGCGTGCCGGTGATGACGGCGTCGAACGCCATACCCCGCGCTCGCCAGTATTCGCCCAGGCGCACGGCCTGTTCGCGCCCGCGCGCGCTGAGCACGTCATAGTCATCTGCGCCAAACGAGGCCTGGCCGTGGCGCACGAGGTAGAGGGTTCCCATGCGGCGGATTGTGGCCAGAACAGGGCCCTGGCGCTTGTCACACAAGCGACCAATGCTACTGAATGAATAGCATGGTAGCTTGTGTGTGCAACGGGATCAGCCTGCCAGAACGCTGCTGAACATCGGCGCGTCCACGTTGCCGCCTGTCAACGCCAGGCCCACATGCAAGCCCTGGAGCTGGTCGCGTTCCTGCAGCGCTGCCGCCAGCGCCGCAGCGCCTGCACCCTCGGCCACGTTGTGCGTGTCAGTGAACAAGGCGCGCATGGCGGCGGCCACTTCGGTATCGCTTACCTGCACGATATGGTCGATGTGCGGGGCCATCACGGCCAGGGCTTCGGGGTCGGCCACGCGGCAGGCCATGCCGTCGGCGAGCTGGGTGGTGACGGGCGCCTCGACCACGCGGCCGGCGGCCAGCGAATCGGCGTACGTGGTGGCGTGGCTGCTCACAACGCCGACCACGCGCACCGAGTGCTGCAGGGCCAGCTTGGCCGCGATGGCCGAGCACGCACCCGAGCCTTGGCCGATGGGCACATACACCACGTCGAGCTGAGGCACGGCGCGCAAGAACTCCCACCAATACGTGCTCACGCCGCGCAGCAGGTCGGGGTGGAAGCTGGGCACCATGTGGGCGCCGCGCTGGGCCGCGAGCTGGATGGCGTGTTCGCGCGCTTCTTGGAAGTCGTCGCCGTGTTCGATGAGCGTGACGCCCAGTGCGCGCATGGCAGCGTTTTTCTCGACCGAATTGCCGCGTGGCACGACGATGGTGCAGGCCACGCCGTGGCGGCGCGCGGCCCAGCCCATGCTTTGGCCGTGGTTGCCGCGTGTGGCGCTGATCACTTCCATGGGCAGCGAGCCGTGTTGTGCGAGCTGGTCAAAGTAGGTCAGCCCGCCGCGGATCTTGAAGGCGCCCACGGGCGTGTGGTTCTCGTGCTTGAGCCAGCAATCGGTGCCCAGGCGCTGGCTGAGCAGGCCCCAGCGGTACTGGGGCGTGGCGGCGAAGTCGCGGTACACCACCTCGGCAGCGGCTTCGATGTCGGCCAGGGTGGGCAGCAGGGCGGTGGGGTCGAGGCGGGTGTTCATGCGGCGGCTTTCTTTTCAGTCAACAGTTTGAGGGCGAGCAGACCGAGGACGGTGCCCATGAAATAGCGCTGGGCGCGCATCCATGCAGCATTGCGGTTGAGGAACAGCGCCACGCGCGCGGCACCCAGCACCAGCAGCGCGTTCACGGCGGCACTGGTGCTGATCTGCACCGCGCCCAGCGTCAGGCTTTGTTGCAGCAGCTGGCCGCGCTCGGGGTGCAGAAACTGGGGGAAGAACGACAGGTAGAACATGGCCACCTTGGGGTTCAGGAGGTTGGTCATGAAGCCCATCAGGAACAGCGTGCGCGGGCTGTCGTGCGGCAGGTTGCGCGCCTCGAAGGGAGAAGCGCCGCCGGGTTTGACGGCCTGCCAGGCCATCCACAGCAGGTAGGCGGCACCGGCGTAGCGGATGGCGTCAAACGCCAGTGGCACGGCGGCGAGCAGCGCTGTGAGGCCCAGCGCCGCTGCCAGCAGGTGCACGACAAAACCCAGCACCACTCCGGTCAGCGAGACAAGCCCGGCGCGCGGCCCCTGGGTGAGGCTGCGCGAAACGCAATACACCATGTTGGGGCCCGGCGTGAGCACCAGTACCAGCGCGGCGAGTGTGAAGAGCAGCAGTTCCTGTACAGAGAAAAGCATGGCGGTTACTCCTGAGGGGTGAACGACGAGAGGGTGACCGGACCCCGTGGCGTGCTGAGCTGCGCGGTGAGCCGGGGCGTGTCGCCGGGTGTGATGGCGACGCAGTTTGCTACCCCCACCGCTTCGCACGCGGCCTGCAGTGTGGCGGCCTGCGGATGCTGCAGCGTTAGCCGCTGCAGTTGCACGCCGCTGCCGGGCAGGTTGTCGCACGGGTGCACCGCGCCCCACTGGATGAGGGTGGGCAGGCAGCCGTCCATGAGGCGCAGGCCGTCGTCGCGCACGGTGATCTGCCATTGCAGCAGGCCGTTTGGCGTGGGCCGGCTGGCGGTGACGATGGCGCCGCGCTCGATGTCGAGCGCCCCCAGCGCGGCACACCGCTCGGCCACGTCGGGCACGGAGGCCACCCAGTGGATGAGCTGCGGGCCGTGCGCTGCCACCTGCTGCTGCAGAGCCGCATCGTCCATGTCAAACCAGCGCCTTGCGACCGCTGGTATTGCGGGAGATGCTCCTGTGTTGATAGCAATGATCTCCAGATAGACGCGCGAATGCGCCGGGCTGGAGACGTTGATGATGCGGTTGTGTGTGCCCATCAGCGGGTGTTCACCGCCCGCCGTGGGGGTGATGCCCAGCGTGCGCTCGCACCACGCCACGCCGCTGGCAAGGTCCGTAGCCAACATAACCAGGTGGTCCACGCAGGGTGGGTGCTGGGGGATGGCCGTGGTCACAGCAGCACCTCACCCGACACGCAGGTGACCGAGCTGCCGCCCACCCAGATGGTGTCGCCGTCCTGCTGCACGTACACCCGCCCGGCGCGCCCCAGGCAGGTGCCTTGGGCGGCCACATACTGCGTGGGGGCCATCCCGGCGCCGATGAGCCACTGCGCCAGCGCGGCATTCAGGCTGCCGGTGACGGGGTCTTCGGCCAGGCCGTTGTTGCCGGGGAAAAAAGCGCGCACCTCGAAGGCGACGGCTTCTGCGTCCGTGCTGCCGATGACACCCACTTTTCCGCGCGGTCCCACCACGCCCACATCGAGTTGGCCGAGGATGCTGGCGTCGGGCTTGAGCGCCAGCACCTGCTCAGCCGAGCGCAGCATCACCCCGCGCCAGTTGGGGCCGTTGTCGCACCAGGCGTGGTGCAGGATGTCGCTGCGGTCTATCCCCAGGCCCCTGGCAATCAAGGCCACGTCGTCTTCCGCCAGCGGGCCGCTTTTGATCAACGCAGGCGCGGCAAAAGCCAGGCGGTCGCCATCCTGGCGCAGCGTGACCAGGCCCACGCCACATTCCTGCACCACCTTGCCTGCTACCTGGGGCTTGCCACCGGCCTGCAGCCAGGCGTGGCAGCTGCCCAGCGTGGGGTGGCCGGCAAACGGTAGCTCGCGCCCGGGGCAGAAGATGCGCACGCGGTAGTCGGCACCGGCGGCGCGGCCTTCGGGAGTGGGTGGCAACAAGAAGGTGGCTTCGGACAGGTTGGTCCAGTTCGTGAATTCCTGCATGGTCTCGGTGGACAGGCCCGTGCCATCGAGCACCACGGCCAGCGGGTTGCCCCGGTAGGCCTGGGCGGTGAAAACATCGACTTGTTGGAAGGGGCGCTGTTGCATGGTGGTCCTTGGTAGAAAAATCGGTGATGCGGCCAGTGAGGTGACGGTGGAGGCACGCCGGGGGCTTACCGGGTGTGTTGCCCGGTGTTTTTGGTGTGGATTCGGTAGGCCCCGTCAGGAGCCCGCAGGCGTGAAGTTCAGCCGCTGGGGCGCGGCACGGAAACCATCAAATTCATAGCAGCACCGTGCCCTCGATGCAGGTGACTGCACGCCCGCCCACCCAGATCTGGTGATCGTCGTCCTGGCGGATGTGCACGCGGCCGGCGCGGCCCAGGCATTCACCCTGGGCGACCAGATAGCTGCGTGGCGCCAGGCCATCGGCGACCAGCCACTCGGCCAAGCTGGCGTTCAAGGTGCCGGTGACCGGGTCTTCGGGGTTGCCCATGGGGGCGGCAAAGGCGCGCACCACCACGCCGGGCTGGGCGGTGTCGCTGGCGGTGGGGCCGACATGGATCACGCCCACGTCCTGCCCCAGGTCTTTCAGGCGCGCGTGGTCCGGCCGCAGGCCCAGCACGGTGTCTGCGCTGTCGAGCAGCAGGCCCAGCCACACTGGGCCGTTGTCCAGCAGTTGTGCCCCCAGGATCTGCGGGGGGCGCAGGCCCAGCGCGCTCGCAATCAGCGGCACCAGGGCCGGGCTGGGCGCGCTGCGCTTCAGGGGCGGGGCGGCAAAGGCCAGGGTGCCATCGGCCTGCGCAATACGCACCAAACCCAGCGCGCACTCCTGGATCACCATGCCCTGCTGGCGTGGCGTGTTGCCCGCCTGCAGCCACGCGTGGCAGGTGCCCAGCGTGGGGTGTCCCGCAAAGGGCAGTTCGCCATTGGGGCTGAAGATGCGCAGGCGGTAGTCGGCACCCGCGGCGCGCCCGGCCTCGGTGGCGGGCAGCAGAAAGGTGGTTTCCGACAGGTTGGTCCACGCCGCAAAGCGGCGCATGTCGCTGTCGCTCAGGCCCTCGGCATCCAGCACCACGGCGACCGGGTTGCCAAAACCCGGGCGATCGCTGAACACATCGATTTGCTTGAAGGGACGCTGGTGCATGGGGGGCTCCGGGATCACGACAGGGGCTGGTCCAGCACCCCGCGTGCGCCGGGCCGGGTGCTGACCGTGTTGTACCACCGCTCCAGGTGAGGGCGCGCCACACGTTCTTGTGGCAGGCCCCACCAGCGGTGGATCTCGCAGGCCACAGGGATGTCCGCCATGGTGAACCGGTCGCCCGCCATGAAGGGCTGGCGCGCCAGATGCGCATCCAGCAGTCCCATCAGAGGCTCCGTGGCCGCCACGGATGCTGCAATCAGCCCGTCGTCCCGCTGGGCCGCTGGGGTGCGTATCCACTGCACAAAGGCATCGCGCCCGGCCGGGTTCAGGGTGGTCTGCTGCCAGTCCATCCACTGCTCGGCCACAAAGCGCTCACGCAAGGTTTCAGGGTACAGCTCGCCCGGCGAGTGCCGCGCGCACAAGTAGCGCACGATGGGGTTGGATTCCCACAACACGGTGCTGGTCTCGTCGTCTTCCATCAGCGGCACCAGGCCATTGGGATTGCGCTGCAGATAGTCGGCCTCGCGCACCAGCCCGAACTGGCCGCCCGCGTCGGTGCGCTGCACCGTGATGCCGAGTTCTTGCGCAGCCCACACCACCTTGCGCACGTTGATGGACGACAGGCGCCCCCAGAGCCTCAGCATGTTGAATCAACTTTCATGTGCGTTGAACGAACTGTGATGTATGAAGCGGGCGTGGCCCGGCCAGCGGCCGCCGCGCAAGGGCCGCCCCGCCGCGCTGGCGGCGTCCCCCTTCCGCATCGCACAGCGATGTCAGAGAAGGGGAAGGCGCGCAGCGCCACAGGGGGTTGTTCACTTGTTATCGCGGATGGCCGCTGCCAGCGCAGCAATGCCGGTGGCAATCTGCTCTACCGTCGATGTGACGAACGACAGACGCAGTGTGCGCGGGTCGGCGTTGTCGGCATAAAACGCCGCGCCGGGCACGAAGGCCACGTTGCGCTCCACCGCCTTGGGCAGCAGTTCGACGGCACTCATGCCTTCGGGCAAGCGCACCCACAGGAACATGCCGCCATCGGGGCGGTTCCACTGCACACCGAGGCCCTGCATTTCCTTGTCGAGCGCGGCCAGCATGGCCTCGCACTGCTGCTTGTACAGCGCGCGGATGGTGGGCACATGGCGGTCCAGGAAATTGCCCTTCATCACCTCGGCCACCAGGCGCTGGTTGTAGCCGGGCGTGTGCAGGTCGGCGGCCTGCTTGGCCTGCAGCAGCTTGGGGTAAACCGCCTTGGGCGCCACCACAAAACCCAGGCGCAGGCCGGGTGCCAGCACCTTGGAGAACGAGCCCATGTAGATGCAGCCTTCAGGGTTGCGGGCCGTCAGCGGCGCGGGTGGCGGGTTGTCAAACCACAGGTCACCGTAGGGGTTGTCTTCTACCAGCGGCAGATTCAGTTCAGCGGCAGCCTGCACCAGGGCGACGCGGCGTGCTTCGCTCATGGTGCGGCCCGTGGGGTTCTGGAAGTTGGGCAGCACGTACAAAAAGCGCGCCTTGTTGGCACCCGTGCCCACCTTGGCCTTCAGGTCGTCGATGAGCACACCTTCGTCATCGCTGGCCACGGACACCACGGCAGGCTCCATGGGCGTGAAGGCCTGCAGCGCGCCCAGGTAGGTGGGTGTTTCCACCAGCACGCGGCTGTCGGTGTCGATCAGCACCTTGGCGATCAGGTCCAGCGCCTGCTGCGAGCCGGTGGTGATGAGCACCTGGTCGGCATCCACATCCCAGGGCAGGAAGTCCGCGATGGCCTGGCGCAGCGGGGCATACCCTTCGCTGGCGGCGTATTGCAGGGCGGCGGGGCCGTCATTGGCCAGCACGGCGGCCGAGGCTTCGGCAAAGGCCGAGACCGGGAAGGTCTTGGGCGAGGGCAGGCCGCCCGCCAGGCTGATGATGCCGGGCTTTTCCGTGACCTTGAGGATTTCGCGGATGACCGAAGGGTTCATGCGCTCGGCGCGGCGCGCCAGGGTCCAGGTGCTGGTCTGTGGAAGGTCGTTCAGTTTCACTCTCGTTCTCCTCCGGGCGGTCCCCAAAAGACTACCCATGTTGCAAAGTCGTCAGAAAAATTCTCAAAGCGGTGATGCTGTCCCGCAGGTACAAAAAAGGCATCTCCGGCCGCGAAGTGGTGGCGGGCTTCACCTTGCACGAATTCTCCGCTCCCACGCTGGACGAAATACAACTCGTCCTGCGCGTGCGGCTGCTGCGGGTCGTGGCCGCGTGGCGCATACAGCTCCGTGCGCATGCTGCCGTGGCGCAAGAGTTCCACGAACCGCTCGCCGGCCGGGCCAGGTAGCTGCTGCAATGCGTGTTCCACGGAGTATTTCACAGGAGTTCCCATCTTCCTGGTCAGTCCACGATGAACAGGGTTGCCCCTTGGGGTGAGCTGGAACGGTGGGGCTCGGCGTTGTCCGCCACCTGGTAGCTCAAGCCCGGCGTCAGCGTGAAACGGCGGCCGTCGGCCAGCTCGGTGTGCAATTCTCCGCTGAGGCACAGCAGCACATGGCCCTTGACACACCAGTGGTCCGAAACGTATCCGGCCGTGTACTCCACCATGCGAACGCGCATGTCGCCGAATTGCTGCGTGCGCCAGAAGGCCTGGCCTGCCTGTGCGCTTTTTTCTTCGCGGGGAATGCTGGACCAGTCGGTGGTGGCAAACGGGATGTTGTGTATCTGCATGGCTGTCAGTCTTTCACGGAAACCACCGCTTCAATCTCCACCGCGAAGCCACGCGGCAGGGAGCCTACGCCCACGGCAGAGCGCGCATGCCGCCCCGCGTCGCCGAACACCTCGACCAGCAGGTCCGAGCAGCCGTTGATGACCTCGGTGTGCTGCATGAAGTCGGGGGTGGCGTTGACCATGCCCAGCACCTTGACCACGCGGCGCACCCGCGAGAGGTCGCCCAGTGCAGCCTTCATCGTCGCGATCAGGTGCAGTCCCACCTCGCGGGCATGGTCCCTGGCTTCAGTGGCGCTGATTTCGCGCCCTACCTTGGGCACGGTGGCCATGTCTTCGCGGGCGGGAGCGCCCTTGCCCGACAGGTACAGCGTGTTGCCGTCGAGGACATAGGCGTCGAAGTTGCCACGGGGTGCGGTCACGGCGGGCAACACCAGGCCCAGCTGCTGCAGGCGTTGTTCCGGGTCGATGGAGGTCATGCGGCGGCTCCTTGGTGAACGGGCATCTTCTTGCCCACAAATACGGTGGCGATCACGGCCAGTGCAAACACCACCGTGACGGTATCCAGCCGCTCTCCAAGCAGCGGCACGGCGAAGAGCAGGCTCAGGAAGGGCTGGATCAGCTGGATCTGGCTCACGCGCACGGCGCCCAGTGCCAGCGCCCGGTACCAGGCGAAGAAGCCGATCCACATCGAGAACAGCGCCACGTAGATAAAACCCAGCCAGCTCATGCCGCCAATGGCCGAGGGCACGGCCGGTGCAAACCACCAGGCGATGGGAATGGTCAGCGGCAGGGAGCACACCAGTACCCAGCAGATAACCTGCTCGGCCCCCAGGCGTGGCGTGAGGCGGGCGCCGCCGATGTAGCCGAACGCGCCCGTGGTCATGGCAATGAGCAGGTAGATGTTGGCTGCACCCAGGTAGATGCCACCGGCCCGCCACACCATGAAGCCCAGCACCAGGCTGCTGCCCAGCACCGCACAGGCCCAGAATCCGGCGGAGGGCCTTTGCCGATACCACAGCGCGCCGAGCAAGGCGGTGGACAGTGGTAGCAAGGCGGTGACCACGGCCCCGTGTGTGCTGGGCACATGGCGCAGCGCCAGAGCCAGAAACAGCGGAAACCCCACGATCACGCCAAAGGCCGTGATGGCCAGCAGCGGCCATTCTGCTTTCTGCGGCGGGTTGAGGCGCCCGCGCGCATGCTGCAGCCACAGATAGGCGATGGACAGCAGCCCTGCCACGGCAGCGCGGCCGAATGTGACGAACCAGGGCGACAGCTGCGGCGCGTCGGTGGGCCCCACGGCGAGGCGGGTCATCGGCAGGGTGGCCGCAAACAGGGTGACGCCCACAAGCCCCCAGACCAGCGCCTCGCGTTCTTGTGCGTTGTTCATAGCGCGAGCATCCAAAGGGCAGTGGCAACGAGCACCAGGGCCAGTGCGCGGTTGAACCAGAGCAGGCGCTGGCCCTGCGCCAGCCACTGGCGCAGCAGCGAGCCGATGAGCGCGTAGGCAAAGTTGCTGGTGAACGCAAACACCATCATCACCCCGCAGATGATGGCCAGGCGCTCGCCCGGATTGGTCGAGGGCTGGCCTGCGGCGTTGACCACCCAGCCCGCGCTGAGCGTGAGCGCCAGCATCCAGGCCTTGATGTTCACGAACTGCAGGCCCACGCCCTGCCAGAAGGTCACGTTCAGGCGCGTGGTGTCGATCTCGGTCATCTTGCCTGCCCTGCTGAGCTTCCAGGCCAGCCAGAGCATGTAGGCCACGCCCAGCAGCGTTACAGCCCAGCGCAGCGCGGGCACTCCGGTGATCAGGGCGCCCAGGCCCAGGCCGCTGCCCAGCATGAGCAGCGTCCAGCCTGTGGGCACCGCAAAGCAAAAGCGCAGAGCGCGCTTGAGGCCCAGGTTCGCGGCCAGCGCAGTGGACAAGGTGGTGTTGGGCCCCGGCGAAAAACTCATCGCGGTGCAGAACAGCAGCAGGGCAGTCAGTTCGGGGGCGGTCATGGGCAGGTGGGTCCGGGCTTTATGGCGGGTGGCTTGTCAGCGCCTGGGCTTCAATGTAATCTTCGATGTCAGTACACAACCAGTACAGTTAAGCAGCGCAGTTCGTGATCTGTATTGGCCGCGATAACAGTACACAAGGACACCGCCATGCTGATGAAAACCACCACCCAGTCGCTGACCGAGCAGCTGTCGGCGCGTTTTGGCGAGCGCATCCGCAACCGGCTGCTGGCACCCGGCGCGCGCCTGCCTTCGGTGCGGCAGTGCGCGCAGCAGCATGGCGTGAGCCCTTCCACTGTGGTGGCGGCGTACGACCAATTGCTGGCGCAGGGGCTGGTGGAGGCGCGCAAAAATCGGGGCTTCTTTGTGCGCGAGATGGCCAACGGGTTGCTGGACAGGGGCGCTGAGGACGACGACGCGGGCGCCCAGGAGGTCGAGCGTGCCATGGGCAACTGGAGCACCGCGCACTGGTTTGCCGCGCGGGGCGCCGGGCGCGGTGCAGCGCGGGGGGCGCCGCCCGTCAACGCCACGGCATTGATCCGGGGCATGTTCCACAAGATCAGCGACAAGCCGCAGCCCGGCATGGGCGTGTTTCCGCCTGCCTGGCTGGAGTCCACCTTCATGCCCGCCGCTGTGCGCAAGGTGACCAGCACACGCGCGTTGAATGATTTTTCGCTGCAGTACGGCGAGCCTCTGGGCGACACGGGGCTGCGCCGGGTGCTGTCCAAGAAGCTGGCCACGCTGAATGTGCATGCGGCCCCCGAAAACATCATCACCACCGTGGGTGCCACGCACGCGCTCGACATCGTGAGCCGCACGCTGCTGCGCCCGGGCGACCCGGTGATGGTGGAGGAACCCGGCTGGGCGGTGGAGTTTGCGCGCTTGTCTGCTTTGGGCATGCACATCCTGCCGGTGCCGCGCCGTGCCGACGGGCCAGACCTGGAGGTCATGGCGAAGTACTGCGAGGTGCACCAGCCCAAGCTTTACGTGAGCGTGAGCGTGTTCCACAACCCCACGGGCTACTGCCTGTCTCCGGGCAGCGCGCATCGCATCCTGCAGCTGGCCAACCAGTACAACTTCCATGTGGTGGAGGACGATACCTACAGCCACATCGCGCCCGAGCACGCCACGCGCCTCACGGCGCTCGATGGGCTGCAGCGCACCATCTACGTGAGCGGCTTTGCCAAGATCCTCGCGCCCAACTGGCGCATCGGTTTCATGGCCGCACCGCCCGCGCTGGTGGAGCAATTGCTGGACACCAAACTGCTGGCCACGCTGACCACGCCCGCGCTGCTGGAAAAAGCCCTGGCCCTGTGCATCGAACAGGGCCAACTGCGCCGCCACGCCGAGCGCATCCGCACGCGGCTCGACGCTGCGCGTGCACGCAGCGTGAAGCTGGCGCTGGGCGCGGGCTGCACCTTTGCGGCCGAGCCCGTGGGCCTGTTTGGCTGGGTGGAGACGGGGGTGGACACCGACGCGCTGTCGCAGCGCATGCTCGACGAGGGCTACCTGCTGGCACCGGGCGCGCTGTTCCATGCAGAGCGCCAACCCAGCACCCTCATGCGCATCAACTTTGCGACCACGCAGGAGGCGGAGTTCTGGAAGACTTTTGCGCGGGTGCGCGATGAGCAGGCACGGTGAGCCGACCCACTGCCTTTGAGCCCATGTCCCAGACTGGCGCTGTCGGCAAATACTGGCGCGGCCCCAGCCAGTGCCACCGTGGAACCGGCTTTGCCGGGCCACCGGTGGCGTCCCCCTTGGGGGAAGACGCGCAGCGGCTCAGGGGGGCTATCTTCGCTCTACTTCCAGGTCGGCCAGCACCCGCAGCAGCGCGCGGTTGACCTCTTCCAGGTCCAGCTCGAACGTCTCGCAAAGATTGCGAATGGCACTGGCGTCGTCCGTCTCCAGCGCGCATGCCATCTGCAGGCCACCGGTGTAGGGGCCGGTGCGCAGCACCGTGGCGTCATAGATGCGCTCAGACAAGGGCAGACGGCGCAGGATGGTGCCAAGCGGCTCCCCCAGCAGGTCGTCGATCTGCGACAGCAGACCACACAGGTAGATCTCGCGGCGCAGATCGTTCTCCACGCCCGCGTCGAGCAGCTGTGCGGTGAGTTGGGCGCGCATCACCATGGCCTCGCGCACCGGCTGCATGTTGGGGTCGGTGCTGGCATGGGGCAGCTGGTCGGACAGCCAGCGCTTGATGGAGCCGTAGCCCATCATCACCAGGCCCCGGCGCAGCGAATCGATGCCGGTGCGCAGGCCCAGGGCCGCAGAGTTGGTGTACACCATGAAGCGGTACGCCAGGATCGGGTCCTGGCCCATGATGTCTTCAAAGGTTTCCAGCGACTGCTCTGCGTCGATGGCCTTCATGAGCTTGAAGATCACCGCGTGCGATGGTTGCTGGGGATGGTGGCGCAGGCTGTAGAGCACGTCTTCGGTGGGCCAGCCGGCCAGTGCCAGGGCGTTGTGCTGGTCCAGGCAATGCTCCATGAGCGCGCGGCTGGCAATGTTCTCGTACATCTGCCCGGCCAGCACCGGGCTGGTGGTGCGCGCGGGCTGCGTGGGGGTGCCGCCAGGGCGGGCGGCGGGGGCCGCCTTCAGGGCCGCCACGGCGTCTTCGGGGCGCAGGGTGAGCAGGCTGTTGTCAAAGCACTGGGCAATGTCGGGCTCGGGCAGCCGACCCAGCTCGCCGCGCCACACGAGCTTCAGGCCCCGCTGGTGGGCGGCCTTGACCAGCGCATAGATGGTGGAGTCGGACAACCAGTTGCCGCGCACCTCGATCCAGGGCGCGCCACGTGGCGCGTGCTCCAGCATGTTGGACAACAGCTGGTGGCTTTGGGGGGACAGCAGAATCGGGGGAGAACTGGCAGACCACAACTCCTGCAGCGTGCGCAGCAGGTGGGCGGTATCGACCAGGGCCGAGGCCTCGCTGTGCACATAAAGCTGGATGGCCGCGAGCTTGCGGGCGCGGTTCCACAAAGGGCGGTAACCCAGAATCAGGCTGCCAAGGACAGATTGGACCATGTGCTCTTAGGCGGTTGTCTCGTCGTTGGGGCCTGTCCCCGCCCGGGGCTGTGCAGCGTGGGCAGGCCCGCTTTAACTGATGAAATTGAACAGGGACAGCTTCTGAACCTGCGCATAGGACTTGAGTGCTGCCTCGTACCCCACCTGCTGGTTCTGGAAGTCTGAAATTCCCTGGATCATATCGAGATCCTCGGCCCGCGAGCGGTCGCCTTCGAGCTGGATGGAGCGCTTTTCCTGGTCGCCCGTGATGCGGTCCGCTCGGTTGAGCAGCTCGCCCGCATAGCCGCGCATGTTGTGCAGGCGTTCCAGGCCAATGTCCATGTTGCCCAGGGCCTGCCCCACTGCCTGCGCCGCTGCATTGCTGTCGGGGGCGCTGCGGATGTCGCGGATCGCGTTGTCCAGGGTGCTGAACATGCTCGGGCTGGGCTGCAGGGTAATGGTGTCCCCGGTGGCAGGGTTGCCCTTGATGTCGAAGCTCAGGCCCGGGATGCTGGTGATGGCGATGGTCACTGGCTTGTCGGTGGGATAGTCGGGCACCACCACGGCCGGTGACACGGCGCCTGTGGTGGTGTTGGTGAGCGTGTAGGTGGCGGTGGTGGTGCCGGGTGTGGCACCCGGGCCGACCGCGCTGAAAGTGATGGTGTAGTTGTCGCCGGTTACCAGGCTCGGGTCCACGGGGGTGACCGCCGTGGTGTTGAGGAAGCGGCTGGAGGGAATGGCGCTGACACCTGCGGTGTAGACACCATCGCGCTGCGGGTCGAACATGAAGGCGGCTTCGCCATCCAGGGTGTTGGGAATCGACACGCCACTGCTGGCTGTCTGGCCAGGCAGTCCTTCAAAGCTGTAGTCGGGGCTGCTGCTCAGGGGGCCGAGGAACGGCGCGAGCGCGCTGCCCAGGGCGCTGAGCAGGGGAACGCCGTTGGTGTCCTTGCGGTTGGCCACTTCCAGCAGCTGCTCGCGCAGGCCTTGCAGCTGGTTGGCGATGGTGTTGCGGTCGTTGGGGGTCAGGGCCGCACTGCCGGCGTTCACCACCAGTTCGCGGAAGTTCTGCACCAGGTCCACTGCGTCGCCCAGGGCGGACTCGGCCTGCGCGATGGCGTTGCGCTGCGTTTCCAGGGCGCGCTGCTCGGTCTGGATGCGCGCCAGCCGGTTGATGGCGCGTTCGGCCTGCGCGGCCGACACGGGGTCATCGCTGGCCCGCACCACGCGTTTGCCCGAGGTCAGGTTCTCCTGCAGGTTCGACAGGTTGGTCTGGCGCGTGCCCAGGTTGCGCAGCGCGTTGTCATACATGTTGGCCGTGCCAAGGCGGTAGATGCTGTTACTCATGTCGAACTCCTAACTCCTGTCCCGCCGTCAGCGGCCGAGGCCCTGCAGCAGCGAGTCAAAGATGTTTTGCGCAATCTGGATCATTTTGGACGATGCCTGGTACGCCTGCTGGTATTGGATCAGCCTTGCAGCCTCCTCGTCCAGGTTCACGCCCGAAATCGCCGTACGGTCCCGTTCCAGGTTGGCCGCGATGGTGGTGGACAGCTCGGCCGCGAACAGCGCGCTCTGGGTGCGGGTGCCCACCTGGGCCATGGCCCCTGCGTAGCCGTCGGATAGTGTGGATTCGTCGAACATCTTCACGTCCCGCAGGCCCATGAGTGCACTCGCGTTGCCCGCGTTGCGCGTGAAGATGTCGCCGTACTGCGGGTCCGATGCATTGCCGATCACGACGGTGTCGCCCGTGTTGGGGCTGCCCTGCAGCTTGATCTCCCAACCGTTGATCGAGATGGGTGCACCCGGCGTGTAGGGCTGCGCAGCGGCAATGGTGGTGGGGGGCGCAGTGCCCCGGTCCAGCACGTCGTACGTGGTGGGCGGGCCGGCCGTGAACTGCAGCTGGATACCGCCCAGGATGGGGGGCAACGCCGCCGGGTTGGCGTTGGGCGGCAGAACCAGCCCCGGCGGATTGGGCAGGCCCGTGGCTTTGAGGCCCGCCAGCTGCAGCGTGCCGCCGTTGGAGGTGCCCATGGCCGCGTTGATGGGGTTGGCCGCAGCCAGATCACGCGGTGAGTACACCAGCGACTGGATGTTGGCCGCCGCCGTGCTGAACGGCTTGAACAACATGCGCTCGCCGGGGTTGCCGGGCGTGGTCAGGTTGAAGTTCAGGCCGTCGATCTGCAGCGTGGCCAGGTTGGCCGCGTCGGTGAACGGGGTGGACGTGCCGTCCGACAAGCGCACCACCTGCCCGGCCGTGCCGGTGGTAAAGCGGATTTCGTAGTCCGACGCCGCGAACTCCGTGGGGCCGGTGAAGGACACCGTGCCCACGCCCGCGCCGTTGGTGTGGCCCGGCATGCTGGCGGGCAGGGCGAACAGGTCCTTGCCCAGCGCACCGTCCAGCGTCAGGCCCAGGTTGTGCTGGTCGTTCATCGTCATGCCGATGGCCATGGCCATGCGGCCCAGCAGGTTGCGCCCTTCGGCCAGATCGTTGTTGTTAAAACGCAGCAGGCCCGACATCGACCCGCCGCCGAGCACGTTCTCGTCCATCTCCACGGCTGGCGCACCGGGCCGGTTGAAGAACAGCTTGATCTGGCCGCTGCCGGGGAAGGCCGTCGCGTCATCGATGGACAGGCTGGTGGCCGTGGTGCCCAGCACCAGCGGCTGGCTGCCCGCCACAAACAGGCCCACGGTGCCATCGTCGGCCGGGATCTGCGTGGTCTGCACATACTGGTTGATGTCGCGGATGATCTGGTCGCGCTGGTCCAGCAGGTCGTTCGGAGTCTGGCCATTGCCCTTGGCGCGCGCGATCTGCTCGTTCACGCTGGCCATCTGCCCGGCCAGGCTGTTGACGGCGGTGATGCTGCTTTGCAGCTGTTCGGTTACGGTGTACTGGATCTCGTTGATGCGGTCGGCGGCCGCACGCATGCGCGAGGCGGTTTCGTCCATGCGCGTGAGCACCACGGTGCGCGCAGTGATGTCCGTGGGGGCGCTCACCACGTCCGAGAACGCATTCATCATGTCATTGATGGCTGCACCCAGGCCCGCCGTGCCGCCGCTGAAGACCTCCTGCAGCTGGCGCAGGCGCTCGGCCCGCACGATGTCGGACGACTGCACCGAGCCCGCCGTGGCCGACTGGCGCGTGAGCAGCTCGCTCTGGTTGCGCAGGATGGTCTGTACATCCACGCCCTGGCCGATGTAGCCGCCGCCCGTGAACTGGCCCTGCACGGTCTGCAGCACCACGGTCTGGCGCGAATAGCCGGGCGTGTTGACGTTGGCAATGTTGTGGCCCGCCGTCTGCAGCGCCACCTGGTTGGCCAACAGGGCGCGGGCGCCGACGTTGAGCAAGCTCATGACTCACCTCGCATTTCAGTGATCCCCAGCGCTGCCTTCACCCCCAGCGCGTGTGACTGGCGCGGCCCTAGCCAGTGCCCCCGCGCAAGGGCCGCCCCGCCGCGCTGGGGGCGTCCCCCTCCCGCGAAGCGAGAGAGGGGGAAGGCGCGAAGCGACTCAGGGGGTGTTTGCATGGTCAAGCCTGCGCGCGCAGCGTGCGCAGCACGCTATTGATGGCACCGCCGAGCTTTTTGGCGTACTCGGGGTCGGTGGCGTAGCCCGCCTTTTGCAGCGCCGAGGCATAGGCCATGGCCGAGCCGGACTGGGCGACGGATTCGGCCTTCTCGTAGCGCGGGCTGTCCTTGATGAGCTTTGCGTAGTCCCGGAACGAATCCTCGTACGAGTCGTAGGCGCGGAACTTCGCCGTCACCTTCTGGGCCTTGCCGTTGATGTATTCGGTGGTGGTGATCTCGGCCACCTTGCCTGTCCAGCCCTTGCCGGCCTTGATGCCGAACAGGTTGAACGAGTTGGAGCCGTCCTTGTGCTTGATCTCGCTCTTGCCCCAGCCGGTTTCGTGACCAGCCTGGCCCAGCATGAAGCTGGCGGGAATGCCACTCTCCTGGGCCACGCGCTCGGCGGTGCCCGAGAGGTGCTGCACAAAACCATCGCGGCCCTTGGGCGCGGGTCCAGTGGCCTCGGCCGGTGTGCCGGTGGCCGAGGACGCTGCGCGGGGCAGCGCCTGCGGCAGGCTCAGTGTGGAGGGCACGGAGAAATTCGCGTCGGCCCCGCCCATCTGCCGCGAGAGCTGGCGTGCAATCGCTTCAGACAGCCCGCCCTGCTGGCCCGACATGCTGACCGACAGCTGCTGGTCCAGCATGTCCTGGCCCAGGTTGGCCTGCTCGCCTTCCATGAGGCCGGATTTCATCGTGGCGTCGCGCATGCTCTTGATCAGCTCGCGCATGAACAGCGACTCGAACTGCTTGGCGACCTCGCGCGTGGTCTGGGCGTTGTTGGCCGTGCCCGCGTCGTACTTGAGCGAATTGAGCGAGCGGATGTCCACCGCCAGCGCATTGGAGGTGCTGCTGGTGGTGCTGGACGAGGGCAGGGTGAGGGCCATGTTTGCTCCCCGGGGTCAGATCACTTCCAGCTCGGCGTTGAGGGCGCCGGCGGCCTTGATGGCCTGCAGGATGGCCAGCAGGTCGCCCGGTGTGGCCCCCAGCGTGTTGAGCGCCTTGACCACGTCTGCCAGCTGGGGTGAAGCCGGCATCTGGATGATGTTGCCCGGTTCCTGGTTGATGCGGATGTCGCTTTGCTGCGCCACCACGGTCTGCCCTTGCGAGAGTGGAGCGGGCTGGCTGATGACGGGCGTGGAGCTGATGGTGATCGACAGGTTGCCGTGTGCAATGGCGCAGGGGCCCAGCGTCACGGCCTGGTTCAGCACCACCGAGCCGGTGCGTGCATTGATGACGACCTTGGCCGAGGGAGTGGACGCCTCCAGGGGCAGTTCTTCCAGGTCGGCGATGAAGCCCACGCGGGCGCCGGGGTCCAGCGGTGCGCGCACTTGCACGGTGCGCCCGTCGAGCGCCGTGGCCAGGCCGCTACCCAGTTTGGTGTTGATGGCCTGCGCCACGCGGCGTGCGGTCTGGAAGTCCGAGGCATTGAGCCCCAGGTTGATGGTGTCGCCCTCGTTGAGGGGTGTGGGCACGGCGCGTTCGACCTGTGCGCCTTGCGGAACCCGGCCTGCACTCAGATGGTTGATCTGCACCTTGCTGCCGCCCGCCGAGGCGCCCGCGCCTCCCACCACCACATTGCCCTGGGCCAGGGCGTAGATCTCGCCGTCGGCGCCGCGCAGGGGCGTGACGATGAGCGTTCCGCCCTTGAGCGACTTGGCGTTGCCCATGGAGGACACGTTGATGTCGATCATCTGCCCGGGCTGGGCAAAGGCCGGTAGCTGTGCCGTGACGATCACCGCCGCCACGTTCTTGAGCTGCAACTGGTTCGCCGTGCCAGGCGGCAGGCTGATGCCCATCTGCTGCAGGTAGTTGGACATGGCCTGCGTGGTGTAAGGCATCTGCGTGGTCTGGTCGCCCGTGCCGTCCAGCCCCACCACCAGGCCATAGCCCGTCAGCTGGTTGCTGCGCACGCCCTGCACCGCCGCCACTTCCTTGATGCGCAAGGCATGGGCAGGCACCGCCACACCAGCAGCCACGAGGGCCAGCAACAGCCACAGCGCGCGCACGGGGCGTGACAAGAGGGAATGGGACAAGGCTTTCATGACACCGATTGTGGGCGGCCCCGCCAGGAACTAAAACCCAAAAAGAAGCGGGTTCACCGGCCTATTGCATGGGTTCCCGAGCGGGTGGAAACGGCGGTGGCGTACCGTGCGCCCGGGCGGTTGGTCCGGGTCAAGCTGCAAGGTGAAATATGAATAAAAATAGCCGCTGTCGCTTAATAGATAAGCGTAAATAGCTATAAATAAGATAGCGATTTTGAGATCAACTACACAATCGCAGCCATCCCACAGCCCAGTGCTCGTCAAAACTGGCGCGGCCAAAGCGCGGGCCGCCGCGCAAGGGCCGCCCCGCCGCGCTGGCGGCGTCCGCCTCCCCTAGCGCGCAGCGCGTAGAGAGAGGGGGAAGGCGCGCAGCGCCTCAGGGGGTGAAACCCTAAAACGGCGTGATCGTGTTGAAGACCCGGTTCATCCAGCCCAAGGCCTGGGCTTCGTTCTGTGCGCCACGGCCACGGGATTCCACCCGCACATTGGCCACCTGGGTCGAGTTGACAATGCTGCCCGGCTGCAGCGCGCGCGGATCGATGGTGCCCGAGAAGCGCAGCACATCCACGTTCTGGTTCACGCCGATCTGCTTCTCGCCCGTCACGACCAGGTGGCCGTTGGGCAGCACGTCCACCACGGTGGCGGTGATCGAGCCGGTGAAGGTGTTGGCGCTTTCGGTGCCGCCCTTGCCCGAGAAGGTGCTTTCCGAACCGGCGCCGAGCGTGGTGCGGTCGGCCAGCGACTTTTTCACGAAAGGCAAGTTGGTGATGCCGGCCGAGGCCTCCGAGGTACGGTCCACGGTGGACGAGGATTTCTGGCTGGCCGTCACGTTCTCGACGATCATGATCGTGACGTTGTCGCCCACCAGACGTGCGCGGCGGTCTTCGAACGCGGGGCGGTAGCTGGCGTTGTGGAACAGGCCCCCGGTCACGGGCGGTGGTGCACGGTGCGCTGCGGCCAGTGGTGGTGGGGTGGTCGGTAGGATGTCCACCGGCGGCGGCG
Organism: Acidovorax sp. sif0632; assembly: GCF_019218805.1. Taxonomy (NCBI): domain Bacteria; kingdom Pseudomonadati; phylum Pseudomonadota; class Betaproteobacteria; order Burkholderiales; family Comamonadaceae; genus Acidovorax; species Acidovorax sp. sif0632. Next base: position 53,519 of record NZ_JAHUWW010000008.1, on the reverse strand, counting down.
GCGACAAGGTGGCGGCGCAGCCCGTGAGCAGCAGCGCGCCCACGGCGGTGGGCAGGGCAAAAAGGCGTGTGAACGGCAGCATGGCGAACGCTCCTGGTGTCGGCATCGGGATCACAGCTGGCTGAGCTTGGCCAGCATCTGGTCCGAAGTCTGGATGGCCTTGGAATTCATCTCATAGGCACGCTGTGCCTGGATCATGGTGACCAGCTCTTCCACCACGTTGACGTTGGAGGCTTCCAGAAACCCCTGCTTGAGAATACCCAGCCCGTTGGTGCCGGGCGTGCCCTGCTGGGGCTGGCCCGAGGCGGCCGATTCCTTGAACAGGTTCTGGCCAATGGGCTCGAGGCCGGCCGGGTTGATGAAGGCCGACATCGCCAGGTTGCCCAAGGGCTGGGGCTGGGTGTTGCCCTGTACGGTGGCCGACACCACGCCATCGGCGCTGATGGTCACGCTCGTGGCGTTGGCGGGCACCGTGATGCCGTTGGCCACGGGCAGGCCGCTGGAGTTGACCAGGCGGCCTTGCGAATCGACCTGGAACGAGCCGTCGCGCGTGTAGCCGATGGTCCCGTCGGGCATGGTCACTTCCAGAAAACCATTGCCGTTGATGGCCACGTCCAGGTTGTTCTTGGACTCCTGCAGGCTGCCCTGAACGAAGTTGCGGCTGGTGGCCACCGTGCGCACGCCCAGGCCCAGGTGCAGGCCGGTGGGCAGCTGGTTCTGCTCGGTGGTGTTGGCGCCCACCTGGCGCAGGTTCTGGTAGATCAGATCCTCGAACACCGCGTTGTTGCGCTTGTAGCCGGTGGTGGAGACGTTGGCCAGGTTGTGCGAGATGACGTCGAGCTGGGTCTGCTGGGCAGACATGCCGGTCTTGGCGATCCAGAGGGAGTTGATCATGGTGCTTCCTTTTGGCGTGGCGGCGCGGGGCGCGACCTCAGCCGTTCATGCTCAGCAACTGGCTGGCGGTCTTGTCGTTGGTTTCGGCGGACTGAAGCAGGCGCATCTGCTGTTCGAACTGGCGCGATGCGGCAATCATCCCGACCATGCTTTCGACCGGATTCACGTTCGAGCCTTCCACTGCGCCTGCCAGCATGCGGGCGTTGGCGTCATTGGCAATCGGGTCGCCGGACGTGGTGCGAAACAGCCCGTCGTCGCCGCGCTTGAGCGGGTCTTCCGGGGTGGGAGTGGCCAGCTTGAGGCGGCCAATGGCCTGCGCGGGCTGGCCCGCTGCCTTGGCAGTGACCGTTCCATCCGAGCCCAGCGTGACTTCGGCCCCCGGCGGGACATCAATGGGCGCGCCGCCATCGGACAGCACGGGCAGTCCGGTGGGGGTGAGCAGCTGGCCCGTGGCCGACACCTCAAAGGTGCCGGCGCGGGTGTAGGCCTCGGTACCGTCAAGTCCCTGCACGGCAAACCAGGCATTGCCCACGGCCATGGCGTCGAGGTTGCGGCCGGTACGCTGCACGGGGCCGGGCGTGCTCACGTGGCCCGAGGTGGCCTCCAGCGCAAACACACGGGTTTTGGAGCCATCGCCCTGGATCGGGACCGAGCGGAAGGTGGACATCTCCGCACGAAACCCCTGGGTGGAGGCGTTGGCGAGGTTGTTGGACAACACGGCCTGCCGGTGGGCGGCCGCGTTGGCGCCCGTCATCGCGGTGTAAATGATGCGGTCCATGGGGGCTCTCCGTTGTCCAGGGCTGTTTCAGTGCAGAGTTCTTACGAACCGTTCCCGATCAACGCAAGTTCACCAGGGTGGACATCACCTGGTCTTGCGTCTTGATGGTCTGGGCGTTGGCCTGGTAGGCGCGCTGTGCGGTCATCATGTTCACCAGCTCGGCGGTCAGGTCCACGTTGGAGTCTTCCAGCGCGCCCGAGCGCAGCGACCCAAAGTTGCCGTCGGTGGCCGTGCCAGCCACCGGCTGGCCGGATTCAAAGGTGGCGACCCAGTTGTTGCCGCCTACCGAAGCCAGGCCCTGCGTATTGCGGAAGCTCGACAGCGCCAGCTGGCCTTCTGCACGGGTCACGCCGTTCGAGTAACGGGTCATGATCATCCCGTTGTTCTCGATGTTGATGCCCGTGAGCTCGCCCGTGGTGTAGCCGTCCTGGCTCAGGTTGGAGACCGAGAACTTGTTGCCGCTCTGTGAGACTTTGTCCAGGCTCACCGCCACATCGAACGCGGGCAGGTTGTTGGGGTTGGGCGGGGTCGGGTTCACGTTCAGCGTGAGCGCGAAGCCCGTGGCGGGGGGCGTGGCCACGGGGGCCGTGATGGCGCCATTGTTGTCAAACGTGATCTGGCCTATAGGAGTTGCCACCACGGGAGGCACTGCCGTGGGGTCGTCCAGCTGGTCGTACACGTCCCAGGTGTTGTCGGTAGCGGTCTTCTGGAAGTACAGGCTCACTGGCTTGGCCACGCCCTGGCTGTCGAACACGTTGATCGACGTGCCGTAGGTGGCGCGCGGTGTGGCCGGGATGGGCGGCGTGGCGGCAGGGTCGCCGGCCGCATCGGTGGCCGTGGCCGGCAGGTTGAATGCTGCCGTGATCGTGGTGGTCTGCTTGGCAGGGATGGGCTCGGAGGTGGGGAACACCATCGGGATGGGGTCGGTGCCCGAACGCAGGCCGGTGACCGGGTCCACGGGGTAACCCATCACGTTGGCGTTGTCGTTGGTGATCATGTTGCCCTCCTTGTCCAGCTTGAAGTTGCCGGAGCGGGTGTAGGCGGGTGTGCCATCGGGCAGCGTGAGCGTGAAAAAGCCGTTGCCGTTGATGGCGACATCCAGGCTGTTGCCCGTGATCGTGAGATTGCCCTGTGTGAACTGCTGGGAGACCGCGCCCACTTCGACGCCGATGCCCGCATTGGTGCCGCCGGACGAGCCGATGGCGGACGCCACCATTTCGGCAAACTCGGCCCGCGAGGCCTTGAACCCGACGGTGTTGGAGTTGGCGATGTTGTGCCCGATGACGTCGAGGTTCTTGCTGGCGGCGTTCAAGCCAGAGAGGCCTTGCTGAAAACTCATGGTGTTCTCCTGATGGGGGCTATCACTGAATCGGCCGGGTTAGACCAGGGCCTTGATCTGGCTGTAGTTGATGGTTTTTCCGTTGGCCAGGGTCAGCACCAGCTGGCCGTCCTCGGCACCTGCGGCCGTGACCTTGGACAGGGCCAGCGACGTGCTGTCGATCTTGGTCGAGCCATTGACGGCACTGACGCGGAACTGCAGTCCCTCGGTGGAGCCGGTGTACTTGCTGGCATCCCACTCGAAGGTGTGGCGCCCTGCAGCTTTGGCACCCAGGTCCATGGTCTCGATCACCTGGCCGCCAGCGGTCATCACCTCGACCTTCACCTTGGTGGCGGCCGAGGCCAGCTCAAAGCCACCCTTGCCGGCCTTGTCAGCCACGGCCAGCGTCGAGCCTTCGGTCATCACGTTGCGGCCAATCAGGGCCGTGCCCTGCATCACCTGCAGCGAGTTGAACTGCGCCGACATGCTCTCCATCGTCTGGTTGAGCTGCTGGATGCCGGTCACCGTGTTGATCTGCGCAATCTGCGAGGTCATCTGGGCGTTGTCCAGCGGGTTCATCGGGTCCTGGTTGTTCAGCTGTGCAACCAGCAGTTTCAGGAAGCGGTCCTGCGCGGCCGCAGGGTCGGTGGCGGCGTTGGCCTTGGTGCCGGTCGCATCGGTGACCGTGGGCGCGCTGGTGGCGGAGTTGAGGATCATGGTGGCGTCCTAGAGTTACTGGCCCATCTGCAGGGTCTTGAGGAGCAGCGACTTGGCCGTGTTCATGACCTCGACGTTGTTCTGGTAAGAGCGGGAGGCGGAGATCATGTTGACCATTTCCTCCACGGCGTTGACGTTGGAGTGCGTCACATAGCCTTCCGCGTCTGCCGACGGGTGGCTGGGGTCGTGCACGCGGCGGCCGGGAACGTTGCTTTCGTTGATGGAGCTCACGCGCACACCGGCCGAGCTGTCCGCGCCCATGGGGGCGGTCTGGAACACCACCTGGCGCGCCTTGTAGGCCTGGCCGTCGGGGCCTGCCACGGCATCGACATTGGCCAGGTTGCTGGCCACCACGTTGAGCCGCTGCGACTGCGCGCTGACGGCGCTGCCCGAGACGCTGAAGATGGAGAACATGGACATGGGGAGACTCGCTTTCTGCGCTGCACTGCGGATGGCTTATTGGCCCTGGATCGCGCTGAGCATGGTTTTGGCGTTGCCGTTGATGAAACGCAGCGTGGCTTCATAGCGCACGGCGTTGTCGACAAAGTTGGCGCGCTCGCGGTCCAGGTCCACCGTGTTGTTGTCCAGGCTGGGCTGGGTCTGCACGGAATAACCCAGCGTACCGGGTGCGCCGGTGCCCGTGCTGGCCGCTGGCAGCGGAATGTGGCGGGGGTCTGTGGCGCCCTTGGCCCCCAAGTTGCCCGTGGTGCCCACCGAGCCACCCGTGGCCAGGCGGGTCACGCCCGAGCCCAAGCCCGTGGCTTCGCGCATCGCATCGCCAAAGCTGAAATCGCGTGCCACGTAGCCCGGGGTGTCAGCGTTGGCGATGTTGCTGGCGATGGCGCGCTGGCGCTCGGCACGCAGCACGAGCGCGTTGCCGAGAAAGTCCAGCCGGTTGGTCATCTTGTCAAGCATGGTTGCCTCACACCCTGGGTTGCAATAGGAGCCGGTTTGGGGGTTTCCGGCGTGGTTCGATTGTGAAAGCCGCCGCTTTTTTCTAAAGCGCGAAGAACGCGGAAATGGGTGCGCAGTTTCGGGTTTTGCGCAGGGCTCGCCTGCCTATAGTTCCAGTCGTGAAAGAGTCTTTGCCGCCCCGCGCGGTCAGACCTGTTGACCTGCGATGCCCAGGAGGCCCCATGCCATCGATCTTCGTTTTCCCCTTCGTGTCCCCTTTGGTTCGCGCGGGCGCTCTGGCGACCGCCGGGCGGCGTGCTGTGGCTCGGCACGCTCTGGCGGTGGTGCTGGGGTTGACTGCAGTGGCTGGCAGCAGCGGGGCCGCGCTGGCCCAGGCGGCAGCCGACCCCAGTGCCGACCTGGGCCCGCTGACCCAACGCTGGCTGGATGACGCGATGTCGCGCAACCAGGCTTCCGGCTTGCCGCTGCGTATGGAAGTGAGCGTTGGCTCACTCGACTCGCGGCTGCGGCTGGCGCCGTGTGCGCGGGTCGAACCCTACCTGCCAGTGGGCGCCCGGCTTTGGGGCCGCACCCGCCTGGGGCTGCGCTGTGTCGAGGGGCAAACCGCATGGAACGTTTACCTGCCGGTGACCGTCAAGGCATTTGGCCCGGCTTGGGTGCTGACCGGCCCGGTGGCTCCGGGGACGGTGCTGACCGCCAATGACGCCACCGAGGCGGAAGTGGACTGGGCCGAAGAGTCGGCAGCCGTGATGGCCAACCCGGAAATGTGGGTCGGGCAGGTCGCCGCGCGCCAGCTGGTGGCCGGCCAGGCATTGCGCCAGACCATGGTGCGGCCCCCCCAGCTCTTTCGCGCAGGCGCCCAGGTCAAGGTGATTGCCCAGGGCCCTGGCTATGCAGTCACCTCCGCAGGGCAGGCCATGTCGGCAGGCGCTGCGGGGCAGATTGTTCGCATACGTATGGATAATGGCAGGATAGTAAGTGGAACTGTGAATGAGGTTGGGACAGTGGTCGTCGCTCTTTGATGACGGGGCGGTGATAAATGGCTAAAGTCCGGGCCAAATGGGTCGAAAACATTGCTACTGTGCCCCACATCAAACGGGGTGGTGGAGAGAGCGATGAAGATTGGTCAAAAACCGGAACTCCCGGGCGCCTTGGCGCAGACGGGGCTTGCCAAGCAAGCCAAAAGTCCTGCCAGCGCTGCTGAAGGAGCCGCCAAAGACGCTGCGGCTGTGTCAACCGCCGGTGTGCCCGTCACCGTCTCCACCGCTGCCCGTGCGCTGGACCAGACATCCCGTTCCACAGGTGATTTTGATGCGAGCAAGGTCAAGGCGGTGCGGGCGGCCATCGAAAAAGGCACTTTCTCGGTGGACGCCGAAGCCATTGCCGACAAGATGCTCTCCAACGCCCAGGAAATCCTGGCCCGCTCGCGCGGTTGATTCCTCAGCGTCCCGCACGCACCTTTATTGACAGACTTGGCAGGCAGGCGCTATCCACCTCACAATGCGCCATGTCCCTGGAAGAATCCCTCTCGGCTGTTGAACAGCTGATCGAAAAAGTCTCCGCCGCCCTTCTCGCGGCAGACCCCCAATCCCTGGAAAAGAACAGTGTGGCCCTGCGGGATGCAGCGGCCCAGTTCGCGCGCGTTCTGGAGCAGACTGCAGCCAGGGGTCTGCCCGTGCCGGCACAGCTGCAAAAGCGAGCCCGGGCCATTGACGATATGCTTGCCGTGCACCGCGAAAGCTTGGCGCGCCTGGCCGTGAATGCCGATCGCCAGGTGGCAGGCTTGGTGCCGCAGGCGGGCACACCCTCCACCTACGGCGACGGTCGGGGCGCACAGGCCGGCAAGCCCGGCGTGGCCCGTATCTACAAATCGGCTGGTTGAGCCAAAAAAGATAGCTGCTGGCGCTTGTCCCTGTTGGCTTTGAGAGGAAAAACCTCTCAAAGCCACGGATTACAAGTGCAAGCATCTATTGTTTTGACCGTTACCAGTGAAGGCCGGAGGATTGAACTTCGATGTCTGCTCGGCGCGGTTACACCTGAAACGGTCGCAGCCCCCGACCAGTGCCACCGTGGAACTGGCTCCGCCAGGCCACTGGTGGCGTCCCCCTTCAGGGGGAAGGCGCCGAAGGCGACTCAGGGGGTAGTCAATGCGCCCGCATCTTGGCCCGCAGGCGTGCGATGGACTGGCTGTGCAGCTGGCACACCCGAGATTCGGTCACCCCCAGCACGGCCGCGATCTCCTTGAGATTCATGTCGTGCTCGTAGTACATGCCCATGATGTGCTGCTCGCGTTCGGGCAGGGTCTTGATGGCATTCACCAGCGACATCTTGAGCCGCTGGTCGCGCAGCAATTCCAGAGGGTCTGCGTCGGCGTCTGCCACATGGCGGTCCAGAAAGCCGTCATCGTCCTCGTTGCCATGCGTCATGTCCTCCAGATACACCAGTTGTGTACCCCGAACCTTGCCGAGCAGGCTTTGGTATTCGACCAAGCTCATGCCCATCTCGCTGGCAATTTCAGACTCCAGCGGGCTGCGGCCCAGCTTCTGCTCCAGCCGGTGCACGGCGTGTTCGATGTCTTTCTGGCTCTTGCGGGAGCTGCGGCTCATCCAGTCGCCCTCGCGCAGTTCGTCCAGCATGGCGCCCCGGATGCGCTGGGTGGCAAAGGTCTCGAACTGCACACCCTGGGCCACTTCGTAGCGCGACAGGGCTTCCGCCAAGCCCATCATGCCAACCTGGATCAGGTCGTCCAGCTCCACGTTGGGAGGCAGCTTGGCGATCATGTGGTGCGCGATTCTTCGCACCAGCGGGACGTGCTGGCGGATCAGCGCATCACGATCGAGCTGGCCTTTGGCGGTGTACATCAGATCAACGGCTCCGGACAAATCAGATCAATGGCTCCGGACAAAATGCGCAGGCATGGCTGTCAAGTTGCTGGGTGGCAGCGCTGTCAGCGACTCACTGATAGTGCCCGCATTTTCCAGCAGTTGCAAGGCCAGGCGCTGGAGGTCCTGAGGGTTCTGTGTGGCGATGGTGGTCGTGCGGACCGGGCCGCCCAGGTGGCGTTCCGCGCAGTCCTGCAAGGTCATCAGCGCATGCTGGGTCTTGCGCCGTTCTGCGGGCGTGGTGCCGCGCAGCAAAGCCGCCACCATACAGGGCAGTCCTGTGTGCACCGCGATCTGTTTGAGGCTCTTGTAACTGGTCAGCACACCAGCCGAGCCGTCGCCCATCACCACCAGCGGTACGGTGGCGGTGTGCGTCAGCAGCGGCCCCAGCGTGGCCGCAGGCGCGTGCAGCACGATCAGCCCGTAGGTTCGGAAATAGGGCAGCAGACAGGGCAGGGGTGCGGTCTCGTTGCGGCTGGCCTCGCGGCTGATGCGCTGCAGGCCTTTGGCTGCGGGAATCACTGCCAGCGATGAGGCCATGGCCCCCATGTTGAGGCTGACGCCCTCGTTCCACGGCGCTTGTTGCAGCAGGTGCAGCAAACCCGGGTACTCATCCGTCTCCTGCGCTGTGCCGTCGAGCACCACGACCGGGTAGCCCAGGCGCTGCAGGCTGGCGCAGATCTGCCAGAGCGTCTCCAGCCCGGTGCCCGCGTTGTCCTGGCTGGCAACAGCCACCACGCGCAGCTCTGACTGCGGAGTGAAGCTGTGCAGGCCGGCTGCCTGGTGAAAACCGATATCAAGCATCGACCAGCCCCCGTTCGTTCATGGTGTCGGGCGAATGCGAGAAGAAGAAATTCAGGTCGGTCGCCTTGGGGTCGAAGGCCGACTTGGCAGGCGCGCGCATGGAGGTGCTGATGAGCTTGTGCGCATCGGCACGTTCCCAGTCTTCCGGCACACGCTGGCCGTTGGTCACGCCGCGCAGCACCATCTGGTGGCGGATCAGTGCGTCGATGGCGGGGCCAAGCTTCACGGCCTCGTCCACCTTGGACAGGATGGCTTGCTGGGAACCTTCGGTCTTGAATGCAGTGAGCACGTCATCGAGCGTGTCGCCATGGCAGCCCGCGTTGAGCACCAGCAGGCGGTTGACGTGGGGCAGATCCAGCACGTCCAGCATGTCGCGCTTGCGCGGGTCGCGGGGGGCCACGCCGGTGGTGTCGATCAGCACCATTTTCTTGCCGCTGAGCAGGCCCAGCAGGTCTTGCAGCGCGGCGCGGTCGTGCGCCAGATGGGCCACGATGCCCAGCATGCGGCCGTAGCTGCGCAGCTGCTCGTGCGCGCCCACGCGGTAGGTGTCCAGCGTGATCAGGCCCACGCTCCCCGGGCCATGGATGCGCGCACACAGCGCGGCCAGCTTGGCCGTGGTCGTGGTCTTGCCCACGCCGGTGGAGCCCACCATCGCGAAGATGCCGCCTTGCTCATACAGCGGAGGCTCGGCCAGGTCGGTCTTGAGGTTGCGCTCCAGCACTTCCATCAGCCAGCGCACCGACTCGGCGGCCGACAGGTCTTCCGGCATGCGCTCGAGCACGGCGCGGGCCAAAGATGGAGAGTAGCCTGCACGGATCATCTTGAGCATGAGGTTGGACTGGATCGGGTTCTGGCGCGCCTGGCCCAGCCAGGCCATGGTGTTAAAGCGGTCTTCGATCAACTCCCTCATGGCATGGAGTTCATTCATCACGCTTTGCTGGTTGTTGTTCGACTGGGCCAGGTGGGCGCTGGCGGCTTCCTGCCGGCGGCGTGGAGGCTCCGGTGGAATGTCCATGGGGATGCTGCGCAGCGGGTTGTGGCGCACCACGGCGGGTGCTGGCATGCGTTCGCGCTCGGGCTCCTGGTCGCGGCTGCGCTCCGACAAGGTTTGTGGTTCGGCCGGGCCGTTGAGCGCCTCGTGGCGGCGGCGCAGCATGCGCTCGCGCACGTAGTCCTGGAACGACAGCGTGCTCATCGCCAGCTGCTCGGTGTCTTCCTCGACTGCGTTGCGGCCCAGGGTGCTGACTGCGGCGGCCTGGCTGGCGCGCTGGGGGGCGCTGCGCGCTGGTGTGGGGGCCAGCAAGGGCGGGTTGCTGGAAGCGCCTGCACTTCCATCCAGGGCCGACAGCGTGTCTTCGGCCGTGGCCACAACCTCGACGCCGTTGGCCGTGGGGCGGTTGGACAGGATGAGGGTGCCCTCTCCAAAGGCCATGCGCGCCTTGGCCAATGCCTCGCGGGAGGTGGGGGCGGTAAAGCGTTTGATGTTCATGCTGATGCACCTCTAAGGATCGGCCCAATGCGGATGGTGTGGGTCTCTGGAATTTCACTGTGCGCAAGCACCTGCAGCCGGGGCGCCACACGGCGCACCAGGCGGGAGATGGCGTTGCGGATCTGGTCGGGAACCAGCAGGCAGGCGGGCAGGCCCATCTCTTCCTGCTTGAGGGCCACCTCGGCGGCCTTTTGCGTGAGGATGTCGGCCACGCCGGGGTCCAGAGCCGGTCCTGCTGCGTTGCCCAGGGCTTGCACCAGCAGGCGTTCCAGGCCCGGCTCGATGGCAATGACGTTGAGTTCGCGGGTGGGGCCGTAGATCTGCTGGACGATGGCGGGCGACAGCGCAATGCGCACGCGGCGGGCCAGCTCGACCGGGTCTGTGATGCCACCAGCGTGCTCGGCCAGCGTTTCGATGATGGTCCGGATATCGCGGATGTGCACAGACTCTTCCAGCAGCAGCTGGAGGACCTTCTGGAACGTTGCGATGGAGACCATTTTGGGGACCACTTCTTCGATGAGCTTGGGGGCCAGCTTGGCCACGTGCTCCACCAGTTGCTGGGTTTCTGTGCGACTGAGAAGCTTGGCGGCTTGCACTTGCATCAAGTGTGACAAATGGGTGGCCATCACGGTTTCGGAATCAACGACGGTAAAACCCGCCATTTGTGCGGCTTCCTTCTGCCGTTCGTCGATCCAGTGGGCTGGCAGGCCAAAAGCGGGGTCGGTGGTGGGCGTGCCGATCAGGGGCGTGGTGATACCGCCGGGGTTGATGGCCAGGAACATGCCGGGGAAGGCTTCGCCTTCGCCCACCACCACGCCACGCAGCGTGATGCGGTAGCCGCTGGGCTTGAGTTCGAGGTTGTCGCGCACATGCACGGCGGGCGGCAAGAAGCCCACTTCTTGCGCAAACTTGCGGCGCACGCCCTTGATGCGGGTGAGCAGGTCGCCCTGGCGGCTCTTGTCCACCAGGCTGATCAGGCGGTAGCCCAGCTCCAGGCCCAGCAGGTCTATGGGTTGCAGGTCGTCCCAGGTGGCTTCGCCATCGCTGACCGGGGCGGGCGGTGCTTCGACTTCGGGCGGCACTTTCTGGCGTTCGTACAGCACCCAGGCGGCGTAGCCCAAGAGGCCGCCCATGGTCAGGAACACCATGTGGGGCATGCCGGGGATCACGCCCAGCAGCAGCAGGATGCCGGCGGTCACGCCCAGCACGCGGGGCGACATGAAGAGCTGCTGCACGATCTGGCGGCCCATGTCGTGGTCCTTGCCCACGCGCGAGATCACCATGGCCGCAGCCACCGAGATCAGCAGCCCGGGAATCTGTGCCACCAGCGCATCACCAATGGCCAGCAGGATGTAGCTATCAGCCGCCTGCTTGGCCGAGAGGTCGTGCTGCAAAACCCCGATGGCAAAGCCACCGATGATGTTGATGAGCAAAATCAGGATGCCTGCGACCGCATCGCCGCGCACGAACTTGGAGGCACCGTCCATGGAGCCAAAGAAGTTGGCTTCTTCCGCCACTTCGGCGCGGCGGCGCTTGGCTTCCTTTTCGTCGATCAGTCCGGCATTCAGGTCGGCGTCCACGGCCATCTGCTTGCCGGGCATGGCGTCCAGGGTAAAGCGTGCCGACACTTCGGCAATGCGCTCGGCGCCCTTGGTGATCACCACAAAGTTGATCACCACCAGGATGGCGAACACGATCAGGCCGACGGCGAAGTTGCCGCCGATCAAGAAGTGGCCGAAGGCCTCGATCACCGCACCGGCGGCGCCGGGGCCGGTGTGGCCTTCGAGCAGCACCACGCGCGTGGAGGCCACGTTCAGCGACAGGCGCATCAGGGTGGTCAGCAGCAGCACCGAGGGGAAGGCTGCGAAATCGAGCGGCCGCAGCATGTAGGCCGCCACCATCATCACCATCAGGGCCACGGCGATGTTGAGCGTGAAAAACGCGTCGAGCAGCCAGGGCGGGATGGGCAACACCATGAGCGCCAAGATCGCCACCACCAGCAGTGGTGCCGACAGGCCCTGCAGGGCGCCTGCATTGGTGCCCGCCCATTGTCGAAGAGACGTTACGGAGGTGTTCATACGGCGGCGCCTTGCACGGGAGTGCGGTTCAGCGGATCAAGTTCAGGCGGAACGAAGGGCTCCACCAGGCTGTCGGGCATGCGGCCTTCGCCACGCAGGGCGGCCTTGAGGCGGTAGACATAGGCCAGCACCTGGGCCACGGCGGTGTAGAGCGTGGCGGGAATGGCCTGGTCCAGTTCGGCATGCGCATACAACGCCCGGGCCAGCATGGGCGACTGCAGCACGGGCACGTCGTGCGCCTTGGCCACGTCGCGGATCTTGAGCGCGATGAGGTCGGTGCCGCGCGATATCACTTGGGGGGCACTCATGGTCTTTTCGTCGTACTTGAGTGCCACCGCATAGTGGGTGGGGTTCATCACCACGAAATCGGCCTTGGGAACTGCGCCCACGCTGGCGCGGTCGGCAATCTCGCGCTGCTTCTGGCGGATGCGGCCCTTGGTGTGGGGGTTGCCGTCGGATTCCTTGTGCTCTTGCTTGACTTCCTCGTGCGACATCTTCAGGCGCGACTTGAAGAAGTAGGCCTGCAGCGGCACGTCCACCAGCGCGGCCAGGAACACGACCAGCAGCAGCAGGCTCATGCCCGAAGTCAGCCAGTCAGCCAGCTGGCGAATGGCCATGGGGGAGGGCTGCAGCACCAGCATGGCCACGGTGTCGATGCTGTTGCCCATGAACTTCCAGGCCACATAGCTCAGGATCGCGGTCATCAGCACCATCTTGGCCACGTTGGCCATCTGCTGCTTAGAGAACAGGTTGGCCAGGCCCGAGATCGGGTTGAGCCGGTTGAACTGCGGCGTGATGGGCTTGAGGCTCAGGATCCAGCCGCCAGCGCCAATGGCGCTGATCAGGGCGGCGGCGCTGGTGAGGATGGCAAACACTGCACTGGCCACCAGGCCCACCACCACCATGTCCTGCAAACGCTTGAGCATGGTGCCTGGCGCCATGACGGTGGCGGCGTCAAACGCCAGTTGCTGGCTCATGGCCCGCTGCATTTGGTCCATCAGCTGGGGCGCCAGCACCAGCAGGCAGGCGGCCCCGGCACCCAGAATCGCCAGGTGGGAGAGATCGCGCGAGCGTGCTCCCTGGCCGTCTTCGCGCGTTTTCTGCAGCTTGCGCTCTGACGCGGGTAGGCTTTTTTCTTGGCTGGATTCCATGGTGGCATGACGGCTGGTGTCATGCCATTGTCGTGAGCAGCCCGGAAATCTAAAGCTGGATAAGGGGGCTGCAGCCCCCTCTTTTCCATGCGGGCCAAAGGGGCCTTGCCTGCGTGGCATCACCCAACAAAGGGTGGGTGGAGCCGGGATGGAATGCTAAAAAAGATAGCTGCTAGCGCTTTGTGGACAAGCGCCAGCAGCTATTTTGACCGCAAAAAGCCCCGGACGGGCTCAGAACCCGAGGCTGGCCAGCAGGTCGTCCACCTGGGACTGGTCGGTGACCACGTCGGGGGTGTGCTCGGGGTCCACCACGGGGCCCTGCAGATGCTGAGGGCGGGGTGGCTCGACGGGCACCTGCGCGTTGGGTGGGGCCGTTTGAATCAACAGCTGGACCAGCTGGTCTTCAATGGTGGCTGCCAGGTTAACCACGCGGGCAATCACCTGCCCCGTGAGGTCGTGAAAGTCCTGCGCCATCATGATTTCGGTGAGGTGCGTGTCGGCTTCCTTGGTCACGCGCTCCACATCGGTCAGGAAGTTGAAGATCTCGCCCTTGGCCACGGCCGCCACCGGGTCGGCCACCAGCGAGTTGACGACCCGGCGCGTCTCGGCCGCGATGTAGTCATGCTGGGCTTTGGCCTGTTCAACGCGGTTGAGCACCTTCTCGGCCGCTTCACCCGTCAACCGCGCGATGTAGGACAGGCGGCTTTGCGCGTCGGGCAGTTCGCCCATGGAGCCGCGCAGCTTGTCGGCATAGCCCAGTTCGTTGAGCGAATCGTGCAGCTGGCGCGTCAGCTGGCCAATCTTGTGGTGTACATCGGCAGGCGGCTGGCTGTTGTCCGGTGTGTCGTCCATGGTGTCATAGCCCCATCTTTTTCAGGATCAAGGTCACTTTTTCTTCCAGCGTGGCCTTGGTGAAGGGTTTGACGATGTAACCCGCTGCGCCACCCTGGGCGGCTGCCACGATGTCTTCCTTGCGGGCTTCGGCTGTGACCATGAGGACGGGCAAGTGCTTGAGCTTGTCGTCCTTCTTGATTTCAGCCAGCAGCTGAAAACCGTTCATGTTGGGCATGTTGATGTCCGTCACCACGAAGTCGAACTTGCTGTTGCGCAGCTTGTTCAGGGCGGCCACGCCATCTTCGGCCTCGTCGGCATCGGCAAAGCCGCTTTCCTTGAGCAGATTGCGCACGATGCGCCGCATGGTGGAGAAGTCGTCAACGATCAAAAAACGAAGGGCTGTGGTCACTTGGGACCCTTTCGGTCGAGAATTACTGTGGGCATTGTCATGGGTGGCAGGTTTGGTGACAAGTCGTAACTGTTACCTGCTTGGGGGGGGATTTTCCCGCTTTTCATTCAGCAGTTCTGTGGAAGTGATTTCGGGAATCCCTTTGCCCATGAGTCGTTCTTCGGCCTCGCGGGTCAGCACCGTGATGGTGATGCGCCGGTTGGCGGGTGCGCGCGGGTTGTTTGGCTCCAGCAGATCGCTGGCCGCCAAGCCCACCACACGTCCCAGTTTAGCGTCTGGCATGCCGGCCGACACCAACTCGCGGCGTGAGGCATTGGCGCGGTCGGCCGACAGCTCCCAGTTGCTGTAGCCACGGTCGCTGTTTCCGTAAGGCACGGCGTCGGTGTGCCCGGCCAGGCTGATGCGGTTTTCCACCCCGCCCAGCGCTGCCCCGATCTCGCGCAGGATGTCGCGCATGTAGGGTTTCACCAACGCGCTGCCGCTGTCGAACATCGGGCGGTTCTGGTCGTCAATGATCTGGATCTGCAGGCCGTCGGGGGTGATGTCGATGCGGATCTGCGACTTGTATTCGTTCAGGCGCGGGTTTTCAGTGATGAGCGCGTCGATCTTGGCCTCCAGGGCCTTGATGCGGTCTAGGTCCTGCTTGGCGCGCTCGGCGCGGGCGGCATCAATGCTCATGCGGCGCTGCTTGGCCTCTTCCACGTCAGAGCGCCGCACTTGTCCGTGCACCTTCGAGAGATCGTTGCCCCCGCCCGGAATCACACTGGAGCTGTTGCCCGCGCCGTCGCCGCCAGTCATTGCCACCTTGAGCGGCGACGCGAAATACGCGGCGATCCCCTGCAGTTCGCCCTTGGCCGTGGAGCCCAGCAGCCACATCAGCAGGAAGAACGCCATCATCGCCGTCACGAAGTCGGCATAAGCGATCTTCCAGGCGCCACCATGCACCGCATGGCCGCCTTTCTTGATGCGCTTGATGATGATGGGCTGGAGTTTTTTTTCTGCCATGGCGTTTGGGGTTTCGCGGCGCGGACGTCGCTACTTCTTGCCTTTCACATGCCCCTCCAGCTCGGTAAAGCTGGGGCGGACGCTGGAGAAAAGCACCTTGCGGCCAAATTCGATGGCCGTGGCGGGGTTGTAGCCCTGCATGCTGGCCAGCAGGGTGGACTTGATGCACTGCAATTCCTTGGCGGCATCCTCCGTCTTTTGCTCGACCAGGCCGCCCAGGGGCTCCACCACGCCATAAGCCAGCAAGATCCCGAGGAACGTGCCCACCAGCGCCGAGCCGATCATGCCGCCCAGCACCGAGGGCGGCTGGCCCACCGAGCCCATGGTGTTCACCACGCCCAGCACGGCGGCCACGATCCCGAAGGCAGGCAGGGCACCGGCCAGGCGGGCCAGCGCGGCCACGGGGGCGTGGGCTTCCTGGTGGTGGGTGTCGATCTCGCTGTCCATCAGCGCTTCGATCTCGTGGGAGTTGAGGTTGCCCGACACCATCATGCGCAGGTAGTCGGTGGTGAACTCGATCACATGGTGGTCGCTGCCCACGGTGGGGTATTTCTTGAAGATCTCGGACTCGTGGGGCGCTTCCACATCCTTTTCGATGGCCATCAGCCCTTCCTTGCGGGCCTTTTGCAGGATGTCATAGAGCATGGCCATCAGCTCCATGTAACGGGCCTTGGTGTACTTGGAGCCCTTGAGTGCCATCGGAATGGCCGCCAGGGTGGCCTTGATCACCTTGGGTTGGTTGTTCACCACGAAGGCGCCCAGTGCGCCGCCCAGAATGGTGACGATCTCGAAGGGCAGGGCCTTCAGGATCACACTGATGTTTCCCCCGTGCACGATGTACACGCCGAAGATGCAGCCTAGGCAGACAACGTAACCAATGATGACGAACATGCTGTAGACGTGTTGGGCGGCAGCCGGGGCTAAACAAGTGGGCGGGCGGAGCCGCTGGCAACGCGGCTTACCGAAGGTTACTGTAAATGTATCGGATTGATGAGTGTGGAATGCACTCAAGAGCGCCATCAACACAGGCCTTCTTCGGGAAATGGCGCCAGCGCCACACCTTTGCCTCTTTTGCCGGAGTTTTGACGGTTGTCCTGGGGCGCGGATTATGTAAAAAAGCCTCTGTCGCTTGGTGGTAGAAGGTTTGTTGCTATATAAAATATAGCGATATTCCAATTGTTTGCACCCCTCTCCATCGGCGCGCGGTGCCAATCCCTGCATTTGGCCCGTATTTCCACAGTGACAGGGCCTTTTGGCGGCGCAGGGGCTGCACTATGCTGCGGGCATGAAAGCCGTACTGCTCGCGGGGGGGCTGGGAACCCGCATCTCGGAAGAGTCGCACCTGCGTCCCAAGCCCATGATCGAGATCGGTGGGCGGCCCATCCTTTGGCACATCATGAAGATGTACGCCGCCCATGGCGTCAACGATTTCATCATCTGCCTGGGCTACCGAGGCTACGTGATCAAGGAATATTTCGCCAACTACTTCCTGCACATGTCGGACGTGACCTTTGACATGGCCAACAACCGCATGGAAGTGCACCACCGCCACGCCGAGCCTTGGCGCGTGACGCTGGTGGACACCGGCGAAAGCACCATGACGGGCGGGCGCCTGCGCAGGGTGCAGGAATACCTGCCCGAAGGCGAGCCCTTCTGCTTTACCTATGGCGACGGCGTGGCCGACCTGGACATGACCGCGCAGTTTGCCTTCCACCGCGCCCATGGCCGCCAGGCCACGGTGACGGCCGTGCAGCCCCCGGGGCGCTACGGCGCGCTGGTGCGTGACGGCGAGACCGTGGCCGGGTTCGAGGAAAAACCGCGTGGCGACGGCGGCTGGATCAACGGCGGCTTTTTTGTGCTGCAGCCCGAGGTCATCGACTACATCGACGGCGACGCCACCAGCTGGGAGCTGGAACCCATGGCCCGCCTGGCCACCAGCGGCCAGCTGCGCGCCTTTGAACACACGGGCTTTTGGCAGCCGATGGACACGCTGCGCGAGAAGAACCTGCTCGAAGACCTGTGGCAATCGGGCCGCGCACCCTGGAAGTGCTGGTAACCCCGATGCGCCCTGATCCCGACTTCTGGCGCGGCAAACGCGTGTTGATCACCGGCCACACCGGCTTCAAAGGTGCCTGGCTGGCCCTGTGGCTGCAGCGCCTGGGCGCGCAGGTGACCGGCGTGGCGCTGCCGCCCGCCACTGAGCCCAATCTCTTCACCCTGGCCCAGCTGGGGCAGGCGAGCCAGGCCATGGAGAGCCATTTCTGCGACATCCGCAGCCCCCAGGCCCTGGCCATGCGCGTGCGCGCCGCCCGGCCCGAGGTCGTGCTGCACTTGGCCGCGCAGGCGCTGGTGCGGCCCGGCTATGCAGCGCCGCTGGATACCTTTTCCACCAACGTGATGGGCACGGCGCATTTGCTCGATGCCCTGCGCGGGCTGGCTGGCGTGCGCGTGGCCGTGGTGGTCACCACCGACAAGGTCTACCGCAACCGCGAATGGGCCTACCCCTACCGCGAGGACGACCCCCTGGGCGGGCACGACCCCTACAGCGCCAGCAAGGCCGCCACCGAGCTGGTCACCGCCAGCTACCGCGATTCTTTCCTGGCCGCACAGGGCATCGCCGTGGCCACCGCCCGCGCGGGCAACGTGATCGGCGGCGGCGACTGGGCCCAAGACCGCCTGCTGCCCGACGCCGTGCGCGCCTGGGAAAAGGGTGCAACCTTGCACATACGCCGCCCCCAGGCCACGCGCCCCTGGCAGCATGTGCTGGAGCCGCTGGCCGCCTACCTGCGTCTGGCCCAGCGCCTGTGGGAATCTCCCGCCTTGGCCGGTGCCTACAACTTTGGCCCGCTGCCCCACGAGGCGGCCACGGTCAAAAATGTCATTGAATTGGCCTCCACCGCCTATCCAGCAAGCGCTACCAGCTATGAAAACGAGAGCGAAGGCCCGCACGAAGCCGGCTGGCTCGCGCTCGAAACCGCCCATGCCCGCCAGGTGCTGGGCGTGGCCCCGCACTGGTCGCTGAATACCGCTGTGGCCCGCACCATGAACTGGTACCGCCAGCAACACGGCGGCGCCGACGCCCGCGCGCTGTGCCTGGCCGACATCGACGCCTGGGAGGCGCGCCCATGAGCCGACTGGCCCTGGCGCCGCTGCCGCTGGCGGGGCTGTTTCGCGTGATGCGCCAGCCCCTGGTGGACGAGCGTGGCTTTTTTACCCGCATGTTTTGCGCCGACGAACTGGCAGGTGCTGGCTGGACAGCCCCCATCGCCCAAGTCAACCAGAGCTACACAGCCCTCCACGGCACCGTGCGCGGCATGCACTACCAAAAGCCGCCACACGCCGAGATGAAGCTGGTGACCTGCCTGCGCGGCGAGGTCTGGGACGTGGCCGTGGACCTGCGCCAGGGCTCTCCCACCTTTTTACAGTGGCATGCCGAGCATTTATCCGCAGACAACGGCAACGCGCTGCTCATCCCCCCTGGTTTTGCCCACGGCTTCCAGGCGCTGACCGACCATGCCGAGCTGCTGTATTGCCACTCTGCGGCCTATGCGCCTGCCGCCGAAGCGGGCCTGAACCCGCTGGACCCGCGCCTGGCCGTGGCTTGGCCCCTGCCGGTGGGGCAAATGTCGCCGCGCGACGCAGGCCAGCCCGGGATGACCGAAGAATTCGAAGGAGTGCGCCTGTGAAGTGCCGACACTGCGGCAGCCCGCTGCAACTGCCGTTCCTGGACCTGGGCAGCGCGCCCCCGTCCAATGCCTACCTGAGCGAGGCCGCGTTGCGCGCGCCCGAAACCTGGTTCCCCCTGCGCCTCTTGGTGTGCGAAACCTGCTGGCTGGTGCAGACCGAAGACCACGCCGGGCGCGAGGCGCTGTTCACCGACGACTACGCGTATTTCAGTTCGTTCTCCTCGTCGTGGCTGGCCCATGCCCAGGCCTATGTCGAGGCGATGCGCGAGCGCCTGGGCCTCACCGCCGCCAGCCGCGTGGTAGAGGTCGCGTCGAACGATGGCTATCTGCTGCAGTACGTGCAGGCGGCTTGCATTCCTTGCTACGGCGTGGAGCCCACGGCCAGCACGGCGGCCGCAGCCCGCGCCAAGGGCATTGAGGTGGTGGATCGGTTCTTTGGCGTGGCGCTGGCCGACGAGCTGGCCGCCGCCGACCGCCAGGCCGACCTGATCGCCGCCAACAACGTGCTGGCCCATGTGCCCGACATCAACGACTTTGTGGGCGGCTTCACGCGGCTGCTCAAGCCCCATGGCGTGGCGACGTTCGAGTTTCCGCACCTGCTGCGCATGGTGGAGGGGTGCCAGTTCGACACGGCGTACCACGAGCACTACTCGTATTTGTCGCTCACGGCGGTGCAGCGCATTTTTGCGGCCAACGGCCTGGTGGTGATCGATGTGCAGGAGCTGCCCACCCACGGTGGCAGCCTGCGGGTGTTTGCCGCCCGCGCCGACGCTCTCGGCCACCCTCAGGCCACGACCGAAGGCGCCGCCCGCGTACAGCAACTGCTGGCCAACGAGGCAGCGGCGGGCATGCTGGGCGCAGGTTTTTACAGCGATTTTCAGGCCCAGGCCATACGGGTCAAGCGCGAGCTGCTCATATTTTTGCTCCAATGCCAGGCCGACGGCATCACCGTGGGCGCCTACGGCGCGGCCGCCAAGGGCAACACCCTGCTCAATTTTGCGGGCGTGCGGCCCGACCTGCTGCCCTACGTGGTGGACAAGAACCCCGCCAAGCAGGGCCAGTACCTGCCGGGCAGCCACATCCCCGTGGTGAGCGAGGCGCACCTGCGCGCCCACAAGCCGCAGCGCATCCTGATCCTGCCCTGGAACCTGCGCAGCGAGGTGGCCGAGCAACTCGACTACACGCGCAGCTGGGGCGCGCAGATGGTGGTGGCCGTGCCGCGCCTGGAGGTGTTCTAGGTGATCGAGCTGCACCCCACTGCCAAGGTTTCGCACCTGGCCGACATCGAAGACTCGGTGCGCGGCACGCGCATCGTGGTGGGCGCACATTCGGTGATCGACAGCTTCGTCAAGGTCAAGCCTGCGGGCGGCAGCGGCGACCTGGTGGTGGGCGAACATGTGGTCATCAACGCGGGCTGCGTGCTCTACACCGGCAACGGCATCCACATCGGTAATTACGTGGCGATTGCCGCCAACTGCACCTTTGCGCCGGTCAACCATGCCTATGCCGAACGTGGCCGGTTGATCCGCGAGCAGGGCTTTCTGCCCAGCAAGGGTGGCATCGTGATTGAGGACGACGTATGGATCGGCGCCAACTGCGTGCTGCTCGACGGCGCCGTGCTGCGGCGCGGCTGCGTGGTGGGCGCAGGCTCCATCGTGCGCGGGGAGCTGCTGGCGTACACCGTGTATGCGGGCCAACCGCTGGCGGCCGTGGGGGAGCGCCGGTGACGGACCTGCCCCCTTCGACGTTTACGGTGCTGGGCGCCACGGGCTACATCGGCAGCCGCTTGGTGGCGCACCTGCGGGCCCAGGGCCACACCGTGTGGGCGCCACCGCGCGGCGATGCCGAGGTGTTCACCCGCGCGCTGGGCCATGTGATCTATTGCGTGGGGCTCACCGCCGACTTCCGCACGCGCCCGTTCGACACCGTGGACGCCCATGTGGGCCTGCTGGCCGAGGTGCTGCGGCGCGCGCAGTTCGACTCGCTGCTGTACCTGTCATCCACCCGCGTCTACATGGGGGCGGCCTCCACGCACGAGGACGCCCCGCTGTCCGTGCTGCCGGGTGACCCGTCATGCCTGTACAACCTGACCAAGCTCACCGGCGAATCGCTGTGCCATGCCTGCGGGCGCCCCGGGGTGCGCGTGGCGCGCCTGTCCAACGTGGTCGGGCCGGACATGGACGCTGCCTCCGGCAACCTAGTGGCCGATCTGGTGCGCCAGGCGCAGGGCGGCCACATCGTGCTGCGCTCTGATCCGCAGTCCGCCAAGGACTATGTGCATGTGGACGACCTGCTGGACTGGCTGCCGCGCATTGCGCTGGCGGGCCGCGCTGCCACCTACAACGTGGCCAGCGGCCGACAGACCCTGCACGCCCAGTGGCTGGCCTGGTTGCAGGCGCGCACGGGCTGCACCGTGGAGGTGGATGCCCAGGCCCCGCTGCAGGCGTTTCCCCCTATCAACGTGCAACGCCTGCGGGGTGAATGGGGTGTGGCACCCCGCGCCGTGCTGGCCGATGACCTTTTGCTGAACGACGCTTCCGTTGTGACCGATCCTGTTGGAGTAACCCCGCCATGAACCCCGTTGACCAATTTGCCCAGGAACGCCGCGACCGCCTTGCGGGCTATGCCCAGGACGCCGCGTTCCAGACCCTGTCGCGCGACTGGCTGCAGGCCTCGATGCAGCGGCAGTACGTCTACAACTTCGACTGGATGGGCCGGCCCATCATCCAGTACCCGCAGGACATGGTGGCGATGCAGGAGCTGGTGTGGCGCGTGCGGCCGGACCTCATCATCGAGACCGGCATCGCGCACGGTGGCTCACTGGTGCTCAGCGCCTCGCTGCTGGCGCTGCTGGACATGAGCGACGCCATCGAGGCGGGCACCACGATGGACCCGCGCGCCTCGCGCCGCAAGGTGCTGGGCGTGGACATCGACATCCGCGCGCACAACCGCGCCGCCATCGAAGCCCACCCCATGGCCAGCCGCATCGCCATGGTCCAGGGCTCGGCCGTGGCGCCCGACGTGGTGCAGCAGGTGCGCGACTTTGCGAAGGGCTACCAGCGCGTGCTGGTGTGCCTGGATTCCATGCACACCCACGACCATGTGCTGGGCGAGCTCAACGCTTACGCGCCCCTGGTGACGCCCGGCAGCTACTGCGTGGTGTTCGACACCTTTGTGGAAGACATGCCGCCCAAGTTCTTTGCCGACCGCCCCTGGGACGTGGGCAACAACCCCAAGACGGCCGTGCACCATTGGCTGGCCGGGCACGCCGAGTTCGAAGTGGATGCCGAGATGGAGCAGCGCCTGCAGGTCACGGTGGCACCGCACGGGTTTCTGCGACGCAAGGGGTGATGGGCGCAGAAAATATGGGGAAAAATGCCGCCTTGCGCTCGGTGGTTATGTGTTTGTTGCTATATTGTTTATAGCGTTTGATGCGGCGCAGCCCTGTCCCTGTAACTGAGCGCCAAGGCGTCAGGGCATCACGCAGCGGGGCTCGCCCCCATGTCCAGGCCCATCGCCTGCGTGGCGTGCCGTAGGTAGGTCACGGCAAATTCGGTGTGGCCGTGGGCGTGTTCCACCTCGGCCAGGCAGGCCAGGGCCACCGGGTCGTGGGGCATGGCGCTGAGCACGGTTTCGGCCAGCTCGGTCACGGCGATCCAGTGGCGGTCCTTGAGGGCCGGGCCCGCGCTGGTGTCTGCGCCGGTGGCGGGTGTGGGCGGCGGGGCGGCCTTGGCCTTGTCCACCAGATCCTGCAGGCGCTGGTGCGCCTCGTGCAGGCTCACACGCTGGCCTGGCTTCAGGCCCACGCCAGGCACGGGTGGCTGGGTCCAGGCCTTGGGCAGCTGGGGCAGCCAGTCCTGGATCGCCTGGGCCTGCGCGGCGGGATCGTCCGGGTGTTCGGCCCGGGCCAGCCACTGTAGCCACATCACGCGCAGGCCTTCGGCAAAGTGGTGGTTGAAGATGTCCTCGCGCATCAGTGCAGAGGCCTCCACCTCGGCGCGCAGCCCCTGCCGCAGGGTGTTCAGCGCCTGTGTGTCGGCCGCCAGGCTGGTGGCGATGCGCACATAGTCCTCGGGCGTTTCGGCCAGCCATTCGGTGCGGCCCAGGTAGGCCAGCAGGCCCACGCCCATGCGGCTCTTGAAGCTTTCGCCCACCATCGACACGATGGGCAGGCCCATCCACAGCACGTCAAATGTGGTGGTGCCGCCCGTTAGCGGGAAGGGGTCGAGCGCGATGTCGATGCGGTGGTAGGTCAGGTACTGGTTGTCGGTGCGCTGCGCCACCAGGTCTACCTGCGCCGGCGGCAGGCCCAGGCGCTCGCAGCGCTGGCGGTAGGCGTTGGCAAAGTCCGGCCGGTCCAGGTTCTTGCCCTCTATGAGCAGGCGCGAACCCGGCACCGCAGCCAGTACCTGGCCCCACAGGGCCAGCACCTCGTCGGTCAGCTTGCCCAGGTTGTTGCACGAGCCGAAGGTGATGAAACCGTTGGCGAGCCCGGGCGTGGGGCGCACCTGGTAGCGCGGCTGGTAGCGCCACAGCGGGTTGCGGCTCATGGGGCGGTAGCACGCGAACAGCGTGGGCAAGCGGTAGAGCTGCTCGGTGTACTGCGCCTCTGCGCCGGGCGGGTCGGTGATTTCGTCGGTGAACTTGTAGTCCACGGCCGTGAGCCCGGTGGTGGCCGGGAACCCCAGCCAGGACACCTGCACCGGGGCCGCCTTGTGGGCCAGCGTCAGCAGGCCGTTGTTGCCGGTGTGGCCCGCCAGGTCGATCAGGATGTCGATGCCCTGCGCGCGAATGGCCTCGGCCTGCTGCTGCGGGCTGAAACCGGCCAGGGGCACAAAATGGTCGGCATGGCGCTGTACGCGCTCGGTGACGTGATCGTCCCGCGGGAACAGATAGAAAGCGAAAACCTCAAACTGCCGCCGATCCAGTTGCGCCAGCAGACCCTCCACAAAGTACATCACCGAGTGCACCCGGAAGTCGGGGGAGAGGAAGCCGATCTTCAGGCGTCGCCATGGCGAGCCCCGATGCTCCTGGAAATCGGGCCACTCTGGGCGCAGCGGCGGCTCGAACACAGCGCCGTACTGCCGTGCGGCCGCCGACAGCTGCGCGGCGTCCACCTGGGGATCGGCCAGCATGAACAACAGCTTGTTGGTGTAGTTGCCAGGGTCGTTGTAGCGCAGGGCGATGGCTGTCTCGCAGTCCTTGACAGCCTCGCGCACCTGGCCCAGCTCGCGCCGGTGGATGGCGCTTTGCATGAGTGCGGCGACGCGGTCGTGCAGTGTCTCGGCCAGGGCGGCGGCCCTCTGGCTGGCGTCAAAACCTTTGTCGTGTTGCGTCAGCAGGTAGCAGCATTCGGCCAGCTTGATCCAGCCAATGGCCTGCTGGGGGCGCAGTTCGCACACTTTTTCCAGCAGGGGCAGGGCGTCGATATTGCGTGCTTGCTCAATGAGCACGTTGGCATAGTTGACGAGTAGCTCGGCGTCTTCAGGCCAGTACACATAGGCCTGTCGGTAAGCCTTGAGGGCGGCATCGAACTCGCGCTGCTTGTTCAGTGAGAAGCCCAGCAGCCGATGCGCGCTGAGGTGGCGACTGTTCTTGCGCAGGACCTGGCGGCACAAGCGGGTGAGAAGGGGCCAGTCGGAGGCAGCAAGTGCGGCCTGCAGGCGGGACGCGTCCTGGTCGGTGTGTTTGGTGTGCACGGTGGCGCCGATCTACGAGCAAAGGAGCGGGATGTGCAGGCAGTGTGCCATGTACAAAGGGGCCCGATGGGCCCCTTTGGTGTTGCTGTTTCACTGCGCAGCGTGTGGTTTGGTCAGGTTACTTGAGCAGAGACAGCACGCCCTGCGGGATCTGGTTGGCCTGGGCCACCATCGCCGTACCGGCCTGTTGCAGGATCTGGGCACGCGACAGGTTGGCTGTTTCGGCCGCGAAGTCTGCGTCCTGGATGCGCGAACGCGATGCGGACAGGTTCTCAGACGTGATCTGCAAGCTGGAGATGCTGGTTTCGAAGCGCGATTGCAGGGCGCCGAGCTTGGCGCGTTCACCGTTGATGAAGGCCAGGGCCGAATCTACGGTCTTGAGCGCGTCGGTGGCGTTGGTGAAGGTGGTCACGTCCAGGTTGGCCACGGTGTGCAGCGAGGAGCCACCGTTGTCCAACTGGTTGCTGGCCGAGGTCACGGCGAAGGACTTTTCGGAGTCCAGCGTGATGTAACCGCCCGTGTTGATGAACTCCACGTTGGCGTCGGCCGCGAGCGTCTGGGTCGCGCCGTTGCTGGCACCTGCCGCGTCATAGCCGGTGACGGTCACCGCACCCGCGTTGGCGTTCACCGTGTCGCCGATCACGATGTTGTTGCCGGTGGCGTTGGTCAGGATGATCTGCGTGCCGTCGGAGTTGAGCGAGGCATTGATGCCGGTTTTGGCCGCTTGTTCATTGATGGCCGACACGGCAGGGGAGAGGCGGTCGGTCCCCGTGCCTGCGACCAGCGTGAATGAAATGGTGCGGGGACTGCCGATGTTGTCACCTTCCAGCGTCAACGAATAGGACCCGGCCGCCGCCATGCCACCCAGGTGCACTTCGGTGCGGGCTGTGGCGGTCACGCCAGTGGTGGCCTGCAGGGCATTGATCTGGTCGGCGGTGGCTTTGGCGGTAGCACTTGCAGCCACCGTCAGGGTGCCGGTGCCCAGGTAGCCGCTGACGGCTACCGAGCCGGTGGTCACACCGTTGGTGCCTGCGGTGGCTTGGGTGGCCGATGCGCCAATGCCCGAGCCGTTGGAGGCGACGTTCTGGTTGTTGCCGTACACGCTGGTACGCAGGTTGGCTGTGGCCGCCACGATGGTCTGGTTGGCGTTGGCACCCACTTGGAACTGCTGCGTACCAAAGGTGCCGTCCAGCAACTTCTGACCGTTGAATTCGGTGGTTTGCGAAATCCGGTCCAGTTCAGCTACCAATTGGCCGACTTCCTGCTGCAGGGCCTGGCGGTCCCCAGCGCTGTTGGAGGCATTGGCCGACTGCACCGCCAGTTCACGGACCCGCTGCAAAATGTTGCCAGCCGACCCCATTGCACCTTCAGCCACCTGCGCCAGAGAAATCCCGTCGTTCGCATTGCGAACAGCCTGGTTCAGGCCGCGGATCTGGCTGGTGAAGCGCTCGGAAATCGCCAGGCCGGCGGCGTCGTCCTTGGCGCTATTGATACGCAAGCCGGACGACAGGCGCTGGATGGCTGTATTCAGCGACATCTGGCTGGTGCCCAGGTTGCGCTGGGCGGTCAGCGAGCTGATGTTGGTATTGATGGTTGCTGCCATGGCGAAACTCCTTAACGTCGCTAGACGGATCTGTTTGCCGGTTCAAGCGCACCCGTCCGGCTGTCAATGGGGGAACGATGGATGAATTGTGGAGACGCTGCTTTTGGGCGTTTAGGAGATAAGCGGCAAAAAAGTCGTACAACTTGTGCGTTTGCCCCTCAAGTTTTCCGGCGGCGACCCGAAAACAATTGCAACGGTCCGTAAGCGGCCCGCCGTTCACCAGATGGCCTGCAGCGCTGGGAACCCAGGAGGCCAGCGCGGTGCTGGCGCCCCGGCTGGCGGCAACGCCATATTCAGTCAGTTCTTTTCTGGAGATTTGCAATGGCTTCCACCATCAATACCAACATCGCCTCGCTCACCGCCCAACGCAACCTGGGCATGAGTCAGACTTCTCTCAATACGTCCATTCAGCGCCTGTCCTCTGGCTTGCGTATCAATAGCGCCAAGGATGACGCTGCTGGCTTGGCGATTTCCGAGCGCTTCACCAGCCAGATCCGCGGCCTGAACCAGGCTGTTCGCAATGCGAACGACGGGATCTCCCTGGCACAAACCGCTGAAGGCGCCCTGAAGGCTTCTGGCGACATCCTGCAGCGTGTGCGTGAACTGGCTGTGCAATCGGCCAACGCCTCCAACAGCGCTGGCGACCGCCAGGCCCTGCAACAGGAAGTGGGACAGCTGGTGTCCGAACTGGACCGTATCTCGCAAACCACGGAATTCAACGGCTCCAAGCTGCTCGATGGCAGTTTCGGCACACAGCAGTTCCAAGTGGGTGCCAACGCCAACCAGACCATCGTGGCTGCCACGGGCAATCTGCGCACCAGCGTCTACGGCAACAACCAGAACGTCGCCTCCAACGGCTCGGGCATTGGCGCATCGGCTACCCAAGCGACCGCAGGCACCAACGGTGTGACCACAGGTACCGTGGCCATCAGCGGTGCTCTGGGCACCGGCACGCTGACTGTGGCTGCTAGCGCCACGGCCAAGGCTACGGCCGACCAGATCAATGCCCTGAAGGCAGATACCGGTGTGACAGCCACGGCCCGTACCGAAGTGCGTCTGGGTGGTATGTCGGCTGTCGGCTCTTACTCGCTGACGCTGGAAGGTGACAACGTCGGCGCGGCACGTACAGTGTCTTTCACGCTGACCTCCGCCACAGGCACGGACCGCCTGTCGGCCGCTGTGTCCGCCATCAACGACCAGTCTGCCAAGACCGGTATCAATGCTTCTCTGAGCTCTGACGGCAGCCAGATCGTTCTGACCAATGCCACGGGTAACAACATCGTGGTGGGCGATACAGCCAACGCCAACGCGGCGAACGTGACGGTCACCGGTTACGACGCAGCTGGCGCGGCCAACGGCGGCACGACGACGCTGAGCTCTGCTGCCGCAACGGTGGAAAACGTGAACACCGGTGGCTACATTACGCTGGACTCGGAAAAGTCTTTCGCAATCACTTCAACCAGCAACCAGCTGGACAACGGTGGCTCTGCCCTGCAAACCGTGGCCAACCTGGATGTGACCACGTTCAGCAACGCGACCAACGCCCTGAAGACGGTGGACTCTGCGCTGGCCTTCATCAACGGTGAGCGTGCCAAGCTCGGTGCTCTGCAATCGCGCTTTGAAACGTCGATCAGCAACCTGCAAGTGACGTCGGAAAACCTTTCTTCCTCGCGTTCGCGTATTCTGGATGCCGACTTCGCCGCAGAAACGGCCAACCTGTCGCGTGCCCAGATCCTGCAACAGGCCGGTACGGCAATGGTGGCCCAGGCCAACCAGCTGCCCCAAGGTGTGTTGGCCCTGCTGCGTTAAGCGGCGGGCATGGCAGTCAGGGCGTTGCAGCGCCCTGGTGGACCCCAGGCGGCGGCAGATTTCTGTCGCCGCCCTTTGGCTTTTTGGAAGGCGGGTGCCAGGACCGCTGGATAAGACGGGTTTCCTGGCGTGTTTACGGACGTTCTTGATCGCCGTTCGGCGCCATAATTTCCGTTGGACCAGTTCAGGAGGTTTGTATGGCAACCATTTCATCCCCAGGCGTCGGCACGAACGGACTTGATGTCAAGAGCATCATTTCCCAGTTGGTCACCCTGGAAAAGAGGCCCCTGGACACGCTGAAATTACAAGCGGCCACGGTCAATACCAAGATTTCTGCCTTTGGACAGATCAAGTCGCTGGTGTCCACGCTGCAGGATGCAGCGGGCAAGCTCACCAGCGTGACCGGTTGGAATGGCGTGGCTACCACGTCGTCCGACTCCAAATTTGTTTCCGCCACCGCCGTAGGGGGCACGCTTCCCACCACGTTCAGTGTCGAGGTCCAGAGCCTTGCCAAGGCGCAGGCCACTGCGTCCGCCGCTTTGCTGCCCGTGGGTGGTGCGCTCGGATCCGGTACGCTGCGCCTCGAACTGGGCAAGTGGAGTGTTGCACCCGCGTCGTTCACACCTGGCAGCGGTCAGCCCGTAGATATCACTATCAGTGCGAGCGACAAGCTGTCGGACGTGGCCAGCAAGATCAATGGTGCCAATGCAGGGGTAACGGCGTCTGTACTCAGTGATGCGTCGGGCGAGCGCTTGCTGCTGCGCAGCAAGAGCACCGGCGAGGAGTTCGGGTTTCGCCTGAGTGTGATGGAGGACGGCGACACCGACCCGCAGAGCGCGGGCAACACCGACGCAACAGGCTTGTCCCGCCTCGTCAACGGTGCCACGGTCACGCAGGCTGCCGCCGATGCCAAGGCCACGGTCAACGGGATCGCGGTGTCTTCAGCCACCAATACGTTTGCCTCCACGATTTCGGGCGTGACTTTCAAGGCCGAGCAAGTGACGACGGCTCCCATTGATATCACTGTGAGCAAGGACAACTCCGCGATCCAGTCCAACATTGATGGATTCGTGAAGGCCTACAACGCCATCAACCAGTTGCTGCAGGACGCCACCAAGTACGACGCCGCTACCAAGTCGGCCGGTTTGCTGCAAGGTGACTCGACGGCCGTAGCGCTGCAAAACTCCCTGCGCAATGCCATCCAGTCGGTCACTACAGGGGGCGGTGCTTTCCAGCGGTTGGCGGACATTGGCATTACCCAGCAGCTGGGCGGAGACCTGGCGGTTGATTCCTCCAAGCTCACCAAGGCGCTGTCCGAGAACCCCGACGACGTGAAAAACCTGTTCCGCAATACCGGCGGCGGCGCTGCCGATGGCATTGCCGTCCAGCTGAAGGCGTTGACCACCAACCTGCTCTCCAACGACGGGTTCTTCAAATCCAAGGATGCCACCCTGCAGCTGAGCCTCAAGCGCAACAGCCAGGACCAGACGCGGGTGAATGAGAAGGTCGAGGCATTTGAAAAGCGCATCACACAGCGGTATAACGCACTCGATACCCAGCTGAGCAGCCTCAATGGCCTGAACGCGTATATCTCACAGCAGGTCACTGCCTGGAACAAATCGACTGGTTAATCAGGGGCTTCAGTTTTTCTGGCACATGCCGATAACTTAAGTAATACCTCGGAAGGATTGTCAGCATGTTCAGCGCCTACAGCCCCCGTGCAGCCAACGCTTACCAGCGTATCAATGTGGAAACCAGCATGCACACGATGGACCAGCACCAGCTGGTCAGCCTGCTGTATGAAGGTGTCCTCAATGCCATCGCCACGGCACGTGGCGCCCTGGCACGTGGTGATGTGCTGGCCAAAGTCAATGCCATCTCCAAGGCCGTGCGCATTCTGGAGGAGGGCCTGAGCACCTCGCTCGACAAAGTCGATGGGGGCGAACTGGCCGAAAACCTGGGTGCGCTGTACGACTACTGCATGCGCCGCCTGATCTTGGCCAACGCCCGCAACGACGACGCCATCATGCAAGAAGTCATGCGCCTGATCGAGCCCGTGGCCCAAGGCTGGAACGAAATCAAGAAAACCGGCACCGCGGCTTCGTCCGATGCGCCCGCCGCCACTGGCCAGCCTGTGCTGGTGGAGGCATAACCATGTCACACATGCTGATTGACTATTACAAGGCGATTGAAGACAGCAGCGCCAAGATGCTGGAGGCCGCCAAGCTCAAGGACTGGGATGGGGTGGTGCGCTACGAAGGCGCCTGCGCCGTGCTGATCGAGCAGCTGCGCTTCAAGTCGCAAGAGCACGAACTGCTGCCCGAGCACAAACGCGAGAAGACCCGCATCATGCAGCGCATCCTGCGCAACGATGCCCAGATTCGCTGCCTCGCTGAGCCCTGGCTGGCGCAGTTTGAACACCTGTTCGAGGGCCAGCCGCAGATGATGCACTGAGGCGTGCGCTGAGCCGCAAAAAAGCCGACCCCACGAGGTCGGCTTTTTCATGGGCGAATAGGGCTATGCCGCTTATCTATCAAGCGCAGGCAGCTATTAAATTGAGAGCGAACGGTTCCTGGCGCTTGGCATCCACCTCGCCGCGGCCAGCGATGCATCGCTCAGCCCCTGGTACCAAGAGCGTGGCGTGTCTTTGGGGATAAAAAGTGCCCATAGCGCTTGCCTACAAAGCGCAAATGCTACAAAAATAGGAGTGAAAGAAGGGCCCCTACCGACCGATACCGGCGCGCCCCACGCGAGGGATGCCCTGCAAGGGCCGCCCCGCAGCGAGGGCATCGTCTCCCTGCCCGAAACGCCCAGCGTTGCGAGAGCTGGGGGAAGGCGCGCAGCGCCTCAGGGGGGGCGTCTCTATCACACCTGCATGTTCATGATGTCGGTATAGGCTTGCACCATCCGGTTGCGCACATGCAGCGTGGCTTGAAAGCCGATCTGGGCCTTCTGGATGGCCACCATGGTTTCTTCGAGGCTGACAGAGGGGTTTTCCATCTGCACCTCGGTTTGCAGGTTCGAAGAGCGGTTTTGTGCGGCGCTGACCGACTGCAGTGCGCCTTTGAGCGCCCCCGAGAAACCCACGTCATTGGCGTCGTTTTGCGGCGCTGCAGCACGGCGCGCCACGCCAGCGCCCGTGAGCGGGGCGGTAGAGCTTGAGATGCGAAGGTCCATGGCTGTATCCGTGGGAATGGCGGTATGCTGCGTATCCTAGCCATCGCGCCGGGACCCATCGCTCTGAATTGATGGCCAAACGCGCGGCTTATCCAGCGAACATTTTGGAGGCGTGACCGAATAATCGACCCCACGCTTTGGTCCTTGCCGGGCCACCCTACTGGAAAGCAAGATGTCTGCAGTTGCTGAAATTCCTCTCACCCCCCCTGCCAGCCCGAACTGGCTGCAGCGGCTGTCTGCCCTCGACAGGGCGCAGCGCATGCGGCTGGGTGTGGGCGCGGCGCTGCTGGTGGCGGTGGCCATTGCGGCCATCGTGCTGGGGCGCCAGCCTGACTACCGCGTGCTGTTTGCCAATCTGAACGACAAAGATGGCGGTGCCATCGTGGCCCAGTTGTCGCAGATGAATGTGCCTTACAAGCACGCCGATGGCGGTGGTGCCATCCTGATCCCTGCAGACCGCGTGCACGATGTGCGCCTGCGCCTGGCCACCCAGGGCCTGCCCAAGGGTTCGGTGGCGGGTTTCGAACTGATGGAATCCAGCAAATTTGGGATGACCCAGTTCCAGGAGCGCCTGAACTTTCAGCGGGGCCTGGAGGGCGAACTTACGCGCTCCATCCAGGCGCTGTCGTCGGTGCAAGGTGCGCGGGTGCATCTGGCGCTTCCCAACCAGAACGGATTTTTCAGGGAGCAGCAAAAGCCTTCGGCGTCGGTGCTGGTGAGCCTGCACCCGGGCCGTATTCTGGACCGTGCGCAGCTGGCGGGCATCGTGCATCTGGTGGCTTCCAGCGTGCCAGAGCTGTCTCCGTCCGCCGTGAGCGTGCTGGACGATACAGGCAAACTGCTGTCCCAGTCGCCCGATACTGCCGCTGGAAACGGTGTGGATGCGCAGCAACTGCTGTATGTACAGCAGATCGAACAGCAGTACACCCGCCGCATTCTGGACATCCTGGAGCCCGTGGTGGGCCGAGACAACGTCAAGGCGCAGGTGACGGCCGAGGTGGATTTCACCCAGACCGAATCCACCTCCGAGCAGCACCGGCCCAACCTGGCCACCGATGCCAGCGCCATCCGCAGCCAGCAGGTGGTGGAAAGCACAGGTCCCCAAGGCAATCCGCTGCCCACTGGCGTGCCGGGCGCCACGACCAATCAGCCCCCTGCACCGTCTGCCGCGCCCATCAATGGCGCCAACCCGCCGCCCACCGCCGCCGGCCAGCAGGCTCAGGGCGCCCAGGCTGTGGGCAGCAAGCGCGAATCTATCACCAACTACGAGGTTGACAAGACGGTGCGCGTCACGCGCGGCGGCAGTGGTGCCCTCAAGCGGGTGAGCGCAGCGGTGGTGGTCAACTACCAGTCCACGGAAGACAAGGGCAAGACCGTGTCGAAGGCGCTCACACCCGAGCAACTGGAGCAGATGACGGCGCTGGTGCGCGAGACCATTGGCTTCAACCGGGATCGCGGCGACTCCGTCAACCTCATGAACACACCGTTCCAGGTGACCGCAACGCCAACCAGCGACATTCCGCTGTGGAAGCAGCCTGAAGTGATCGATCTGGCCAAGTCGTTTGCCTGGCCGGTGGGTGCGGTGCTGTTTGCGGCCCTGGTGCTGATGGGCTTGGTGCGTCCGGCCCTCAAGGGCACTGGCGCGGCGGCCAAGCCCCGTGCCATCCCGGTGGCCGGTGGCCAGTTGGATGCCGTGGAGTCCGAAACGCCCGAACGCCCGGCGCTGCCTGCGCCCGCCAAGAAAAACGAGGTGCTTCCTGCCACGCCGGAGCAATTGCGTCTGGAAGAGGCGCGCGTGCTGGCCAAGGAGAACCCGGTGGCTGTGGCCAATATCCTGAAGACCTGGCTGAACGGCGAGCCGGTCTAATTACCGACACCACGGACGACGACCATGGACGACCAAGGACTCAACGACGCCGCCATCATGCTGATGTCCCTCGGCGAGGAAGAGGCTGCGGAAGTGTTCAAGCACTTCTCGCCCAAGGAAGTGCAGAAACTCGGCGAAACCATTGCGCGCATGCGCTCGGTATCGCGCGAGAAAGTGGACGAGGTCATCAACAAGTTCTCCGGCGCCGCTGCTGCGCAGAGCCTGCTGGTGTCCGACACCGGTAATTACGTGCGCGCCGTGCTGCGCCGCGCGCTGGGCGACGACAAGGCGGGCCTGCTCATCGACCGCATCCTGCAGGGCGGCGACGTGTCGGGCATCGAGAGCCTCAAGTGGATGGATCCACTGTCGGTGGCTGAACTGCTGCGCAACGAACATCCCCAGATCGTCGCAGCCATCCTGGTGCACCTGGACAGCGACCAGGCGTCGGGCATCCTGATGCACCTCACTGACCGTCAGCGCAGTGAAATTTTGCTGCGCGTGGCCACGCTGGAAGGTATTCAGCCGACGGCGCTCAAGGACCTGAACGAGGTGCTGTTCAAGGTGTTGGCGGGTGGCGACAAGATCCGCAAGAGCTCTCTGGGTGGTGTCAAGGCTGCGGCCGAGATCATCAATCTGCTGGGTGGCAACATGGATGCCGTGGTGCTCGAATCCATCCGGGGTTACGACCCCGATCTGGCCCAGAAGATCATGGACAAGATGTTCGTGTTCGAAGACGTGCTCAAGCTCGACGACAAGGCGATCCAGACTGTGCTCAAGGAAGTGGCGTCCGAAACGCTCATCGTGGCACTCAAGGGAGCCGTGCCCGAGCTGCGCGAGAAGTTCCTGTCGAACATGTCCTCGCGTGCCTCCGAGGCATTGCGCGAAGACCTCGAATCGCGCGGCCCGATGCGGTTGTCCGAGGTCGAGGCTCAGCAGAAGGAAATCCTGAAGACCGTGCGTCGCTTGTCCGACGAGGGTCAAATCGTGATTGGATCCGGCGGTGATGATGCCTTCGTCTAGCCAGCGCTCTTATTCGCGCTTCATTCCCAGCGAGGAAGTGGGCGATTTCACGCAGTGGAAGTTTGGTGCGGTGGACGGCTCCGACCTGGTTGAACCAGTGGAGCCCGAGCCTGTGGCGGAGATTCCGGCTGAAATTGATGAGGCTGCGCAGCAGGCACTGATTCAGCAGGCATGTGATGACGCCTACGCTGAGGGCTTTGCCCAGGGGCAGGCCCAAACGGCGCTGGAATGGCAGCGGCGCATGGACGAATACATTGCCCAGCAAGGGCATGAAACGGCGCAGCGGCTGCAGAGCGTGGTGCAGACCCTCGATGCAAGCCTGATCGACATGCAGCAGCAGATGGCCCAGCAACTGCTGGAGCTGGCCTGTGACATTGCGCGCCAGGTGGTGCGCCAGGAACTGTCCGTCAACCCCAACGCCTTGCAGCCCGTGGTGAGGGAGGCGGTAGGCATGCTGGTGACCGAGGGGCGACCTGCCATGGTCCGCCTGAACCCTGCAGATATGGAGGCGATAGCCCAGCCTCTGCGCGAAGAAATCGATGCCCCCGGTGTGCAGTGGATGGCGGATGCTGCGGTGCCGCCGGGCGGCTGCCTGGTGGAATCAGCCGGTACGGCGGTGGACGGCAGCCTTGACAAACGCTGGCAGCGGGCCATTGCCGCACTGGGGCTCCAGTCGCCATGGCAAGAGGAAGAAGAGGGCAGTGATGGCCGTTGAATCTCCATCTGCCTGGACACGCCTGATGGACGACGCGCGTGCGCGCGTCGCTGAAGGCGCGCCGCTGGAGACGCGCGGCACGCTGACCCGGCTGACGGGCCTGGTGCTGGAGGCTGTGGGCATCCGCGTGCCCGTGGGCTCGCAGTGCATGGTCCAGATGCCGGGGCATGCCCCCGTGCTGGCAGAAGTGGTGGGTTTTTCTGCGGACCGCGCTTTTCTGATGCCTGCGGGAGATATCCACGGACTCTCCAGTGGTGCCAGTGTGGTGCCCGCTGCGCCCTACATCCCCATCCCCCGTCTCGGCGAGCCCGCGCGGGCCATCCAGCGTGCGGGTGTACTGCGCTTGCCGATGGGCGAAGGCCTGCTGGGCCGGGTGGTGGATGCGCAGGGACTGCCGCTGGACCATGGCGGGCCCGTGCAGGACGTGGTGTCTGAGCCCATGGGGCGCCGCCAGATCAATGCCATGGACCGGGACCCTGTGCGCGAATCGCTGGACACGGGCGTGCGCGCCATCAATGCCCTGCTTACCGTGGGGCGTGGGCAGCGCCTGGGTTTGTTTGCCGGTTCAGGGGTGGGCAAAAGCGTCTTGCTGGGCATGATGGCCCGCTACACACAGGCAGATGTGATCGTGGTGGGGCTTATTGGCGAGCGGGGGCGCGAGGTCAAGGAATTCGTGGAAGACATTTTGGGTGAGGATGGCCGTGCGCGATCGGTGGTGGTGGCGGCGCCTGCTGATGCGCCGCCGCTCTTGCGCATGCAGGGGGCTGCATATGCCACGGCGGTTGCCGAGCACTTTCGGGACAAGGGCAAGCATGTGCTGCTGCTCATGGATTCGCTCACCCGCTATGCCATGGCGCAGCGCGAAATTGCGCTGGCCATCGGTGAGCCTCCCGCCACCAAGGGCTATCCGCCCTCCTGCTTTGCCAAGCTACCGCAACTGGTGGAGCGCAGTGGCAATGGGCTGCACGGGGTTGGCTCGATCACGGCTTTCTACACGGTGCTGTCTGAGGGCGATGACCAGCAAGACCCGATCGCTGACGCGGCGCGTGCGATTCTGGATGGGCACATCGTGCTGTCGCGGGCTTTGGCCGAGACGGGGCATTTCCCCGCCATCGACATTGAGCAGTCTGCATCCCGCGTGATGCACAACGTGGTATCGCGCGGGCATTTTGATCTGGCGCGACGCTTTCGGGCGGTGTATTCGCGCTACCAGAAGAGCCGGGATCTGGTGCAGGTCGGTGCGTACATGAGCGGCTCCGATCCCGCCCTGGACGAAGCCATTCGCCTGCAGCCGCAGATGGCCGCCTTCTTGCAGCAGGACATGTTCGAGGCCGCCTCGATGGACCAGAGCGTGGCGGGCATGGCAGCGGTGTTGGACCATTGAACACCTGGGGTAGTCAGCCATGTCCAGCCTGAACTCGCTCGCCGTCGCTGTGGAAGTCGCCTCCCGCAAGCGGGACGACGCGCGCCAGGCGCTGCAGGACATGTTGGCTGCGCAGCAGGCGGCGCGTGCCCAGCTCGACCAGCTGGAAGATTACGCCCGAGAGACCCAGGCGCGTTGGGGCATGAAGGCCGATACCACGATGAAGCCCGAGGTGATGTACCACCACTACCAGTTCATGGACCGCCTGGGCCACGCGGCGGGTGTCCAGAATGGTGTGGTGGGAGACCACGCCCATCGGGTGGAGGCCGCCAGGCGCGCCTTGCTGGAGGCGGAATTGCGTCTGGCAAGCCTGCGCAAGGTCATGGAAAAGCGGCGCCACGACCTGGAGTTGGCCGAAATGCGAAGAGATCAGAAACAAACCGATGAGCGGGCTGCGTTGCAGTACCGCAGTGCGATTCAGGGCTCTGAGGGCCGGGAGTATTGACCATGGAACCCACCAAAATTTCTTCTCCCCAGGGCACCCAGTCCGCCCATGCCGCTCGGCACCGCTCCACAGCGCAGACCCCGGACGCTAACGAACCGGGCGCTGGCGGCTTTCTGGCGCTGCTGGCAGCTTTGGGCGATGGGGCGATGGGCGGAGGCGATGGCGCTCCGCTGGATCTGGCGGCCTCGGGTGCCGCTCCTTCCGATGTGGCTTTGTCGGACGCTGCAAAGGCGGCCATGGAGGCCTCCGCCATGGCTGCCTGGCAGGGTTTGCTGGTGCCCGGCGCCAATGTGCGGGTTGATGCTGCTGCGGCAGAGCGCGGGCAGGGCGGCAGCATTTTGAGTGCCGGAGCGCAGACCGGAGCGGTATTGGGGCTGGAAGCGCAGGGTGGTAGCGCCCAAGGGGGGCTGGCGTCCCTGGCGGGAATCCTTCCTGGAACGGACGGTCTTTCGCAAGGCATCGTGGCTGAAACAGCCAGGCTCGACACTTCGGCAGACTTGCAGGAAGGGCTCCCGCCGGTCGGCGGGATGGCGCAGGGTCGGATTTTCTCCCGCATGCAAAGTGCCTTGGCCCAGAAGGCAGATGCAGTGGAAATGTCTACAGGTCGCTCCCTCGGAGGAGGCGCTGCGCAGCAGTTGCCGGGCCATCAAGGCGTGGCCCTGGCTGCGGTGCAGATGGCCAGCGAGCGAATGGTGGGGATGCCAGTTGCTGGCGCATCGGATCGCAGTCCTGGGGGCATGGTGGACCCGGCGGGTGGCGCTGTGGTCGCCTCCGTTGCAGAGGGGTTGCTGTCTCCGGTAGCGTCCACGCGAGGTGCGGACGCTGGAGGCCGCTCTGGCGAGGGGCGTTCCAGCGCCGGGGCTTGGTTGGATAGCGGCAGCGGTTCTGCGCCGGTGGAGCCGGGCTCCCTGGATGGGGCCACGGTGTTTGCCGACCCCGCACAGGCAGGTGTTGAGGAGCAGGTCGCCGAGCAGGTGGCTTATTGGGTCAACCAGAAAACACAGAATGCGGAACTGACGCTCAACCGCGACGGGCAGCCGGTAGAGGTGTCGGTGTCACTGTCGGGCAATGAGGCCCACGTGACGTTCCGCAGCGACCAGCCGCAGACCCGTGAGCTGCTGGACCGCAGCATGGCGCAATTGAGTGAGCTGTTGCGCAGTGAGGGCCTCGTGCTGTCGGGTATGTCGGTTGGCACCTCGGCGGGGCAGCGTGACGATGCGGGTGGGGCTGAGCGGCAGGGCCAGCGCGATGGCGCTCGCCAGGCGAAGGTGGTCGCTGCAGCGCCCACTGGCACGGCTTCACTGCTGCGCGGTGGCGCCCCGGATCGCGCAGTAGACGTCTTTGTGTGAGCCCGGCGGGCAGACGGGGCTACCCGCCTGCCGCCCGCGACACCCCCCCGGTCAGGAACTCGCTCGCGCGGCGTCTTTACGCTGCTGGCGGTACGCGAGTACCGTGTTACTCCCTACCCCAGAGCATTTCTGATAGGTTGCTTTGCAGCGGTGGCTACTCCTGCATTCCATCAGGTCTTGCCGCTGCAGCGCGACCGAACGCCGTTCCGGTGCTTGCGTGCAGAGTCCATAGCGCAGTGAATGCCATGGTTTTGGGCTTTTATTCTGGCTATTATTGGTTGCAGCCCCGCCCAATAATGGGCCATCCGGTTTTGCTCGCCCATGGATTGCGCGGGCCCGGCCCGTCTCCCACCGCAAGGAATCCGCAACGTGTCAGCCAATACTCCCGCAGCGGCCCCGGCCAAAAGCAAGAAGATGCTCATCATCATCATCGGCGTTGTGGTGGCGGTGCTGGTGATTGGTGGCGGCGCGGCGGCTTGGTTCATTTCCAGCCGCTCCCATGCCGACGAAGAAGATGGGGCTGCACCAGTCCGCAAGGAGGCCCCCAAGGTGGCCCCCACGTTCCTGCCCATGGAGAACATGGTGGTGAACTTGGCAGACCCTGGCGGTGACCGGTTTGCCCAGATTGGTATCACCCTGGAGTTGGAGGATGCCAAGACAGCAGAGCAGGTGAAGCTGTATTTACCCTCCATACGCAGCGGCATCCTGATGCTGGTTTCCCAGCGGACTTCCACTGAACTGCTGCAGCGGGAAGGCAAGGAAAAGCTGGCTGCAGACATCCTGCGGGAAGTCTCCCGCCCCCTGGGTTACACGGTTCCGACGGAGCGTGCACGCGCTGCGGCGGCCGACAAGGAAGAGGATGCGGAGGACCGGCCTTCGCGTCGGCGCACAGAGCGCAACCCGGTGCACCGTGTGCTTTTTTCCAGCTTCATCATCCAATGACCCGGGCGAGGACCAGTCATGAGTGATTCATTTCTTTCCCAGGAAGAAGTTGATGCCCTTCTTGAAGGGGTTACTGGTGAGAGCCAGAAGTCGGTCGAGGAGGTCGCGGAGGCGGGCTCCGTACGCAACTACGACATTTCCAGCCAGGAGCGCATCGTCCGTGGGCGTATGCCTACGATGGAAATCGTCAACGAGCGGTTTGCACGCAACTTCCGCATCGGGCTCTTCAATTTCATCCGCCGCAGTCCTGAAATTTCGGTAGGCACGGTATCCGTGCAGCGTTACAGCGCCTTTCTGCGCGAGCTGGCGGTACCCACGAACTTCAACATTGTGGCCATCCGTCCGCTGCGCGGCAGCGGACTGATCGTGTGCGAGCCCTCGCTGGTTTTCGGCATCATCGACACACTGTACGGCGGCGTGGGCAAGTTCCAGACACGGATTGAAGGTCGGGATTTTTCGCCCACGGAGCAACGGGTCATCAACCGCCTGGTGGACGTGATCTGTGCTGAATACAAAAAGGCCTGGCAGGGCATTTACCCGCTGGAGCTGGAGTACCAGCGGTCTGAGATGCAGCCGCAGTTTGCCAACATTGCCACCCCCAGCGAAATCGTCGTATCCACGGCGTTTCAGCTGGAAATTGGGGACCTTTCGGGCGCAATCCATATCTGCATGCCCTACGCGACGCTGGAGCCGATCCGTGATGTGTTGTATTCGTCCACCCAGGGCGACTCCATTGAAGTGGATCGCCGCTGGGTTCGCGTGCTGACCCGGGAAATCCAGGCAGCCGAAGTGACCCTGGTGGCCGAATTGGCACGCGCCGACGCCACCGTGGAGCAGTTGCTGGCCATGAAGCCTGGCGATTTCATCGAGCTGGACCGAGAACCCCGCATTCGCGCATCGATTGGTGGGGTCCCCATTTTTGAGTGCCAGTACGGAACACACAATTCCAAGTACGCCATTCGTATCGAAGAATGCCTGCGCAATGCCGACATGAGCTGGCTGGGAGAAAAAGATGTCAACTGAAGAAGATAACAAGGATGCTGGCGCGGATGACCCGTTTGCGGGTTGGGCCGAGGCACTTGAAGAACAAAAGCGCACCGACGACAAGCCTGGCGACGGGGAGCAAGGTGGCCCGTTGTCTGGTGAGCCTGTACGCCCTTTCTCCGGTGGTGGCGATGGCACGGTCAACGACATCAACATGGTGCTGGACATACCCGTCCAGTTATCGGTGGAGCTTGGGCGCACCAAGGTACCCATCAAGTACATCCTCCAGCTCGCGCAAGGCTCGGTCGTGGAGCTCGATGCCCTCGCGGGTGAGCCGATGGACGTTCTGGTCAATGGCTATCTCATTGCCCAGGGCGAGGTGGTGGTTGTGAATGACAAGTTTGGTATTCGCCTCACGGACGTGGTGACGCCTTCCGAGCGTTTGCGGCGGGTCAGTCGTGGATAGTGGCAGCATGACCCAGACGCTGCTCGTGGTCGTCCTTTTTGTGGGCGCCATGGCTTTACTGCCCTGGCTTGTCCGCCGGTTGCAGCAGCGGCAGACGGCGGGCAGCGCTGGTGTGGGAGCCGCGTCCCGGGTACTGTCCGCAGTGGCTGTCGGCCCCCATCAGCGCGTGGTGACGGTGGAAGTCGGGCCCGAGCATGCGCGAACCTGGCTGGTGCTGGGCGTTACCGCTCAGCAAGTGAGCTGTCTGCATGTGTTCCCTGCTGGTCCGTCAGCCGCCCCCCATTCGGCACCCAGAGCGGAGCCTTCTTTCGCGCAGGCAGTCGCGTCCGCCGTGAACGCCCCAGGAAGCACCGCCAATGGCTGATGTATCGCTCACCCGTCGCGTGGCGCTGCTGGGAGCGGTCGCTTCTGTGGGGTTCATGGGGCATGACCTGGCCTTCGCGCAGGCGTCTGCCGGGTCCCTGCCGCTGGTGGTGGGAAGCGGTCCGTCTGGCAACAGCTACTCGGTGCCTATTCAGACACTGTTGTTCTTCACGGCGCTCTCCTTCTTGCCAGCGGTGCTGCTCATGATGACTGGCTTTACCCGGATCGTGATTGTTTTGTCGCTGTTGCGCCAGGCGCTGGGCACCCAGTCCGCGCCGCCCAACCAGGTCATCATCGGGCTGTCGCTGTTTCTCACTTTTTTTGTCATGGGGCCTACCCTGGACCGTGTGTACCAGGATGCCTATGTGCCTTACACCAATAACACCATCAGTTTTGAACAGGCTCTGGAAAAGGCCGAAGCGCCGATGCGCAGTTTCATGCTCAAGCAGACCCGGCAGTCTGACTTTGCCCTGTTTTCCCGCTTGGCGCGACTGGATTCCAGTGTGACAGCAGAAACTGCACCCCTCAGGGTGCTTGTGCCTGCATTTGTCACCAGTGAGCTGAAATCGGCGTTTCAGATCGGGTTCATGATCTTCATTCCGTTTCTGGTGATCGACATGGTGGTGTCGAGCATCCTCATGTCTTTGGGCATGATGATGTTGTCTCCGGTGCTAGTGGCGCTGCCGTTCAAGCTCATGCTGTTTGTGCTTGCGGACGGCTGGAACCTGCTGATCGGCTCGCTGGCTGCCAGTTTTGTACCCTGAAGGAGCTGCCAATGACTTCACAAATGGTGCTGACCATCGGGCGTGATGCGCTGACATTGCTTCTGATGATTTCGATGCCCGTGCTCGGGGTCGTCATGGCGGTGGGATTGCTCGTGAGCATTTTTCAGGCCGTAACCCAGATCCACGAAGCGACGCTTGCGTTTGTTCCCAAGCTCATTGCTGCGATGGTGGTTTTTGCCATTGCAGGCCCCTGGATGCTCAGCACCCTGGTGGACTTTATCCGCCGGACCATCGAATCGATTCCTTCGATGATTGGCTAGCCCGGTGAGAGGGCGAGCTATGGGTTTTTTCCTGAAGCCGGGTCCTCCAGACGCCCGCTTCGAAGCCCGTTGAGGATCGTGTGATCACTTTCACCGAGGCTCAGCTGATGGCTTGGCTTTCGCCCATTCTGTGGCCCTTTTTGCGCGTGCTGGCCGTGTTCTCGGTCGCGCCGGTGTTCTCCATGCGCACAGTTCCCATGCGCGTCAAAATTGGACTGGCGTTTCTGGTGGCACTGTGCGCGCAGGGTGTGCTGGGTGATCAGCCGGTCATCAGCGTCAATGGTCGTGAGGCGTTTGGTGCTGTTGCTCAGCAGGTGGCCGTGGGCCTTGCGATCGGTTTCTCTGTCAGGCTGGTGTTTGCGGCCGTGGAACTGGCGGGTGAAATCATCGGTTTGCAGATGGGCTTGAATTTCGCGTCGTTCTTTGACCCGTCGTCCAATGCGCAGATCAGCGCCGTTGCGCGGTTTTTTGGGCATATGGCCATGCTGCTGTTCGTGGTCATCAATGGCCACTTGCTGATCCTGATGGCCGTGGTGAAAAGCTTTGACCGCTTTCCTGTCGATGGAAATTTTTTGCAGGCGCTCGGGCAGATGCGCCTTTATGAACTGGGCTCGTCGCTGTTCGCCAGCGCGCTCTGGATTGCTCTGCCGATGATTGCGCTGTTGCTGTTTGTCAATTTGACGCTGGGCATCATTTCCCGCGTGGCACCGCAAATGAATATCTATGCGGTCGGCTTCCCCGTGACGTTGACGGTAGGCATGCTGGGTATTGTGGCCACACTGCCGCTACTGGAGCAACCCGTGCTCGCGCTCATGCAGCAGGCAGTCGATCTGTTTGCTGCTCAGCGGTAGACATAAGTGGCGCTGGGGACAGGTTCAGACCAGCTGGTTTCGGATGGCGTAGACGGTAAGCTCCGCATTGTTGGACAGCTTGAGCTTTTCCAGCACCCGTGAACGGTAGACACTCACTGTCTTTGGACTCAGCATCAGCTCTTCTGCAATGTCCGACAGCCTGCGTCCGGACGCGATTTTGACCAGCGTTTGCAGCTCCCGCTCCGACAAGGCCGTGTGTGGCGCTTCCGGCGTAGGCTGTGCCAGGCTGTCCGCGAGCATCTGCGCCACTTCTGCCGTGAGGTACTTGCGTCCCTGCATGACGGTCCGCACGGCAGCAATCAGCTCGACCGGGTCCCCTGCCTTGTTGGCATATCCTTGCGCGCCAGCTTTCAGGCAGCGCAGGGCGTACTGATCTTCTGGATACATCGAGACCACCAGCACCTTGATGGCGGAATGGGTTTCGCGCAAGCTGGTGAGCACCTCCAAGCCGCTGCGGCCCGGCATATTCAAGTCCAGCAGCAATACGTCGCAGGCGGCGGAGCGCAAGACCTCGCGCAACTCGGAATATCCTCCGGCCTCGCCAGTTACCTGGATGTCGGGCGCGTCGGCCAGCGTGTCGCGTATTCCACGCCGCAAGACGGCGTGGTCATCGCACAGGACCACATGAATCACTGCGCATCTCCTGGAGCTGGTGGTGTTGGGTGCGATGTTAGCGGTATGGACAGGATCACGGACGTGCCTTGGCCGGGCCGACTGCTGATGTCCAGCCATCCCCCCACGGTCCGGGCACGCTCATGCAGGCCTTTGAGCCCAAAGGCTTTTGGTTTTTCGAGCATGCAGGGGTCAATGCCTTGCCCATCGTCAGTCACTTCCAATGTCAGGACATCCTCTTTGTCGGAGAGGTCAATGTGCACTGTGCGGGGATGTGCGTGTTTGGAGATGTTGGTCAACGCCTCCTGCGCTGTGCGATAGGCAACCAGCTGAATATCTGCGGTGGCCCGGATAGATTCGCTGCTGCTGATAACCCGGGCGGGAATGCCCGAGCGACGCTCAAATCCGGCGGCAAGCCATTGCACCGCTGCCACCAGCCCCTGTTCAAGAATCGGGGGGCGCAGGTTCATCATGATGCGTTGGCTTGCTCCAATGGCATGCTGCAGCATCTCTGCCGCTGAGGCTGCATGCTCTTGCATCTCCGTATTGGTGCTATGGCGTCCGATCCATGCCACATCGAACCTGACGGCGGTCAGTGCGCCGCCGATATCGTCATGGATCTCGCGGGCAATGGACGCACGTTCCTGCTCGATCGAGGTTTGCAGATGTTCCGTCAGGTCAGCCAGTCGGCGCTCCGAGGCTTCCAGTTGCGCGACAGCCAGTTCGCGCGCGTGACGGGCTTCATGAACCTCCAGGGCGCGTGCAATGACATGCGGCAGTCGCTGAAGGTCGTCTTTAAGCAGGTAATCGGCAATGCCCAGGCGGATCGCATCTACAGCTGCTGCCTCGCCGATGGCTCCCGACAGAAGGATAAAGGGGGGGTGTTGCGGCTTTTGCACCACATGTGCCCACGCGTCCAATGCCGTGAAGCCGGGCAGCCGGTAATCTGCCAAGATGATGTCGAACGGCTGGATATCTGTGAGCCGCTGGAATTCGGAGAGCGAATCCACCCGATGGAGGTGGCAGTGGAGACCGGAGCGCCGCAGGGTCAATGCGGTCAACTCATGATCTGCCAGTGAATCTTCAAGATGCAGGATGTTGAGGGTCTGGTCTGATGCTATGGTGACCATAGGAGCGCTATCATAGGATACAAATTGGAACAAACAAGGGTGTTTGTCCGATTGGGATGGTTTCAGCGTCAGCGTCCAATGGGCGCTGACACCACGGTGCACACGGGCTTGGGGCCACTGTGCGGGTGTCGTAGTTCTGTGTTTTTGCGTGCTTTGCTGCTGCGTGCCGCGATGGAGAAACGATGCAATCTACGCTAACAACGTCTGGAGGACCTGCTGTCCAGGTTCCCGTCATGGTGGCGGCAGAACTGCAGGATTCGTTGCTGGTCGTTATGCATGA
Source organism: Acidovorax sp. sif0632 (assembly GCF_019218805.1). Lineage (NCBI taxonomy): Bacteria > Pseudomonadati > Pseudomonadota > Betaproteobacteria > Burkholderiales > Comamonadaceae > Acidovorax > Acidovorax sp. sif0632. Next base: position 8,758 of record NZ_JAHUWW010000008.1, on the reverse strand, counting down.
CCTGCATCGCCTGGAAGGACTGCTCAACCATGCTACCGATAACCTGCTGGAACGCTTTGGGGAGGCAAACGCGGTGCTGACGGATGCTGCCGTTGCAGATTCCCCGGAGCTGGTAGCTGCCCGCGCTGCGCTGCGCAGTGCAGTGACTGAGTTGCAGTTCCAGGATATGGCGTCCCAGCTGATATGGCACACGACCAAGGTGCTTCAAGGATGCGCGTTCCGTTTGGCTTCCGAAGCCATGGGCAATGAAGATGGCGAAGAAGCGGCGCCCTTTGCGGAGATGGCGCCCGACCGGCCTAACCCTGTCACGCAGAGCGAGATGGATGCCGGTTCGGTGGACCTGTTCTGATCTTTACATCACTGGTTAACCTATATATTTAAGTCAGTTGGAGCCTTACATGCAATCGATCCTTGCCGTAGATGATTCACCGTCCATGCGGAAAATGGTGTCGTTCACTCTGACGGGTGCCGGCTATCACGTCGTGGAGGCGGTGGATGGGCAGGATGCCCTGGAAAAGGCCGAGAGCCACAATATTGATCTTGTGCTCGCTGACCAGAACATGCCCCGGCTTGACGGGATCGGGCTCACTCGGAAACTGCGTGAGAACCCTAAGTTCAAGACCATTCCCATTCTGATCCTCACCACCGAGTCCAGTGATCAGATGAAGCAGGCGGGACGTACTGCTGGCGCGACCGGCTGGTTGGTCAAGCCCTTCGATCCCAATCGCCTGATTGAAGTTATCCAGAAAGTGATCCGCTGAGTCGGGTTGTCCGGGATCACCAAGTACACAGGAGCCCATGATGGCGGAAACTTACCAAGAAGGATCGGGTGCAGGTGCTGACTTCGACCTGAGCCAGTTCTATCAGATCTTTTTCGAGGAAGCGGGCGAAAACCTGGACCAGATGGAGCAGATGCTTCTGGATCTGGATTTGAGTAGCGCCAATGACGAAGAACTCAATGGCATCTTCCGGTGCGCCCATTCCATCAAGGGTGGTTCAGCCACTTTTGGATTCTCGGATGTTGCGGAGTTGACCCACCAGATGGAGTCTCTCCTGGATCGCTTGCGCCGCCACGAGCTCCAGCCGATTCCGCAGATGGTGGATGTGCTTCTCGAATCTGCCGACGCCTCACGGAGCCTGCTGGCCCGCCACCAAGCAGGTGGGCAGGGCGAAGCTGTTTCCACCACCTCACTGGTGCGTCGCATTAGTGAACTTGCTGCAGGGTTGGTCCCCGGGGATGCCCCTGCTGTCGCTCCGCCCCCGCCGCCGGCCGCACCTGCTCCAACTCCAGCTCCACAGGCTGCAGCACCAGCGCCGGCACCGAAGGTAGTGACACCGGCGGTGGCCGGACAGGCGCGGACCCTGGAGATTCAGATTGGTCCCTTGGATCGACTGGAGCAGGCGGATGCCATCAAGGAGCTTTTTCGGGATATCCCGGGCCTCGGGGCGATCCGTGACATAGAAAGTCCACAGGCCAATACGCGGAGTTTCGCGGTGGAAACCACCTCCACCAACGACGATCTGCTCGACCTGTTTGCCTTTCATGTGGCCAAGGAACAGGTGCTGATCCGTGACGCTGCGGCGCCAGCGTCCGGCGCTGCCGCCGACGAGGATGAAGAAACGATCCTTGCTGCTGGCGCCGCAGGGGGTGAGGCCTACGGTTTCTTCAGCGAAGCGCCTGGCGCCCCACGTGCGGATGCACCTCACGCAGCGCAGGCCCCAACCCAAGCTGTGAAGGTTGCTGCAGCCCCCAAGGCCAGCGAGCCGAAGGTTGCCATGCAGGCGCAGATGGAGTCCACGACCATTCGGGTCGATGTGAAAAAGGTCGACCAGCTCATCAATCTGGTGGGCGAACTGGTGATCACCCAGGCGATGCTGGCGCAAAACAGCCGGGGCCTGGATGCTGGGGCGTACCAGCAGTTGCTGGCAGGGCTGGCTGACCTGGATCGCAATACCCGCGATCTTCAGGAGTCGGTCATGTCGATCCGCATGATTCCGATGTCCATTGTCTTTAGCCGTTTCCCCCGCATGCTCCGGGACCTGGCCAACAAGCTGGGCAAGAAGGTGGAACTGGTGACGCTGGGCGAAGCCACCGAACTGGACAAGGGGCTGGTGGAAAAGATCACCGATCCGCTGACTCACTTGGTGCGCAACAGTTGCGACCACGGTATTGAGATGCCCGCAGACCGATTGGCCAAAGGCAAATCCGAGCATGGGACCATCACGTTGTCTGCCTCTCACCAAGGCGGCTCGATCGTGATTGAGGTACGCGACGATGGCCGTGGGCTCTCGCGCGAGAAGATTCTCAGCAAGGCCCAAGAGCGTGGCATTGAAGTGTCCGAGCAGATGAGCGACGCGGAGGTCTGGCAATTGATTTTCGCGCCCGGCTTCTCCACAGCTGACGAGGTGACGGATGTGTCCGGGCGTGGCGTGGGAATGGATGTGGTCAAGCGCAACATCGCTGCACTCAATGGTTCGGTCGAAATCGATTCCGCTGAAGGCTACGGAATGAAGGTTTCTGTGCGCCTGCCACTGACGCTGGCCATCATGGATGGCATGTCCGTGGGGGTGAGTGATGAGGTCTACATTCTTCCGCTGTCTTCGGTGGTGGAGTCCTTCCAGGTCAATGCAGACGATGTGAGCACCGTGGCCCAAGGTTCGCAACTGGTGAAAGTGCGCGATGAATACATGCCGGTGATTGCGCTGGAGAAAATTTTCCAGGTGCCGCGTTTCGATCCCAACAAATCCAGCAACATCATGGTGGTGGTCGAGGCGGATGGCAGCCGTGTGGCGCTGTTGGTCGATGAGCTGCTGGGCCAACACCAGGTGGTGGTCAAGAACCTGGAGTCGAACTACCGCAAGGTTCCCAACGTATCGGGGGCCACCATCTTGGGTGACGGCACGGTCGCACTCATTCTGGACACAGGCGGCTTGGTGCGCAGGGCGCGCCACTAGATTCAAGCGGCCGTTCCCAGGGGCACGGCGCTGTCACGAAAGGAGAAGCACCATGAGTGTGATGGGTAAAACAGCAGAGGCGGTGCCAACGGGCACCCGTGAATATCTGACTTTCCGTCTCGACCAGGAAGAGTACGGTATCGACATCCTGAAGGTGCAGGAGATACGTGGCTATGAGCCACCTACACGGATCGCGAACGCCCCTAACTTCATCAAGGGTGTCGTCAATTTGCGCGGCACCATCGTGCCCATCGTTGACATGCGGCTCAAGTTCAACTGCGCGCAAGCCGACTACAACAGCTTCACGGTGGTCATCATTCTGAACCTTCGCAATCGGGTGGTCGGAATCGTGGTGGACTCCGTCAGCGATGTGATGGAGCTGACACCTGAGAGCATCCGTTCGGCGCCTGATATCGAAAGCGCCATCGACAACAGCTGCATCCTGGGGCTGGGGTCGGTGGGGGAGCGGATGCTGATTTTGCTGGACATCGAGAAACTCATGTCCGGCGTAGACATGGGGCTGGTGACTGCCAACGAGTAGGACTCCTCCGTCACCAACGTGGTGGACCCGGCACCTGCCAGATTTCAGGTGTGGCTTGCAGATCTCTAGGAGCGAACAGGATTTCCCGTCGGATGATCAATATGGCCCAACCCACCAGTGCCTCTTCAACAGCCCGGCCTCCCGTTGGCAGGGCGGATCCAGCGTTTGCCGCTGCTGCAGCGCCGTCGGGGCCGCTGGCTCAAGGGCGTGAATTCGTCTGGACCAATGCAGATTTTGCGCGGGTGCAGGCCTTGATCTATCAACGGGCCGGGATCAGCTTGCACGATGGCAAGCACGCCATGGTGTATAGCCGCCTTTCACGCCGCTTGCGGGACACGGGCCACAGCAGCTTCCACGACTATCTGGGATGGCTGGAGACGCACGACGGGCCGGAGTGGCAGGAGTTCATCAATGCCCTGACCACCAACCTCACTGCGTTCTTCCGCGAGCAGCACCACTTTGAGATTTTTGCTTCGCACCTGCGGAGCAAGCCGTCTGCCAGCTGGAAGGTTTGGTGCAACGCGGCATCCACCGGAGAAGAGCCTTATTCCATTGTCATGACCGCATTCGAGGCGCTGGGAGCCAACGCTTCTTTCAAGCTGACTGCCAGTGACATTGATTCCCGCGTGCTGGCGACGGCGGCGCAAGGGGTGTACCGCCTTGACAGTCTCAAGGGGCTGAGCCCGGAGCGCCTGCAAAAGTTTTTTCTGCGGGGAAAGGGTGGCAACCTGGGGATGGTGCGGGCCAAGCCGGAGTTGCGCCGCGCGATTGACTTTATGAGCGTGAACCTCATCCGGGATGACTGGCCGTTCAAAGAGCCCTTCGATGTGGTTTTCTGCCGCAATGTGATGATCTACTTTGACGCCGCCACGCAGCGACGCGTGCTGGAAAGGATTCACCGGGTCCTGAAACCCGGGGGCATGCTGTTTGTGGGGCATGCCGAAAACTTTAGCGAGTCCAGAGACCTGTTTACGCTGCGTGGCAAGACCGTGTACGAGCGTCGATGACCTGCCATGTTGCCTCGCACCTAGCCCATGACCAATATTCCATCAGGATCCTCTCTTTCTCCGGCCGCCGCCTCTTCTGGCGCGTCCGAGCGGCGCCGTGCCCCTCGCATTGCGCCGTTGAGTGCGGACATCTACTCTGCGGGGGCAGGTCCTGCAAGGGAATCATCGCTGCAAGATCTCAAAGCGCGCAGCCGCAAGCCTGGGGAAGCATCCTTTTTCTACCTGGACCATCATTTCCAGCACAACGCTGTGAAGGTACTTCCTGGTGAGTATTTCGTCGGTGACGAGAACATGATCATCATGACCGTGTTGGGGTCGTGTATTGCCGCCTGCTTGTGGGACAGCCGCGCGCATGTGGGAGGGATGAACCATTTCATGCTGCCCGATGGTGACGTGGCGGATGCGTCGGGCCGCTATGGTTCGTACGCGATGGAACTGCTGATCAACGAGATGCTCAAGCTGGGCGCCCGGCGCGAGACCATGCAGGCCAAGATATTTGGCGGGGCGCAGGTCATGCACAACTTCACGACCATGAACGTCGGTGAACGCAACACCAATTTTGTTTTGAACTACCTGCACACGGAGCGGATTCCCATCGTCTCCGAGGATGTATTGGATATTTATCCGCGCAAGGTGGTTTTTTTCCCCATCACGGGGAAGGCCATGGTCAAGCGATTGGCACACGCACATCCCGAAACCCTGGTGGCCCAGGAAGTGCGTGGCAATGCAGCTACTGTGGCAAAGACTACCTCGGGCGGTTCTGTCGATCTGTTTTGAGGAAGGCGTGAGTTAATGAGCAGGAAAATCCGGGTGATCGTGGTGGACGATTCGGCGCTGGTCCGTAGTCTGCTGTCCGAGATCATCAACCGGCAGCGGGACATGGAGTGCATTGGCACGGCCAACGATCCCTTGGTGGCGCGCGAGATGATCCGCGAGCTCAATCCTGATGTCATCACACTGGATGTTGAGATGCCACGGATGGATGGCATCGATTTTCTGGGGCGTCTGATGCGCTTGCGCCCGATGCCTGTGGTGATGATTTCCACGCTGACGGAGCGGGGCGCCGAGGTGACCATGAAAGCGCTCGAACTGGGTGCCGTCGATTTTGTGGCCAAGCCCCGGGTGGGGCTGGCCAGCGGCCTCAATGATCTCGCTGCGCAGATCGTGGACAAGATCCGTGTGGCTGCGGTCGCCCAGGTCCGCCGTGCACCCGTGCGTGACGCTGCACCAGCGGGGGGCGGCGCCGGGGCTGCTGTTGCGCCCCCAGCCTCGGCTCTCCTGGGCCGTCTATCCACCGAAAAGCTGATCTGTATTGGTGCTTCCACAGGGGGGACGGAGGCTATCAAGGAGGTGCTGGTGCAAATGCCGGCGGATTCGCCCGCGATTGTCATTACCCAGCACATGCCTCCAGGGTTCACCACCAGCTTTGCTGCCCGCTTGAATGGCTTGTGTCAGATTACGGTCAAAGAGGCGGTCAATGGCGAGCGCATCTTGCCTGGCCATGCCTACATCGCGCCGGGGGGCACCCAGTTCCATGTAGCACGCAGTGGTGCCAACTATGTGGCGGTGGTGGATGATGGTCCGCCCGTGAATCGTCACAAGCCCTCGGTGGAAGTGCTGTTCAAATCTGCCGCCGCAGTGGTTGGACGCAATGCCTTCGGCATCATGCTCACTGGAATGGGTAATGATGGAGCGGCTGCGATGCGCGAAATGAAGGACGCCGGCAGCTACAACTATGTGCAGGATGAGGCGACCTGTATTGTCTTTGGCATGCCGCGTGAGGCCATCGCCCATGGCGCTGCTGATGAGGTTCTGCCGCTGGGGCAGATCGCGCCTGCGCTGATCACCCGTCTGCGCGGCGCTACTGATCGGCTGCACCACCGCATCTGATGGAATAACGCGGCCCTTGAGCGCTGCAGGCTGGATGGTTTCCTGCGGGCCGCGCTATGTTCCCCGACCGGCTAACGCTATGCGGACAGGGCTGTCCAGCGCTCCAGTGCGGCCATCAACTCGTCTTCGATCGCGCCCGCCCTCGCGGTCATGACTGCTGCCCGCGCCGGATCGGTGCTGTAGAGGGTCCCATCTGCCAGTGCCTCTTGGAGCGCCTGCTGTTCGGATTCCAGGCTGGCGATCTGCGCCGGGAGCTGATCCAGTTCGCGCTGCTCCTTGTAGCTAAGCTTCTTTTTTGATAGCTGCTCGGGCTTGTTGGATAAGCGCTGATCGGCATTTTGACTCAAACTGTCCGCATCAACCTTTTTGGTGGCGGGTGCTGAAGCGTTGAGAGCCCTACTGCGCTTGGATTGCAGCAGCCAGTCCTGCACGCCGCCTTCGTACTCTCGCCACAGTCCATCGCCTTCAAATGCGATGGTGCTGGTGACGACGTTGTCGAGAAAGGTTCGGTCGTGGCTGACGAGGAAGACCGTACCTTCATAGTTCTCCAGCAACTCTTCCAAGAGATCCAGCGTGTCGATGTCCAGATCGTTGGTGGGCTCATCCAGCACCAGGACGCTGGCAGGACGCGCGAACAGCCGCGCCAACAGCAAGCGGTTACGTTCCCCACCCGATAGCGAGCGAACCGGAGAGTGCGCGCGGGCCGGAGAGAACAGGAAATCGCTCAGATAGCTTTTCACGTGTTTGCGCTGGTTGCCAATCTCGATCCATTCGCTGCCCGGGCTGATGAAGTCTTCCAGCGTGGCATCCAGATTGACCGCGTGGCGCATCTGGTCGAAATACGCAACTTGCAGGTTGGCTCCCTGGCGGATGGAGCCCTCGTCAGGCGCGAGCTCGCCAAGGATCATCTTGAGGAGCGTGGTCTTGCCTGCACCGTTGGGGCCAATCAGTCCCACCTTGTCGCCGCGCAGAATGGTCCCCGTGAAGTTGCGAACAATGGTCTTGTCGCCGAACGATTTGCCCACCCCGGTCAGTTCAGCGACGATCTTGCCCTGGTAGCCATTGGAACCCCCTGTTGCCACATCCATGCGAACGCTGCCGACCACCTCGCGACGTGCTTCGCGGCGCGCACGCAAATGCTCCAGGCGGCTGATGCGGCTCTGGCTGCGGGTACGGCGTGCTTCGACGCCACGGCGTATCCAGACCTCTTCCTGTGCCAAAAGCTTGTCGGCCTTGGCTGAGATGACAGCCTCTTGGGCCAGCTGCTCTTCTTTCTGTATCTGGTATTGCGCGAAGTTTCCGGGGTAAGACCGGAGCTGGCCTCGGTCGAGTTCCACAATGCGCGTGGCGACCCGGTCCAGAAACGATCGATCATGGGTGATGGTGACGACGCTGCCAGGAAAGTCGAGGAGAAGGTCCTCCAGCCATTCAATCGAATCAAGATCCAGATGGTTGGTCGGCTCATCCAGCAACAGTACGTCTGGGCGTGCCACCAAGGCTTGTGCCAAGGCCACGCGTTTTTTGGTTCCGCCCGACAGCGTGCCGACCACCGCGTCCGGATCAAGGTGCAGCCGCTGCAGGGTTTCCTCCACCCGTTGCTCCCAGTTCCAGGCGTCATACGCTTCAATCTCCGACTGCAATGCATCCAGGTCCAGTCCTTCCGCACCCGACAGGTACTGATCGCGGATCGCGATGACACGCTGCAATCCTTCGGATGCCGACTTGAAGATGGTGGCGGTAGCGTCCAGGGAAGGTTCCTGGGCCACAAATGCAATCCGCACTCCTTGCTGTACCTGGAGCGAGCCGTCGTCAGGTTTTGCCAGGCCTCCAAGAATTTTGAGAAGCGAGGACTTGCCCGCTCCATTGCGGCCGATCAGGCCGACACGTTCCGCAGTCTCCAGAGAAAAGCCAGCGTGGTCCAGCAATGCAACATGCCCAAATGCGAGTTGGGCGTCCAGTAAGGTGATAAGTGCCATAAGAGCAAGATTATCGGGGCGGGGCCGTATAAGCCCGTTGGGGATCTTCGGCGCCGCCTCGCTGGGCTCGTCTCTTCACATGGCTAGTGCTGTGCATGTGACATGCATTTGCAGCACTGTGTGTGCCCCTGTTGCTCTGGCCGCGTTCCGGTAGAACCCAAACATCTCATGAGTCGGACGCTCTTGCCGTCTAGAGGTTGCAGCGGGAGCACTTGCCTCGTGGTCTTGCGAATTTTCGTCTCCCACCTTTCCAAGCCTTCTAAATTAGTGCTATAGTCGAGGGCTTCGCTACTGAGGCGGTTCTGCAGAAATGCGGTGATGCTGAAGATGTGGGTGGTGATGGGGTCTAGGCTCTGTTGCTGCTGATGTCGAGAAGGTGGAAGAAGAAA
>NZ_JAHUWW010000007.1:0-338786 GCF_019218805.1 Acidovorax sp. sif0632 | reverse complement strand
CGATCTGGTCGTATGCCTTGGCTTCACCGCCGAACTTGGCGGACAGCACGGTAGCGATGGCTGCCGTCAGCGTCGTCTTGCCATGGTCCACGTGGCCGATTGTGCCCACGTTGACGTGAGGCTTGGTCCGTTCGAATTTACCTTTTGCCATTTTGAATCTCCAAAGAGCAATGCCTGTGTTGGGGTTTAACGTCTGCACCCGATTGCTGGTTCGTCCCGCACAGGGCAACAGGACGGCACCGGATCGCAGATTGCAAGAATTTTGCTACTGTTTTAATAGCTGCTAGCGCTTTATAGACAAGCGCTAGCAGCCAATCTGACTCAAAAACAAAGAGGAAAGACCTGCCCAGGGCAGACCTTTCACTCGACGCGCTTACTTGGCGCGTGCAGCCATGATGGCTTCAGACACATTGCGCGGCGCTTCGCTGTAGTGCTTGAATTCCATCGAGTACGTAGCGCGGCCTTGCGTCGCGGAGCGCAGCGAGGTCGAGTAGCCGAACATTTCGGACAGCGGCACTTCAGCGCGGATGGCCTTGCCACCGCCCGGGATGTCGTCCATGCCCTGGACCATGCCACGGCGGGAGGACAGGTCACCCATCACGGTACCAGCGTAGTCTTCCGGCGTTTCCACTTCCACAGCCATCATGGGCTCCAGAATGACCGGGCCGGCCTTGCGGCAGCCTTCCTTGAAGCCGAAGATGGCAGCCATCTTGAACGCCAGTTCGTTCGAGTCCACATCGTGGTACGAACCGAAGTGCAGCGTGACCTTGACGTCTACCACGGGGTAGCCAGCCAGCACGCCTTGCGTCACGGCTTCGTTGATACCCTTTTCCACGGCCGGGATGAATTCGCGAGGAACCACACCACCCTTGATCGCGTCGACGAACTCGATGCCCTTGCCGGCTTCGTTGGGTTCGATCTTGAGCACGACGTGGCCGTACTGGCCCTTACCGCCGGACTGGCGCACGAACTTGCCTTCGGCTTCTTCCACCGTCTTGCGGATGGTTTCGCGGTAGGCAACCTGGGGCTTGCCCACGTTGGCTTCCACGCCGAATTCACGCTTCATGCGGTCCACGATGATTTCCAGATGCAACTCGCCCATACCGGCGATCAGCGTCTGGCCCGATTCTTCGTCGGTCTTCACGCGGAAGGATGGATCTTCTGCAGCCAAGCGCTGCAGTGCAATGCCCATCTTTTCCTGGTCAGCCTTGGTCTTGGGTTCCACGGCCTGGGTGATCACAGGCTCAGGGAACACCATGCGCTCCAGAATGATCTGGGAGTCGATGTCGCTCAGCGTTTCACCGGTCGTCACGTCCTTCAGGCCCACGCAGGCAGCAATGTCGCCGGCACGGATTTCTTCGACTTCCTGGCGCTCGTTGGCGTGCATCTGCACGATACGGCCGATACGTTCCTTCTTGCCCTTGATGGGGTTGTAGACGGTATCGCCCTTGCTCAGAACGCCGGAGTACACACGCACGAAGGTCAGCTGGCCCACGAACGGGTCGGTCATCAGCTTGAATGCCAGGGCCGAGAACTTCTCGCTGTCGTCCGCCTTGCGGGTGACGGGGTTTTCGTCTTCATCGGTACCCGTCACGTCAGGGATGTCCGTCGGTGCCGGCAGGTAGTCGATCACGGCGTCCAGCATGCGCTGCACACCCTTGTTCTTGAACGCGGTGCCGCACAGCATCGGGTGGATTTCCGTGGCGATGGTGCGCGTACGCAGGCCGAACTTGATTTCAGCTTCGGAGAGGTCGCCCTCTTCCAGGTACTTGTTCATCAGCTCTTCGGAGGCTTCGGCAGCGGCTTCCACCATCTTCTCGCGCCATTCCTTGGCCGATGCGACCAGGTCGGCTGGAATTTCTTCGTAGGTGAACTTCATGCCCTGCGAAGCTTCATCCCACAGAATGGCCTTCATCTTCAGCAGATCGACCACGCCGGTGAATTTGTCTTCGGCGCCGATTGGGATCACCACGGGCACAGGGTTGGCCTTCAGGCGCAGCTTCATCTGCTCGTAGACCTTGAAGAAGTTGGCACCGGTACGGTCCATCTTGTTCACGAAGGCCAGGCGAGGCACCTTGTACTTGTTGGCTTGGCGCCAGACGGTTTCCGACTGGGGCTGCACGCCACCCACGGCGCAGTACACCATGCAGGCGCCGTCGAGCACGCGCATCGAACGTTCCACTTCGATCGTGAAGTCCACGTGACCGGGGGTGTCGATGATGTTGAAGCGGTGCTCCTCGTAGGAGTTGTCCATGCCCTTCCAGAAGCAGGTCGTGGCAGCCGAGGTGATCGTGATGCCGCGCTCTTGTTCCTGCTCCATCCAGTCCATGGTGGCAGCGCCGTCGTGCACTTCGCCAATCTTGTGGCTCACGCCCGTGTAGAACAGGATACGTTCGGTGGTCGTGGTCTTGCCAGCGTCAATGTGGGCCGAGATACCGATATTGCGGTAGCGCTCGATGGGAGTCTTGCGAGCCATGGTGGATCCTTGGATGGGTCGTGTTATTCAGGGGAAGGGCCCAGCATTGTGGCGCTGCGACCCGTCAATTTTGTGACCACCTCAATCGCCACAAGGCTGCAGGCAAAATTGCCGGCAGCCTTGCGCTTGGCGACGAGGGCAGTTCGTCGATTTAGAAGCGGAAGTGGCTGAATGCCTTGTTGGCTTCGGCCATGCGGTGCACTTCGTCACGCTTCTTCATGGCGCCGCCACGGCCTTCGGTGGCTTCCAGCAGTTCGTTGGCCAGGCGTTGGGCCATCGACTTCTCACCGCGCTTGCGGGCGGCTTCCTTGATCCAGCGCATGGACAGAGCCAGACGACGGACAGGGCGCACTTCCACAGGCACTTGGTAGTTGGCACCGCCCACGCGGCGGGACTTCACTTCGACCATGGGCTTCACGTTGTTGATGGCAACAGTGAAGGCTTCCAGCGGGTCCTTGTCAGGGTGCTTCTTCTCGATCAGTTCCAGGGCGCCATAAATGATGCGCTCTGCAACCGCCTTTTTGCCGCCTTCCATGATCACGTTCATGAATTTGGACAGCTCAACATTGCCGAACTTGGGATCCGGCAGGATTTCACGTTTGGGGACTTCGCGACGACGTGGCATTTTTTACCTCTATCTTTGCTTCAGTTGGCATCTTTTCAGACACCGCGAGAGCCAATCAAGGACTCCCACTTACTCGACCCGCGCAGAACACCTGCGTTTGGGGCCACTACGCTGCTTCACCGCGCCACGCGGGAGACAGCACCGAAAATTCTTTTGTGCAAAAGCGCAGGGCTTACTTGGCCTTGGGCTTCTTGGCACCGTACTTGGAGCGCGACTGCTTGCGGTCTTTCACGCCTTGCAAGTCGAGCGAACCACGCACGATGTGGTAACGCACACCGGGCAAGTCCTTGACACGACCGCCACGAACCAGCACCACGCTGTGTTCTTGCAGGTTGTGGCCTTCACCGCCGATGTAGGAAATGACCTCAAAACCGTTGGTCAGGCGCACCTTGGCAACCTTACGCAGAGCGGAGTTAGGCTTCTTAGGCGTCGTGGTGTACACACGGGTGCACACGCCGCGGCGCTGGGGAGAGTTTTCCATCGCAGGGCTCTTGGACTTGATCTTTTCGACCTCGCGCCCCTGACGGACTAGTTGATTGATGGTTGGCATGAATACGTCCCTAAACGTAAAAAACGAAAACGTGAAACCCTTCGGAATTTCCGAAAAGCCTTCTAATGTAGCAGCAAGGCCTTGAACGGGCAAGCGCTACGCGGTTTTCCTCGGAAACCCAGGCTCAAGATGGAGACCAAAAGCCGCCGAAAGCGCGCGGCAAGCCAGAACCGCCGCGCTGGCGATACCCCCTTCCCAAATGGCTGCGCTGTTCGGGAAGGGGGTGAAGACGCGGCAGCGCCTGAGGGGGATGTTCCTGCTACTTTATCCAGAGCCGGATGGCATCCCATGCACGGCCCAGGATGCCTGCCTGTTCCACGCCTTCCAGCGCGACCAGCGGCACTTCCGCCACAGCCTGTTCGCCCAGGAGTACCTTCAGGGCGCCCACAGACTGCCCCTTGGTGAACGGAGCAACCAGCGGGTCGGGGCGCGCAATCTGGGTGGTGATCTTGCCTGCACTGCCTGCGGGCACGGTCACCACGATGGCCTCATCGCGGCCAATCTTGAGGGTGTTTTCCGTGCCCTTCCAGACAGCGGGCGTAGCGACGGGCTTGCCGGCGTCAAACAGCTTGACGGCTTCAAACGCGGTATAGCCCCAGTTCAGCAGCTTCTGGCTTTCGTTGGCGCGCGCATTTTCGCTGGCAGCACCGAGCACGATAGACAGCAGGCGGCGCTGGCCCACGCCTGGGAATTCACGCTTGGACGTGGCCACGAGGCAGTAGCCTGCGGCTGCGGTGTGGCCGGTCTTGAGGCCGTCCACGGTCGGATCGCGGAACAGCAGGGAATTGCGATTGCTGCCGTTCGATGCAGGCGTGCCGGGGTAGCTGTACTGCTTGGTGGAGTAGTAGTGCATGTACTCCGGGAAATCCTTCATCAGGCGCGTGGCGAGAACGGACAGGTCGCGCGCCGTGGTGAGGTGGCCGGGCTCGGTCAGGCCTTCGGGGTTCTTGTAGCTGGTGCCGCTCATGCCCAGGGCCTTGGCCTGGTCGTTCATGAGCTTGACGAAATTTTCGTACGTGCCGCCAACGCCCTCGGCCAGCGCTACCGTGGCATCGTTGCCGGACTGGACGATCATGCCCTTGATGAGGTCTTCCACCGGCACCTGCATCTTGGGGTCGATGAACATGCGCGAGCCGGGCATCTTCCAGGCACGCACGCTCACGGGCAGCTTCTGGTCCAGCGTTATCTTCTTGGCGCGCAGCGCGTCAAACACCAGGTAGCCCGTCATGAGTTTGGTGAGCGAAGCCTGCTCCACCGGCGCGTCAATGTCCTTGGCGGCCAGCACCTGGTTGGCCGTGACGTCCACCAGCATATAAGTGCGCGCGGCAATTTCAGGAGGCTGGGGCGCCTGGGCATAGGCGCCGAAAGCGGCAGGGGCCACGGCAGCAAAGACGGCCAGAGATCGCAGCGCGGACAGGATTCGTTTCATGGGCAATAAGGGGCTGGAAAGGCTCGGAAAAGAGGAAAAAGAAACAGCAGAAACTGCTGGGAGGCGACCAGGAGGGGGCGGGTTGAAGCCAACCCAAAGTCAGACGCAGGCTTGAGTGGCTCAGCCTTGCGATTGCAGGTGGCGCACCACCAGATTTTTCAGAAGCGGCAATTGTCCGTGAAAGAAATGCCCCCCTGCGGGAATGACTGTGACAGGCAGTATCTGGGGCCGCGCCCAGTCCATCACAGCGGCCAGCGGCACAGTGTCGTCGTGCTCGCCGTGCACGACCAGGGTGCGCAGATGGGCATCGGGCGGCACCGGGGCAACGGCAAAACGGCTGGCTGCCGTGCCCACCAGCACTGCCTGGTCCACGCGACCCTGCGGCCAGAGGGCGGCCAGCGCATGGCTGGTGACAAATGCGCCAAACGAGAATCCCGCCAGCGCAATCCGCTGACCAGCGGCAGCGGGCGCCACCTGCTCCACCACTGCCAGCAGGTCCTGCAGCTCGCCCTGGCCTTCGTCGTACACGCCTTCGGTGCCGCCCACGCCGCGAAAATTGAAACGCACGGCTGTCCAGCCACACTGCACAAAGGCGCGCGCCAGCGTCTGCACCACCTTGTTGTCCATGGTGCCGCCAAACAGCGGATGGGGGTGGGCAATGATGGCCACGCCACGGGGCGCAGCAGCACCGTCGGCCAGCGCGGCAGCGTCACGCACGGCCTCGATGGCGCCTGCGGGGCCGGACAGGGTCAGGCGTTCGGTCTGGGCATTCACGGGTTTACTACCAATTTAATAGCTGCTAGCGCCTGATGGACAAGCGCTAGCAGCCAAAATCATTCAAGAAAAAACAACGAGACGGATGGAGGCGTATTCAGCGGCCAAGTTCCGCCGGTGTGACCAGGCGCTCCACCACCTGGCCGTTTTTCAGGTGCGATTCGACGATCTCGTCGATGTCGGCCGCGTCCACATAGGTGTACCAGGTGCCCTCGGGGTAGACCACCGCGACGGGGCCCGCCGCGCAGCGGTCCAGGCAGCCGGCCTTGTTCACGCGCACCTTGCCGGCCCCCGCCAGGCCTGCCGCCTTGACCTGGGCCTTGCAGCGGTCAAAACCCGCCTGGGCGTTGTGGTGGGCGCAGCTGTCCTCACCGTTGGTGCGTTCGTTCAGGCAGAAGAAGATGTGGCGCTGGTAGTAGCCGGGCGCTGCGGCCGGTGCGGGGGTGGTTTCGCTCATGGCTGCATTTTACGAACCCACGCGTCCACGATGTCGGCGCGGCGCTGAATGCGACTCAGGAGGAGCCTTCCTTGCGCGACACCCGAAACACCACGTAGATCAACGTAGCGTAGGGCCACAGCCACCCCAGCCACTGGCCCAGGCCGTAAAAGCGGATGAACCGGCCCTGCTCCCAGATCTGCAGCGTCTGCGCAAAGTAGGCGCTGGTGGGCGCCTGGTTGAGCAGCGCCAGGTGCCAGACCAGGGCCACCAGCAGCACGGCAGCGCAGGCACGCCGAGGCAAGGCCAGCAGCATCACCGCCAGCGCCAGCGCGCCCCACACGCCCACGCGCGTGGGCAGGCCCATCCATTCCCAGGCATGCACGGGGCCCCAGCTCAGGGCGGCCGACAGCGCAGTGAGCGTGACGCCCACGGCCACCACACCCAGGGCAAACAGCGCCCGTCGCCCCACATGGCGGATCACGCAGTAGCCCAGCAGGCACGGGGCCAGCAGGCCCAGCGTCACGCACAGCAGCTCCCCACTGGGCGAGAGCGGGTCGAGCGCAGCCTCGCGCAGCGGCAGCCAGTCCAGAAACGGGGTGTCGGCCAGCACCTCGATGAGCGCCGCTTCCAGCCGCTCCAGCACCTGCCCCAGCCCGAACGGCACCGCCGCCGGGAACAGCAGCGCCAGCGGCCACAACGCCAGTAGGACGATGGCGCCGCTGGCGTCCTGCACAAACCAGCGGCCCTTGAAATCGCTCCAGCGGTCGATGGCGCCCAGGCGCTCCAGCAGCGCGGCGCTCAGCGCCCCCGCCAGGGAGCCCGCCGCGTTGAGCAGCAAGTCAAGATTGGAGGGCACACGACGGGGCAGGTAGATCTGCAGGAACTCCATGGCCAGTGACAGCAGCATGCCCACCAGCGTGGCCAGCAGCACCGCGCCCCGCCCCCAGCCCGAGCGCAGCATGGCCAGCACCAGCAGAAAACCCAGCGGGGCATACCCCACAACATTGGTGGCAATGTCAAAACCCGTCCAGTACGGCGGGGGCAGCGGCGCCAGCAGGAAGACCAGGGGGTCAATGCCCTGGGCGCGCCAGCCGTCAAACGGGAACAGGCTGGCAAAGACGATGAGCGCTGTATAGATCAGCGCAAGAGGCCAGGCGGAGGTCTTGGACACCTGCGTGCGGGCCTAGAACGGCTTGACCACCACCAGCACCACGGCGGCCACCAGCATCAGCACGGGAGCCTCATTGAACCAGCGGAACCACACATGGCTCCTGCGGCTGGTGCCGTCGGCCAGCTTGCGCAGTACCACGCTGCAGGCGTGGTGGTAGCCGATCACCAGCAGCACCACCGCAAGCTTGGCGTGCATCCAGCCATTGCCGGGGCCCCAGCCGATGCCGTAACCCATCCACAGCCACAGGCCCAGCGCCAGCGCAGGCACGGCCAGCAGCGTGGTAAAGCGAAAAAGCTTGCGTGCCATGAGCAGCAGGCGGTCGCGCTCGGCGGCTGAGCCCGGCGCCACCATCGCCAGATTGACGAAGATGCGCGGCAGATAGAAAAGGCCAGCAAACCAGCTGGCCACGAAGACGATGTGAAAGGCTTTGACCCAGAGCATGGAGGCAGTTTAAGGGCCTGTGCGGGCCACCCGAGGCCGCACCAAAAAAAAGCCCGGCAAATCCGCCGGGCCGGGAAAGCCTGTTTTGCATCGCTGCAACCCGAGGCCCCGCTCAGGGAGGGAAAGCGGGGGGCGGCAAGCCGCCCGGCGCCAATTTAGCACCGGGCATCGGGTGTTACAAGCGGCATTTCCAAGGTGAGAAGGCGTCGCCATGGTGTTTGAAACCGGCGCGCCCCATGCCAGTGCACCCGTGGATCCAGCTTCGCCGGTCCAGGGGGTGCGTCCCCCGAGGGAGCCGCGCAGCGGCTCAGGGAGATAATCTCGCGATGCACCTCCAAAGCCCCGCTCCCTTCCCCCAGAACCGCCCGCGCCGCCTGCGCCGCGATGCTTTTACCCGCAACCTGGTGCGCGAAAACGCTGTGACGCCGCACGACCTCATCTACCCCGTGTTTGTGCATGAAGGCAGCCAGCGCCGCGAGGCCGTGACCTCCATGCCCGGTGTGGACCGTCTGAGCCTGGACCTGCTGCTGCCCGTGGCCGAAGACTGCGTGAAGCTGGGTATTCCGGTTCTGGCGCTGTTCCCGGCGATCGACCCGTCGCTCAAGACGCCCGATGGCAAAGAGGCCCTGAACCCCGACGGCCTGATCCCGCGCGTGGTGCGGGCGCTGAAGAAGGAATTCCCCGGCCTGGGCGTGATGACCGACGTGGCGCTGGACCCGTACACCAGCCACGGCCAGGACGGCGTGCTGGACGAGACCGGCTACATCATCAACGACGAGACGGTGGAGATCCTCACCGGCCAGGCGCTCACGCACGCCGAGGCGGGTGTGGACATCGTCGCGCCCAGCGACATGATGGACGGGCGCATCGGCGCCATCCGCGAGGCGCTGGAAGTGCAGGGCCATATCCACACCCGCATCATGGCCTACAGCGCCAAGTACGCCAGCGCCTTCTACGGTCCCTTTCGCGACGCCGTGGGCACACGTGGCGCCCTGGGCAAGGCCGACAAGAATGTGTACCAGATGGACCCCGGCAACAGCGACGAAGCCCTGCGCGAGGTGGCCATCGACATCGCCGAAGGCGCGGACATGGTGATGGTCAAGCCCGGCATGCCGTACCTGGACATCGTGCGCCGCGTGAAGGACGAGTTCAAGGTGCCCACCTTCGCCTACCAGGTCAGCGGCGAGTACGCCATGATCAAGGCCGCTGCCGCCAATGGCTGGCTGGACCACGACGCCGTGATGATGGAAAGCCTGCTGGCCTTCAAGCGCGCCGGTGCCGATGGCGTGCTGACCTACTTTGCGCGCGACGCGGCTCGTTTGCTAACAAAATAATAGCTACTAGCGCTTTATGGACAAGCGCTAGAGGCACTTTTCATTCAAAACCGGGGTCATGCGCATCTTTCACATCCACAACGGCGGCGTGCAGGAGCTGACCGCGTTGCCCGCTCAGATGCCCGCCCAGGGTTTTGTCTGGATCGCCTGCGGGCGCCCCGCCTTCCAGGCGCGGCTGGCCGAGATCCAGGCACGCCTGCAAACCCTGGTGGGGCTGCAGCTGGTGGACCTGCACGTGTCCGACCTGCTCAACGCGCAGCTGCCCTCGCACTACGACTACACCTCGCAATATGACCTGCTGGTGTTTCGCCGCTTGGCCACCGCGCAGGGCGACACCGTCGACTCGCCCGTGGAAGGTGATAGCCCCGCCAGCCCACTCAAACGCAGCGGCCCACCGGTGCTGCGCCGCATCGACACCAGCCCGGTGGGGTTTGCGGTGTTCGACCAGCTGCTGCTGACCGTACACCCCGCAGACTGCGCAGTGCGCGACGCCTATGCGGCCCGTCTGCTGGCATCGCTACCCACCAGCAACGGCACCGAAGGCCGCAGCAGCCCCGTGCCCGGCGCCCGCGTGCCCGCCAGCCCGGCCGACCTGATGCTGCGCGTGGTGAACATGATGGTGGACCGCTATCTGGACCTGCGCCGCGAACTCACGCGCCAGCTCGACCACTGGCAAAACGAGCTGCTCAAGCCCCGGGCGCGGTATGTGAACTGGAGTTCGCTGCTGGAAGCACGGCTGGCCCTGCACAAGCTCGACGAGATCTGCGAAGACCAGCGCACCGCCGTGCAGGACTGGATCGATGCGCTGGAAACCTGGGCCTTGCCCGACACCCCGGCTGGCCTGCGCGAGCTGGACCTGCTCAAGGTGCGCAGCCGCGACGTGCTGGAGCACATCGAGCGCGTGGTGCACCACGTGCGGCGGCTGGAGCAGAGCACCGAAACCGCCGTGCAGATGCATTTCAGCGTGCAGAGCAACCGCACCAACGACATCATGCGCACGCTCACGGCGCTCACCGCCGTGTTCCTGCCGCTCAATCTGATAGCGGGCATCTTCGGCATGAACTTTGAGTTCTTGCCGCTCATCCACAAGGCCGATGGGTTCTGGTGGGCGTTGGGCTCGATGGTCTTCATCGCCCTGTCGCTGGTGATGCTGTTCTGGCGCAAGCGGTATCTGGCGAGGACGAGGTGACCATGCTCGCGAAGGCACTCAGCTGACGAAGCTCTCACAGCCAGACGTTCTTCGCACCAGAGTCCACGCAGCCGTCAACCCGCCAACGCCAGGGCCAGTGGTTGTCGTGCGCGAAAAGCCCATTTCGGCCCCAGACGGAAGGCCTCCAGCCTGCGCGAGGAAGCGGTAGCAAAAAAGAGGTCTTCGGACAAATGGAGGCGTTCAAATACCCGCCGCTGGCGCACCGAGCGGCGGCGCAGATCCCCCTCAAAGGCATTGCCGTCACCGCGCGATTGTTCGAACAATGCTGCCGCGCGCGCCAGGTTCTGCAGCGCCAGGGGCGTCAATGCCGGCACGGCACGCGGTGCGGACAAACGGGCCTGCGCGATAAACGGGTTTTGCCCCACCAGCAACCCCCAGGGCCGACGGCCCTCGACAGGGTCGACACTCAAGGCCTCCAGCTTGGTCAAACCGAAGTCGCGCGCCAGCGTCAGCCGCACGGCCAGCCAGGGATCGGCTTGACGCACTTGCTCAATCGCCTCGCGCGCCACGGATTCACTCCCCTGCAGCGGCAGCACCAGTGAGCCCAACAGGCGCTGCGCGTGCGCATCGCCCTGGTTGGCAGCGGCATGCAGCCACGCAATGGCCTGCTCCGACTCCACCACCGAGTTCGACGCGCGCAGTATCAAAGCCCCCAGCTTGCGCTGCGCCTCGGACTGTCCGGCCATGGCCGCTTTCTCCAGGAAGAAGCGGGCCATCTGCGGGTTGGATACCGACGAGCGGTGGTCTGCATGCGTCGCGTACAAGGCAAGCCATGCATCGTCCCGGCCCGCGTCCGCAGCGCGCAACAACAAGGCCACGCCTTTGCGCAGGTTCAGCGACGTGGCCAGCCGCGCTGGCGCCAGCGTGCCGCTGTCAATTCCGCAACGCGCACGGCCCAGCAGGCACGCAGCGTCCCGATCCCCGCGTACGACAGCCAGCTCCAGGCTGGCCTCAATCTGGTCAGGTGCCAGCCCGCGCAAGGAGTGTTTCTCGCGCTCGGCCCACAAGACCGCCGCCACGACCAGATCCGACAGGGCGTGTGTCAAGCGCGGCGCCACCATCAGCGCCACCCGCAGGCAATCGACCAGCTGGTCCAGTCCCCCTTCTTCACGCGCCTGGCGCGCAGCGATCACCGCGACCTGCACCACGTCCACTGCGGCGCTGGATTGGATCGATTCCACCATCGCCTCCAGGGCGCGGTCCGAGCGTGCACCTTCCACGGCCGCCATGACCTGGCAGGCCTCGACGTGCCCGGCTGCGGCGGCAGTCTCCAGCCACGACTGCCCCGCCGTGACGGAGCTGCGCGTCAACGCCATCCACACGCCCAGCTTGAACTGCGCCAAGGGGCTTCCCGCAGCGGCAGCCTTGTGCAATGCATCTTCCTGTTTCAGGTCCAGCAAATCCTGCAGCGGCAAACTCTCTGCAATGGCACACGCGGTTTCTGGCAGCTCACGGACGCTGGGGTGTGAGAGGTACTCGATCCCCGTGGCCACATGGCGCGGGAAGCCATCGCCCCCCACCAAATAACGTCGGCCCGCTTTGCTGCGGGCGGCGGGATCGCCCTGGCGGGCCAGGGTCAGCAATTGAATGTCTTGTCGGCGCATGCTTGGCTCTCTTCAACGTGTTGCGGGGGCGGCACACCAAAGCGGCTTTTGGCACGCAAACTGGCAAACACCCCCTGCTTTGGACAGGTTTGAAGAATAGAAACGCACGCCTGACAGCGGGATTGCGCGCACATGACATCTCTGTAATGAACCGCTTGGCCTGCCCGCGACCCATGCAAAAAAGCCCGCATCCCCTGGGGGATGCGGACCAATCGTTTACCTTGGAGACAATTGCCCATCGCAATGGGCAAGAGGAAGACCGCCTGGGGTCTTAGAACGTGTGGCGCAGGCCGAAGTCCAGGCCCTTGGAGTTGTCACCTGCACTGGTCTTGGCACCGTTCAGTGCAAGCGCAGAACCGTTCTTGTTCTTCAGGTACGCAAAGGTGGTGTACAGGGCAGTGCGCTTGGACAGGTTGTGCACGTACCCCACGGCAAACTTGTTCGCCTGCACATTGGTGTCCTGAACGCTGACGCGGGACCACGAAGCGCGGACCAGGCCAACGCTGCCCACGGGAGCCGTCGCACCGATCATGTAGTGGCGAGCCTTCTCGTCGCGGGCCTTGGACTCATCCTGCCCAGCTTCAACCAGCAGCTTGGCCACACCGAAATCGTAAGAACCTCCGATGTTGGCATTCGTCACGTCGCCATACGCACCAAGGCTGGACACCGAGCCGTAGCTCACGCCCACATTGAGGGGGCCGTTTTCATAGCCAGCGCGCAACCCATAGCCATTGCCGTCATTGGAGCCATTGGCGGCCTCGCCACGGTAGTACTGCACCTGGCCAAAGAACCCACCCAGATTCCTGGGCGTGAAGTACGACACGGAATTGCTGGTACGCGTCTGCATGGCGTAGCCGTAGTTGCTGCCCAGCGAAGTCGTCTTCAGAAGAGCGCCGACGCCGTTGTCGCCGAATGCGTCATAGATGTTGTTGTAGGTCGCAGTGAAATCACGGCCCAGGCGAACTTCGCCCCAGAGGTCATCCATCAAGCTGATGGTCGAGCGACGGTTGAAGTTGAAGGTGTTGCCGACGCCTGTACCGTCGTCCAGGTTGTACCCGGCTTCCAGCCAGAAGCCAGCCTTCATGCCACCACCAAGATCTTCAATACCTCGGAAACCGAGGCGGTTGGACGCCAGACCACCGCTGCCCACGCTGGTCCGGTTCGTCTCACTGCCGCGGCCCACCTGAACCGCCACGTCGGCCACGCCAAACAGCGTGACAGACGATTGTGCATAAGAGGTTGCGCTGATGGCTGCAAGCACAGCCAATGTGGCGAATTTTTTCATGGTCATCCTTGTTAAGTGGGTTCAATCGGAGTCATGTCCCACGCCTTGTTGGCAGGACATGGTGCAAGCGTAGGCACTGCACCCTCGTGCCCACAGACCGCAGAGCGCAACCACGGGGGACACGCATGCGCCCCCCCCTCGGTTTGGGACAACGCCGTTTCACAGGTGCCACATTCCCTCCGGACTGAAAGGCTGTTGGCGATCCCCGGGAGGCACACAGCGGTTTGGCGGGATGGGTACGCCAGACACGGTGTGCAATAGATAGATAGCCTGGACTTGCAAAACCGCTGCAAAAGCAGAGACCGGCTGCAAACACCACGGCCCGAAAGGTTGTCGCGAAATCGGGTGAGGAGACACAACCGCTGATTGCGCAAGGGCTAGGGACCCTCTGCACAAATCACCGCGCCGTGTGCAGCTGCAGTCTCGGGCGGTCTGCGGCGTTGCAAATACTCGCAATAGCTGCGGCTATTGCTGCGTTTTGCGCCTTGCAGCCCATCCCGATCCGCAGCGCCCACTTGCCGCTCGATTCGTGCAGAGGATCCCTAGCGCAAACGGCGCACCCGAAGCATCCGCGAGGATCATGGTCACGCTCCAGACCAATCCTCCCGCGAGACCGCACACAAGCTCTCACGACTGTTCGTGAATTCGCAACAGTGCATTTCGATCCAGCAAGCTTCTCAAATCCACACGCACCTTCAACAATCCACCAAAGTCAATCCGCAGCTTCCCTCCATCCGTCTGCACTCCACCTTTTCTGTCCCTTGAGAAACCGCCGGGATCTCGTCACATGCGCTTGCTTTCCATTGAAGACGAACGATCAACCGCCGCTTACCTGCAAAAAGGCCTGACCGAGCATGGCCATGTTGTAGACACGGCGTTCGACGGTGTGGAGGGCCTGCATCTGGCCACCTCAGGGCATTACGACCTCATCCTGCTCGACGTGGGGCTGCCCGGCGCCAGCGGCTGGGATGTGCTGCAGGGCATTCGCACACAACAACAGACACCGGTGTTTTTCATATCGGGCCGCGACGAGGTCGAAGACCGCGTCAAGGGGCTCCTGCTGGGTGCCGACGACTACATGGTCAAGCCCTTTGCGTTTTCCGAGCTGCTGGCACGCATCCAGGTGGTCGCGCGCCGCCGTGCACCCATGTCCGCACCAGAGGGCTTGCTGCGCGTGGGCGAGCTGGAAGTCGATACCGCGCGCCGGCGCGTCAAACGGGGCGCGCTGCGCATTGACCTCACCACCCAGGAGTTTGTTCTCCTGGACTATCTGGCCCGCCATGCCGGCCAGGTCGTATCGCGCACCCTGATCGCGCAGAACGTGTGGGACATGCACTTTGACAGCGACACCAATGTGGTTGATGTGGCGGTGCGCCGACTGCGCGCCAAGATAGACGAGCCCTTCGCCGAAAAACTCATTCACACCGTCAGGGGCGTCGGCTATGTCCTCGAACTCCGAAACAACGCCTAGGGCGAGGACTTTCCTGCGGCGCTCTCTGCCCCTGAAGATCGCGCTGGCGATTTCTTTGATCACCCTGCTGTTGATCACGGCCAGCTTCTGGATGGTGATCTACCTGCTGGGCCAGGATTTCAACGACCTCCTGCCGCTGCTCGCCAGCAACGGAGGCATGGTCCATATCCCTGCAGAGGATTTGCACGCGCGGGGCCATGCCTTTGCCCTGCGCTCATGGCGTGTTTTTGCCATCACGCTGGGTGTCGGCGCGCTGGCCGCGAGCCTCTTCGCATGGTGCACCGCCAAGCTCATCCTGTCCTCGGCCCACCGCCTGGCCAACACGGCCAACCGCATCAGCGCCCAGGCCTTGCACGAACGGCTGGCCCCCGAGAACAACATTGCCGAGCTGGAACCCGTGGCCCGGGCGTTCAACAACATGCTCGACCGGCTGGAGGATTCCTTCACCCGCCTGTCGGGTGTGTCGTCCGACATTGCGCACGATCTGCGCACTCCCATCCACCGTCTCCTGATGGTCGCGCAGGTCACGCTGGACCGCCCCCGCAGTGCGGACGAATACCGTGCGGTGATCGAGTCGGCCGTTCCAACGTATGAGCGCATGGGGCGGATGATCGAGAACATCCTGTTCCTCGCGCGCGCCGAGAGCCAGCAAAGCGCCGTTCATGCCACCTTCATCCCGCTGGAGCAACGGCTGGGGGCCATCGCAGCCTTCTTCGAACTGCTCGCCCAGGAGCGGGGTTTGGAGCTGGCGCTCCAGGTAGACCAGAGCGCCCACGTCTGGGCTGATGACACCCTGCTCACCCGCGCCACCGGCAACCTGCTGACCAATGCCATTCGCCACGCCCGCCCAGGCAGCACGGTTGTGCTCTCAGGATCGGTGGCATCGAATGGCGGCTGCCATATTTCGGTCTCCAACGAGGGCGAGCCCATCGCCCTCAAGCACCAGGCCAGGATTTTTGAACGCGCATACCGGGTTGAAAGTCCGAGCAACGAAGAAGCACCCGGCGTTGGCCTGGGGCTGGCCATCGTAAAAAGCACCATGGAATTGCATGGAGGCTTGGTCTACGTGCGCAGCGCCCCAGGCCATCCGACGGTGTTCACCCTGTGGTTCCCGCCACCACCGCCGCGTGCACCGGAGGCTGGGCCATCACGCGGGCGCATCAGCCGGTAGCACGGGGTGCGATCGGGCTGGGACCTTGGGTCGCAAGATCAGCGCGGCGCCTGGACGCCGAACAACCCCGCCCCGTTGTCCCACGCCACCTTGCGCGCCACATCGGTAGGCAATCCACCCAGCCACTGGCGGTAGCCCTGCATCAGGCTTTCGTAGTGCTGCCAGCGCTGGTTGACCCAGGTGTCCGAGCCGATCACGAAGCGCGTGGGGTACTTGAGCAGCAGCGCACGCCAGGCGGGGCACAGCTGGTTGTCGTCGCAGACCAGGCCCGGGCGGTACGAGAGTTCGCCCACCAGGCCGGGGTAGCGCGCCATCAGCGCATCCACCCGCTCCACGGGCGCACCGCCGATGCCGGTGTGTGCCCAGATCAGGCGCGCCTTCTGGCCCTTCGACGGCGTGTGGGCCATCAGCAGGTCGATGGCCACATCGTCCACATGGGCCAGCACCACCAGGTCACGCTCTTCGGCCAGGACCATGAGCTTTTTGGCTACCGGGCCGTCGGCATTGGCGCTGTCGTACAGGTGGAACTCGCCAATGCCCCGGTAGGGCCCGGCCGCCGTGCCGCGCGCCAGCTCGGTCTGCACCATGGTGTAGATGCTCTCGTCGGCAAACCAGCCGGTGTAGTCCGCCCGGTTGCGGTACAGCCGCACAAAGGGCACGACGGTGACGCCCGCCTCGCGCGTCTGCGGCAGGCCCGCCAGCGTGAGCGAACCCGCGTTGGGCCGCGAATTGGCAACGATGGCGCGCACGCCGCTGGCCTTCATGCGCGCCAGCACATCGGCGGGCGGGTGGGGGCCGGTTTTGCCGTCCCACGCTTCCTCGTTGTAGTGCAGGTGCGCATCGAACAGGGGACCGGTGTAGTCGGCCGCGTGGGCCTGAAATCCAAATGCTATTAAAACAATAGCTGTTATCGATTTACAGGCAAGCGGTAGCGGCCAAATTTGCCTCAAAACCTGGATATACGTCGAACTCGCCATGGCGGCCTCCAAACATTGAGCAGTTCATCGCTGCGCCCTGGCGCCTGCAATGGGCGCGCCCCCGCCAGAGACGCCAAGCAAGGGCCGCCCCGCAGCGACGGCGTCGTCCCCCCTGGGGGAAGGCGCGCAGCGACTCAGGGGGGATTCCAATTCATGCGAGGTGCTTGTCGAAGAACGCCAGGGTGCGGTCGCGTGCCGTCATGGCCGCAGGCTCGTCGTAGCTGCCGCGCTGGTCGCAGTTGAAGCCATGGTCGGCTGCGTAGATGTGCACCTCGGCTCCCGGCTGCGCGCGGGCAAAGGCCTGCACGCTGTCCACGGGGATCCAGTGATCGCGCTCGCCAAAGTGGGCCAGCACAGGCACGCGCGGCTGGCGCGCAGCTTCGTCAGGGCTGGTCATGCCACCACCGTAATAGGGCACGGCGGCCGACAGGCCGGTAAGCGTGCAGGCCGCGCGCCAGGTGAGCAGCCCACCCCAGCAAAAGCCCACGATGCCCACCTTGCGGCCGCTTTGCGCGGCGGCGTAGTCGATGGCGGCTTGGATGTCGGGCATCACGCCGGGGGCGGGCAACGCCTCCACTGCGGCCTTCAGGCCCATGCCCACCTGCATGTCGTCGCCGGTGTAGCCTAGGTCCACGCCGGGTTTCACACGGTGGAAGGTCGAAGGCGCCACCGCCAGGTAGCCACGCGCCGCAAAGCGGTCGGCCACGGCGCGAATGTGGGAGTTCACGCCAAAAATTTCCTGCAGCACCACCACGGCGCCACGCGGTGCGGCATCGGGCTGGGCCACCCAGGCCGGAAATACAAAACCGTCACCCGAAGTCAGATCGACAAACTGTCCCATGCTGCAATCTCCTTGATAAAAATGCGCCGGAGTGGAGGTGTGCCTGCTGCAAACCGCTGCCCGCAGCACCCAGAACCTGTTCCAATGCGCCATTCTTGCAGGAGACCCCGATTTCATGGACAAGATCGTCTTAATCACCGGCGCCAGCCGAGGCATTGGCGCCGCCACCGCCCAACTGGCCGCGCGCCAGGGCTGGGCGGTGGCGGTGAACTACCAAGGCAACCAGGCCGCCGCCGATGCAGTGGTGCAGCAGATCCGCGCCGCAGGCGGCACCGCGCTGGCCGTGCAGGCCGATGTCGCCGACGAGGCCCAGGTGCTGGCCATGTTTGCCACCGTGGATACACAACTCGGGCGCATCACCGCCTTGGTGAACAACGCGGGCGTGGTGGACACCACCCAGCGGGTGGACGAAATGAGCGTGGCGCGCCTGCGCCGCATGTTCGATATCAACGTGATCGGCAGCTTTGTCTGCGCCCGCGAGGCCGTGCGCCGCATGAGCACCCGCCACGGCGGCGCGGGCGGCAGCATCGTCAACGTCTCCAGCGCCGCCGCGCGGCTGGGCGCGGCCCACCAGTATGTGGACTACGCGGCGGCCAAGGGCGCCATCGACACCTTCACCATCGGCCTGGCACGCGAGGTGGCGGCAGAAGGCATCCGTGTGAACGCCGTGCGCCCGGGCCTGATCGAGACCGACATCCACGCCAGCGGCGGTCTGCCCGACCGCGTGCGCGACCTGGCCCACCAGGTGCCCATGCAACGCGGCGGCACGGCCGAAGAAGTGGCCGAGGCCATCGTATGGCTGATGTCGGATGCGTCGCCCTACACCACCATGTCATTGCTTGAAGTCTCTGGAGGACGCTGATGGACCTGAAACCTCTTATCACCCTGCTGGCCATCGTGAACCCGCTGGCCATCGTGCCGTTTTTCATCCACTACACGCAGGGCTTTTCGTACCCGCAGCGGCGACGCACCATCCAGGTGGCCAGCTTCAGCGTGTTCTGCGTGATTGCAGCCTGTGCGCTGCTGGGCCTGCAGATCCTCGACTTCTTCAACATCTCGCTGCAGAGCTTCCAGGTGGGCGGCGGCATGCTGCTGCTCATCAGCGCGATGAACATGCTCAACGCCCAGCCCGCTGAGGCCAAGCCCAGCACCAATGAGTACGAAGAAGGGGCCGAGAAGGCAGCAGCGGGCAGCAGCATTGCCGTGGTGCCGCTCACCATCCCGCTGCTCACCGGCCCAGCCAGCATGTCCACGGTGGTGATTTATGCCGACCGCGCACAGACCTTCTGGCAGCACGCGGCGCTGGTGGGCTACGGCGTGGTGATTGCGCTGGCCACGGCCGTGTGTTTTGCGCTGGCCGACCCGATTGCACGCGTGCTGGGCAAGACCGGCATCAACGTGATGACCCGGCTGATGGGCCTGATCCTGGCCGCCCTGGCCGTAGAGGTGATGGCCGACGGGCTGGGTAAATTGTTCCCCATCCTCGTTGCACGCTGACATGGAATACCCCCTGAGTCGCCTGCGGCGCCTTCCCCCAAGGGGGACGACGCCCTCACTGCGGGGCGGCCCTTGCTCGGCGTCCCTGGCCGGCGCCGCGCCAGTTGCGTTGTCTGCGCGGGGTGCGCAGCAACGGGGATGATTGAGGCATGTCTGCCAAACTCCTTCTGCTCGAAGACGACCCCGCCATCGCCCGCACCGTGGCCTATGCGCTGGAGCGCGATGGCCTTACCGTCACGCACAGCCTGCTGGTACACGATGCGCGCCAGCAACTGCAGCGCGCCCGTTTTGACCTGCTGGTGCTGGACGTGGGCCTGCCCGACGGCAGCGGGCTGGACCTGCTGCGCGACGTGCGCAACGCGGCGTCCACGGCCGCCCTGCCCGTGCTGATGCTCAGCGCCCACGGCGAAGAAATCGACCGCGTGCTGGGCCTGGAGCTGGGCGCGGACGACTACCTCACCAAGCCCTTCAGCCCGCGCGAGTTGGCGGCACGCGTGAAGGCGCTGCTGCGCCGCGCGGGCAACGGGAACGGCAACGGCCACCCGGCAGCGCCCGCCGCTACGGCCACCGCGCTGTTCCTCGACGACGAGACGGGCCAGCGCATCAGCCTGCGCGGCCAGGCCCTGCCGCTGACCCGGCGCGAATACCGCCTGCTGTCCCACCTGTTGCGAGGCGCAGGCCGCATTCATTCGCGCGACGCGCTGCTGGCCGCTGCCTGGGGCGACGACAGCGAGAGCACCGACCGCACGGTGGACACCCATATCAAGACCCTGCGCGCCAAGCTGCGCGAGGTGGACCCGGGGCGCGAGTACATCAGCACGCACCGGGGCATGGGGTATTGCATCGATTTTTAAAACCCCATTGGCCCCGTCGATGGAGTCGATGACATCACACGCACTCATAGGTAGAGCGGGCCCTTGCAAGGCATCCCGCCCCCAGCAGGCGCGAGCACTGGCGTGCAGGCCACGGCCGCATGCCACCGAAAACTGAGAAATGCTCGGGCCGGAGGGCTGGACAGGCGGACTATCTGGCGGGGTAGCGTGTAGGGCCTGAGCGGCGCAGCACACGGATGCCCTCCGCTCTGCAAGCCCTCAGAAACGGTGGCGAATCGACAGTGCCAGGCTATTGACGTCTTTTCCGGGCGCTGCCGCAACGCCACCCAGGAATCCGTTGCCGCCCAACATGTCTTGCGACGTGTTTTTGTTGTTCAGGTGTGTGAGTACGGCATTCAGGTCGGTGCGCTTGGACAGTGCATAGGTGTAAGCCACCCCATACGACGCGCGATCCGCATTGAACGGGCGTTTGTCGTTCATGTTGTTGTAGGCCACGGTCACGGCGTGCACGCCGCTGGTGATGCGGTAGCCAACCTGGAACAGGCGTGCGTCTTGCCGGAAACCCTGAATGAAGGCGTTTTGCACCAGACCGGCCACTGGTGCCGTGGCAGGGTTGGCAGACAGGACTGCGGAAATGCCGGACAGGTTGGTGGGATGGTCGTCCTTGATGACGCTGAATTGGCCCGACAGGGTGCCCGGCCCGACATCCAGCGTCGCGCCGAGGACAGCGGTCGTCAGCGACTTTTCACCCAGTTCGTTGTTGCGTGTGTTGTAACCGCCGCCGAACGAATAGCCGTTGCCGTTGTACATGGCCATGGCACCCCACAGCCGCCCCGCGCTCGACCGACCTGCGACTTCCCCGGCTGCGTACATCGCGGTGGCGGTGAATCCGTTCCATTGCAGACCGTACTGGAGTGAGTTGCTCACGCGGATATCGAACGAAGCCGGAATCGCCACCAACTGTCCCAGTGACAGGCTGGACTCGGTCTTCATCGCGTCAAAGTTGGCGTTGGCCAAGTAGCCCGGTGTGTACTGTCGCCCGAATGTGAAGGCACCGAACGGGGTGATCAGGCCGGTGAATACTTGCCGATCAAAGAAGTTGTTGCCCAAGTTGACGCCCACGGAATTACCGATCTGGGCGGCCACTGCGGACACAGCAGGCTGAAGCGCAGCGGGCAGGCCCAACAATCCAGCGTTGCTGAGTCGGTCCGGCAGCCGCCCTTGGGAAATGGGGCGGTTGCCCAGTGCGCCGGTGTCAGCTTCGAGCCGCGATTCGAGCGTGAAGACGGCGCGGTATCCACCTCCCAGGTCTTCATTTCCCTTGAATCCGAGGCGCGAACCTTGCATGTTCCCACTGGTAAGGCTGGTCTTAGAGCCGCCGGGTGCTCCGGTGACATGGTGGATGCCAACGTCGACGATGCCGTACATCGTCACACTGCTCCCGTCAGCCGCGCTTTGCGCCATGCCAAACGACGAAAAGCACCCAAGCACGGCCGCTGATAGGGCACGCATTTTGTTCATAACTTGTCTCCTGTTGCTGCATGAAATTGGCAGAAGCCCGCGCCACACCGTGGGCAGCTCCGGGTTCAGCCTAGGTGACATGTCTCAAGCGGTAACAGCGGGTAGCACGGGATCGCTGGAGCAGCCCGGTCGCAACGATCTGTTTTCGAGCGAAAACGTTGCGCGTTTGCAACTTTTGTGGGCCGCGCAACAGGCTTTGCGTCCCCACGGTGCATCCCGTGCCAGATGGCAAGGACTGGGTCGCAGCATCACGCACAGGGAGCCCGCATCGCGCTTCCTGGCCAAATTCACCTTGCGATTCAACCGCCTGTACGATCTGACCAGCATGTCCGCCAGGCGTGCTACGCACTGCCCGTCCCCCACATCGTCTTGCTCCATACCGATACTCAGCGCTTCTGAGACGCTTTGCCGGTCAAGATTTTTTAAGAGAACTGCCCCATGCGCCTGGGCATCCGCCTGCTGTTCGCCTTCTTCCTGATCAACGGCATCGCCGCGTTTTTTGTGCTGCGCGTGTTCATGGCCGAGATCAAGCCCAGCGTGCGCGAGGTGATGGAGGACATGATGGTGGACACGGCCAACATCCTGGCCGAGCTGGCCAGCGAAGACCTGGCCGCCGGGCGGTTGGCGGCGGGGGCTGACAACAGCAGCACCAGCCCGTTTGCGCAGCATGTGCGACGCTATGCCACGCGGCCCATCGATGCGGCGATCTGGGGCTTCTCCAAGCAGTCACTGGACTACCGCATCTATGTGACCGACACCACGGGGCGTGTGTTGTTCGACTCGGAGAACCGCGCCATCGGCGCCGACTACTCGCAGTGGCGCGACGTGGCCCGCACGCTGCGGGGCGAGTACGGCGCACGCTCCACGCGCGATGTGGAAGACGACGACACCAGCGGCGTGATGCATGTGGCGGCGCCCATCTACGTGAAAGAACAGATTGCAGGCGTGCTGACGGTGGCCAAACCCACCCGCACCGTGCAGCGCTTCATCGACCGCGCCGAGCGCAAGGTGTTCATGGGCGGCCTTTTGCTACTGGCGCTCTCGGCCGCCGTCGGCGTGGCCGTGACGCTGTGGATGGTATGGAACGTGCGCCGTCTGCGCGACTACGCCTTGAGCGTGCAGGGCCCGGCCGATGGCGAGCGCCATGACCCCGGCGCCCCGCCCACCACGGCCCTGGCCGTGCCCGAGGTACCGGGCGAGCTGGGCGACCTGGCCCGCGCCATGGACCGCATGCGTGCCCGGCTGGAGGGGCGCGACTACATCGAGGGCTACGTGCGCGCGCTGACGCACGAACTCAAAAGCCCTGTGGCGGCCATCCGGGGCGCGGGCGAGCTGCTGCAGGACGAGCTGCCCGCCGCCGACCGTGCCGAATTTGCGACCCAGGTGGTGCAGCAAAGCGAACGCCTGCAGCGCATCATCGACCGACTGCTGGAGCTGTCCAAACTGGAGCAGCGCCACCACGCCGAGGGCCGCGCGCCTGTGGCCCTGCAGGCCTGCGCCGAGGCCGCCATCGGCCAGACACGCGCCCGTGCTGCGCAACGCGGCATCATGCTGGCCCTGTCCGGTACGGGCAGCAACGGCCCCTGGGAGGCCGAGCTCGTGACCATGGCACTGACCAATCTGCTGGACAACGCCATCGACTTTGCGCCAGCAGGCAGCACGGTGCAGGTGGAGCTGGACGGCGCCACCGTGGCCGTGCGGGACAGCGGCCCCGGCGTGCCCGACTACGCCCTGCCCCGCCTGGGCGAACGCTTCTTCACCACCGCGCGGCCAGGCGGCGAGCGCAGTGGATCGGGCCTGGGGCTGGCCATCGTCAAGCGCGTGATGGCGCTGCACGGGGGGCAGATGGTGGTGCGCAATACCGGGCCTGGGTTGCAAGTGGCGCTGGAGTTTCCCGCCAGTTAATGCGAGCGGCGCAGGTGTAGAGCGAGCCCCACCACCAGCAAGGCCAGTGCAACCCCATCCACCCGCACGACCGTCACCAGCGGGGCGCTGAGCGCGCTGCCCCGCTGCAGCCACGACAGCAGCAGAAACGACACCACGCTCACCAGCCCCGCCACCAGGCCCAGCCGATGCAGATCGGGGCGCAGGGCTGCATAGCCCATGAAGGCGGCCAGCAGCCCGAAAAGCACGGCCCGGTGCCGCAACAGCAGCTCCACGCCTGCATCCTGCACCGGGGTGCCGTACAGCTGCGCCAGCTTGCCCGCCCCGAGCACGCCCACCAGCGGCAGGGCATGGACCACTGCCACCAAGACCAGAATCACCGGAACCCCATAGCGCATGCCGCCCCCCTAAACGTGTTTCTTTTAGCCATGTGCCGTTTGTAGGTGCAAGGAGTTCGGCCGTCGATGACCTGACAGGTCATGCCGACACAACGCCCGACTTCACACTGGCCTCACAAACTTCATAGCGCCCTCACACCGGGCCACAACACTGCCTCCACAACATCATTTGTGGAGGATCTCTTGCTCAAACACCCCTTGTTCACCAAACTGGCCGCGCTGGCCGCCATCACCGTGCTGCTGCTCTTTGGCCTCGGCATGATCGAAGACGTGGTGCGCGACCGGTTGCGCTACCGCAGCATCACCGCCCAGAGCGTGGCCGAAAGCCTGGCCGGACCGCAGACGCTGATGGGCCCGATGATCCACAGCGCCTGTGTGGAGAGCTGGGAGGTAGAGACCGGCAAGGGCGATGAGCGCCGCATGGTGGAGCAGCGCCGCGAGTTCCTGCTGACCGCCATGCCCGAGCAGCTCAAGCTCAGCACCGGCGCCGCGATGGAAGAACGTGCGCGCGGCCTGCACAAGGTGAACACCTTCAACCTCAAGGCCCACGTGACGGCCCAGTGGGGTTCGCTGGCGAGCCTGGTGCCGCAAAGCAGCATGAAAAACTCGCGCATGCACTGCGGTGCACCCATCGTCATGATGGCCGTGGGCGACGCGCGTGGCATCCGCACCGCGCAGTTCACCCTGGATTCGCAGACCCTGGCCCTCAAGCCCGGCACCTTCCACCCCACCTACAGCCGGGGCCTGCATGCGGCACTGCCAGAATCGGTGCGCGGCAAGGCCGACGGACTGACCGCCACGCTGGACCTGGAACTGGTGGGCACCGAACGCCTGGCCTTCGTGCCGCTGGGTGGCAACACCGAGGTGCAGATGACCAGCAGCTGGCCCCACCCGTCGTTTGGGGGCCGCTTTCTGCCGTCGGAGCGCGAGGTCAAGAAGACCGGTTTCGCGGCACAGTGGCGCCTGTCGTCTCTGGCCACCACGGCGCAGGCCGACATTGCCAACGGCAAACGCATCTGCCTGGGCGGCACAGACGACGGCAGCCACAGCGACTACGTGCCCGGTGGCACCACCCCCGGCGACTGCGCCGACAGCTTCAGCGTGGCTTTCATCGACCCGGTGAACCCCTATTCCCTGTCGGACCGCGCGACCAAATATGGCGTGCTGTTCATTGCCCTCACCTTCGTGGCCGTGGGCCTGTTCGAGCTGATGAAGAAGCTGCGCGTGCACCCGGTGCAGTACCTGTTGGTGGGCAGCGCGCTGTGCAGCTTCTTCCTGCTGCTGGTGAGCCTGTCGGAGCACCTGCCGTTTGGCATCTCGTACGCCGTGGCCGCCAGCGCCTGTGTGCTGCTGCTCGCCTACTACGCCAGCCACATGCTGGGTGGCCTGGCACGGGGCATCCCGCTGGGCGGGGGCATCGCGGTGCTGTATGGCCTGCTGTACGTGCTGCTGCAGCTGGAGCAGACGGCCCTGGTGGTGGGTGCCATTGCGCTGTTCCTGGTACTGACCGCTGTGATGGTGCTGACGCGCAAGGTGAACTGGTACGGCCTGTCGCAGGGCAACACGCCGCCCCGCCGCCCGATGGCGCCACCGGAGGTGCGCCCTCCCGCCCCACCGGCTGCGCGCCCCGCCACGCCCCCTACACCGCCGGTGAGCGCTGTATGACAACGCGCACCACGCCCCTGTCCTGGGCACAGCACCTGACCGGCCCGGCCGCAGGCGCTGCCGCGCCCCCACCCACCCTGACGCTGGCCGAGGCGCAGCGCGTGCAGCGCCACCGCGACCAGCTGATGGCGGCCCTGCGGGCGCAAGACCGGGTGGCGCTGGTCTGCGCCAAGCAGCACGTCCTGGAGGCTGCGTTCTGCCCGCGCAACGATGCCAACCCCGTGGGTGCGCAGGATTCGCCCGCCGTGCGCCGGGCCCTGCGGGATCTTTCATGGCGCATGGCTGCGCTGATACTGCCCCGCACCGCAGGGCACTGAAGCAGCGTCGAAATATTGAAAGAATATGGCCCTAGCGCTTTACTGACAAGCGCTAGCAGCTATCAAAATTAAAGCAAATTCGCTGCACTTACACCACCACGGTGCGGTTGCGGCCTTCGCGCTTGGCTGCGTAGAGCGCTGAATCCAGCGCGCGAAGGGTGATGTCGAGAGGGCGCAGGGGATCGAAGTTGGACAGCCCCATGCTCACGGTCAGCGCCAAGGGCGGCATCACCCCCGGCACCGGGTGGGTGGTCAGCGCGTCATGCACACGCTGCGCCACCGCCTGGGCCTGCTCCACCCGGGTAGCAGGCAACAGGGCCAGAAACTCCTCGCCGCCCCAGCGGCTCACCATGTCGGCCGCGCGGAACACATCGCGGCAGAGCGTGGCAAAAAGCTGCAGGGCCTGGTCGCCCACATGGTGGCCATGCACGTCGTTGACGCGCTTGAAGTGGTCGATGTCCATCATCAGCAGGCAGGCGGGTTCGCCGTCGCGCCGCAAAAGGGCCTGCTCCTGCAAAAGGCGCGCGGTGAACGAGCGCCGGTTGGCCAGGCCGGTCAACACATCGGTATGGGCCAGCACGGCCATCTGGCGGCGCGCTTCTTCCAACTCCACCAGCATCTGGCCCTGGCGGTCGTTGGCGCGCTTGAGCTCCAGCAGGCGGATCACCTGGCGCGCCAGCGCACACAACATGTCCTGGGCCTTTTGGGACAGATGGCGCGGCCGGTGGTCCAGCACGCAGAGCGTGCCCAGGGCATAACCATCGGGCGTGACCAGCGGCGCCCCGGCATAGAAGCGGAGCGGATTTTCTTGGGTCACGATGCTGAAGTGCGCAAAACGCGCATCCTTCGCCAGGTCGGGCACGATGAAAACGCCGGGCTGCCGCACGGCGTAGCGGCACACGGACTGGTCCAGCGGGGTTTCCCGCAGCGGGAGCCCCACTGAGGCCTTGAACCACTGGCGGTGGCTGTCGAGCAGGCTGATCAGGGCGACTGGGGCTTCACACACATGGGCCGCAATCCCTGCCAGGTCGTCGTAGGCGGGCTCCATCGGCGTGTCGAGAATGCCATAGCGCTGCAGGGCTTGGAGACTTGCGGCCTCGTCGTACAGAGCCACTGGGGAAGAGGTTTCGGCCATGAAACACAGCGGTCATGCCGCCCACTTGCCTAGAGACTTGGCAGCATGCCACACCGGCGCGGCCTGCGCACGGGGGTAAGAGCCTGTTGACGCTCTCAGGCCATTGCCGCTGGCTCGGTGGCGGCAACACCGGCCGAGGTGTCGGAGCAGGTCGATCCACCACAACCCTGGATCAGTTCGCCCGGCAACGCGTGCGGCGCGTGCACCACGCCCGAGACCGGGTCAAAGCCCACACGGCGCAAGTGCAGGGCCAGCGCAGCGTCCATGCTCTGGGCGTGCTGCGGAAACCACAGCGCCAGTTCGCTGGCCATCACACGCAGCACTTGCAGGTCGCCTTGCTGGGCCCTCACCACCCCTTCGCGCATGACCTGCAGCACCACCCGGTGCTGCATGCTGTGGCAGTTGCCCGAGGCAAAACGGGTGGACGCCATCCAGGCGTCCTCCTGCGCAAAATGGTGATCGGTGTGCTCCACGAGCGCATGCCAGGTCGAGAGCAGCTGCGCATCTTCGGCCCGGTCCACGGCGGCCAGCAGGTCCACGAATTCGCGGTGGGTGTCGTCCATCAGGGGCAGGTCCAGGGCCAGCGCGTCCGACCATTCGAGTTGTGCCATGGGAATCCCTTTGCAGCGAGACAAAAACAGGGCATGAGCTTAGGCCGCCAGCCACCAGGGCGTGTTGATGCAGGTCAGTTCGGCATCAACCGCTCAGCACCATCCGGCCCCCACAACAAAAAACGCCCCGCACAGGGCGGGGCATTGTGAAGACTGCCAGCGGCTGGGAGTACCGGCCACTGAGAGGTCCCCAGCGGATCAGCTCTTGCCGTACATGCGCTTCATGTCGTCCACACACTTGGACTTGGCATCACCCGACAGCGCATCGCAGCGCTCCTTGGCGGCCTTGTAGTTGGCGTCGTTCTTTTCTGCGTTGGCATCCTTGCGGGCCTCTGCCACGGCGGCGCCCTTTTCGGCGGCGTTGTCAGCAGGCTTGGCCTGCGCTGCGGCAACCTTGGCATCTTCCTTGGCCTTCACCTGGGCAGCCTTGGCGTCCTTTTCACAGACATCCTTTTCATTGCCCTTCAGGTCATCGCATTTTTCCTTGGCGACAGAGTAGGCAGCGTCAGCGCGGGCTTCTGCCACCTTCTGGGTGGCCTTGGGGCTCGGCTTGTACTGGGCTTCCAGTTCTGCCTTGGCCACATCTTCCTTGCCCTTGGCTTCCTTCACACAGACGTCCTTGGCGTTCGCCTTCAGGGCATCACACTTTTGTTTGTCGGCCTTGTAGTCGGCCGAGATGCGCTCCTTGGCGGCCTTGTGCTCGGGTTCGGTCATGGCGAAGGCAGAGGTTGCCAGCAGGCCGGCAGCCACGGATGCGATCAGAGTACGTGCGAATTTCATGGGTTTCTCCTCGGGATTGGGTGATTCAGGGGTGTGCAGCTGTCTGCACCAGGGTGCGGGAGCCGTCGTTTCCCGTGTTGCTGCAGGGCAGGGGCCGGGCCCCTGCGCCGGGCAACCGGTCAGTCGTTGAAGCGGAAGTCCGGGTGGCGTTCTTGCCATTCCTTGAGCTGCTTTTCGGCTGCGTCGCGGGCAATGCCCTGGCGCTCCTGCAGCTTGCCCAGGAACTGTTCACGCTTGCCATCAATGACGTCAAAGTCATCGTTCGTGAGCTTGCCCCACTGTTCAATCATCTTGCCTTTGAACTGCTTCCAGTTGCCCTTGAGGGTGTCTTCGTTCATGGTCTTCTTCCTTGCGGTTGTTTCGCTGCGGCCATGCCACCGATATGGCGGTAAACGGTGCCGGTCAGCGATGAGCCCACTGTAGAAACCCCGCGGCGCGCCACACGTAGGCAGTCAGAGGCAGAGAACGTCGGCCTGTGGACTACACCGATGCCAGACAAGCCGCTCATGATCGCCGCTCAGAAAACCGTGGGTGAATACGCCATAGTCGAAACCAGCCTCATTGGGTAAAAAGTTGCATTTGGTGACTTTTGTAGTCATTCATAACGATTTAGCCCGAGTGCCTCCCAGTTGCAAATCCATACACTTGATTCACCGGCCTTGGCACCCAGGGCAGAGCTACCCACGCAGACGGCCCGTGCAAGCAATGCGTTGGAAGGCTCTACGCAGGGTGTTGCTCGCGTGACAAACAACTAGCAGAACCACCATGACACTGTTGAAAGAGGAGCCTTGCGCAGCAGCGCCTGCCGAGGTCGCAGAGGGAATCGACACCACAAAGCCGGCTCCGCGCCCGGCCCCGTTGCCCAGGGAGGCCACGCTCGCCGCCCTGATGGCCAGCGTGGCGTTGGCGGCCTGTGGTGGTGGTGATGCGGCTGATGAAACCGTGAGCCCGCCCACGACGCCAACACCGGGCTCCGCGCCCCCCCCTGGAGCGGCACCTGCGCCTGGCCCAGCCCCCGCACCAGGACCCGCCACGCCGCCCGCCCCAGGGCCTGCACCAGCACCCGGCCCCACACCCGCTCCAGGGCCTGCGACGCCGCCGCCCCCACCGCCAGCCCCGGGAGCTGGAAGCTACACCTACACACGGGCCGACACCGACCAGGAAGCGGCGCGGTTTCTCCTGCAAGCGCAGTTCTCGGCATCCACCGGCGAAATCGCCACCCTGCGCGCCAGCACCTACGACAGCTGGATCAACAACCAGTTCAGCCTGCCCGTCGGCACCAAGGGGTGGGACTGGCTGAACCAGCGCGGGTACAACACGGTGGACAACGCCACGTCGTACTACGACAACACCTACCCGGGCGACTACATGATCTGGCAACAGCTCATGACATCCAGCGACGGCTTGCGCAAGCGCGTGGCACTCGCGCTGTCCGAGATCTGCGTGGTATCGCTCTCGGGCCTAGACTTCAGCTGGCGCAGCCATGCCATCGCCCACTACTGGGACCAGCTGGTTGCCAATGCCTTCGGCAACTTCCGCAAGCTGCTGGAGGACGTGACCCTCAACCCCGCGATGGGCTACTACCTCAACACGCGCGGCAACCAGAAGGAAAACCCCTCCACCGGCCGCCAGCCCGATGAGAACTATGCCCGTGAGATCCTGCAGCTGATGTCCATCGGGCTCGTAGAGCTGAACCAGGATGGCACAGCCAAGCGCGATGGCTCGGGCCAAGTGGTCGACAGCTATACCCAAAGCGACATCACCAACCTGGCACGCGTGTTCACGGGCTACGACTACGACCAGTCGCAAAACGTGCAGACCACCGTGCCGGGTACCACGCGCACCGTGCCCAGCACCCATTTCACGCGGCTGCCCATGGCACTCAACGAGTCGCGGCACTCCACGCTGGCCGCCACCTTCCTGGGCACCACGGTTGCCGCTGGCACACCCGGTGCGGCGGCGCTCAAAACGGCGCTGGACACCATCTTCAACCACCCCAACGTAGGGCCGTTCATCGGCAAGCAGCTGATCCAGCGCCTGGTCACCAGCAACCCGTCACCCGGCTACATCAGCCGTGTGGCGGC
Source organism: Acidovorax sp. sif0632 (assembly GCF_019218805.1). NCBI lineage: Bacteria > Pseudomonadati > Pseudomonadota > Betaproteobacteria > Burkholderiales > Comamonadaceae > Acidovorax > Acidovorax sp. sif0632. The sequence continues at coordinate 308,263 of NZ_JAHUWW010000007.1, read as the reverse complement.
CGCTTTCAACAACAACGGCCTCGGCGTGCGGGGCGACCTGCGGGCCGTGGTCAAGGCTGTGTTGCTCGACGACGAAGCCCGCGCGCCCGCCGGGCTCACGGACCCCATGTTCGGCCGCCTGCGCGAGCCCATGCTGCGCTTTGTGCAGTGGGGCCGCACCTTTGGCATCGCGTCGCAATACGGCAGCTGGAAGATCGGCGACCTCAGCTCGGCCGGCTCGCGCCTGGCGCAGAGCCCGCTGCGCTCACCGTCGGTGTTCAACTTCTTCCGGCCGGGCTATGTGCCGCCTTCAACGGCATTGGCCACGGCCGGTGCCGTGGCGCCCGAGTTCCAGCTGGTCAACGAGAGCAGCGTGGGCGGTTACCTCAACTACATGCAGGGCGTGATCCGCAACGGTATCTTCGTAAACGCGCCAGACCTGCCCAACAACGGCAGCAACGGCAACAACGGCTTCGACATCAAGGCGGCCTATACCAACGAACTGGCTATCGTGGCCGATGCCGATGCGCTGGTAGACCGGATCAACCTGCTCATGACGGCTGGCCAGCTGTCTGCAGCCACCGTCAAGCTCATCGCAGACGCCCTCAAGACGACCCCCGTCACGGCGGCAAGCACGGACAACGCCAAACGTGACCGCGTGGCGGCCGCGATTTTCCTCGTCATGGCCTCGGCCGAATACCTGATCCAGAAATAAGGCGCGCCGCCATGCATCTCCTCCAACCCGACCTCCATTCCCGCCGCGCCTTCCTGCGCCGCTCGGCCCAGCTGGGCATGGCAGGCACCGCCCTGCCCTTTGCGCTCAATCTCGCCGCCGTGGGCGAAGCCGCAGCTTTCACGGCCACCGACTACAAGGCGCTGGTCTGCGTCTTCCTGTACGGCGGCAACGACTACGCCAACACCGTCATTACCTATGACGACGACAGCTACAACAAATACAGCGCCGCGCGCGGAGGCGGTGCCGGACAGACGGCGGGGGGCATTGCCCTGGCCAAGTCCGCCCTGACCCCCACCCTGCTCGCGCCCACCACGCCACTGGCCGGTGGGCGCCAGTACGCGCTGCACCCTGCCATGACCGGGCTGACCAACCTGTTCAACACCGGCAAGGCAGCCGTGCAGCTGAACGTGGGCCCCCTGGTGGTTCCACTCACGCGTGCGCAGTACAGCGGCAGCAACCGTGCGCTGTACCCGCTGCCCCCCAAGCTGTTCTCGCACAACGACCAGCAATCGGTCTGGCAGTCGTCCTCGCCCGAAGGCTCCACCGTGGGCTGGGGCGGCAACATCGGCGACCTGGCGCTGTCCTCCAACGGCAGTTCGCTGTTCACCTGCATCTCCGTCACGGGCAATGCGGTGTTCCTCTCGGGCGACTCCGCGCTGCAGTACCAGGTCAGCACCAACGGTGCGATCCCGATCAACGGCGTCAAAAGCAATGTCTACGGCTCCACGGCCGTGCGCGCAGCGCTGACCTCGCTGATCCAGCAAACCAGCGGCCAGACGCTGGAGAACGAGTACAACCGCGTCACCGCACGGGCTGTGGGCGCCGAGGCTTCCATCACCTCCGGGCTGGCCGGTGTCACGCTGGCCACGGCCTTCCCCACCAGCAATTCGCTGGCCGACCAGCTGAAGATGGTCGCCCGCCTCATTGGTGCACGCACCGCATTGGGCAGCAAACGGCAGGTGTTCATGGTGTCGCTGGGCGGGTTCGACCTGCATGACAACCTGATCTCGCAGCAGCCCACGCTCATGCAGCGCGTGAGCGAAGCCATGACCGCGTTCTACAACGCCACGGTCGAACTGGGCGTGGCCGACAAGGTGACGGCGTTCACAGCCTCGGACTTCGGCCGCACGCTCAGCTCCAACGGCGACGGCTCGGACCACGGCTGGGGCAGCCACCATCTCATGGTGGGTGGCGCAGTCAAGGGCAAGGCCTTCTATGGCAAGGCGCCGCCGGTCAGCATCACCAACACTGCCGATGCCAACGACCAGTGGCATGTGGGCCAGGGCCGCCTGCTGCCCAGCACCTCGGTGGACCAGTACGCGGCCACGCTGGCCAGCTGGTTTGGCGTGAGCAACAGCGAACTGGCGGGCGTGCTGCCCAACCTGAGCCACTTTGGCGGGGCCGACTACCCGACCAACCTGGGTTTCATGGCGTGATGTGAGCCCCCCCTGAGCGGCTGCGCTGCGGGGCGGCCCTTGCTTGGCTGCCCGTGTCCGGGAGGGCGCCCGTTTCACAGGCTGCCCGGAAGCTGCGAGCCCCAATAATGGGGGCATGACCACTTCTTCCGCTCCCTCGCCCCGCCCCCGTGTTGTCATCATCGGCTGCGGCTTTGGCGGCCTCGAAGCCGCCCGTGCGCTGCGCGGTGCCGCGCTGGATGTGACGCTCATCGACAAGACCAACCACCACCTCTTCCAGCCCCTGCTTTACCAGGTGGCCACGGCCGGGCTGTCGGCGCCGGCCATCGCTGCGCCCATCCGGCACCTGTTTCGGCAGCAGCCCAACGTCACGACTTTGCTCGGCGAAGTCACGCACATCGACGTGGCAGCGCGCACCGTGCATTTGAAGGACGGGCCCCACCCGTCTGCCCCCTTGCCCTACGACCACCTCATCGTTGCTGCAGGCGCCACCCACAGCTACTTCGGCCGCGACGACTGGGCACCCCATGCCCCGGGCCTCAAGACGCTGGACGATGCCTTCGAGATCCGCCGCCGCATCCTGCTGGCCTTCGAGGCGGCAGAAAAGGACGCGGACCCCACCCGCCGCGCCGACTGGCTCAACTTTGTGGTCGTGGGCGCAGGCCCCACGGGCGTGGAGATGGCGGGCACGCTGGCCGAGATCGCACGCCACACACTGCCCGGTGAGTTCCGGCACATCGACCCGGCCAGCGCAAAAATCATCCTGCTCGAAGGCGGCCCCCGCGTGCTCCAGTCCATGCCCGAGGCACTGAGCCAGCGCGCCAGGGAGCAGCTCGAAAAGCTGGGCGTGGAAGTGCGCCTGAACGCCCGCGTCACCGCCATCGACAGCGACGGGTTGATGGTCGAATCGCCATCCAGCGCTCAACCAACAAGCGCAAACAGCTATCAAATCAAGAGCAAATGCATTGTCTGGGCGGCCGGTGTGGCGGCCTCGGCGCTGGGCCGCCAGCTGGCCGGGGCCACGGGTTGCGCCACCGACCGGGCGGGCCGCGTGGTGGTAGCGCCGGATCTCAGCCTGCCCGGCCACCCCGAGATCAGCGTCATCGGCGACCTGGCTGCTGCCAAGAGCCACGCGCCCGGCCAGGAGCCCACCCCCGTTCCCGGTGTATCACCCGGCGCCAAGCAGATGGGGCGCGCCACGGCCGCCAACATCCTGCGCCGCCTGGCTGGCCAGGCCACGCAGCCGTTTCGCTACCGCGACTACGGCAACCTGGCCACCATCGGCCGCAACTCCGCCGTGGTGGACCTCACCTCGCCCGCTGGGCCGGTGCGGTTTTCGGGCTACTTTGCGTGGCTGTTCTGGCTGTTCGCGCACGTCTACTTCCTGATCGGCTTTCGCAACCGCTTGGTCGTGCTGCTGGACTGGGCCTGGGCGTACTGGAGCTTTGCGCGCTATGCGCGGGTGGTGACGGGGATTGAGGGCAAAACAAACACGGAAACCGGCTAATCTTTGCGGCGCGACAACAACGTGCCACTCACTACAGAAATCATCACCAGCAGGGACCATCCAATGAAGGCATTCAAAACCAGGCTTTTAGTTGCAGTGACCGCGCTCTCCATCGCGCAGACGACCGGTGCGACATCGGCGAGTTGCGTCATTCCTCTGTTCTCGGAAAGCGCCATGCTCAACGTCTCTTCCGCAGGTTGGAGTAGCCAAGCCGAGCCACTCATCGCATGCACAGTCATCAATCCGGACATGGGCGCACAAGGGTTCGCCTTTCTATCTGAAACGACCACTGAGGACGCCGTGCTTGAAATCAAGTACGTGGACAAGCCCTTCCCCCAACGGATTGCGGACAACTGGAAAACCGATCTGTCTGCTGCTCAGCAACAGAAGCTGCCCAACAACCTGAGGGTGCCCGCAAGAGATACCGATGCGGCACTGGTACTGCACATCGACCCGACCTACTACGATCCCCCCTTGTTCAACCATGCCAACTCCGCAAGCCGGAGATACGGTGTTTGCGCCTATGGCTACCCAAAATCGGGCCGTGCGTGGACTTCGGTGTCCATCAGCACGCTCAGGGTGGTGACATGCGCTGGCGACTGGAATCTGGCGCCCGCGCTTTACTTTGAAAGGTAGCAGCAAGCTGCACCCAGCCCATGCGCTGGATTAGCGCCCTGTCTGCTCCACCCAATCAGCCACTTCCTGCGCCACCTGAGTCGATGCATCGGCTAATGCAGCCACGCCGCCTGCTGCATCCGCACTGCGCGCCGGGGTGCGCACGGTGAACACGCGCTGGCCGCGCAGCGCTTCACCGCCCAGGGTCATGTCCACCACCGTGGCACGCAGTCGCACCACGCCCGCGCTGTCCGAGGCGCTGGCAAACAGGTGGCTGAACTCTTCCAGCTCCACGCGCAGCACGGCTGGCAAGCGGCCGCCCTGGGCGGCGTCGCGCGCCTGGGCCGCGCCGTCGTCGGCCTTGAGGATGGCGCGGCGCTGGCCGAGCTGCTCGCGCAGGCGCTGCTGCAGCAACTGGGCGGGTGGCTGGCTCCAGCGGGCCTGGCTGTAGGGGCGCAGCTGCTGGGCGTCGGCGTAGGCCAGGCGGTAAAGCACGGCGTTGCTGCCCTCGGGCAGGCCCGGGGCCTCTACATCGGCCAGCGCCAACGGGGGCAGGGGGGCGCGGCGATCGCTGGGAGCCCTGGCGACCGGGCCGGGGCCAAAGTCGTAGAGCACGGGGCGCGAGGGTGGGCTGGGCAGCGCCGAGCAGCCGGCGATACCCAGCAGTCCCACTGCAAAAACTGAAACAAATAGACCTCTAGCGCTTGATGGTAAATCGCTAGCAGCTATGTTTTTAATAGTGTTTTTCATCAACGCTTCTCCTCAGAAGGTGTGAATGAATCCGGCGTGCCCGAGCAGGCCGCCGAAACGCGGCCGGTCCAGGCGCAAAGTGCAGCCATAGCGCGGGCTATGGCGAGCATTTGCAACGACGAGCGGGTGTGTTTTGGGGGAATGAGTGGGCATGGTGGGTTCGTTCACACCTTCTCAGGGCGCGAAACCAGGTTCGCCCGGGCCGGGCGGGATGCGGCCCGAGCCGTAGATGAACAGCTGGGGGTTGTCCGCCACACCACCCGCCGTGCGGCTGAGCGTGCGTGCCGCGCGCGAGGTGTCGTCGGCCGCGCGGTTCAGGCGCGGCAGCGTGGTGGTGCTGAACTGGTCGGCCGCGCGGGCGAGGGACTGCGTGCCGATGGTGATCTGGTCGATGGGGCCGCCCTCGGCCCCCAGGCGCTGCGTGGTCTTGCTGACGTCGGCCGCCAGCACCGACACGCTGGCGCCGGCCTGCTGCAGGGACTGCAGGGTCTTGCGCGCATCGCTGGCCAGCGGGGGCAGCGCGGCCAGGGCCGGGTCCAGGCGCTGGGCCACGGTGGCATCGAGCCGCTGGGTCAGCGTGTTCACGCTGCCTGCGGCCTGGGCAATGTTGCCCAGGGCTTCGGTGAGTTTTTGCTGGTTGGTGTCGCCCAGCAGTTGGTTGATGCGCCGTGTGGCTTCTTCCACCTGGGTGAGGATGGCGGGGGCCTGCTCCGCGAGTTTGCCAAACGGCGACGGCTTGATGGGCAGGCGCGGCAGGCCGCTGGGGCCCGGGGGCAGCTCGGGGTAAGGTTGGTCGGCATCGTCCAGCAGAACGTGGGCCAGGCCCGTCACGCCCTGGTAGCCCAGCACGGCGAAGGTGGTGGGGCTGATGGGGGCCTGCTCGTTGACGGCAATGCGGATGAGCACGTTGCCCGTCACCTGCGGGTCGAAGCCGATGCGCGTGACCTTGCCCACGGCCACCCCCTTGTAGCGCACGGCGGCCTGGGGCTGCAGGCCGCTCACGCCGTCCTTGGTGGACAGCTCGTACTGCTCGTAGTTGGCGCTGTCGCGCGTGAGCCAGATGGCCAGGCCCGCCAGCATGGCGGCCACCACCAGCACAAAGATGCCTGCGGCGAGGGCGTGGGATTTGTTTTCCATCAGCTGGGTTCCTTGTCGGGCGTGGGCACGGCGGCGGCAGTCTGTGCTGCCAGGGCGTGCTCCACGGATTGCACCGGGGCCATGGCGCGCTGGCCACGTTCACCCAGGAAGAAATGTTCGATGAACGGGTGCTTGAAATGCGCCACCTCGTGCGGCGGACCGGTGACGATGACCTTCTTATCAGCCAGCACGGCCACGCGGGTGCTCAGCGCAAACAGCGTATCAAGATCGTGCGTGACCATGACCACCGTGAGCCCCAGCGCGGCCCGCAGCTCGCGCAGCAGCGCACAGAAGTCGTCGGAGCTGCTGGGGTCCAGCCCCGCCGTGGGTTCGTCGAGCAGCAGAAGCGGCGGGTCCATGATGAGCGCACGCGCCAGCGCCACGCGCTTGACCATGCCACCCGACAGATCCGCCGGCATGCGCGTGGCGTGCTCGGGCTGAAGGCCCACCATCTGCAGCTTGACCAGCGCGGCGTCGCGCACTAGGTCGTCGGGCAGCGTGCCCTGCTCGCGCAGCGCAAAGGCCACGTTGTCGAGCACATTGAAGGCCGAGAACAGCGCGCCGTGCTGGAACAGCATGCCCACGCGGCTGGCCGCGCCCTCGCGCCCCATCTCGGACGCCGGGCGCCCCAGCACCGTGACCTGCCCCCGCGCAGGCCGGGCCAGGCCCAGGATCTGGCGCAGCAGCACCGTCTTGCCCGTGCCCGAGCCCCCCACCAGCGACAGCATCTCACCGCGCTGCACGGTGAAGTTCAGGTCCTGGTGCACGGTGAAGGTTTCATCGCCCTTGCCAAACTGCGTCCACAGGCCCTGAACGTCCACGATGGGCGGCTCGCCGGGCGCCACGGCGATGTGCTCGGGCAATGATGTGCGTGCGTGGCTGCTCATATGCCTATGTTTTTAAATGCCACAGCGAACAACGCATCCACGATGATCACCATGGTGATGGACGTGACCACCGAAGCGGTGGTGCCCTCGCCCAGGCTCTGGGTGTTGGGCTTCACGCGCAGGCCCCAGTGGCAGCCGATGAGCGCGATGAACGCGCCAAACACCACCGACTTGGCCATGGCCAGGCCCAGGTTGCCGATCTTGACGGCGGCGGGCAGGGCCTGCACGAAGTAGCCGGGCGAGATGTCCATGGCCACGTCGGCCGCCAGCATCCCACCCGCCAGCGCTGCCAGCGTGGTCCACACGCTGATGAGCGGCATGGCCAGTGCCAGCGCAATGGTGCGCGGCATCACCAGCCGAAAGCCGTGGGGAATGCCCATGACGCGCATGGCATCGAGCTCTTCCGTCACGCGCATCACGCCGATCTGCGCCGTGATCGACGAGCCGGAGCGCCCCGCCACCAGGATGGCGGCCAGCATCGGCCCCAGCTCGCGGATGAGCGAGATACCCAGGATGTTGACGATGAACGACTCGGCGCCGAACTGCCGCAGCTGCAGGCTCATCAGGTAGGCCAGCACCACACCGATGAGAAAACCCACCAGCGCCGTGATGGGCAGGGCCGTGGCCCCCATGCGGTACAGGTGGCCCGATACGTCGCGCCACGGCCCCTTGCGCGGCGCGCGCGCCAGGCGGCCCAGGTCCAGCACCAGTCGGCCCACCATTTCGAGCATGTGGCGGGCATGGTCCACGCCGTGCAGCACCAGCACCCCCAGGTGGTCCACCTGCTCACCCAGCCGCCAGGGCTCGGGCGGCGGCGCGGTGCAGGTGAACTGCGCCACGCGCGCCAGCATGTCGCGCTGGGCGTCGGTGCAAGCCAGGCGCTCGGGCCAGGCATGCTGCCAGTGGTTCCACAGCAACTGTGCGCCCACGTGGTCCAGCCACTGCAGCTGCATCAGGTCCCAGCCCAGCGTGGGCGCGGCCGGGTGGCTGCGTAGCTGACCCGACACGGCCTGCCACTGTGCCCCGGTTCCCAGCTCCGCCGCGCCCCAGCGCCCGTGCAGCTGCGCACAAGGCCCCTGGGGCGTGTCGGCGCGAACAATGCGAGGAGCGGGGTCGGTCATGAACTGGGCAGCGCGGGCTGCCAAGAATGAAAGGGAGCGTGCATGGTAGCGGAGCCGGACGCAGGCGGCACGTAGGATTGATGCCCGCCAGGGATCCTCTGCACGAATCGAGCGGAAAGTGTGCGCTGCGGATCGGGATGGACTGCAAGGCGCAAAACCTCGCAATAGCCGTAGCTATTGCGAGGTTTTGCAACGCCGCAGACCACCCGAGACCGCAGATGCACACGGCGCGGCGATTCGTGCAGAGGACCCCCAGGGCCGTGCGCCAAGCACAGGCGGGCCAGGAATGCGTGAAATTAATATCAAACAGGCCGCCAGCGCTTTACCACCAAACACTGATAGCTATATATTTAATAGCAATAGGCACTGACCCTCTCGACACACCCGGCGCCGTCCGCACAATGGCCCTCCGTCTCCTTCCTCACACTGCCACCGCCCCTGCCCATGAGCGACCACACCACGTTTGACACCATCATCATCGGCGGCGGCACCGCCGGCGCCCTGCTGAGCAACCGCCTGAGCGCCGACGGCCGCCACCGCGTGCTCCTCATCGAGGCCGGCCGCAAGGACGACTACCACTGGATCCACATCCCCGTGGGCTACCTGTACTGCATCGGCAACCCGCGCACCGACTGGCTCTACAACACCGAACCCGATGCGGGCCTGAACGGCCGCACCCTGCGCTACCCGCGCGGCAAGACGCTGGGCGGCTGCAGCAGCATCAACGGCATGATCTACATGCGCGGCCAGGCGCGCGACTACGACCAGTGGGCCGAACTGACCGGCGACGCCAGCTGGCGCTGGGACAACGCCCTGCCCTACTTCCGCCGCCATGAGGACCACTGGCGCCTGGACCAGCCCGGCGGCGTGAATGAAAACTTCAAGCGCCTGCATGGCAACAAGGCCACCGGCAGCACCGGCGAGTGGCGCGTGGAAAAACAACGCCTGCGCTGGGATGTGCTCGACGCCTTTGCCCAGGCCGCGCAGCAGGCGGGCATCCCGGCCACCGACGACTTCAACGGCGGCAGCAACGAAGGCGTGGGCTATTTTGAGGTCAACCAGAAAAGCGGCTGGCGCTGGAACACCGCCAAGGCCTTCCTGCGGCCCACCTGCTACGGCCGCCCCAACTTCGAGATGTGGACCAGCGCGCAGGCCGTCAAGCTCATCGTCGAGACGCAGCCCGACGGCAGCAAGCGCTGCACCGGCGTGCAGGTGTGGGACGGCACCGAGATGGTCACGGCCCGCGCAACGGGCGAGGTCATCCTGAGCGCAGGCGCGGTCAACTCACCGCAGCTGCTGCAGCTCTCGGGCATCGGCCCGGCCGCGCTGCTGCGCCAGCACGGCATCGACGTGGTGCACGACCTGCCCGGCGTGGGCGCCAATTTGCAGGACCATCTGCAGATCCGCGCGGTGTTCAAGGTCAACGGCGTGGCCACGCTCAACACCATGGCCAGCTCGCTCTGGGGCAAGGCCAAGATCGGGCTCGAATACGCGACCAAACGCAGTGGCCCCATGAGCATGGCGCCCTCGCAGCTGGGGGCCTTCACGCGCAGCAGCGCCGACCAGCCCTACCCGAACATCGAGTACCACGTGCAGCCACTGTCGCTCGACGCTTTTGGCGAGCCGCTGCACAGCTTTCCGGCCTTCACGGCCAGCGTGTGCAACCTCAACCCCACAAGCCGGGGCACGGTGAACATCAAGAACGCCGACTTCAAGGCCGCACCGGCCATCGCCCCCAACTACCTCAGCACCACCGAAGACCGCCAGGTGGCCGCCGACAGCCTGCGTGTCACGCGCCGCATCGTGGCCCAGCCCGCGCTGGCCAGGTACCAGCCCGAGGAGTGGAAGCCCGGCGTGCAGTTTGAAAGCGACGAGGACCTCGCGCGCCTGGCCGGTGACATTGCCACCACGATCTTCCACCCCGTGGGCACGACGAAGATGGGGCGGGATGACGACCCGATGGCGGTGCTGGACTCCCAACTGCGCGTGCGTGGCATTGCAGGCCTGCGCGTGGTGGATGCGGGGGCTATGCCCACCATCACCAGCGGCAACACCAACTCGCCCACACTGATGCTGGCCGAGAAGGCGGCGGAGTGGATCATCCAGGCGCGGCGCGCGGCATGAGCGCGGATACCATCGCGCCCATGTACTCCTCCACCTTCATCTTTGCCACCAAACAGTTCGACGACGCCTTCCACCGCCTGGACGAGGCGATTGCGACCGCCGCCCGCTCCATCGACGGCTACCTAGGCGAGGAATCGTGGGAGGACATGGGCAAGGGCCTCGTGTCCAACGTCTACTACTGGCAGTCGCTCGAAGCGCTGCAGGCATTGATGCAGCACCCCGCCCACCTGAAGGCCAAGGCGGCGCAAGCGCAGTGGCTCAACGGCTACCAGGTCGTGATTGCGCAGGTGCTGCGCACCTATGGCGATGACAAGCTGGCCGGGCTGCTGCCCACGGCGGGCCTGTTCGTGCAAGGCACGGCAGCGCACTGACACCGCCCGCGCAACGGCCACCCGGCCGCAGCGTGGTCAGCGAATCCCTCCCACATAACGGGGAACCTCCGGCGCAGGCTCTGGCGGCGGCGGCGCCATGCGCTGGCGCACCGCCTGCGTGGCCACATCCAGCAAGGGTCGCCGCGGCGCAGCAGGTGGGGCGGCATGGATGGCGAGATCGAGGCGGTCGGCCCACTCGACCAGCTCCGGAACGTTGTCCTCCTGGGCACGTTGGCGTGCGAACCGCACGATCTCCAGCGCATATTCAACGTTGGAAGCCATCCATTCGGTGTCGGTCACGCGCCCCGTCTTGCGGCGCAGCAGCACATGCAAATGGGCGGCAATGGCAAGCTTTTCGGAATCGGGCATGGTCGGCTCCTTATGGCATTTCAGTCATCCATGGCGCTGCGCACCACCCGCAGCGTATGAAACCGGCGCGGCCCAAGCGCGGGCAGCCGCGCTGGCTGCGTCCCCTTGCCCGCATTGCGCAGCAATGCGAGAGCGGGGGGACGGACCGCAGGGCATCAGGGAGGTGGACTTCATTAACTCCCCAGGCGCTCACGGTGCTGGGCAATGTCGAGCCCGGTCTGCTCGCTCTGCTCATCCACCCGCAGGCCCACAGCCAGGTTGGTGATCCACAACAGCACGGCGGTTGCGACGAGGCTGTAGGCCATCACAGCGCCCACGCCAATGGCCTGGGTGAGCAAGCTGCCTGGCACACCCCCCACGGTGCGGCTGGCCAGCATGCCTGTGAGCAGCGAGCCCACGATGCCGCCGATGCCATGCACCCCAAACACGTCCAGGGAATCGTCGGCGCGCAGCAAGCGCTTGAGCCCCGTGGCGCCCCAGTAGCAGGCCAAACCCGCCACCACGCCAATCACCACTGCCGAGCGCAGCGTGACAAAACCCGCAGCAGGCGTAATGGCCACCAGGCCCGCCACCAGGCCAGAGCAAAGTCCCAGCAGGGATGGCCGCCCGCGCACCACCCACTCGCCCAGCATCCACGACAAGGCACCCGCCGCTGCGGCCAGGTGCGTCACCGCCATCGCCAGCCCCGCACGGCCGTCGGCGGCCACGGCAGAGCCTGCGTTGAAGCCGAACCAGCCCACCCACAACAAGCCCGCGCCCGCCATGGTCAGCCCCAGGTTGTAGGGCTCGAACGCCTCGCGCCCATAGCCCGTGCGCCGCCCCAGGAACCACGCGCACACCAGCCCGGCCACACCCGCATTCACGTGCACCACCGAGCCTCCGGCAAAGTCCAGCGCACCCATCTGGGCCAGCCAGCCCCCTGGCTCCCACACCCAGTGCGCCACCGGGGCGTAGACCAGCAGGGTCCACAGGCTGATGAAGATCAGCATGGCGGAAAACCGCATGCGCTCGACAAACGCCCCCACCAGCAGCGCGGCGGTGATGATGGCAAACGTGAGCTGGAACATGGCGTACACCGACTCGGGGATGTGCGGCGCCACATGGCTTACGGCCAGCTTGCCGCCAGCGAGCTGAAAGTCCAGGCCCGCAAAGCCGATGCGGTCCCATCCCCCCAGCCAGGGGCTGCCCGGGGTGAAGGCCAGCGAGTAACCCGCCCCAAACCACAGCAGGCTGACCAGCGCGGCAATGGCCACCACGCTGGCCATGGTGTTGAGCACGTTCTTCTTGCGCACCATGCCTGCGTAGAACAGGGCAATGCCCGGCAGCGTCATCAGCAGCACCAGCGCTGTGGAGGTCATCATCCACGCGGTATCTGCCGCGCTGATCGTGGACTGCGCCACCAGCCCGGGACGTGTGAGGGACAAGGAAGGCACCGCTCCCGCCGCCACCTCTGGCGCCGTCTGCGCCAGCGCACTCGCGCACAGGCCCAGACACAGCGACCCTACCCCAACGAACCGGTGGTTGACTCCCCGCATGGCGGCTCCCTTTCGCAAATTGTTACAAGCGCGATTGCACGAGCCGTGCCAACCCCAACACCCCGATTCCGCCCCTGGAAACCCGATCACTGCCCCACAACGGGGGCGGGAAACCCCCAATGCACCAGCGGAGTGCAGTCGCTACAGTTGCGGCACTCGAAAGCGCGCTTCGGTGTGCCAAGCGAGGGGCCCGAGGAGACACTCTTTCTACCAATAAACAAATTTCAAGCACCCAACGAGGTGCGTTTTTTTCCAGGCGCTGGCGATCCCAGCGCCTTTTTCTTGCCTGTTCTACGCTGGCCTCCCTTTCGCCAGTGCCCCGAGGAGTCCTGAATCCATAGCAGGCAAGCTGCGAAAATCCTGCGATGGAATGGATTTTTATTACCTTTGCCTCGCTGCTTGCAGGCTTCGTGGATGCCATCGTGGGGGGTGGCGGGCTGGTGATGGTGCCGGCCCTGTTTGCGGCTTTCCCCGGGGCGCCCCCTGCCACGCTGCTGGGCACCAACAAGGCGGCCTCGGTGTGGGGCACGGCCATGGCCACCTGGCAGTACAGCCGCAAGGTGCAGGTTCGCTGGTCGGCCATGCTGCCCGCGGCAGCGGCCGGTTTTGCGGGGTCGTTTGCAGGCGCCTGGGCCGTGACCGTGATGTCGGCCGACTTCCTGCGCAAGCTGCTGCCCCTGGTGCTGCTGGGGGTGCTGGTCTACACGCTGGCCAAGAAAGAGTTGGGGCGGCACCACACACCCCGCTTTGCGGGCAGGGCCGAAGTGCTGGCGGCCTGCCTGATCGGCGTGGTCATCGGCTTTTATGACGGCTTCTTCGGCCCGGGCACCGGCAGTTTCTTCGTTTTTCTGTTTGTGCGGCTGCTGGGCTATGACTTCCTGAACGCCTCGGCCTCGGCCAAGCTGCTCAATTGCGCCACCAACATCGCCGCCATCGCGCTGTTTGCCGCCAAGGGCCATGTGTGGTGGCACTTTGCGGTGACGCTGGCCATCGCCAATGTGGTGGGCAGCCTGCTGGGCACGCACCTGGCGCTCAAGCACGGCACGGGTTTTGTGCGTGGCATCTTCATCGTGGTGGTGAGCACGCTGATCCTCAAGACGGGTTACGACGCGTTCCTGCGCTAGCCGAGGCCCGAAGGGGCTCGTGCCCCCGGATGGCATCATGCTTGCTAAGCTGAGCTGGCCTACCACCAGGGCGCCCCGAGGTCATCGGGGTTGCCCTGCATGGCCCGAATGTGAACGCCCGTCCTATAATTTCTGCGCATTTCCGTTTGATGACGAGGCCCATCGCTGTTGGCGATGCCTGCATTCACCCGCTCCGGCTTGCCTACCCGCATGCCGGATTTTTTGTACCTGAACCACCCCCACAGGAACCTGCCATGAAGTTTTTCAAGTCTGCCGTTGTCACCGCCGTGGCGCTGTGCGCTGCCCTCGCCGTCCAGGCCCGCACGCTGGACGAAATCAAGAAGGACGGCAAGATCATCGTGGCCACCGAAGGCCAGTTTGCCCCGTTCAACTTCTTCGAAGGCACCAAGCTGACGGGTTTCGAGGTGGAAGTGGCAGAGCTGGTGGTCAAGAAGATGGGCCTGAAGCTCGAATGGAAGACGCTGGGCTTTGACGCACTGCTGACCGGCCTGGGCCAAAGCCGCTGGGACGCTGTCATTGCCTCGCACGGCGTGACCGAAGAACGCTCCAAGGCCGTCACGTTTGCCAACCCCCACTACTGCTCGGGCGGCATCATCGTGGCCATGGACGCAAAAATCCGCAACGCCAAGGACCTGACCGGCAAGGTGGTGGCAGTGCAGACCGGCACCAGCTACCTGGAAAACGTGCAGAAGCTCACCGGGGTGAAGGAGGTGAAGAACTTCCCGCAGGACACCGACGCCCAGCGCGCCCTGATCTCCAAACGCGTCGACGCCTGGGTGAGCGACAAGTTCGTGGCCAAGGAAGCCGCCGCCAAGAACGCCAAGGCCGGGTTCAAGCTCGGCGACATGCTGTTCATCGAACGCATCGCCCCCGCCATGGCCAAGGGCAACACCGGCCTGGCCGATGCCTGGAACAAGGCGTTTGCCGAAGTGCTGGCCGATGGCAGCTACGCCGCCGTCTCCAAGAAGTATTTCAACGAAGACGTGCGCTGCAACTGATATAAAAACACGCTACGGGGTGCGCTGGGCCTGGCCCGTTGCGCACCCTTTGCTGTTTTTGACGGCGTCACCATGGTCCTGCCGCCGACCCGATTTCCAACCAAGACCTTCCGGTCGTCCGATCCATGCTTCTCGCTCTTTGGCCACAAGGCTGGTCCCGACAGCAGCGCAGCAATGCCACGCTGGTCGCTGCACTGGTGCTGATGGTTCTGGCCCTCTCGTTGCTGGGCCAGTTGCTTTCGTTCTTTCCCGACCCCATCGGCCCCAACGCCCAGGCGTTTTCCGAAGGCGCGCGCACCACGCTGTGGCTCACGCTGGTCAGTGGTGCCGTGGGCCTGGTGCTGGGCACGGCGGCGGCGCTGGCCCGCACCGCCCGCTGGACGGCCGTGCGCTGGATTGCCGGCGTGTACATCTGGGCTATTCGCGGCACGCCGCTCTTGGTGCAGATCCTGTTTGTGTACTTTGCCCTGCCCGTGCTGGTGCCGGGGCTGAACCTGCCCGACTTTGCCGCCGCCGTCGTGGCCCTGGGGCTGAATGTGGGCGCCTACAACGCCGAAGCCCTGCGCGCCGGCCTGCTGGCCGTGCCCCGCGGTCAGACCGAGGCCGCCAAGGCGCTGGGCCTGGGCCGCATGCACGTGTTCCTGGACGTGGTGTTTCCGCAGGCGTTCAAGATCTCGCTGCCGCCGCTGGTGAGCAACTTTGTGGCACTGCTCAAGGACTCGTCACTGGCCTACGCCATCGGCGTGGTGGAGCTGACCAATGTGGGCAACCGCATCCAGTCGGCCACGTTCCAGCCCATTGCCACGCTGACCACGGTGGCCATCACCTACCTGCTGCTGACCACGCTGGTCACGCAAGTCTCCAACGCCGTCGAATACCGCTTTGACGTGGAAGGGCGCAACCGATGACCGCAACGACCAACCAGCCCAAGCCCTACATCGTGGCCGAGCGGGTGTGCAAGTCGTTTGGTGCACACCAGGTGCTCAAGGACGTCTCCACCGTGTTCCACACCGGCGAGGTAACGGTGATCATCGGCGCCTCGGGCTCGGGCAAGAGCACCCTGCTGCGTGCCATCAACCGGCTGGAACCCCACGACAGCGGGCGCATCACCATCGACGGCGTGGACGTCTGCGACGACCTCACCACCCTGCAGCGCCAGCGCTGCGAAGTAGGCATGGTGTTCCAGCAGTTCAACCTGTTCGGCCACATGAGCGTGCTGGACAACGTGACGCTGGCGCCCCGCCGCATTCGCCGCACCCCGCGCACCCAGGCCAACGACGAAGCCATGCAGCTGCTGCGCCGCGTGGGCATGCAGGACCACGCACACAAGTACCCGTGGCAGCTGTCGGGCGGGCAGCAGCAGCGGGTGGCCATTGCGCGGGCGCTGGCCATGCAACCCAAGGTGATGCTGTTTGACGAGCCCACATCGGCACTCGACCCCGAGATGGTCAAGGAAGTGCTGGACGTGATGCGAGGCCTCGCGCGTGGCGGCATGACCATGATTGTGGTCACCCACGAAATGGGCTTTGCGCGCGAGGTGGCCGACCGCGTGATGTTCTTCGATCAAGGCCGCATTGCGCACGATGCGCCGCCGCAGGAGTTCTTCAGCAACCCGGCCAATGACCGCATCCGCGCGTTCCTGGGCCAGGTCAGCCACTGAGCCGCGTCCTCACCGGACTGCACTGCAAAGCAGAGGCCGCCGGGCAACCGGCGGCCCTTTTTTTCTTTTGGTTTTGGGGAATTCTTCCGATGCGTACTGAACGCTGGGGCCTGATGGCCCTGTTGGCTGTGACCGTGGTGTGGGGCACCACCTTCCCGGCCATGAAACTGCTCTCAGCACACCTGGACGCGCTGCAGATCATCTGGCTGCGGTTCGTGATCGCGCTGCTGGTGCTGGCGCCGTTGTGGCGCGGCATGCTGCGCCACGAGCGGCGCTGGGGCTGCGCGCTGGGGTTGCTGCTGTTCCTGGCGTTCTGGCTGCAGATCGAGGGCCTCGCGCGCACCAGCAGCAACCGCAATGCGTTTGTCACCGGCCTGAACGTGCTGGTGGTGCCGCTGATCGCCATGGCCTTCCTGGGACGGCGCTATGGCTGGCGACTCTGGGGTGCCTGCGTGATGGCGCTGGCGGGCATGGCGCTGATGTTCCACGAAAACGAGCCCTGGAACCTGGGCGATACGCTGACGCTGGCCAGCACCGTGTTCTACGCGCTGTACATCCTGGCGCTGGAAGAGTGCGCACGCCGCACGGCCGCGCAGCCGCTGCGGGCCACCCGCATGGCCGCCGCGCAGGCCACGGTTATGGCGCTGGCGTCCACCGCGCTGCTGCTTGCGCAGGGCGAGGGCATGGGCTGGCTACGGTCCGTGGCCGACCTGCCTCTGGATGCGTTGCTGGCGCTGCTGTACCTGGGCCTGCTGGCCAGCGTAGTGGTGGTGACGCTGCAGGCCTGGGGCCAGCAGCGCGTGGACGCCATGCGCAGCGCCATCGTGTTCGGGCTGGAGCCGGTGTTCGCGGCCCTCACAGCCTGGGTGCTGCTCGGGGAAAGGCTGGGCTGGGCGGGGCTCGGTGGCGCCGCGCTCATCGTGGCAGCGCTGGTGTTCAGCCAGATCCAGCCTGCTGCGCGCGCAGGCCGGACGCAACGGGCCTGAGAGGCGCGGTACGCCCTCCGAGCCGCTCCGCGCCTTCCTCTCAGGGGAACGCCACCCATGGTCTGGCGGAGCCTGTTCCACAGGTGGCACGGGCACCACGGACGCGGCCATTTCAAGCCAAAACGGGCTCCAGCGCTTATTCACAAAGCGCAAACAGCTATTATTTATATAGCAAACTATGGCGCAATCAGCGGCACATCAACCGCTTTGCGGGGCTTGCCGATCGGGGCCGAGGCCAGGCCTTTTTGCACAGCCGCCATGTCTTCCTCGTTGGGATAGTCGCCCAGCAGCCAGTAGTCAAACACCCGGCGCGCGATGGGGGCGGCGTGCGCAGCGCCGAAACCGGCGTTTTCCACGATGGCCGCAATCACGATGGTGGGGTTTTCGGCAGGAGCAAAGGCGGCAAACAGCGAGTGGTCACGCTGGTGTTCTTCCAGCGCCTTGGCGTTGTATTTGACGTTCTGGCCCATCGTCACCGCCTGGGCTGTGCCGGTCTTGCCGCCCGAGGTGTAGGGCGCCCCGGCAAACACGCGCGTGCCGGTGCCGCCCTTGTTCACCGCCACCATGGCGTTGCGCACGATGTCCACGTTCTTCGGCAAAAAACCCAGATCCACTCCCGGCGGCTGGCTGATCTCGGTGACGACGCCCGTGACCGCGTTTTTCACCGCCTTGGCCATGTGCGGCCGGTAGCGAATACCGCCATTGGCCAGCGTGGCCTGCGCCAGCGCCAGCTGCAGCATCGTGAAGTTGTTGTAGCCCTGGCCAATGCCCAGCGACACGGTTTCGCCGGGGAACCAGCGCTTCATCTCGGGGCGCTTGTAGGCATTGCGCTTCCACTCGGTGCTGGGCAAGGTGCCGCGCACTTCGCCATTGAGGTCGATGCCCGTGGACTGTCCAAAGCCCAGCGGCTTCATGAAGTCATGGATGGCATCGACACCCATCTCCACCGCCAGCGAATAGAAATACGTGTTGCTCGACTGCTGGATGGCGCGGTGCATGTCCACCCCGCCCAGCCCGCCCTCGTGGCTGCGGAAGGTGTGGCCGCCGAAGGTATAAAAGCCCGGGTCGTTGACCACCATGCTGGGCGAGCGCTTGCCCAGCTGCAGCGCGGCCAGCGCCATGAAAGGCTTGTAGGTGGAGCCCGGCGGGTAGGTGCCGCGCATGGCGCGGTTGAGCAGGGGCTTGTCGATGGATTCGTTGAGCGCGGTCCAGTTCTCCACGTCGATGCCTTCGACGAACAGATTGGGATCGAACGTGGGCTTGCTCACCAGCGCCAGGATCTCGCCGTTGCGCGGGTCGATGGCCACCAACGCGCCCCGGCGGTTGCCGTACATGTCTTCAATGAGCTTTTGCAGCTTGATGTCGATCGACAGCATCACACTGTCGCCGGGCGTGGCCGCGTGGCTGGAGAGCTTGCGCACCGCCCGCCCCCCGGCCGAAGTTTCCATCTGCTCGACCCCGGTGGCGCCGTGCAGGGCCGACTCGAAGCTCTGCTCGATGCCCAGCTTGCCGATGTATTCGGTGCCCCTGTAGTTGGCCTCGTCTTCGGAGTCCTGGATGCGCGCCTTCTCCGTCTGGTTGATGCGGCCGATGTAGCCGATGGCATGGCTGGCCACGTCACCCAGCGGGTAGTTGCGAAACAACCGTGCCTTGATGTCCACGCCCGGAAAACGGTAGCGCTGCGCGGTGAACCGCGCCACTTCCTGGTCGGTCAGCCGCGTGCGGATGGGGAGGGACTCGAAGTTGCGCGACTCTTCCATGAGCCGCTTGAAGCGGCGCCGGTCACGGCTCTGGATTTCCACCACCTTGGACAGCTCGTCGATGGTCTCGTCCAGCACCCCGACCCGCGAGGGCGTGATCTCCAGTGTGTAGGCCGAATAGTTGGTGGCCAGCACCACGCCGTTGCGGTCCAGGATGAGCCCCCGGTTGGGCACGATGGGCACCACCGCCGTGCGGTTGCTCTCGGCCTGCGCCGCCAGGTCTTCGTGCCGGACCACCTGCAGATACACCAGCCGGGCAGCAATGAGGCAGAACGCAAAAAACACCAGGGCGCCGATGACCAGGGCCCGCACCCGAAAGCGCGAAGCATCGGCTTCGCTGCTGCGCACCTCAGTCACGCCCACCCTCCCATTCGGGCGCGCGCAAGCCCAGGCTCAACCCCCAGGGGCCAAGGCGGAACGCTGGCGAAATGTGCGGGCATCAAGAAAGGCATGGGCTACAGAGGCCGGTTCTGGTCGCGGTCGGGCGGGCGGCGCTGCGGAGCCAGAAGCACCCAGCTGGCCAGGGGCCACAGCAAGGCCTCCAGCACCGGTGCGAGAAAACTCCACAGCCCCGGGAATATGCCCCCGGACGCCATCCGCAGCAAGAGCTCGATCGCGTGGGCGAGGGCAAACAGGGGCAACACCTGCAAGGCCTGCGACGGCACGCTGAACCACAGCAGGCGGCGGTGGATGGCAATCGCGCCAAACGACAGCACGGTATAGGACAGCGCATGCTGGCCCAGCAGCGCCGACTGGCTCACGTCCATGCACAGGCCCAGCAGGAACGCTACCCCCATGCCGATACGCAGCGGCTGGTGCACACCCCAGAAGACCAACAACACCATGAGCACATCGGGCGTCCAGACGATGCGGCCCAGCGGCAGCATGTTGATGGCCAGGCCCACAGCCAAGCTGGCCCAGATGAAGACCGGGTTCACCGGCATCAGCAGGGGCTCACCACGCGGCATGATCATCGTGGGCCTCCTTGTGGGGTCAAGCGGTGGCTCACTTGCGGCCTCCGCGCTTGTTGGCGGGGACAGCCGGGGCGGGTTCGGGACGCGCCAGTTCATTGTCGGCCAGCGGCTTGAGCACCACCACATGGCGCGCGCCCTGCACCTGGGCGAGCGGTATGCAATAGATGCGCGCAAACGCAGAGTCGGCACGGCGCTCCACCCGCACCACGCGCGCCACAGGCAGGCCGGGCGGGTACAGACCGTCCACACCGCTGGTGGTCAGCAGGTCGTCCTCGCGAATGTCTGCATTGGCGGGCATGAAGCGCAGCTCCATGCCACCGCCATGGCCCGCTACCGGGTCGCCATAGGCCACGCCGCGCACACCGGTACGGATGTTCAGCACCGGAATCGCCTGATCGCGGTCTACCAGCAAGGTGACTTCGCTGACCAGCGGGAACACGCGGGTGACCTGACCCAGCACACCGGCTTCATCCATCACGGGGGCGCCCAGTTCCACGCCACCCATCTGGCCCCGGTCCAGAACCACGCGGCGCGTGTAGGGGTCGGCCGTGTCGTAGATCACCTCGGCCGCCTGGGCGGGTGTCTGCAGCCGGTCGCGCAGCTCCAGCAGTTTGCGCAGCCGCTGGTTTTCCATCGCCAGCTGATCTGCCTGGTTGGCCCGCTGGCCCATCACGGTCATTTTCTTGCGGGCGGCATCCAGGTCATCCTGCGCGGTTTGCAGCGACTGGAAATAGCTGCGCCCGTGGCTGGCGAATTCCACGGGCTGCAGCATGAGCCACTGCACGGGGTACAGCACCGTGGCCACGGCCTGACGGAAGGGGCCGGTGATCTGAAAGCGTGCATCGGCCACCATGAGGAAAAGCGCCAGCGCGCTGAACACAGCCAAACGCGACAGGGCCGAAGGGCCCTGTTTGAAGAAAGGGGGAGCGCTGCGCTCCAGAGTACCCAGGGGCATGGTGCGCAGCGGTCAGGGTCGGCACCGTGGAGACACATCCACGGGCGGGTGCTCAGAAACAAGCATTGGAGCAGGTGCAGTCATGCAATTCAGAGCGAAAAAAGTGCCTGCAGCATACAGGCCCGCTGGCTTACTCGCTCGTGAAAATGCTGCCCAGACGGTCCATGCGCTCCAGGGCGATGCCGCAGCCGCGCACCACGCAGGTCAGCGGGTCTTCGGCCACCAGCACGGGCAGGCCGGTTTCCTCGGCCAGCAGGCGGTCCAGGTCGCGCAGCAGAGCGCCACCGCCGGTCAGCATCATGCCCCGGTCGGCAATGTCGGCGCCCAGCTCAGGGGGGGTTTGTTCCAGCGCGTTCTTCACGGCCGAGACGATCTGGTTGAGCGGGTCGGTCAGGGCTTCCAGCACTTCGTTGGACGAAATGGTGAAGCTGCGTGGCACGCCCTCGCTGAGGTTGCGGCCCTTGACTTCCATCTCGCGCACTTCGGAGCCCGGGAAGGCCGAACCGATGTTCTTCTTGATGGCTTCGGCCGTGGGCTCGCCGATCAGCATGCCGTAGTTGCGGCGGATGTAGCTGATGATGGCCTCGTCAAACTTGTCACCGCCCACGCGGACGCTGCCCTTGTAGACCATGCCGCCCAGCGAGATCACGCCCACTTCGGTGGTGCCGCCACCGATGTCCACGACCATGGAGCCCGAGGCTTCCGAGACGGGCAGACCAGCGCCGATGCCAGCAGCCATGGGTTCTTCGATCAGGTACACCGCCGTGGCGCCCGCAGCCTCGGCCGCGTCCTTGATGGCGCGGCGCTCGACCTGGGTGGAGCCGCAGGGCACACAGATGATGATGCGCGGGCTGGGGGTGAACAGCGTGCGCGGGTGCACCATCTTGATGAACTGCTTGATCATCTGCTCGGTGATCACGAAGTCGGCGATCACGCCATCCTTCATGGGCCGGATGGCTTCGATGTTGCCGGGCACCTTGCCCAACATGGCCTTGGCTTCACGACCTACGGCCTGGATGACTTTCTTGCCGTGGGGGCCACCTTCGTGGCGGATGGCGACGACGGAAGGTTCATCAAGAACGATACCTTTGTCGCGGGCGAAGATGAGGGTGTTGGCTGTGCCAAGGTCAATGGCAAGGTCGGTGGAGAAGTACCGACGGAAAGCTCCGAACATTCAAAAGTCCTCTCGGGCACGGCATGCGCGTCGGCCTGCCATCGCCAGGTATTTCAGGGGTGTTTATTGGCTTTTTTCACGCAATTGACTCCCATTCCGGGAGCTTTGCGGCAAAGCCGGGATAATACCCCATCCCCTGTGAATAACTCCCTCCGGCGAGCACCGGATCACAGCTTTACTTCTGGTTTCTCTAGATTCTCCTCCCTATGGCACTGACCCCCCAGGACATCGGCCGCATTGCCAACTTGGCGCGGCTTGAGCTGACACCTTCCGAAAGTGAGCGCATGCTCACGCAGCTCAATGGTTTCTTTGACATCGTGGAACAGATGCGGGCTGTGGATACCTCGGGCGTCACGCCCCTGGCCCACCCCGTGGCCGCCATCCAGGACGTGCAGCTGCGCCTGCGCGAAGACCTGGCCAGCGAGCCCAACCAGCGCGAAGCCAACCAGCAAAGCGCCCCCGCTGTCGAACGAGGC
Source organism: Acidovorax sp. sif0632 (assembly GCF_019218805.1). Classification (NCBI taxonomy): domain Bacteria; kingdom Pseudomonadati; phylum Pseudomonadota; class Betaproteobacteria; order Burkholderiales; family Comamonadaceae; genus Acidovorax; species Acidovorax sp. sif0632. Next base: position 285,589 of record NZ_JAHUWW010000007.1, on the reverse strand, counting down.
CTGTTCCTCGTGCCCAAAGTGATCGAGTAAGAGCCCCGCCGCATGACTTCCACCGCATTGCATGACCTGGGCGTGGCCCAGCTGGCCACCGAGCTGCGCGAGCGCCGCGTCTCGGCCGTCGAGGCCGCCCAGCATTTCCTCGCCCGCGCACAGGCCCACCAGAACCTGGGCGCCTACGTGGCCGTGAACCCGGACATCACCCTGGCCCAGGCCCGCACGCAGGACGCCGCCATCGCCGCAGGCACCGCCGGCCCGCTCGCGGGCGTGCCGATTGCGCACAAGGACATCTTTGTCACCAAGGATTTCCCCAGCACCGCCGGCTCCAAGATGCTCGCGGGCTACCAGTCGCCGTTTGACGCCACCGTGGTCACCAAGCTGGCCGACGCGGGTGCCGTGACACTGGGCAAGCTCAACTGTGACGAGTTCGCCATGGGCTCGGCCAACGAGAACTCCGCCGTCGCCCCCGTGGGCTTTGACGCCCCCGCCCCCGTGCGCAACCCTTGGGCCACCGACCGCATCCCGGGTGGCTCGTCCGGCGGCAGCGCCGTGGCCGTGGCCGCGCGCCTGGCCCCGGCCGTCACCGGCACCGACACTGGCGGCTCCATCCGCCAGCCCGCGTCGTTCTGCGGCATTACCGGCATCAAGCCCACCTATGGCCGCGCCAGCCGCTACGGCATGATCGCGTTTGCCTCCAGCCTCGACCAGGCCGGCCCCATGGCCCGCTCGGCCGAAGACTGCGCGCTGCTGCTGTCCGCCATGTGCGGCCCCGACCCGGACCGCGACTCCACGTCGCTCGATGTGCCTGCAGAAAACTTCAGCGCCAAGCTCAACGACAGCATCGACGGCCTGCGCATCGGCATCCCCGCCGAGTTCTTTGGAGAAGGCCTGGCGCCCGATGTGCGCGCCGCCGTAGATGGTGCCCTGAAGGAATACGAGAAGCTCGGCGCCAAGCTCGTGCCCATCAGCCTGCCGCGCACGCAGCTGTCCATTCCGGTCTACTACATCATTGCTCCGGCCGAAGCATCGTCCAACCTCTCCCGCTTTGACGGCGTGAAGTTCGGCCATCGCGCCAAGGACTACACCGATCTGGTGGACATGTACAAGAAGACCCGCGCCGAAGGTTTTGGCGACGAGGTCAAGCGCCGCATCATGATCGGCGCCTATGTGCTCTCGCACGGCTACTACGACGCCTATTACCTGCAGGCACAGAAGATCCGCCGCATGATCGCCGACGACTTCCAGAATGCCTTCAAGGACTGCGACCTGATCGCCGGCCCGGTGGCCCCCACGGTGGCCTGGAAGCTGGGCGACCATGGCAACGACCCGCTGGCCGACTACCTGGCCGACATCTTCACCCTGCCCGGCTCGCTGGCCGGGCTGCCCGGCATGAGCGTGCCCGCCGGTTTTGGCGAGAGCGGCATGCCAGTGGGCCTGCAGTTGCTGGGCAACTACTTCCAGGAAGCCCGCCTCCTGAACGCTGCGCACCGCCTGCAGCAAGCCACCGACTTCCACCTCCGCCGTCCGGAGGGCTTCTGACATGACCGCCAAACTGATCCATGGCTACGAAGTTGTCATCGGCTTCGAAACCCACACCCAGCTCGCAACCCAGAGCAAAATTTTCAGCCGCGCGCCCACCGCTTTTGGCGCCGAGCCCAACACGCAAGCCTGCGCGGTGGACCTGGCCCTGCCGGGCACCCTGCCCGTGATGAACCGCGAGGCCGTGGCCTGCGCTATCAAATTAGGACTGGCACTGGGCTCCCACATTGCGCCAGTGAGCATTTTTGCGCGCAAGAATTACTTCTACCCCGACCTGCCCAAGGGCTACCAGATCAGCCAGTTCGAGATTCCGGTGGTGCAAGGCGGTGAGGTGGAATTCTTTCTGGGCGATGAGAAAAAGACCGTGCGCCTGGTGCGCGCCCACCTCGAAGAAGACGCAGGCAAGTCCTTGCATGAAGACTTCATCGGCCAGAGTGGTATCGACCTGAACCGCGCGGGCACACCGCTCCTGGAGATCGTGACGGAGCCCGACATGCGCTCGTCCGAAGAGGCCGTGGCCTACGCGAAGGAGCTGCACAAGATCGTCACCTGGATCGGCATCTGCGACGGCAACATGCAGGAAGGCAGCTTCCGCTGCGACGCCAACGTGTCGGTGCGCAAGCCCGGCGCCGAATTGGGCACACGACGCGAGATCAAGAACCTGAACTCGTTCAAGTTCATGCAGCAGGCCATCGACTACGAAATCCGCTGGCAGATCGAGCAGATCGAGGACGGCCACGCGATCCAGCAGGCCACCGTGCTGTTCGACCCGGACACGGGCGAAACGCGCGCGATGCGGACCAAGGAAGATGCGGCGGACTACCGCTACTTCCCAGACCCCGACCTGCCTCCACTACACATTTCAGAGCAGTGGGTGCAGGAAGAACGGGCGCAAATGGCCGAATTGCCTCGCACCATGGCCGCCCGTTTTGTGGCGGACTATGGCCTGCCCGAGTACGACGCCACCACGCTCACGCAGAGCAAAGCCATGGCGGCGTACTTCGAAGCAGTGGCCAAAGCCTGCAGCCAGCCCAAGCTGGCCAGCAACTGGATCATGGGAGATGTGTCACGCCGCCTGAACATGGCGGAGACCGGTATCGAGCAGGCCCCTGTCACGGCAACTCAGCTGGCAGCATTGATCGGCCGCATTGCCGACGGCACGATCTCCAACAACGCCGCCAAGCAGGTGTTTGACGCGCTGTGGACCGGAGAGTCGAACGACGTGGATGCCGTCATCGAATCCAAGGGACTCAAGCAGATGAACGACTCCAGCGCGCTAGAGAAGATCATCGACGAAGTGATTGCCGCCAACCCCGACAACGTGGCGCAGTTCCGCGCGGGCAAGGACAAGGCCTTCAACGCGCTGGTCGGCCAGATCATGAAGGCCAGCAAGGGCAAGGCCAATCCGACGCAGGTCAACGAACTGCTGCGCGCCAAACTGGCGGGCTGAGCGCAAGGCTGTTGAAGCTGCCGCAAAAAAGGGGCCTTTCGGCCCCTTTGCTTTTATGCTGTCCATCCGAGGCAGCGATGCGGCGCGTTCTCTGGTCCGCTGCGACCCTACCTTGGTGGGTTATCGGCTGCCGCCCGCAGGCACCGCGCTGGCAGCGGGCGCCGCAACAGCAGACGCTGCGGAGGGGGGCACACGCTGCGCATCCCACAGCTTGCGCAACTGCGCCAGCTCGGTGTCAAACCGCGCATGCACGCGGCGCTTTTCCTGGTCTTGCCCCGCGATGAAGCGCTGCTGCTCGGCCAGACTGTCGTCAATCTCAGCGATCTTGCGGCGCAGCGTCATGGGGGCCTTGTTGGGGTCCTTCTTGTAGAACTCCATCTCCACATCGAGCTTCTTGCGCTCCGCCTTCAGCTCCAGCGTTCGCTTTTCTGCGGTGGCCGTCACGTCATCCACCATCTGGATGGCCGCAGCGCGCTCCACATCGTGGGCGGCCTTGTCGGGGTAGCGGGCCACCAGCACGCGTTCGCGGCGGCGCTCTTCCACCACACGGGCGCGCTCTTCGGCATCCTTGCGGTTCTGGGCGTCCTGGGCTGCGCGCTCCAGCTCGGTGAGCGAGGGGCCAATCTGGCGGCGCGTGATGCCCGAAGGGCTGAGTTCGCGCTGCTCGCGGTCCAGGCATTCCGGGATGGGCCGGTCGGCCGTCAGCCGACGGCCGTTGCGGTCCACGCACGTGTAAATACCGCCCGTCGCACCCTGGGACTGTGCCGAGGCCAGCTCTGCGCCCAGGGTGAGCAGCATCACCCCGCCCATGATCCACGCCGACTTGCTCAAATGGTCTACCCTTCGTTAACACCGTACCGCTGGCGATAGGCCAGCACTTTTTCGTGATGCGAGCGCATCCCCTCTTCCCCGTTTTGGGAGAGATACAGCAATAAGTCTGCCAACCGGGCAATGGCACACACCTGCATGCCCAGTTGCTCGCGCACGTACTGCACGGCGCTGTGGTCCACGTCCTGGCCATTCTCCGTGGCTTTTTCCTGGCGGTCCAGCGCAATTGCAACCGCATGCGGCGTGGCACCCGCAGCGCGGATGATGGCGATGGACTCGCGGGCGGCGGTGCCAGCCGACATCACGTCGTCCACGATCAGCACCCGGCCTTTGAGGGGTGCGCCCACCAGCGTGCCGCCCTCGCCGTGGTCCTTGGCCTCCTTGCGGTTGTAGGCAAAGGGCACGTTGCGGCCCAGGCGCGCCAGCTCCACGGCCACGGTAGCGGCCAGCGGAATGCCCTTGTAGGCAGGGCCGAACACCATGTCGAATTCGATGCCGCTGGCCAGCAGGGCTTTTGCATAGAATTCCGCGAGCCGCCCGATCTTGCGGCCATCGTCGAACAGCCCTGCGTTGAAGAAATACGGGCTCAGGCGCCCCGCCTTGGTCTTGAATTCGCCAAACCGCAGCACGCCCGATTCGACGGCAAAACGTACAAAATCCTGCGCCAGCTGGCCCTGTTCAGAGGTTTGCGCGCCAACATCCACCATGGGGAATTCCTTGTTCAAGTTAACCAGCCTCAATCTCAATGGCATCCGCTCGGCCACCAGCAAAGGCGTGGAAAGCTGGATGGCAGCCACGCGGCCGGATTGTATTTGTGTGCAGGAAGTGAAGGCCCAGGCGGCCGACATGGCCAACCGGTTCGAGCGCATGGCGGGCCTGCAGGGCCACTTCCACTTTGCCCAGAAAAAGGGCTATTCCGGCGTGGGCATCTATACCCGGCATGAGCCCTCTGATGTAGTCATTGGCTATGGGTCAGCAGAGTTCGATACAGAAGGTCGATATGTGGAGCTGCGTTTTGACACACCGGCCCGCAAGCTGTCGATCATCAGCGCTTACTTTCCGAGTGGTTCCTCGGGCGAAGAACGCCAGCAGGCCAAGTTCCGGTTCCTGGCCGAGATCCATCCCCACCTGATGAAAGTCAAGCGCGAACGTGACTTCATTCTGTGCGGCGACATCAACATTGCGCACCAGCAAATCGACCTCAAAAACTGGCGCAGTAACCAGAAAAACAGTGGTTTTTTACCCGAAGAACGGGCCTGGATGACAAAACTGTTGCACACAACTGATGAGGGCGGCGGCATCATAGACGTTTACCGTCAGTTACAACCTACCGCCACAGACACCGCCTACACATGGTGGAGCAACCGGGGGCAGGCGTATGCCAACAACGTGGGTTGGCGGCTGGACTACCACCTGGCCACCCCCGCGCTCGCGGCGCTGGCACGTGCTGAATCCATCTACAAAGGTGAAAAGTTCTCAGACCACGCTCCCATCACGGTGGACTATGACTTCAGCCTTTGACGATGCCCGCTCCTGACCCTTGATGACCGACACCGCTGTTCCCCCCTCCCTCCCCGCCCACGGATTCCGCCCGCCCAATGCGGAATCCTTGTGGAAACAGCTCTCCGCCCCCCATCCCACCGTCGGCAAGGCGCGGCACCTGGGTGAGGCGCTGATCCACGCCGGCATGTTGTCCCCGTCGGCCCTGCAAGACGGCCTGCAGGCCCAGCAGCAGGAGCGCAGCGCCGGGCAGAACCGGCTGATCGGGCAGATCCTGGTGGATGACGGTGTCTTGACCCAGGAGCAGTTGCGCCAGGTCATTGCCGCGTGGCTGGGCGACTACACCGTGCACCCCGGCGACATCACCCCCGATGCGGCAGCCCTGGCCCTGGTGCCCCGGGCGATGGCAGAACGTGAATCGGTGTTGCCGCTGATCGCCCGCGATGACGCGTTGGTGCTGTTGATGGCCGACCCGCTCGATCGCGTGCTGCTGGACGAACTGCGGTTTCTCACGCAGCGGCGGCTCATTCCGCTGCAGGCCGCGCCAGGCACGCTGATGCCCGCCATTCACCGCGCCTACCGCACCCAGTCTGGCGGCGCCGACGCCACCACCGCGGCCCGAGCCACCTCGCGCGAGCTGGCCGCCAACCTGGGCAGCACCGTCCCGGACGCGGACTCCGAGCAGGCCGACGTGATCAGCGAGTCGGACAACACCCTGGTGCGGCTCATCAACTCGGTGATCGACGAAGCCATCCACCACCGCGCGTCCGACATCCACATCGAGACCGAGCCCGCGCCGCAGAACGTGCGCATCCGCCTGCGCATCGACGGCGACCTCACGCCCTACCTGGAGCTGCCCGCGCGCTACCGCTTTGCGATGGTGGCGCGCATCAAGATCATGGCGGGCATGGACATCTCCGAGCACCGCAAGCCCCAGGACGGCAAGATCGACTTCGCGCGCTTCGGAGGCCCGCCGGTGGAGCTGCGTGTGGTTACCGTGCCCACCTCGCGCGGACTGGAAGACGTGGTGCTGCGCCTGCTGGCGGGTGCCAAGCCCCTGCCGCTGGAGAACATCGGCCTGAGCCAGCCCAACCTGCTGGCGCTGCGCTCCGTGGTGCAAAAAAGTTATGGCCTGGTGCTGGTGTGCGGCCCTACGGGCTGCGGCAAGACGACCACGCTGCACTCGGTGGTGCGCGACATCAACACCGCAGGCCGCAAGATCTGGACGGCCGAAGACCCCATCGAGATCACGCAGGAGGGCCTGCGCCAGGTGCAGGTGAACCCGCGCATCGGCTGGACCTTTGCCGCCGCCATGCGCACTTTTTTGCGGGCCGACCCCGACGTGATCATGATCGGCGAGATGCGCGACGAGGAAACCGCGCGCATCGCCATCGAGGCCTCGCTGACGGGGCACCTGGTGCTGTCCACCCTGCACACCAACTCGGCGCCCGAGAGCATTGCGCGGCTGCTGGAGATTGGCCTGGACCCGTTCAACTTCTCCGATTCGCTGCTCGCCATCCTGGCCCAGCGCCTGGTGCGCCGTCTGTGCACAGCCTGCCGCGAGCCGCGTGTGGCCGACCACGACACGCTGCTTGGCCTGGCGTCGCAGTACCTGGACAGTGGCACCAACAACTCCCCCGAGGCCCGCGAGGCACAGGTGGCGCGCTGGCGCCAGCAGCACGGCGGCGCACAGGGCGAGCTGCGCCTGTGGCGCCATGTGGGCTGCACGAAGTGCGAGGGCCATGGCTACCACGGCCGGCTGGGCATCCATGAGCTGATGATGAGCGACGAGACCATTCGCCAACACATCCGCCACCGCGCCCCCGCCTCGGACATCCGCCACTCGGCACTGGCCGCCGGCATGCTGACCCTGCGCCAGGACGGCATCGAGAAGGTGCTGCAGGGGCTGACCGACATGTCGGAAGTGGTCGCGGCGACCAACCTGTGAGGCGGGCACACCGCCGGTGATGCCTGCCGCCGGTTTTTTAGTCAAATTGGGCTCTAGCGCCTATCTGGCAAGCGCTAGCAGCTATCAATCAATGAGTCCTTCCGAAAGGAAGAACTCGCCCACCCGCTTGCGCGCACCGCCGCCTCAGCGATCCAGTTCGTAGTGAAACACCTTGGCAATGATCTGCCAGCGCCCGTCCACGTGGATCAGGGTCAGCAGGTCGGTGAAGTGCTTGGGCAGGATGGCGCATTCCACCCTGGCCAAAGCCGTCACCGGCCCGGCAAACTCGATGGACAGGATGCGCTCCTGCACCGTCTCGCCCCGGCTGGCGGGCGAGGGGCGCTGGTCCACGATGGGGAAATATTCTTCCATGCGCAGGATCACCGCGGGCTCGGCCGTTGCGCAGGCATAGACCGCCTGCGGGTGGAACACGCGGCGCAGGCGCTGCGTATCGCTGTGGCACAGGCCGTCGAAATATTCCTGCAGCACGGCGGCGACTGCGTCAAAGCGCGGGTCACTCATGGCGCGCTCCCGTCGGCGGCGGCGCGAGCGCGCTGGCGGCGCACGGTCACCGTTTCACCGGCCACGCCCCAGTTGTCGGTCTCGACCTCGTCGATCACGACAAAGGTGGTGGCGGGCTCCTTGTTCAGAACGCGCACCAGCAAATCGGTTGCGCCTTGGATCAGCGCCGCTTTTTGCGCACCCGTGACACCTTCACGGGTCACTTTGATGTTGATGTAAGGCATGGCTATTTTCCTTGGGATGAAGCAATGGCCTCTCAGCCCAGCAGCCCTTCGGCCCGCATCGCGGCCTGCACGGCGGGGCGCGCGGCCACGCGGCGCAGGAAAGCCTGCAGATGGGCCAGGTCGCTGATATCCAGCTTCACGAACTTGGCCCAGCCCAGCACCACAAAAAGGTAGGCATCGGCCGCCGTGAAGTGCTCGCCCGTCAGGTAGGGGCCGTGCTGCAGCTGCGCGTCCAGCCAGTCCATCTTCTTGCGCAGCAGAGCGGCCAGCGTGGCCTTGGCGTTGTCGTCCAGCCCGGCGTGGAACAAGGGCGTGAAGGACTTGTGCAGCTCGGTGCTCACGTAGTTCTGCCACTCCATCACCCGGTAGCGCGCCAGCGTACCAGCTGCGGGCATGAGCTGCGTGGCCTGGGCCTGGTCGGCGATGTACTGCGCAATGACCGGGCCTTCGGTGAGGCGGGAGCCGTCCGCCAGCTCCAGCACGGGCACCTGGCCTTTGGGGTTGATGGCATAAAAATCGCGCCCGTCTGCCGTGCGGTGGCGCTCGGTATCGACCTTCTCCAGGTCGAAAGTGAGGCCACATTCGCGCAACAGGATGTGGGGCGACAGGGAGCAGGCGGCGGGAGAAAAGTACAGCTTCATGGGGTTGCCTTTGGAGCGTGGTGGAAAGATGAAGCGATGGTATTGAGGATGCAAACAGCAATAAACTAGGCTTCAGGAATTTCACTGATTACATGAAGTAATAAACAGAACATGGCGCGCCAATTTGACGACCTGAAGCTGGGCAGCATCGAACTGTTCTGCCTGACCGCGCAGTGGCAAAGCTTCACGGCCGCCGCCCAGGCGGCCGGGCTGACGGCGGCGGCCGTGAGCCGATCGGTGGCGCGCATGGAGGCGCGCCTGGGCGTGCGGCTGTTCCAGCGCACCACGCGCCAGGTGCGGCTGACCGACGCAGGCAAGCGTTACTACGAGCAATGCCGCCAGGCGCTGGGCCAGCTGGCCGAGGCAGAACGCGAGCTGTCGGGCCAACAGCAAAGCCCGGCAGGCCTCGTGCGCTTCAGCCTGCCCACCTCCTACGGGCACTGCCGCATCCTGCCCCTGCTGCCCGCATTTGCGCAGGCCTACCCCGACGTGGAGCTGGAGCTGCAGTTGAGCAACCGCAACGTGGACTTCACCGAAGAAGGCTTTGACCTGGCCGTGCGCGGTCGAGCCCCCATCGACTCGGGGCTGGTGGCGCGCAAGCTGGAGGACGCCGCCCTGGTGGTGGTCGCCGCCCCGGCGTACCTGGCGCGTTGCGGCACGCCGCATGCCATCGCCGACCTGGCGGCGCACGAATGCATCCAGTTTGTGCTGCCCAGCAGCGGCCAGGCGGTGCCATGGATACTGCGCGACGACGCCGGGCGCGATGTGGAGGTGCCCACCCAAGGCCACCTGCGCTGCGCCGACGACATCCTGGGCCCCGTGACCCTGGCGCGTGCAGGCGCAGGGCTGCTGCAGACCTACCGTTTCATTGTGGAAGCCGATCTGCACGGCGGCGCCTTGCAGGAGGTGCTGCCCGCCCATGCCGGTGCCTCCCGCCCGTTTTCGCTGCTGTACCCCGCCAACCGGCACATGCCGCTGCGCGTGCGCGTGCTGGTGGATTTCCTCGTCGATCGGCTGGCACAGGCTTGAGCCTCTCCCGGCCGCCGTGCGCCAGGCCTGCAAAAATACACACCACCACCTCACCCACCATGCTCCACTACCTCACCATCCCCGTCACCGCGTTCCAGCAAAACTGCTCCCTCGTCTGGTGCGACGCCACCCACAAAGCCGCCGTGATCGACCCCGGCGGCGACCTGGAGGTGCTGCTGGCAGAGATCCAGCGCCTAGGCCTCACGCTCGAACAGATCTGGCTCACCCACGCCCACATCGACCACGCGGGCGGCACGGGCGAGCTGGCAGAGCGGCTTTCGCTGCCCATCATTGGCCCCCACCCGGGCGACCAGTTCTGGATTGACGGCCTGCCGCAGCAAAGCGCGATGTTTGGGTTTCCGCCCGCGCAGCACTTCACGCCCACGCGCTGGCTGCACGATGGCGACACGGTGCAGATCGGCAACGAGACCCTGAACGTGCGCCACTGCCCCGGGCACACGCCAGGGCATGTGGTGTTCCACGCGCCGCAGATCGACCGGGCGTTTGTGGGCGATGTGCTGTTTGCGGGCAGCATGGGCCGCACGGATTTCCCGCAGGGCAACCACCAGCAGCTCATCGACAGCATCACCCAGCGCTTGTGGCCCATGGGCAACCAGACGGTGTTCATCCCGGGGCATGGGCCCGAGAGCACTTTCGGGCGTGAGCGCCAGAGCAATCCCTACGTGGGCGGGACCTGAGACGTGCCAGAAGAGCCTCAGAAACGTCCCGCAGCGCTTCGTTGCACATCGATTAGTATCTTTTTGATAGCTGCCAGCGCTTGATGGACAAGCGCTAGTGACCAATTTGACTACTACCTTCTCCTTTTAGGAGGTAGCCCCGCCCCACCCAGGCGCCCGCCCGGGGCGGATATGCGCGGCAAAAGCGGCCAGTTCTGCGGACCGCCGATGGTCTGCATGCTTACGATGTATCGTGTTGTAAGCAGCCTGTGGCACCCTTGCCCAGACTCCATCCGCCCCGCCCCGCTTTCGCGCCATGAACCCCACCTTCAAGTCACGCCCTCCCCTAGCACCGCAGCGCGGCTCCAGCCTGGCGGGCAAGGCCTACTGGGCCATGGTGCAGCGGGTGGCGCTGACCGCAGCGGCCATTGATGTCGGCTACATCGTGCTGTTTCTGTGGCTGGGCTCGCTGCCCCTGGCGGCCATCAACGTGATCAGCATCGGCATGTACCTGGGCGCATACCGGCTCATACAGAAACGCTACAACGTGGCCGGGCTGTTGCTGATCTGGCTGGAGGTGGTGGGGCATTCGGCGCTGGGTTCGCTGCTCATCGGCTGGGACAGCGGGTTTCACTACTACCTGCTGATGTTCATTCCTGCCATCGTGATTGCCAATACGCGGGGGTATGCCGCACCGATGGTGCTGGCGTTGCTGGCGTACTACCTGGGCCTGCATGCACTGAGCAGCCACCTGGGTCCGCTCGACCCCCTGCCCGCCCGCAGCGTCAACATCGTGAACTGGGTACACATCTGTCTGGTGTTCGCCATGTCGGCCGCGCTGTCGGCCTTTTACCGCCGCACGATCCTGATCGCGGAGGCTCGCTTGCGCAAGCAGGCCACGCTCGACCCGCTGACCGGCCTGGCCAACCGCAGCCACTTCGAAGCCCTGTCCACCAACGCGCTGGCGCGCAGCCAGCGCGACGGTGCGCCAGTCACCCTGCTGCTGTGTGATGTGGACTTGTTCAAACGGATCAACGACCAATACGGCCACGCCGTGGGTGACGAGGTACTGGTGGCCATGGCCAGAGTGCTGGCAGCCAACCTGCGCGAAGGGGACGTGCTGGCGCGCTGGGGCGGCGAAGAGTTTTTGGCGCTGATGCCCGCCAGCCCGCTGGACGCCGCCTGCGCCACCGCCGAACGCATCCGCACCGCCATCGAGCAAACGCCACTGGACGTGGGCCAGGCGCCCATCGCGCTGACCATGTCGTTTGGCGTGGCCCAGGTGCACAGCGCCGAAGACCTGCAAGCCGCCATTGCACGCGCCGACAAGGCGCTGTACCAAAGCAAGAACGCGGGCCGCAACCGGGTGAGCGTGGCATAGCTCCACGGCAGCCAAATTCTTAGTCAAATTGGCCGCTATCGCTTATTCATCAAGCGCTAATAGCTATTAAAACAGTAGCATCAGGATTCCCAGGCACCTTTCGATGGCGCGCCTTTGCCACCGACCCGCCGTCCACGACTACCCGTTGCGCCGCGCCGCCTCGTACAGGCCCTGCACTTTGGGCACATTCACCTCCAGCTCACGGATGCGCGCGGGGCCTGAAGGGTGTGTGGACAAAAACGCCAGCCCGCCCTGCTTGCTGCCGCTGGCGTTGCCCATCTTCTGCCACAGGCTTACGGCGGCCGAGGGCTGGTAGCCTGCGCGGGCGGCCAGCTCCAGCCCCACCAGGTCGGCATCGGTCTCGTCCGAACGGCTGAACTGCAGCGTGAGCAGCTGCCCACCCAGCCCCGCCGCCGCCTGGCCCAGGTCGCCAAGCCCCAGCAGCTGCGAGCCCAGGCGCAGCGCCAGGTTGGTGCCCTGTGTCTTGGCGATGCGCTCTCTCGCATGTTCGCGCAGGGCGTGGGCCATTTCGTGGCCCATGATCATGGCGGTCTCATCGTCGGTGAGCTTGAGCTGGTCCAGGATGCCGGTGTAGAACGCAATCTTGCCGCCAGGCATGCAGAAGGCGTTGATCTGCGAACTGCCGATGAGGTTGACCTCCCAGCGCCATTGTTTGGCGCGGTCGTTCCATGGCATGGTGTGCGGAATCAGCCGCTTGGCGATGGCGTGCAGGCGCTGCAGCTGCGGGTGGTCGCTGGGTGCCAGCGCGCGCTTGGCCTTGGCCTGCTGCAGCATCTGCTGGTACTGCTGGGCGGCGGAGTTTTCCAGCGTTTCAGCGGGCACCAGCTTGCGCAGGCTGGATGCCGAGCCCACCTCGACCTGCGCGAGCACTGGCGCCGCAGCGCTGGCGCCTGCCGCCAGCAGGAAGGCGCGGCGCGCCGACCACGGGGACGAGGGCGCAACAGAGGGAGCGGGGCAGAAAAGACACATACAAGGCGATCCCAGAAGGAATAATGAGCAGAGCTGGCACACAACACACCAGAGTCTGCCGCGCAGATGGAGGCCGGCAGGCTGGCTACAAGGGTGTGTCGGCGATGATAGACAAAACCTCCGCGCGCCCATGTCAGACACCTCCACTTCATCCGCCCCCAACCTCACCCCGGAAAAGCCGCCCCGCACGCCCTGGCTGCAAACCCTGCGCGTGTACCTGGAGCCCGCCAGCCTGCGCATGCTCACGCTCGGGTTCTCGGCCGGGCTGCCACTGCTGCTGGTGCTGGGCACGCTGAGCTTTCGCCTGCGCGAGGCGGGCATTGACCGCAGCACCATCGGCTACCTGAGCTGGGTGGGCCTGGCCTACGGCTTCAAGTGGGTGTGGGCGCCACTGGTAGACCGGCTGCCGATTCCGCTGCTCACACACGCGCTGGGGCGCAGGCGCAGCTGGCTGCTGCTGTCACAGGCGCTGATCGTGGCTGGGCTGGTGGGCATGGCGCTGGCCGACCCGCGCCAGACCCTGGGGCCCATCGTGTGGTGCGCGTTGGCCGTGGCATTTGGCTCGGCCACGCAAGACATCGCGCTCGATGCGTTTCGCATCGAATCCGCCGACGCCAACCACCAGGCGGCGCTGGCAGCGTCGTACCAGACGGGCTACCGACTGGCCATGATCTGGGCCGGAGCGGGCGTGTTGTGGATTGCAGCGCGCTCCGAGGTGGCGCCCGCCGTGGGCCAGGCCATCGCACAAGGCGCTGCGGCCTACCAGAACAGCGCGTGGCAAGTGGCGTACCTGGTGATGGCGGCCTCGATGGCCGTGGGCGTGGTCACCGTGCTGTTCTCACGCGAGCCCGCGCCCGTGCAACTGCCCCCTGCGCGCAACGCGGCGGAGTGGATCCAGAGCGCCATGGTGGAGCCTTTTGCCGATTTTCTGCGCCGCTATGGCTGGCACGCGGCGCTGATCCTGGCGCTCATCGCCGTGTACCGCATCAGCGATGTGGTGATGGGCATCATGGCCAACCCGTTTTATGTGGACATGGGCTTCACCAAAGACGAAGTGGCCGCCGTGACCAAGATCTACGGCGTGATCATGACGCTGGCCGGCGCCTTTGTGGGCGGCGTGTTGTCGATGCGGTTTGGCGTGATGCGCATCCTGATGCTGGGCGCCATCCTGAGCGCGGCCAGCAACCTGCTGTTCGCCTGGCTGGCGGGCCACGGACACGACGTGACGGCGCTGATTGCCGTGGTGTCGGCCGACAACCTGGCCAGCGGCATTGCGTCGGCCGCATTCATTGCCTATCTGTCGAGCCTGACGAACGTGAGTTACTCGGCCACGCAGTACGCACTGTTCAGCTCGATGATGTTGCTGCTGCCCAAGTTTGTGGCGGGTTTCTCGGGCGACTACGTGAATGCGTTTGGCTATGCGCAGTTCTTCACATCGACGGCGCTGCTGGGGTTGCCGGTGCTGGTGCTGGTGTGGCTGGCATCGCGGGTGCAGGCTCCCCCAGCAACGCAATCCGCACACACGTCCCCTGGCCCGGCACAGACGTGACATCCAGCTGCGCGCCGATAGCCTGCGCGCGTGCGCGCATGTTGGCCAGCCCCTGGCCCCCGGCTGCAGCCGGGCCGGGCATGCCGATGCCGTTGTCGGCGATCTCCAGCACCAGACACGGCGACTCATCATCGGGCTGGCGTACCAGACCCGGCTGCTGGTGCGCGCTGACCCGTACGCGGGTGGCCTGCGCATGCCGCAGCACGTTGGTGAATGCCTCCAGCAGGATGCGCTGGATCTGAAGCACCCTGTGCGGTGTGAGGCTGTCCAGCGTGGGCAGTTCTTCGTCCACCTGCCAATCGACCGAGATGCCCGAGGCGGCCAGCCGCGGTTGTAGCCGGTAGCGCAGCGTGGCCAGCACGGTGGCCAGGTCACCGTCCACCGGCTGCATGGCGTCCACGGCCATGCGCAGTTCATCGAGCGCCGCGTGGGCATGCTCACGCAGCGCGGCCCGGCTGGACCGGCCTTTGCCAATGAGGCTGAGCAGCCCCACCAGTTGCGAGCCGACGCCGTCGTGGATGTCACGCATGATGCGCTGGCGCTCCTGCAGGGCCGCGTGCTGCTCATGCTCCTGCTGCAGGAGCGCGTAGCTGACCTCAAGCTCACGCTCACGCTGGCGCACCTTCTCGTCCAGGGAATTGCTCAGGGCCTGGTATGCACGCACCTGGCGGGCATAACGATCCAGGATGAGCCAGCCCATCAGGAGCACGAAGAGCATGGTCGCCAGCGGAAGGTACGAAGAGCGGCCCACGCTTTCTGTCGCGATGCGGATCTCCAGGAAGTCGTACAGGCCCGCGCCTATGGGAACGAAGCTGGCAATACAGAAGGCGATGGCCTCGGGCTTGCGGGCCACGATCGCTTCCCGTGCAGCGATGACGTAGGCCCCAACCGCAGGCACAAATAGCAATCCCAGGGCGGCGGTCCAGTACTCCGGCTGGAACAGGCCAAAAGCTGCTGACACCAGGAGGGTTTCAGCGAGCAGCAGCACCCAGAACGCCCGCCGGGCCCCAGGCCCGTCGCGGCCGATCAAAGCCAGCGAGAAGCGCACCAGCAGCAGGACGTGCACCGCCAGCGAGAACGCCACGATGCCGCCCCACACCGGCCATCCCAGGGGCGAGGTGCTCCACAGACGGTCGCCGAAGCGCAGCATCCCGAACGGCGCGCACAGCGCGAAATAGCCGTACACCGGCTCCCGGTTGAGGTGCCACAGCCCTGCGGCAATCACGCCCGTGAGGGCCAGTGCAAACACCACGGCCACTGCGCCCCACTGCCGCCAGACATAGCGCTCGCGGTACTGCGGCTGAAGCACGGCCTCAGGCCCGAAGCGCGGTGCGGCCAGTCCACCCCAGCGCACCGCTTGCACGGCTACACGAACCTCCAGCACGGTGGGGACGCTTTGGGACAACAGGCGCGCAGGCACGGGCACCCACAGCGGCGCCTTGGTCGCATCGGTGCGGCCGTCGCCCAGCACGCCGCGGTGTGCAATCAGATCGCCGCCGACGAAGACTTCGACCTGGTTGCCCACCCGGGGGAAATAGACCCCCCTGAGGATTCCATCGGACGGCACGGGGGGAAGCGTCAGCAGGTAGCGCGCGCGCCCTGACATGCCGGGGTAGGCCTTGTCCCAGAGATGCGGAAGCGCCACCAGCCCCGCCCAGGGTTCGGCGCCATCGGGTTCGAGGTACGCATGGGCCTGCGCAATCGTCCCTACCTCCGGTTGGGCCTGCACCGTGCCGCCCAGAAGCACCCACAGCACCGCAATCCAGAGCACGCACAACGGTGCCTCCCGCGGCATGCCCGGCAGCCTCCTACAGAAGCCCCAGCTGCCGCGCCTCGTGAATCGCCTCCGTCTTTGAATGAACCGCCAGCTTGCTGTAGATGTTCTTGACATGCGATTGGACCGTGGAAGGCGAGATGCCCAGGATCTCTGCGGTTTCGGCGTAGGTGTAGCCGCGCGCAAGCTTGGCGAGGATATCCCGCTCCCGCGCCGTCAAGGTCGCATCGACGGGAAGCGCACTGGTCATCGCTGGCGCGGGCGACAGACGTGTCAGCAACTGGCGCGCGATGATGGGGGTCATGGGCGATCCGCCGGCATTCAGGCTCAGGACATGGTCGGCGAGATCGTCTTCGGTCCCGTCCTTGAGGAGGTAGCCGCGTGCGCCGGCTTCGAAGGCGCGCATCATGTTGGCTTCGTCGCCGAACATGCTGATGACCATGATCTCGGTTCCGGGCGAAAGCTTGCGGCAATGGCTGATGACCTGAAGGCCGGAGCCGTCGGGCAACCCGAGGTCCACGAGGAGCACGTCCACACGGTTGTCGCGCAGCCAAGCCACCATCTCGCCCACCGTGCCCGCAGAGTAGGCCAGCCACAGGCGGTCGGCCCGCGCCAGCGCGTGCTCGAACCGCCGCCGCGTGCGCGGATCGTCCTCCACGATCGCCACGGAGACGTCGCGCCCGGACGGGGCAAGGGGAGGCTCCGGGAGCGTCATGCGGACGGCGGGCTGGCGCCGTGGCATCCCGGCGTAAGGAAGGGGGAATTCATGCTCCGAGCGTAGGGGCAAAGCAGTGCCCACACAAGAAGAAGCTGCGCCTCCTGCGCATGGCATGCGTGCAACACAAGCGGCCCGGGCGGGACCGCGCGGCAGGGCAAGTTTGACCGCGGTCGTACGGCTGCACGGGCTTGGTGGCTTTACGGGAGGTTTACATGGCCGACAACGCACCGAGACAGCCCTTGGCGACCATGAAGCCACCCGCTACTACACTGCCCCCATGAGTTCCCAACTGCTGATGATCGAAGACGACGCCCGCCTCGCACAGATGGTGGGCGAGTACCTGGGCCAGTCGGGCCTGCAGGTCACGCACCGCGCGGACGGCAAGAGTGGCCTGGCGCAGCTGCAGGGACCCGACGCCGGGCCGCTGCCCGACCTCGTGATCCTGGACCTCATGCTGCCCGACATGGACGGCCTGGAAGTGTGCCGGCGCATCCGCTCGTTGCAAGGCCACGCGGCCCAGGTGCCGGTGCTCATGCTCACCGCCAAGGGCGACCCCATGGACCGCATCATCGGCCTGGAGCTGGGTGCCGACGATTACCTGCCCAAGCCGTTTGAGCCGCGCGAGCTGCTGGCCCGCATCCGCGCCATCCTGCGCCGCCGCACCGATGGCGGCAATGCAACGGCGGCCACGCAGGTCCTGCGTTTTGGCACGCTGGAGATCGACCGCGACGCCCGCACCGTGACCGTGGCAGGCGAGCTGGCCGACCTCACCTCCTACCAGTTCGACCTGCTGGTGGCGCTCGCCGAGCGCGCGGGCCGGGTGCTCACGCGCGACCAGATCATGGAGGCCGTGCGCGGCCGCGAGCTGGAGGCGTTTGACCGCTCCATCGACGTGCACATGGGCCGCATCCGTGCCGCCATAGAGGCCGACGCCAAGAACCCGCGCCGCATCCTCACGGTGCGTGGCGTGGGCTACGTTTTTGCGAAACAACAAGACTGACTGGTAGGGCGCGGCCCCGCAGCGGCGCGCACCTCCACTTTTGCTGAATGTCCCTTTCCACCCCCTTCTCCCGCCGTCTGTACCTGCGCATCTGGCTGGCCGTGGTCGGCGGCATCGCGGTGCTGACGCTGACCGTGGGCTGGGCCTGGCGCATGGCTGAGGAACAAAAGGCGCAGAACGCCCAGCCGTTCGTGCCGCCCTCGCGCGAGATGGTGCTGCGCGATCCCAACGGCACGCAGGTGCTCAAGGGCCTGGCCACGCGCCAGCCCAGCGAGCCGGGCGAAGGCATTGAATTCCAGATCCAATCGGACACCGGGCAGGTCTTTCTGCTGCAGATGGCGCCTCGCCAGCCACGCGGCGATCGGGGCGGCCGACCCGGAGGTCCGAACCAGGGCGACGCCGCGTTCTGGACCCGGCCACCGTTCGGCTTTTTGTGGCTGCTGGGCATCGTGGGCCTGGCCGTGGCCGTGGGTGTGTACCCCATCATCCGGCGCCTCACGCTGCGGCTCGAAGCCCTGCAACGCAGCGTGCAAAAGTTTGGCGAGGGCGACCTGTCGGTGCGTGTGCCCGAGCAAGGGCAGGACGAAGTGGCCGACCTCGCGCGTCAGTTCAACGCCGCCGCTGCGCGCGTCGAAACGCTGGTCAAGTCGCACAAATCGCTGCTGGCCAACGCCTCGCACGAACTGCGCTCACCGCTCACCCGCATCCGCATGGGGCTGGAGCTGATGGGCGGGCAGCAGCCCTCGCCCGCGTTCCGTGAGGAAATCCTGCGCAACATTGCCGAGCTGGACCAGCTGGTGGACGAGATCCTGCTGGCCAGTCGCCTGGATGCACGCGAAGCCGATGTGGGTACCGTAGAGCTGGTGGATCTGATCGGCCTGGCCGCCGAAGAGTGTGCACGCGTGGACGCCGACCTGGACGTGAGTTCGGACTCGGTGGACGTGCGCGGCATCCCCAAGCTTCTGCGCCGCGCAATCCGCAACCTGTTGGAAAACGCCCGGCGCTACAGCACCGGCGAGATCACCCTGGTGGTCGAACGCCGCCAGGGTCACGCCGAGGTGCGCGTGTGCGACCGGGGTCCGGGCGTGCCCGTGACCCACCGTGAACGCATCTTCGAGCCCTTCTACCGCCTGCCCGGCGCCAGCGAACGCGCAGGCGGCGTGGGCCTGGGGCTGGCGCTGGTGCGGTCAATTGCTGGGCGGCACAACGGCACAGTGCATTGCGAGGACCGGCCGGATGGCGCCCCTGGGGCCTGCTTTGTGCTGCGGCTACCGCTACAAAAATAATAGCTGTTAGCGGCTTACAGATAAGCGCTAGCAACCAAATCGACCTGAATTTTTACGATCCAGCAACGGCCTGCCATTGAAGCTGCGCCAGGTCGAGCCGCCAACGCCCCGGCACTGCCTGCCATTGGTTGGCGCCAGTGCAGCGCTCTCCACACCACACCTCCACCACGCCCGGCGCCACCCGCTGCGCCTGGTGCTTGTGCAGCCAGCCCGGCCCGGTGCCCGTGACATCGAGCCTCTGCATCTGAAAGGTGTGTGCATCCAATGCGTAGACAGGCGTCTCGCCAGGACGGCGCTGCGCGGGGTAGCCCAGGCAGCCGATGACGACGATGCGGCCATCCACCAGGGTGGCGGTGTGGGAGTCGGTGGGCGGGAACACGTCTTCCGGGTAGGCGAACACGCGCCGGTCCCAGGCGCCGCCCGGCTCGCTGGGCGGGGTGTGGACGATCACATCGGCGTAGATGAAGAAGTCGGGGTCGTAGCCGTCCTCGTGCTCTCCGCCGATCTGCACCCAGCGGCCATCGGGCAGGGCGGTCAGGCTTTGGCCGAAGCGGTCGGCGTTCCAGATGTGCTGCCAGGGGGTATCGCTGAAGCTGCGGTCCAGTCCGAACGCCTCGCCCGCGCCATAAGCGCTCTCACCCGACTCCAGCATGGCAAGGTGAAACGCGGTGGTGACGTCCTCGCCGTTGTGCCGCCCTGGGCGGGGCGTGTGGTGGTGCTTGAAATCGTCGGGCGTGCAGGTGACGAGCCAGCCAGAGGCGCGTGCCGTCGCGGCCCAGGTACTCCACCTGGCCGCCGTGGGCGACCAGCAGTTCCAGCATGGCGCGACTGCGGGCGCTGTTCATGGGGCAGCTCTTGTTATCGTTGTAGCGCTGGAGGTCGGCTCCGGCTTGCAGTAGCGCGGTGGCCATGGGCAGGTCGTCGTTCTCCACCGCAGCCAGCAAGGGAGTTTCGCGCGGGCCGCCGAGCGGCAATTCCACATCCGCGCCCGGCTGGGCCAGCCACCAGCGCAGCGCATCGGGCTGGCGGGAATCGATGATCCAGTACAGCAACGGCAAATCGCGCCACTTGACCTGCAGGTCGGCGCCTGCATCGCGCAGCAATACGAGCTTGTCCACCGCACCTTGTGCCGCCGCGTGGATAGCGGGCGTGCGGTTCCAGCCGTCGCGGACTTCAAGCTGCATGCGCAGAGCCGCACCATCCGGCCCCTGCAGCGCAGAGCCCACCTCCTGCGCCGTGCCCAGCGCCACCAACCGGTGCAACGGCGGCCAATCCAGCTTTTCCATGTCCAGGCCATGCGTTTGCAGGCAGCGCAGCGCCTCATAACGGCCCCAGCGCACCAGGCTGCAGGCGACGCGGCCCCCGTGGCGGCATTTCCCATCCGTGGACACGCCCTGAACCAGCAGCCAGTCCAGCATTTGCGGTGTGCGGGCCCGTTGGATGGCATTGTCGCCTTCGGTATCCTGGTGGTGCAGGTCAGCCCCCGCTGCCACCCACCACTCCACGCGCGCCACATCGCCGCCCTGCACCGCCCAGCGCAACCCTTCATTGAGCCAGGCATGCAATGTGGAGGGCGCAGCAGGCCACTTGCCGCGCTTCCACTCAGCCAGCTCGCGGGCCTGCGCGGCCACCTGGGCGTCGCTGCCTGGAAGGCCGCCCAGGCGGCGAAGGCCATCGAGCGTTGCCACGGACGCGGCGGCGCAGGCGCTGGCGCGGTACAGAAATGGAGTGAACCCCTTGGGCCGAAGCAGTTCACTGGCACCCGGCCGCCCCCACAGCCGGGCCAGCGCGAGCAGGGCGTCCCAGCGTTGATGGTCAGCCAGCAGCGCCAGGGCCTGCGCTTGCCGCGCGGGGACGCTGCCCGCCAGCGCGAAAAGGGTTTGCGCCAAAGGCTGCGCGGCCAGGGTCAGGTCGATGCGCTTCATGGAATTTTTGGGTCAAATGGGCAGTGAAGCCTTATACAGCAAGCGCTAGCAGCTACATTTTTTGATCCACAACCCGCCAGCGCCACGCCATGAAGCCGTAAATCACCGCCCCCAACACCAACACCGCCGCCGCCACGCCCAGCGCCCAGTCAAACCCCTGCGTCTGCGAGCCCGCGAGCGCCAGGAGCGCCGCCGCCATGGGCGGCCCCGCGATCTGGCCGATGCCGTACAGCGCGGTCATCAGGCCGGTGAAGCCTGCGCCCGCCTGGGGCCACTGGTGTCGCGCCTCCTGCAACGCAAAGAACGTGATGGCCGTGAAGGGCAGGCCCAGCAGCAGGCTACCGTATGCAAAGCCTGCCGGGCCGGGCCAGAGCAGGCCCAGGCCGATGGCCGCCGCCTGCAGCAGGTAGGCCCCCGCCAGCAGCAGGCGCCGGTCCCGCGCAGGGTGAATGCGCGTGGACAGCAGCGCCCCCAGCGCCACACCCGCGCCGAAGATGGGCCAGAACAGGTCGGGCCAGGCCGAGCCCGCAGGCAGCGCGGCCCGCGCGATCACGGGCAGGAAGGTGGCCGTGACGATGTAGCCCAGGCCGGCCAGGCCATAGGCCAGCGCCAGCAGGGCGCGCTCGGCTGCCGGGTGCGGCGCGGGCGGAGGTGGCGCCGTTGCCGCCGTGTTTGCGGCGCTTGGCACCACCGAGGAGGCTTCGCTGCCCCGCACCACCGGCCACACCAGCGCGCACAGCAAGGCGGCAAGCACGGCGAACACCGCCCAGCCCGTGGCGGCGCTCCAGCCCGCTGCCACCATGGCGCTGGTGGGCAGGCCGGTGGCGACGATGCCCAGGCCCGGACCGCAAAAGATCAACCCGCCCAGGGCCGGATGCCCCAGGTGGGCCAGCCGGCCCATGCACCAGTTGGCCGTGCCCAGGAACACCATGGCGCTGGCCACACCGGCCAGCAACCGCATCAGCGGCCACAGCACGGGCCATGGCAGGGCCAGCGCGGCTGTGAGCAGCACCGTGGCCACCAGCCCGCCCCGTACCAGGGCCGCGTTGCCGGGCACCGCGCCCAGGCGCCGACCCAGCCAGGGCAAGGCCATGTACAGCAGCGCACCCCCCAGGTAGCCCGCGTAGTTGGCCGTGGCCAGCCAGCTGCCGGTGGCGATGTCCACCACGCCGTCGTGCAGCATCATGGGCAACAGCGGTGTGAAGGCAAAGCGGCCGATGCCCATGGCGGCCGCCAGCGCGGCCATGCCCGCCAGTGCGACCTGGAGCGCGGAGGAGCCGGTGTCGCCACGCTGGGTGGCTGCAAGCGTGGAAGAAGAAGTGGCCTGGGTCACGGCATTGGGGCGGTTGCGCGGTGGGAGGGTGGGACGGTGGGGGAGTTGCGGCGTCGGATGCGGGGTCTTATGATCTTAGCAAGAGATTGAATTTTTGACATTCATACTTTTTCAAGATGGATAAAGTTTCCCCCCCACTCGATCTGGCCGCCCTCGACATCTTCCGCACCGTGGCGGCAGAGGGTAGCGTCACGCGCGCGGCCGAGCGGCTGCAGCGCGTGCAGTCCAATGTGACCACGCGGGTGCGCCAGCTGGAGGCCGACCTGGGCACCCCGCTGTTCCTGCGCGAGGGCAAGCGCATGGCGCTCACGCCCGAGGGCGAGGTGCTGCGGGGCTACGCTGACCGGCTGCTGGCGCTGGCCGAGGAGGCTCGGCAGGCCGTGCGGCCAGGCCAGCCCACGGGACGCCTGCGCCTGGGCTCGATGGAAAGCACCGCCGCCAGCCGCCTGCCCGCCCCGCTGGCGCAACTGCACCGCCAGTGGCCCGGGGTGGCGCTGGAGCTGTCGACCGCCCCCACGCGCGAACTGCTGGAGCGGCTGCGCGCCCATGCGCTCGACGCCGTGCTGGTGGCCTGGCCGCCAGGGCAGTCGCCCGACCCTGCGCTGGAAGCCAGCCCCGTGTTCGCCGAGGAACTGATCCTGGTGCTGCCCACGGGGCATCCGCCCGTGTCCGGCCCGCAGGATGTGGTGCCCGGCACGCTGGCGGTGTTCGAGCCTGGCTGCACCTACCGGGGGGTGGCGCAGGACTGGTTCGCAGCCCGCACCCCGCCCATGCAGACGCTGGAACTGGGCTCGTACCACGCCATCCTGGCCAGCGTGGCGGGGGGTGGCAGCGTGGGCATCGTGCCGCGCTCGGTGCTCCAGCTCTCGCCCCACGCCGCGCTGCTGGCCCAGCACCCCCTGACCACCCTGCAGACGCTGCTGGTGTGGCGCCACGGCTACCGGTCCGCGGCGCTGGATGCGCTGCAGCAAGTGCTGCGCGACTGATAACCCTTCTCTTCTTCCCTTTTTTAGCGAACGGAACGCCACCATGCCCCACCCCAGCCTGCGCACCGCCCTCTCCCTGCGTCTGCCCATCATCCAGGGGCCCATGACGGGTTCCGACACCCCGGCGCTGGCTGCCTCCGTGTCCGCAGCGGGCGGGCTGGGCACCCTGGGCTGCGGCATGCGCTCCCCCGCAGCCATGGCCGAGGCGGCGGCCGAGGTGCGGCGGCGCACCGACCGGCCCTTCGGGCTCAATCTCTTCGTGCAGGACACGCCCGCGCCCGATGCGGCCACGGTGGAAAAGGCCGTGGCCCGTCTGGCGCCGCTGTATGCGGAGTTCGGCCTCACGCCCGCCGTGCCCGCGCGCTGGTGCGAGGACTTTGCGGCCCAGTTCGACGCCCTGGTCGAAGCGCGCCCGGCCGTGGCGAGTTTTACCTTCGGCATCCTGAACGCCGCGCAGGTCGAGCGGCTGCACAGCGCGGGCTGCACTGTCATCGGCACGGCCACCACCGTGGCCGAGGCCGTGGCCTGGGCCGATGTGGGCGCGGACGCGGTGGTCGCATCGGGCATGGAGGCGGGCGGCCACCGGGGCACTTTTTTGCCCACGGGCCGTCTGCAGGCCGAGGGCCTTGCGCCCGCAGAAAAGGCCCCTGCCGCCAAGGGCCCCTCGCAGGCCGACTTTGCGGCGTCCATGGTGGGCACCATGGCCCTCATCCCGCAGTGCGTGGATGCGCTGCGCCCCCGGGGCGTGGCAGTGATCGCGGCCGGCGGGATCATGGACGGGCGAGGCATCGCCGCGGCGCAGGCTCTGGGCGCCGAGGCGGTGCAGATGGGCACGGCCTTCCTGGCCTGCGACGAGTCGGGCATCGGCCCGGCCTACCGCGATGCGCTGGCCCACGCCACCGGCACGGACACGCGCACCACCCGCGTCTTCTCGGGCCGCCCGGCGCGCGGCATCGTCAACACGATGCTGCAGCGGCTGCACGCGCACGAGGCCGATGTGCCAGCCTACCCGGTGCAGAACGCCCTCACCGGCGCGCTGCGCCGGGCGTCTGCCGAGGCAGGGCGGGCGGACTACCTCTCACTGTGGGCCGGCCAGGGCGTGGCGGCGGTGCGCCCCATGCCAGCGGCGGCGCTCGTGGCCGTGCTGGAAGCGGAATGGCGGGCTGCGCTGGCAGCCGTGGGAGCGCAGGGCGCGGGGTAGAGGTGATTTTGCTATTAATTAAATAGCATATTGCGCTTGATGAATAAGCGCTAGCGGCCAATTCGATCAGTTTTTCACACGCCTCCACCGCGCGGAACGCGCCCTGGCTTCGACCGGCCCAGTCCGAGCGGGCACGGGTAGGACGATATGTGCACGCTGGTAGACGGTCCTGCATCGCCAAGCAACCAGCCCGCGATGTTCACGCCCTTCGATACCGGAGCGCACCCAAGCCAGTGCACCCGTGGAACCGGCTCTGCCGGGCCACTGGGTGCGTCCCCCTCCGGGGGAAGGCGCGCAGCGCCTCAGGGGGGGTTCAGCCCTTCCAGGGCAGTTCGCGCGCAGGCCCCTGGATGACAGGCGGCTGGGCGTTGATCTTCTCACCCGCCAGCACGCGCTCGTACATGCGCAGGTAGTTGCGGGCCATGCGCTCGGCGCCGAAGTGATCGACCACATGCTGGTGACAGGCGCGGGCGTCAAAGCGGTTGTTGCGCACCGCCTCGGCCAGCACGGTGGCTTCGGCCGACAGCACACCGCAGTGCACCGGCACCAGCTCGGGCAATGCGCCGTAGGGCGTGGAAAACACCGGGCAGCCGAAATACAGGCTTTCGATCACCGCCAGCCCAAAGGGCTCGTGCCAGCGCACCGGAAAGATCAGACCGCGCGAGGCATTGAGCAGGCTGGTCTTCTGCGAGCCGCCCACCATGCCGTGAAAGTGGATCTTGCGTGACAGCGTCCAGCGAAAGCCGCGCTTGAAGTTGATGCGGTCTCCGCCCAGCACGTCCAGCTCCACGCCAGCCATCTTGGCCACCTTGATCGCGCCGCGCACGTTCTTCACGCCCCAGGCCGCCTTACCCAGAAAGTGGTAGTGGGGCCGTGGGCGGTCAAAGTCCACAGGGCCATAGCCGCTCCAATCGAGTCCGTTGTAGACAAACTCGGTGGAACCGTAACGCGCGGCGTGGTCACGCGAGAGGAACACGGTGTTCAGCGGCAGCGGCTTGGGCTTGCGCGCGTTGCCGTGCTCGGTGA
Organism: Acidovorax sp. sif0632; assembly: GCF_019218805.1. Classification (NCBI taxonomy): domain Bacteria; kingdom Pseudomonadati; phylum Pseudomonadota; class Betaproteobacteria; order Burkholderiales; family Comamonadaceae; genus Acidovorax; species Acidovorax sp. sif0632. The sequence continues at coordinate 260,065 of NZ_JAHUWW010000007.1, read as the reverse complement.
CCAGATAGGGCCGGCTCAGCTCGGTGCGGGGGTTGAACTGGAAATGCGCAATGTCCACATCGGCCGGGATCTGGCCCTCCCACGGTGCGTCGGGGCGGATGGGCAGCACATGCCCGAAGTCGCAGCTGGAACCGTCGGGCACCAGATAGCTCACGCGGTGACCGAGCTGCACCAGCGTCTTGCCCAGATCCCAGATCACACGCTCGGTGCCGCCGTAGCCGAAGACGGGAATGGGGGAGTTGTTGATGAGCAGAATGTGCATAGGGAAATCTCTCGTCTCAGTTTTCCATGGCGCTAAACGACACCCGCAATGCATGAAACCGGCGCGCTCCAAGCCAGCGCCCCCGTGCAAGGGCCGCCCCGCCGCACTGGGGGCGTCCCCCTCCCGCCTTGCGCAGCAAGGCGAGAGAGGGGGAAGGCGCGAAGCGACTCAGGGGGTGCTTCATCTAAAGCGGTCTTGGGCAGCCCATGCGCGTGCGCCGCTCGTGCAGGGCCGCCAGCACCAGGGGGCACATGAAGAGGTAGAACATGTTGCCGCTGTTGTGAGCCAGAAACACTTGCGTGAGCCCAAAACCGATGTACGACAGGGGCACCATCACACCCACCAGGCACAGCGAGAGCGACTCCTTGTCCATCTTGCCGGCACCGTCGCGAATGCGCCGCGCCGTGGGCCAGAACATCGCGAGCGGAATGCCGTAGAACGCCATGAGCAACAGCACGCCAGGCAGCCCGCGTTTGGCAAACAGGTCCAGGATTTCGTTGTGCGCGTGCCCAAATTCGAGCACCACGGGATGCGCCAGCCCGGCGGCCACGCGCCGGGCCTTCTCGTCGGTGTACCCGGCCCGGCCCCAGCCGGTGAAGGGCCGGTCCCAGCCCATCTGCCACGCCAGGCGCCAATGCGCCAGCCGCTGGCCAACCGAGCTGCGGCCGTCACCGTGGTCCTTGTAGACCTGCACTTCCTGGCGCGCCTCGTCCACCCGCTGCTCCACCGCAGGCACCTGCGACAGCGCAGCCGCCGCCAGCGCCAGCGCACACAGGCCCCAGTACACGCGCCGCTGCCCGGTGGTGCGCACCAGCAGCCAGGCACACACGGGCAGCAACAGCACCAGCGCCAGCCAGCCGCCGCGCGACTGGGAGAGCACCGAGCCGGCGGCACCCAGCCCGATGGCGCTGGCCAGCAGCAACCGCTGCCACAGGCACCAGCGCTTCCATTGCACGACGAGCAGCAGGCCGCTCATCACGGCCAGCAGCATGCTCAGGTTGCCGTACTGGATGGCGTTGGTAAATCCATTGGCACGCGGGAGCTCCATCACGAAGGTCTGGTACAGCGCCACCAGCCCGCTGCCCACTGCGCCGACCGCCACCCCCATCCACAGCCAGGCGGCACGGGGCTCGAACGTCATCAGGAAAAAGATGCAGGGCAAGGCCAAGAGGTATTTGACCGGCCGATCCATGCTGCCCCAGCCCCAGGTGGCGCCCACATCCAGCATCCACAGCGCAGCCATGCACGAAAAAGCCGCCGTCAGCCACCAGGCGGCACGCGGCGCAGGGCGGCGCCACCACAGCGGCGCGCTGGCCAGCGTGGCCAGCAGCAGCAGCACGGCGCCGTAGGAATAGCCCGAGGGCAGCCACAGCGCCAGCCCCGGGACCATGAACGCGCCAATGCTGGCGCAACGGGAAAACCAGCGGTGGGTATCCTGCGGAGACGTCATCAGCGAATCACCCGCCCCGTCAGGCTGTCGCGGTCGTAATGCAGGGCGGCGTACCGGAAAAAGCCCTCCAGCGCCACAAACAGGCAGTACAGAAAGCCCGCGCCGCCACACAAAAAGCCCAGCCGGAACACATACAGACGCAGGAACATCGACCCGCCCGACGCCAAGCCCCGCAAGACCCCGCCGCGTTTGCCCGCCTCCGCCCGCTTGGCGGCACCGAGCATCACGTACTGGGTAAGCTTCTCCAGGCTGCCGCGCACCGTGGTGCGGGAGTAGTGCAGCAGCCGCGCCTTGATGAGGCGACGCGGCACCGCTGCGCCACCGGGCAGGGCATGGAGCTGGGCCTGCTCGTGCACCACCCCGGTGTATTCCTTCACCAGCGCACGCACAAACAGGCGCTCGATCTGCGACTGCGACCGGAAATACTTGAGCTCGTGCCCATAGGCCACCATGCGCCAGCGGATGGTCCACACGGCCTGCTCGCCCGAACGGACGATGGCCTGCAGTTCCTGCGCAAACGCGGGTGGCATCACCTCGTCAGCGTCGAGGAAAAACACATAGTCGCCGCGCGAATGCGCCAGCAGCCGGTTGCGCTGCACGGCAAAGCCCTGCCAGTCGGGATAGCTGTGGACTTCGGCGCCCAGGCTTTGGGCGATGGCCACGGTGTTGTCCGTGCTGCCGCTGTCCACCACCAGCAGCTGGTCGGCGAACGCGGCGCTTTTCAGGCAGGCCTCAATACGGTGCGCCTCGTTGTGGGTCAGCACCGCCACGGTCAACGTGGGCGGCGCCGATGCGCCGCCGGTTCCCACGGGCATCAATCAGTGGCCAGCGTGTACGTGCTCGCCCGCCTTCAGGCGGTACACCGTGCCACAGTACGGGCACTTGGCCTCGCCGGTGCGGGCCACGTCCAGGTACACCTTGGGGTGGCTGTTCCAGATTTTCATATCGGCCTTGGGGCTGGGGCAGAAAACCCCACCCTGGGCATTGAGGTCCTTGGCCAGGAGTTCGATGGCGGCTTGGGACATGGTGTTCAGACTTTCGCGAGCCAGTGGGCGTAGTTGGAGTTGCGGCCGTTGACGATGTCAAAGAAGGCGCTCTGGATTTTTTCGGTGATCGGGCCGCGTGATCCGCTGCCCAGCTCGATCCGGTCGAGTTCGCGGATGGGGGTCACTTCAGCCGCCGTGCCGGTGAAGAAGGCTTCGTCGGCGATGTACACCTCGTCGCGCGTGATGCGCTTTTGCACGATCTCCAGGCCCAGGTCCTTGGCGATGTGGAACACGGTGTTGCGGGTGATGCCGTTGAGGGCACCGGCCGACAGGTCGGGCGTGTAGATCACGCCGTTCTTGATGACAAAGATGTTTTCGCCCGCACCTTCGGACACAAAACCCGAGCTGTCGAGCAGCAGTGCTTCGTCGTAGCCGTCGTCCAGGGCTTCCATGTTGGCGAGGATGGAATTGGTGTAGTTGCTCACCGCCTTGGCCTGCGTCATGGTGATGTTGACGTGGTGGCGGGTGTAGCTGCTGGTCTTGACGCGGATGCCGCGCTTCATGCCTTCTTCGCCCAGGTAGGCGCCCCAGGCCCAGGCGGCCACCATGAGGTGGATCTGGTTGCCCTTGGGCGAAACACCCAGCTTTTGCGAGCCGATCCAGGTCAATGGACGCAGATAGCAGGATTCGAGCTTGTTTTCACGCACCACAGCCTTCTGGGCTTCGTTCACTTCTTCCTTGGTGAACGGGATCTTCATGCGCAAGATCTTGGCGCTGTTGAAGAGGCGGTCAGTGTGCTCTTCCAGGCGGAAGATCGCCGTGCCGTTGGCCGTGTTGTACGCGCGCACGCCTTCGAAGGCGCCGCAGCCGTAGTGCAGGGTGTGGGTCAGCACATGGATCTTGGCGTCGCGCCAATCGACCATCTGGCCGTCCATCCAGATCTTGCCGTCACGGTCGGCCATCGAGGGAACTACGGGGCTCATGGGAATCCTTTGGTTGCTGTGGGTCGCAAAACCGGGATTTTACGGGGCCGCAGCGGGCCAGGAACCGGGGCACCAGGGTGCAGTGCAGCAAATGGTGCCCCGCCAAGGGCAAGGGCCTGTGCAGCGGTCAGCCTTGGGGGGGAGTGGCGGCCGCTTCGCCCTCCGGCCGCACCAGCGTCCATTTCACCAATTTGCCATGGCGAAACTCGCAGGTCACATGCGACTGGGTGCCGTCTGTCCAGCGGTACACCTCGGGGTCAGCGCCCTCGGGCGACAGCAGTTCCCCCAGCGCCTGCGTCATGGCCACCACATGCATCAGGTTCACGCCCTCAGCCAGCCGGGCATTGAGCATGACCGCACTGCCCACATAGCCGATGGGGCGCTTGGCGGCCTTCTTCATCACATTCACCAGCCGCGTGAAATGCAGCAGGGCCCACATGACCAGCCCGCCCACCACGGCCGCCACACCGGCCCAGCCATAGGCTGTAAAACCAAACCCGACCAGGGCCACCGCCCCCAGGGGCACCAGGATATTGCGCAGATTCATAGGCTGGGATTGTCTTACGGCCTCAACCGTGTGTGGCTGTGGGCATTGCTTACAAGCCCCGCACCACGTTCATGGCCTCTTCCACCCGCTCCACCGCGTGGATGGTCAGCCCCTCAATGGGTTTCTTGGGCGCATTGGCCTTGGGCACCACGGCCACACTGAAACCGAGCTTGGCAGCTTCCTTCAGGCGCTCCTGGCCGCGGGGCGCGGGCCGCACCTCGCCCGCCAGCCCCACCTCGCCAAACGCCAGAAAGCCGCGCGGCAGCGCCTTGCCGCGCAGGCTGGAGGTGATGGACAGCATCACCGCCAGGTCGGCCGCTGGCTCGCTGATGCGCACGCCGCCCACGGCATTCACGAACACGTCCTGGTCCATGCACGCAACCCCCGCGTGGCGGTGCAGCACGGCCAGCAGCATGGCCAAGCGGTCCTTGTCCAGGCCCACGGACAGGCGCCGGGGGCTGGGGCCACCGCTGTCCACCAGTGCCTGGATCTCCACCAGCAGCGGGCGTGTGCCCTCCAGCGTCACCATCACGCAGCTGCCGGGCACGGGCTCGGAATGCTGGCTCAAAAAAATGGCGCTGGGGTTGCTCACGCCCTTGAGGCCCTTCTCGGTCATTGCAAACACGCCGATTTCGTTGACCGCGCCGAAGCGGTTCTTGATGGCCCGCACCAGGCGGAACTGGCTGTGCGTGTCGCCTTCGAAGTACAGCACCGTGTCCACCATGTGCTCCAGCACGCGCGGCCCCGCCAGCGCACCTTCCTTGGTCACATGGCCCACCAGCACGATGGCCACGCCCGAGGCCTTGGCACAACGCGTGAGGTGCGCCGCACATTCGCGCACCTGCGCCACGGAGCCGGGCGCGGACGTGAGCTGGTCGGAGTACACGGTCTGGATCGAGTCGATCACGGCCACCGCAGGCTGCATGGACTCGATGGTCGCCAGGATCTTTTCGAGCTGGATCTCGGCCAGCACGTTGACCTGGCTGTGGTCCAGCCCCAGGCGGCGCGAGCGCAGGGCCACCTGGGCACCGCTTTCCTCACCCGTCACATACAAGGTGGGCAGCCCTGCGCGCTGAAGCGCATCCAGCGCCTGCAACAGCAGGGTGGATTTTCCGATGCCCGGGTCGCCACCGATCAGTACCACACCACCTTCGACAATGCCGCCGCCCAGCACCCGGTCCAGCTCGTCGATGCCGCTCGGTGTGCGCTCCACATCGCTGGCCTCGATGGCCGACAGCGGCATCACGGCCTGGGCCTGGTTCAAACCGGCAAATTGCGAGCCGCTGTAGCGGTTCTTGCCCGGCCCGGCCTCGGCCACCTGCTCAATCAGCGTGTTCCAGGCACCGCAGGCCGGGCATTTGCCCAGCCAGCGCGGGCTGGTACCGCCGCATTCGGTGCAGGTGAACGTGGTTTTTTCTTTGGCCATGGCAGGTGTCGTTGAGGCTGCCCCGAAGTGGGGGCAGCCGACTATAGCGGCCATGCCCACTGGAATAGCAACAGCCCGTACGATGGCGGGCTTGGCACTGCCGCACGGAGTTCAGATTGCAGACACCCACCAACCGCTTCAAACAGGCCATGGCCCAGGGCCAGGCGCAGATCGGCCTGTGGCTCGGGCTGGCCGATGCCTACAGCGCCGAAATCCTAGCGGGCACCGGCTACGACTGGCTGCTGGTCGATGGCGAACATGCGCCCAACGACCTGCGCTCCATCCTGCACCAGCTGCAGGCCATCGCCAGCGCCAGCAGCGCGCTGCCCCCCGGCGTGCAGGCGCCCCACCCCATCGCACGCGTCCCCGTGGGCGACACGGCACTGATCAAGCAGTACCTGGACATCGGCGCACAGACCCTGCTGGTGCCCATGGTGGACACGGCCGAGCAAGCCCAGCAGCTGGTGCGCGCCACGCGCTACGCGCCCGAGGGCGTGCGCGGCATGGGCAGCGCGCTGGCCCGCTCGTCACGCTGGCAGGCCTACCCCCAGTATGTGCACGAGGCCAACCAGCAGATCTGCTTGCTGGTGCAGGCCGAGACGGTGGAAGCCATGGCCCACCTCGATGCGATTGCCGCCACGCCCGGCGTGGATGGCGTGTTCATCGGCCCGGCCGACCTGTCGGCTTCCATGGGCCACCCCGGCAACCCAGGGCACCCAGACGTGCAGGCCGCCATCCACGACGGCATCACCCGCATCCTGCGTGCGGGCAAGGCGCCAGGCATTCTGGCCACCACCGAATCCCAGGCGCACCAGTGGCTGGCGGCGGGCGCACTGTTTGTGGCCGTGGGCGTGGACACCATGCTGCTGGCCAGCGCTGCGCAGAATCTGCTGGCGCGCTTTCGCGCCGACGCTGGGGGCACACCAGCGCGCCCTGCGGGCTACTGAAGCCCACAAGACACCACACACCGATTCACCACGACACTCACCGGAAGACAAAGGCACGACCACCATGAAAGTTTGTATTTACGGCGCAGGCGCCATCGGAGGTTGGCTGGGCGTGGCCCTGGCGCAAGCGGGCCACCCGGTCAGCATGGTGGCGCGCGGCGACACGCTGCGCGCCCTGCAGGCCGAGGGGCTGCGCATGCGGCGCGCGGACGGCTCGCTGGCGCAGGTGCCCGTCACGGCCCACAGCGACCCGACAGCGCTGGGCGTGCAAGACCTGGTCGTGGTCGCCGTCAAGGCCCCGGGCCTGCCCGACGTGGCGCGCGCCATGGCGCCGCTGATTGGGCCCGACACCATCGTGCTCACCGCCATGAACGGCGTGCCGTGGTGGTTTCTCGACGGCTTTGGCGGCGCCGCGCAGGGGCGTGCCCTCGAATCCGTGGACGCGGGCGGCGTGATTGCCCAGGCCATCCCGGCGCGCAACGTGGTGGGCAGCGTGGTGCACACCAGTTGCTCGCTGGAGGCTCCGGGTTTCGTCCGCCAGCACTTTGGCAACCGCCTCATCGTGGGCGAGCCGGACGGCAGCCGCAGCCCGCGCCTGCAAGCACTGGCCGACACGCTGCAGCGCGGCGGCATCGATGTGGAAGTGAGCGACTGCATCCAGAAGGACATCTGGTTCAAGCTGTGGGGCAACCTCACCATGAACCCCATCAGCGCCCTCACCGGCGCCACCACCGACCGCATCCTGGACGACGACCTGGTGCGCGGCTTTGTCAGCGCCGTGATGCTGGAAGCCAAGGCCATCGGCGACCAACTGGGCCTGCCGATTGACCAGCAGCCCGAGGACCGCCACGCCGTCACGCGCAAGCTGGGCGCGTTCAAGACCTCGATGCTGCAGGATGTGGAAGCGAACAAGCCCATGGAGATCGACGCCCTGGTGGGCGCGGTGCGCGAGCTGGGCCAGATCACCGGCACGCCCACGCCCCACACCGACGCGCTGCTGGGCCTGGTGCGGCTGATGGCACGCACGCGCAAGCTTTACTGAAAAATTCAAGCCAAGTTGGCCTCCAGCGCTTATCCAAAAAGCGCTTATAGCTACTCAATTTATAGCAAACAACCTATGACCAACCTGACCCTTTACTACACCCCTGGCACCTGCGCGCAAGCCGTGCGCATCGGCCTGGAAGAAGCGGGCGCTCCCTATGACCTTGTGCGCGTGGACTTTGCCGCTGCCCAGCAACGCACGCCCGAGTACCTGGCCGTCAACCCCAAGGGCCGCGTCCCCGCGCTGGTCACGCCACACGGCACTTTGACCGAAACACCCGCGCTGCTGGCTTATGTGGCACAGAGCTTTCCCGAGGCACGCCTGGCCCCCGCCGATGCCCATGGCTTTGCACGCATGCAGGAGTTCCACAGCTACCTCGCCTCCACCGTGCACATCGCCCACGCCCACCGTCCCCGCGCCAGCCGCTGGGCCGACGAGCCCGACGCCATTGCCGCCATCCAGCGCAAGGTGCCGCAGAACATGACCGAGTGCTTCAACCTCATCGAAAGCCACTATCTGCCCAAAGCGGACCAGGGCCCCTGGGTCATGGGCGAGCAGTACACCGTGGCAGACGGTTACCTGTTCACCATTGGCACCTGGCTAAAAAGCGACGGCGTGGACATTTCCTCGTTCCCGAAGGTGTTTGCACACACCCAGCGCATGCTGGAGCGCCCGGCGGTGCAGCGCGCGCTGGCCTGATACGCCCACTGCGGACACAAAAAAGCCTCGGTGCTTTTGCTGCGCCGGGGCTTTTTTAATGGGTATCCGAGATCAATTGACCTTCAGATAACGCCAGTCGATGCGGTTGTCCGCCCGGTGGATGATCTCCACCTTCTTCGTCCCCGCCCACGGAATCACCTGGTTGTACAGCGGGATGTGCGACACCAGCTCGTGCTCCTTGATCAGCGCCTGCTCGATCAGGCTGTTACGCGTGGCGGTGTCCGTTTCCTTCTTCACACGCTCGATCAGCGCATCCATCTGCGGGTCCGAAAAGCGGCCCAGGTTGAAGTTGCCATCCCCACCCGCGCCGGGCGAGCGCACCAGCGACTGCAGGCTGTAGAACGCGTCAAACGTGGGCACGCCCCATCCCAGCAGGTAGATGCTGGCTTCGTTGCGCTGGATCATCGGGAAGTAGGTGGCAAACGGCAGCGAGCGCAGCTTGGCCTTGACTCCCACCTTGGCCCAATGTGACGTGATGGCCTGGCACAGCTGCTCGTCGTTGATGTAGCGGCCCGCGCTGCAGGCAAAGTCCACCTCAAACCCGTTGGGGTAGCCCGCGTCGGCCAGCAGCTTTTGCGCGGCCTTGGGGTCATAGGGGTAGCGCACATCGGCCTTCTTGGTCCAGCCGTTGACCTGGTTGGCGATCAGCGTGCCCGTGGGCTGGGCCAGGCCGCGCAGCACCACGCGCTGGATGGACTGGATGTCGATCGACTGGTACAGCGCCTTGCGCACGCGCAGATCCTTGAGCGGGTTCTTTCCCTTCACATCCGAGCCCGGCAGCTCGTCACGGAACTGGTCCAGGCCCAGGAAGATGGTGCGGTACTCCGGCCCTTCGAGCACCTGCAGGGTGGGCGTCTGCTTGATGCGCGCCAGGTCTTGCAGGCTGGGGTCGATCACAAAGTCAATCTCACCAGACAGCAGCGCCGCCGTGCGCGTGGCGTCGGCCTTGATGGGGGTGTAGACGATCTCGGTCAGGTTGGTGGGGTACTTGCCCTTGCCCCACCAGTTCGGGTTGGGCTCCAGCACCACGCGCTGGTCGGGTGCCCACTGCTTGAGCTGGTACGGGCCGGTGCCCAGCGCATTGCGGTGGGCGTACGTTTCATCCTTGGTCTTGATGTCCTTGGGCTCGACCGACTTGTTCTTTTCGGCCCAGGCGCGGCTCATGATGCGCAGCTCGGTCAGCTGGTTCACCAGCACCGGGTTGGGCAGGTCGGAGTGGATGTCGATGGTGTAGGCATCAACCTTTTCCACGCGGTCAATGCCCTGGGTGTAGACGGCGAAGTTGGAGGTCTTGGCCTTGGCCCGTTCCAGCGAGAACTTGGCGTCGTCGGCCGTGAACTCGCTGCCGTCGCTGAACTTCACGCCCTTGCGCAATGTCAGGCGCAGCTGCGTGGGCTTGACCAGCTTCCACTCGGTGGCGAGCGACGGCTCGGGCTTGAAGGTCTTGCTGTTGTATTCGACCAGCGTGTCGTACACCGCGCCGTGCATCGTGTTGTTCACGCCCACGTTCTGGGTGTGGATGTCCCAGGTGGAAATATCCACCGAGCGGGACCAGCGGAAGGTCTTGGCCTGCACAGCCATCGGAAGCGCCGTGGCCAGCGCGGCCGCGAGCAAGAGGGTCTTGAAACGCATGGGGGAATCACTCCAGATCAGTCAGTCCCCCACTATGGCGCAAGTCGCTTCTCCGTGTAACGAACTTGTATTTGTTAGCTTAGAACCATCACCATGGCCAAACCCATCATCGTGACGGCCGTGCCAGCGTCCAGCACCCGCCACGCACCGGGCGATGCGAACAAAGGCGCCAGCCAGCGCGAGCCAAACCCGAGGGTCAGGAACCACAAGGCGCTGGCCAGCGAGCCCCCGGCGGCAAAGGTGGCACGGCCCCAGGTGGGGTACGGGGTGGCCATGGTGCCCAGCAGCAGCACGGTGTCCAGGTACACATGCGGGTTCAGCCAGGTCAGCGCCAGCACCGTGAGCACGGTAGTGCGCAGGCTGGCGCCCGGCCCGTTGGCGGACACCAGCAGCTGGGCAGGCTTGAAGGCCCGGCTGGCGGCCTGCACGGCGTAGGCGGCCAGGAAGAGCGCGCCCGCCCAGCGCATGAACTGCGCCCACTCGGGCCGCGCCAGCAGCACCCCGCCCATGCCCCACACGCCCGCCTGCAACAGCAACGCATCGGACAGCGCGCACACCAGCACCACCGGCATCACATGCTCGCGCCGCAGGCCCTGGCGCAGCACAAAGGCGTTTTGCGCGCCAATGGCCATGATCAGAAGGGCCGTCGAAGTGAATCCGTGAAGAAAGGCAGTGGTGCTCATGGGCGTGGATTGTGGGGATCGCATTCTCGTCACGCCAGCTATACTTTTTAACGATCCGTCAAAATGGCTAACGCACCATGCGCCTCGACTCTGCCCAGCTCAACGCCTTCGCCACCGTAATCGACGAGGGCAGCTTCGAGCGGGCCGCCGCCGCGCTGCACGTCACCCGCTCGGCGGTTTCACAGCGCGTGAAACTGCTGGAAGAACGCGTGGGCCAGGTGCTGGTGCGCCGCGCCACGCCCTGCACACCCACCGAAGCCGGGCAGGCGCTGTACCGGCACGCACGCGAAGTGGCACTGAGCGAGACCGACGCGCTTGCCACCATTGGCGGTGGGCAGCACACGTCCACGCGCCTGGCCATTGGCGTCAATGCCGACTCGCTGGCCACCTGGTTCCCGCACGCCATGGCCCAGGCAGCCGAGGGCCAGAGCATCACCTTCGACATCCATGTGGAGGACCAGGACCATTCAGCCAACCTGCTGCGCGAAGGCCGCGTGATGGCCGCCGTGACGGCCGACCCGCAGCCCGTGCAGGGCTGCAAGGTGCTCCCGCTGGGCACGCTGCGCTACCGGGCGCTGGCCAGCCCCGCGTTCATGCAGCGCTACTTTTCCCAGGGGGTGACCGCTGCTGCGCTGGCTACGGCGCCCATGCTGGTGTTCAACCGCAAGGATGCGCTGCAGGCCCGGTTTGTGGGGCGCATCACGCGCCGCAAACTCACGCCGCCCGTGCACTGGCTGCCCGAGGCGCACGCGTTTGTCATGGCCACCCGGGCCGGACTGGGCTGGGGCATGACGCCCGACCCGATGGTGCAGCACGACCTGGAGGCTGGCACGCTGGTCGAGCTGATTCCGGGCAAACCGGTGGACGTGCCGCTGTACTGGCAATCCTGGCGCCTGAACGTGCAGGCGCTGCACCACATGACCGAAGCAGTGCAGCGGGCGGCGGGGCTTACCCTGCTGCGCTGAGTAGTCCAGTGAACCTGAAAAATCGACGGTACGCCGGTGCTCCAAGGACTGCAACGCTGCACTGCGACTCGTGGGGCCCCGGCCCTTTGGGTGAGTGCCTCGCCGCCCCGCATGCGTCGTTGCCGTGCTCGCCGGGTATACAAACCGGCTGCGCCCGCCGCCTAGCATGCGGGGCGGCTAGGTACTCACGTACCGCCGATTTCTCAGGTTCACTGGACTAAGTCTTCGTGGTGGTCGGCGGCGCCACGTTTCCAGTAGGCAGAGATGCGCATGCGCTTGGCATCCACACCCGGCTTGGCGAGCATGGCGCGGCGCACGGCGGCCATCTCGCTGTGTTCGCCGGCTGCCCAGACAAACCCAGCGCCGGTTGGCAGCGCCAGCGCTTCCACGGCGGCGGGCAGCGCGCTCACCCATTGCAGGTCGAGCTGTGCCGCACTGGCAAGCACGCGCTGGTCGGCTGGGTTGCGCACCTGGATGCGCACCGTGGCCTGGGTGTGGGCGGGCAGCTCGGCCAGGCGGCGGGCGATGGCGGGCAGCGCAGTTTCGTCGCCCAGCAGCCAGTGCCAGTCAAACCCGGTGGGCACCACCATGCTGCCGCGCGGCCCGGCAATGCCCACCCACTGGCCGACGGCGGCGCTGGCGGCCCAGTCGGTGGCGGGGCCTGCGTCGTGCAGGGCCACTTCGATGTCCAACTCGCCCGTGGCGGCGTCATGGCGTGCGGGGGTGTAGTCACGCAGCACGGGGCGCGGATCGGGGAAAACCGGGCGGCCGTCGTGCAGGGACGGCAGCGAGGGGCGCTCCTGGCCCGGCTGGGGCAGGATGAGCTTGAGATGGTCGTCAAACCCCGCGCTCACAAACCCGGCCAGCTCGGGCCCGGCCAGGGTGAGCCGCACGAAACCGGGGCTGACGGCGGTGCGCCGCACCACCTGGAGGTGGCGGGCTTGCAAGGGATGGCGGACGCGTTCGACGGCAAGGTGTGCAGCGTCAACCGGAGGAGTGGCGGTAGGCAGAGGTGCGTTCATGGCTTAAAATGTTGATTTAGTCAACCAATGATCTGCGAATTGGTTGATTTTGTCAACCACATATCGCCATGACCACCCACGCACCCGCCGATGTCTTTGAAGCCATGCACGACCTGCTGCATGTCTACCGGGCGCACATGGTGCGCACGATGGCCGCCATCCACCCCGACCTGACGCACAACGAAGTGCGGGCGCTGATGTTCGTGGGGCGCCACCCTGGCACCACGCAGCGCGAACTGGTGGCGCACAGCGGTGCCGACAAGGCACAGGTGGCCCGCATGGTGGGGATGCTGCAGGACAAGGGTTGGCTGGAGAGCGCACCGAATGCCGAGGACAAGCGCAGCCGCTGCCTGCGCCTGAGCGCCCAGGGTGCGACCCTGCACCAGGCGCTGCGCGACGCCCGCCGGGGGCTGGCGGCGTCGCTGCTCAAGGGGTGTGACGACGCCACGCAGGCCCAGCTGCTCGCCCTGCTGGCACAGGTGCGCAGCAACCTGGACGCCATCGACACCGGCTGCCAGGGCGGCCGGGACTGCCGCAGCTAGCGACGGGAAGGGAGACGCAGGAGGCCCGTCCCCGCTCCAAGAGGGAAAAATGGTGAAAACCGGGGCCTAGCGCTTGATGGATCTACATTTATAGCTATCACTTTAGTAGCATTTCATCTTTTCCATCACTGCCCCTGGATCACCCGCACGGCCTGGGGCAGCGACTGCACGCCGGGCATGAAATGGTCGATGGTGGCGCCCAGCACCACGGCGCAGACCAGCGCGCCCAGCAGCGGCTTCCAGGTCAGGCGCACGGCAGCCGTGAGCCAGCCCTCGCGCTCCACGCCCACAGCGGCACGGGCGGTGGCCACCGAGAAGGCGATTTCGACCGCCACGGTCAGCAGCACGTCCCAACCAAAGAACAGCATGGCCAGCGAGCCCGCGCCAAAGATGATCGCCGCGCCGATGAGAAAAATCGCCACCACGGGCACCACCACCACCGCGCCTTCGTCGGCGCTGCCAATGGCGTCGGCGGCGCCGCTGGCCAGGTCGCCCAGCGCGCTGGAATCGCTGCCCGAGCCCCCGCTGGACAGGCCCTGCGTCCACGCACCGCCAAAGTCACCGGATGCGCCGCCGCCGCCAAAATCACCGCCGCCGGTGCGCGGCAGCGGTACCTGGCCACTGCCGCCGCCGGACGACCCGCTGGGCCAGGACACATCGGGCACATCCAGGCTGCTGCCGTCGTGATGGGATGCTCGTTCCTGCCGCACCAGCCGCGCCGCCCAGGCGCGCAACACCAGAAGGTACCCCAGGTAGCCGACCGAGAGGGTCACGAAATACCGCAGCGCCAGCGACTCCACGCCCAGCAGCATCTGCACATGGGAGGTGCACCACATCAGCAGCAGCGTGAAACTGCCGATCAGCAGCCCATGCCAGCGCAGGCTGTAGCGCTGCTGCAGGGTGCGCGCCACCGTGCCGTGGTGCGGCATGCGCACGGAGCGCCAGGTGGAGGTTTTCTTCTTGCTGTTGCTGCTGCGGTCGCTGCGGGAAGTGGCCATGGACGGAACGCCTGCGGTGAAAAGTGGGTGGTCGCCGGCCGCATGTTCGGCCAGAACCGCGCCATTTCACACCAGTTTGCCGCGCCGCTGCAGCCCTGCATACGGCCGTGCGTGAACTTGTCGACGAATCAGGCGTTGCCGTCCACCGACACCGGCACCCGCTGGGCCAGCGCCGTCAGCAGCTCCCAGCTCACGGTGCCCGCAGCGGCGGCCACCTCGTCCACACCCAGCACCGTGCCGTTGCTGGCCTGGCCCCACAGCGTGACTTCCGCGCCAAACCCTGCGGCCACGCCCGCCTGCTGCAGCGGCGTGAGATCCACTGTGATCATGTCCATGCTCACCCGCCCCACCAGCCGCGTGCGGATGCCGTTGACCAGCACGGGTGTGCCGGTGTCGCAGTGGCGCGGGTAGCCGTCGGCATAGCCGCAGGCCGCCACGCCAATCAAGAGCGGCCCATCGGCCGTGAAGCGCGAGCCATAGCCCACGGTGTCGCCCGCCTGCAGCTGCTGCGTAGCGATGAGGCGGGTGGCGAGGGTCATGGTGGGGCGCATGCCCCAGTGGGTGGCGGTGTGCTCCGGGTAGTCGGGGGCGCTGCCATACAGCGCGATGCCGGCCCGCACCCAGTCGGCACGCACGCGTGCGTCCGCCGCATGGCGCAGGGTGGCGGCGCTGTTGCTCAGCGTGCGCTCACCCGGCAGGTCTTGTGCTGCGGTGTTGAACACGGCCAGCTGGTGCGCCACGCCCCGGGGGCCATCGGCGTCGCTGAAGTGGGTCATGAACGAAATTTCGTCTACCTGCGGCAGCGCATTGAGGCGCGCCCAGGCAGCGCGAAAGCGCTGGGGCGCAAAGCCCAGGCGGTTCATGCCCGAGTTCATCTTGAGGAACACACGGTGCGGCACCTGCGTCTTGTGGGCGGCCAGCATGTCGATCTGCTCGTCGCAGTGCACTGCGTGCCACAGGCCCAGGCGCGAACACAGCTCCAGGTCGCGCGGCTCGAACACGCCTTCGAGCAGCAGGATGGGCCCGCGCCAGCCCAGGTGGCGCACGCGCTCGGCCTCGGCCAGGTCCAGCAGCGCGAAACCGTCAGCGCCGCGCAGGCCTTCGTACGCGCGCTCGATGCCGTGCCCGTAGGCATTGGCCTTGACCACGGCCCAGACCTTGGCATCAGGGGCCGCCTGTCGGACACGCTCCAGGTTGTGGTGCAGGGCGGCGGTGTGGATGGTGGCGGCAATGGGACGGGGCATGGGGTTTGACCGGGTGGGAAGCACCGGATTCTGGCACCGTGGCCGTTTATCCGCGTGATATAACCGTCCGTCACTTGCCAGGGTCCCCACATTTAACAGGGCATCAGCCGAACTGATGCTGCCAACAGCCATTCGATGAAGCGCGGTTTTTACACCATCATGTCGGCGCAGTTTTTCAGCTCGCTGGCCGACAACGCACTTTTCGTGGCCGCCGTGGAGCTTCTGCGTACAGAAGGTGCCCCCGAGTGGCAGCGCGCCGCCCTGGTGCCCATGTTTGCGCTCTTCTATGTGGTGCTGGCGCCTTTTGTCGGCGCCTTTGCCGACGCCCTGCCCAAAGGCAAGGTCATGTTTGTCAGCAACGCCATCAAGGTGGTGGGCTGCCTCATGATGCTGTTTGGCTCGCACCCGCTGATGGCTTATGCGGTGGTGGGGCTGGGTGCGGCGGCTTACTCGCCCGCCAAGTACGGCATCCTCACCGAGTTGCTTCCGGCCTCGCAACTGGTCAAGGCCAATGGCTGGATCGAGGGGCTCACCATTGCGTCCATCATCCTCGGCGTGCTGTTTGGCGGCCAGCTGGTGGGGCAGCACCTGTCGCACATGCTGCTGGGCATCGACATCCCCATGATCGACACCGGCGTGGACACGCCCGCCGAATCCGCCATCGCCGCACTGATTGCGGTGTATGCGCTGGCGGCCTGGTTCAACACCCGCATCCCGCACACCGGGGTGGAGATGCGCCCCCTGCGCGCCGACCCTTCGCGCAGCGTGCTGGCCAACGCACTCAATCTGCTGCCCGACTTCTGGGCCTGCAACGGCCGCCTGTGGCGCGACAAGCTCGGCCAGATCTCGCTGGCCACCACCACCCTGTTCTGGGGCGCAGGCGGCAACCTCAAGTTCATCGTGCTGGCCTGGGCGGCTGTGGCACTGGGCTACAACACCACGCAGGCCTCGGCCCTCACCGGTGTGGTGGCCATCGGCACGGCCGTCGGCGCGGTGGTGGCGTCCATGCGCATGCGCCTGGACATGGCCACCAAGGTGATCCCGCTGGGCATTGGCATGGGGCTGTTGCTGATCCTCATGGTGTTCATCAGCAACATCTGGCTGGCGATACCCTTTCTCATCCTGCTGGGCGGCCTGGGCGGCTACCTGGTGGTGCCCATGAACGCGCTGCTGCAGCACCGGGGCCACAACCTGATGGGCGCGGGCCGGTCGATTGCTGTGCAGAACTTCAACGAACAGGCCTGCATCCTGGGCCTGGGCGCGTTCTACAGCCTGTCGCTCAAGCTGGGGCTGTCGGTGTTTGGCGCGATCATCACCTTTGGCCTCGTGGTGGCCGGAATCATGTGGATCATCCGCCGCTGGCACCAGCGCAACTGCATCAACTACCGCGACGAAGTGAACCACTTGCTGGACATTGCGCGGCACGATACGCACCACTGAATCCCCCTGAGTCGCCTTCGGCGCCTTCCCCCTGAGGGGGACGCACCCGCTGGCCTGGCAGAGCCAGTTCCACGGGTGCACTGGCCTTGGGGCGTGCCTGTTTTGAGCGCTGTGTGACTTGGCGCAAATTGCTACATAATTTATAGCTTCCAGCGCTTATCCATAAAGCGCTAGAGCCTATTTTTACTCTCAATGCAATCTCCCCTGCCCTTTGCCGCCCTGCTGTTCAACGCTTTCGTCTGGGGCCTGGCGTGGTGGCCGTTTCAGCGCATGCACCAGGCGGGGCTGCATCCGCTGTGGGCCACGGCGTCGATGTACGCCGTGGTGCTGGTGGCGCTGCTGGCCTGGCGGCCGGGGATCCTAGCGCAGGTGCGGGCGCACCCGCAGCTGTGGCTGCTGGCGCTCGCATCGGGGCTGAACAACGTGGCTTTCAACTGGGCCGTGACCATTGGCGACGTGGTGCGCGTGATCCTGCTGTTCTACCTGATGCCCGCCTGGGCCGTGCTGCTGGCCTGGCGCATTCTGGGCGAGCGCCCCACGCCGGCGGCACTGCTGCGCCTGGCGCTGGCCTTTGCAGGCGTGGTGCTGGTGCTGCTGCCCGAGGGCGCGCCCGCCACGCGCCTGCTGCAGAACCTGTCTCTGGCCGACGGCCTGGCCCTGCTGGGGGGCTTCATGTTCGCGCTCACCAACGTCACGCTGCGCCGCCTGCACGCCGTGCCGGGGCCTGCGCGCATGGTCACCATGTTCGGCGGCTGCATGCTGATGGCGCTGGGCGTGGCCTGCGTGGGGCTGCAGGTGGGCGTGGTGGAACCGTTCCCGGCCGTGAACGCCACTTGGCTCACCACCGGTCTTCTGCTGGCCGGTGTGCTCATGCTGGGCAACTGGGCGCTGCAGTTCGGCGCCGCGCGCCTCGCGGCGGGCACCACGGCGCTGGTGATGCTGTCGGAGGTGATGTTTGCCAGCGTGTCGTCGGCCCTGCTGGGCGCCTCCACCCTGAGCACGCGGACCGTGCTGGGTGGGGCGCTGATCCTGCTGGCATCCTTGCTCGCGGCGCTGCAGTTTCGCCGCCCCGGCGCCACGGCCCACTGAGCAGGCCACGCGCCGCACGCGGATGGGCGACAGGGGCTACCATGGCCCGTCATCCCAACCCCGGAGGTTCCGCATGCCCACCAGCATCTACGACTTTGAAGCCCAGCAGATGAACGGCAAGACCGTGCCCTTGTCGCAGTACAAGGACAAGGTGCTGCTCATCGTGAACACCGCCAGCGCCTGCGGCTTCACGCCCCAGTTCGGCGGGCTCGAAGATCTGCACAAGCAATACGCCGACAAGGGCCTCGTCGTGCTGGGTTTTCCCTGCAACCAGTTCGGCAGCCAGGACCCCGGCAGCAACGACGAGATCGCCAGCTTCTGCCAGCTCAACTACGGCGTGAGCTTTCCGATGATGGCCAAGATCGACGTGAACGGCGCCAATGCCTCGCCCCTGTACCAGTGGCTGGCCGCCGAAGCCCCGGGCCTGCTGGGCAGCAAGGCGATCAAGTGGAATTTCACCAAGTTCCTGGTCGGCAAGGACGGCCGCGTGATCCGCCGCTATGCGCCGCAGGATGCGCCGAAGAAGCTGGCGGGGGATATCGAGGCAGCGCTGGCGGGTTGATCCCAACGCAGCCATCGATGCATGGTGTTCATCGCACCAGCGGTCGTGGTAGCGCTTCCTATCCCAGACTTGCTGGGGCCCGTTTGACCAACGGCTTTTCGCCCTGGCCCGGCAACCCGAACAGCGGCCGCAGCCACCGCACACGCCGTACCACCGCCGTCAGCCCCCAGCAAAGCCCCACCGCCCCGGCCACCAGGGCCAGCGGCTCCACCACCGGCCCCAGCTGCGCAGGCGCCAGCCACACCACCAGCACGATGATGGCCGTCTGGTGCAGCAGGTACCAGGGGTAGACCGACTCACTGGCCCAGCGCAGCCAGGGCCAGGGGCGATTGAGGCGGTGGTGGGCCCAGCCCAGGATAGTGAGCAGGGTCGCCCACAGGTACACGTCTGCCAGCACGCGCAGCGGCCAGCGCGCGAACCGCACGCCGTGCTGCTGCGCCAGGCCGAGCAGACCCAGGTACAGAACCAGCAGCACTAGCGCCATGGCGAGGGTGCGCCAGCGCAGGCGCACCAGTTCGGCCCACAGACCGGTATCCAGCCCGATCCAGTAGCCGTAGACAAACACCGTGAAGTACACGGCGTGCAGCCACCCGTCATGGACCAGGTCGTGCGTGGGCGGACAATGCGGCCACAGCAGCACCGAATACAGCGCCAGCGGCAGCACGGGCACCACCATCAGTGCAGCGCCCCGCAGCCCGGTGAAGGCTCGGCGCAGGCGCTGCCCGGCGGCGGATTCGGCCAAGGGCAGCAACGCCGCCAGCACCATGGTGTAGACCCACAGGTAGGCCAGGTACCACAGGTGGTTCCAGGTGACGCCAGCGTGCCAGCCGTCAAATGCGCCCGGCGGCCAGGTGCTGCCGCTGTAGTAGCGCAGCAGAAAGGCGCCGAAGCCCGGCGCGATGAGCCCGTTGGCCACCCCCTGCGCGTAGGGCTGGTAGGGCACGATGACGGCCATGCCAAAGGCCAGCGGCACCAGCAGGCGCAGGCTGCGCAGCCGCACCAGCCCCGCCACCGACTGCCCCCGCCGGACCAGCCCGAAGGCCAGGCCCGAGACCAGGAACACCAGGTCCATGCGCCAGAGGTTGAGCGCGCGCATGGGCGCCTGCAGCCATTCCGCCTCGTACGGGCTTTTGAGGTGCCAGTGCCAGTCGGCCACGTAATACATGGCCACGTGGTACAGGATGACCAGCCCAAAGGCCAGCGCCCGCAGCGCGTCGATGTCATGGCGGCGGACGGGGGTGGAGGCACAGGAAGGTGTAGACATGGCACAACGCAGACAGGGTGGGCACAGGGCCCGATGCTGCGGCCCCGCCCCTTCTCACGGCACCGCCGGGGGACGGGCTGGGGTGCCACTGGGACCAGCGGCGGGCAGGAGGGACGAAAAGAAACCGCCGCGGGGAAACTCCCGCCCGGCGGCGCACGGCCCTGCCTACACTTGCCACCCATGACCGCCCCCGCGCCCGCCTGGATCGACCGCTACCCCCACGACCGCGCCCTGCGGCGCCGTGCGGAAGTCAGCTTCTGGGCCGTGGTGCTGCTGGTGCAGGCGACCTTCAACACGGTGGTGACCCGGATCGAACTGCGCAGCGCCGGGCGGACCGTGGCCGCGTGGGAGCCGCTGCTGTGGGAGCTGACGAGCGCGCTGGTGGTGGCGGCGCTGATCCCGGCCGTGGTGGCGTTCGAGCGGCGCTTTGTGCTGCGCTGGGGCACGCTGCGGCGCCATCTGCCCTGGCACGTGCTGGCCAGCGTGGCCTACTGCACCGTGCACCTGGCGGGCATGTGGGCGCTGCGCCATGCGGGCTATGCGGCCCTGGGCGAGCGCTACCAGCCGCCAAGCTGGTGGGCGCAGTGGGGGTATGAATACCTGAAAGACGTGCGCAGCTACGCGCTCACGGTGTGCGCGCTGGTCAGCTACCGCTTCTTGCTGCTGCGCCTGCAGGGCGAGGCGCGCGTGCTGGATGCCCCCGAACCGCCCGCGCCACAGGTGCAGGACGTGCCCGAAACGCCCGCCGCGCAAGCCCCGGCATCAACGCCCGAAACCCCGCACGCCCCGCCCGCACAACGCCCCGAACGCTTCCTGGTGCGCAAGCTGCGCCGCGAGTTCCTGATCGCCGCAGGCGACATCGCCTGGCTGCAGGCCCAGGCCAACTACGTGGGCCTGCATGTGAATGGGCACGACTACCTGCTGCGCTCCACGCTCACCGACTTCCTCACCCAGCTGGACCCGTCACGCTTCGTGCGCGTGCACCGCAGCTACGCGGTCAACCTGGACGCCATCGCCGTGATCGAGCCGCTGGACAGCGGCGACGCGCGCCTGGTGATGAAGGATGGGAGCAGCGTGCCCTGCAGCCGGCGCTACCGGGACGGGCTGGCACCCCGCGCGGGCTAAATACCTCGGGAGCTGTTCAAGCCCCATACCCGACTGCGTTCACAAAACACAACCCTTCACGCTGAGCGTGGACGGCTTGCGGCGATCAAACGCGAATCGATGTCAGTTATTCATTGTTCTGCGCGCCACCCTCCACGCATAAAACTGGCGCGGCCAAGGCCAGTGCCCCCGCGCAAGGGCCGCCCCGCCGCGCTGGGGGCGTCCCCCTCCCGACTCGCGCAGCGAGGAGAGAGAGGGGGAAGGCGCGAAGCGACTCAGGGGGTGTTTCACTTCAGGCATTGAGCCCCGGCGTCTGCGCAGCCCCCCATTCGGGCGGGCAGGCGGCCATCTCCGCCTCCACCTTGCGCAGCATGTCGGCCAGGGTCTTGCCAGGCTCCTGGCGGAACTGTTCGTCGAGCACCACCAGATCCACGATGCGGTCGATGCGAAAACCCCGGAAGTCATTGCGCAGCTCGCACCAGGCCGACAGCGTCCAGACCTTGCCCCAGTAGAAGCAACCCAGCGGGCGCAGGCGGCGCAGGCTGGGGCGGCCGTGTACGTCGGCGTAGTTGATCTGCACCACGTGGCGACTGTGCACCGCCTCGCGCAGGGCCTGCAGGGTGGCCTGCACGCGCGGGTCCAGCCCCACCGATGGCGCATACAGCGCCTGCGCCTCGGCCGCTACGCGGGCAGCGGGGGGCAGCACCGACAGGATCTTGCCCAGCGCCCCCTCGACCTCGCGCGCCAGCCCGGCGTCGAGCCAGGCCTGGGCCAGGCGCGCGGCGGCCACCAGGGCGTTGGCCTCGCCCTGGCTGAACATCAGCGGCGGTAGTTCGAAACCCGCGCCCAGGCGGTAGCCCACACCGGCCTCGCCCTCAATGGGCACGCCCTGGTGCTGGAGGTCCGCCACGTCGCGGTAGATGGTGCGCTGCGAGACTTCGAGCCGCTCGGCCAGGAAGGCGGCCGTGGACAAGCGCCGACCCCGGATGAGCTGGACGATCTGAAACAGGCGGTCGGCGCGGCGCATGGTGGTTTATTTTTTCAGAGTATTAAGGTCCTAGCGCTTATCCATCAAGCGCTACAAGCTATCAATTTTGAAGCAGCACTCCGATATGGATGGCCACCTGGTCTGGGCCCTCATAGGCCTCGAAGTCGGTTCCAAAGCGGCGTTGCACCTGCGGGTTCTCGGCAAAGTAATGCCAGATGCGCACCCAGGTGTCGATCACCATTTGGGGCATATCGCCCTGGCCGGTAAAGACCAGGTAGTCGCCAGCCTGAATGTCAACGCGGCTGGCGCCGGGTACGGCCTGGGCCCCATCGGGGTCGGCCACGGCCACACCGGCGGTCACATCAAAGGCGCCGTGCTCGTTCGACTCGTAGCCGCTGTACACGCCGAAGATGCGTCCATCGTCGCCCCGGCTGGGCAGTTTGCGCTCCCAGCTCTGGCTGAAGAAACGGTTCCACAGGCCTCCGAGGCGCGCGATGGCGGGGTTCATCTCTTCGCTGTTGCGGGTGCGCACGGCGATGCCGGCCACGCTGAATGCTGGAATCTGGATGATTGCGGGGGTGTTTGTCATGGCGGGTCCTCTCTGGTCTTCAATGAATGGAATTGGCGCGCGGGCCGCTGGGCGCCGTGCAGGAGAGGCATGGTGCGTGCACGCTACTGACAACCTGATGTCAGTAGCGTGCACGCACGCTGGTGACTCCGGGTGGGCGCAGCACATGAGCGGCGTGAGGGTGCCCACCGCCCGCCACGCGATCGATCAGCGCGGCTGCTCGACGATAGCCGCCGTGATGCGGCGCACCACAGGCAGCACCAGCAACAGCGTGGGGAAGGCCACTACCCAGGACAGCGCCCAGGCACTCAGCCACAGGCGCGGGAGGTCCAGCGAGAAGCCCGCCACGCGCACGGTGCTGATCAGGGACACGATGAAGGTCATGAGCAGCGACAGCAGCAGTGGCATGACCCAAGCCGCCGAGCGTGGGGGCAATCTGCGCAGCCCGAGGAAGGTCTGGCGGGACGACGGCGGGAGCGAGGAAGGTTGGTTCATTGAAATTCCAGAAAGCAGACCGGTCAAGCAAGGTGCCGCCCCCACCCTGCAGCAGATGCAGGCCAGGGACCACAACCCCGGCAGGGCCGGTGTTGGTTGGCACGTTGATTGACGTAAACGCTTACGGCAACCCATGAACCGGGTCGCGGGGAGATTCTAGGCCCCGTCGGCCCGGGCCGCGCTGGCCTTAGCTGCTTTGGCCCTCAGGCGCAGCAGCCACGGTGGCCTGGGCCCGCGCGGCGGCCAGGCGGCGCGCGCGTTCGACCTGCTGGGCCGCAGTGCGAGGCACCATGCCGTACATGTCGGCAAAGGCCTCCAGCGTCTGGCCGCTTGCTTCAAAGGCGCGCAGCAGGGCCTCGTCCTTGGCATTGCGGGCTGCCCATTCGGCAAAGGCTTCTTCGAGGATGGCGTTGGCGGCCTCGTCGCGGCTTTGCACCAGCTCGGTATACGCCTCGCGCGTGAGGCCCGAGGCCTCGAACGCGGCAATCATGCGGTTGCGCAGCTTGGGCAGCAGGTCATCGGTGGCGCGGGCCTTCTTGCGGCGGTAGACCTCCAGCAGCGCGTGGTGCACATGCTCGGGCGCCATGTCTTCCACAGGCTGGCCTTGCAGGTCGTGGCGCTTGTCGCCCGCCGCCACGCTTTGCAGATACCGTGTGGAGCGGGTGTGGATGCCCAGAGCCACCTTGAGCGCCTCGCGCTCAAACAGCTCGGGGTGCGCAGCCAGCAGGTCCTGGAAGATGCCGCGCTTGAGCGGGCGGAACACGGCGCCAAACAGATGGGGATAGAGCCCCGCCAGTTGTTCCAGCGCGGGGTGAACACGCTGAGGCGCACGCGGGCCCGGGGCGCCAGCTGGCACGGTGGCGCCCTCGGCCCCCTCCGCGCTCCGGGGCGCCTGGCGCCCGTCAGCATTGCGGCGGTTGCGGCCACCACGGCGCGAGCCCCCTGTACGCTGGGGGGGAGCCCCAGCCTCCGTGGGCGCGGCTGCCACAGGCGCTGCCAAGGGTTCGACAGGGGCTGTGTGGGGTTGTTCTTGTGCGGACACGGAGTCGGTCATGGCGGTGCAGTTCCGGGGCAAAAATGGGGGCGACAAAACCCTCGATCATGCCAGCGTTGGGTCGGCGGGCGCAAAACAGCCTCTGACAGAGGCCTGAATTACCCTGTGCCTGTGCAGCAGGGCATGGGAGGGTCAGCCTGCGCGCAACGCCTCGTCCAGCACCTCCACCCAGTGCCGCACGGGCGTGCCCGTGCCACTTTGCAGGTGCGTGATGCAGCCGATGTTGGCCGACAGGATCATGTCCGGAAGCTGGTCGCCAAAGGCCTCGCCGAGCACGCCGAGCTTGCGGTCGCGCAGCTGGTACGACAGCTCGGGGTTGAGCACGGAATAGGTGCCCGCCGAGCCGCAGCACAGGTGGGCATCGTTGCGCGCCGCGCGCAACTTGAAGCCCAGCTGGTTCAGGTGCATCTCCACCCCGCCCCGCAGCTTCTGGCCGTGCTGCAGCGTGCAGGGCGGGTGGTAGGCGAACAGCGTGTCGGGCTTTTGCACGCGCCCGGCGAGCTTATGCGCCAGCTCGGGCAACAGGTCAGGCAGCAGCTCCGACAGGTCGCGCGTGAGGGCGCTGATGCGCTCGGCCTTGGCCGCGTACATCGTGTCGTCTTTGAGGATGTGGCCGTATTCCTTGACCGT
The DNA here is from genome assembly GCF_019218805.1 of Acidovorax sp. sif0632. Lineage (NCBI taxonomy): Bacteria > Pseudomonadati > Pseudomonadota > Betaproteobacteria > Burkholderiales > Comamonadaceae > Acidovorax > Acidovorax sp. sif0632. The sequence continues at coordinate 235,422 of NZ_JAHUWW010000007.1, read as the reverse complement.
CACGCCACAGCCGGATGCGTTCATGACGATGGACTCCACCCCCTGCTCCACCAGCGGCCACCAAGCGTCGATGTTGGCGCGCATCTCGGCCTTGCCGCCTTCCTGGTCGTTGAGGTGGAACTTGACGGCGCCGCAGCAGCCGGCCTTGGGTGCGATCACGGTCTGGATGCCCACGGCGTCCAGCACGCGGGCGGTGGCGGTGTTGATGTTGGGCATCATGGCCGGTTGCACGCAGCCCGCCAGCATGAGCACCTTGCGGGCATGCTCGCGTGTGGGCCAGGCGCCGGCATTTTGGGGCGCGGGCACCTTGGCCTTGAGGGATGCGGGCAGCAGGCCGCGCACCAGTTGCCCGGCCTTCATGGCAGGGGCAAACAGGGGCGAGGGCAACCCCTCCTTCAGCGCCCATCGCAGGGCTTTTTCGCCCACGGGGCGAGGCACTTTTTCATCAACGATCTTGCGGCCGATGTCCACCAGGTGGCCGTATTGCACGCCGCTCGGGCAGGTGCTTTCGCAGTTGCGGCAGGTGAGACACCGGTCCAGGTGCATCTGGGTCTTGCGCGTGGGGGTCTCGCCTTCAAGCACCTGCTTGATGAGGTAGATGCGGCCGCGCGGGCCGTCCAGCTCGTCGCCCAGCAGCTGGTAGGTGGGGCAGGTGGCGGTGCAGAAGCCGCAGTGCACACACTTGCGCAGGATGGATTCGGCCTCCAGGCCATCGGCGCGGGCGCGGTATTCAGGAGAGAGCTGGGTTTGCATGGTGCATGCCTGGGCGAAGAGACAGAAAGATCAGGGCCGATTCAGCGCGGCGCGGTCGGTGGGTCCAAGGGCGCTTCCAGCGCCAGCGGCTTGCGCAAGGGGTGGCGCAGCCTTGCGCGGTCGGCCCACAGCGGGGGCAGCGACAGGGCCAGCAGCACCAGCGCCAGCGGCACCACAAACACAAAGCCCACATGCTTGAAGCCCGCCGCGCCCGCAATGCCGCCCACCAGGAACATGCCCACCAGCCCGGCAAACAGCCGCAGCCGGGCCTGGTTGGCGCGCACTTGTGATTCGGGCGCGGTGCCGGTGCGGTTCCAGTAGAGCATCTTGCCCATCTCGATGCCCAGGTCGGTCACCACGCCCGTCATGTGGGTGGTGCGGATCTGCGACGACGACATCTTGGTCACCGTGGCGTTCTGCAGGCCCATGATGAAGGAGAGCAGCAACACCGCCAGCGGCACGGCAAACGGTGTGGGCCAGGTGAGCGTGATGGCCCCCACCAGGCCGAACAGCAGCATGAGCACGGACTCCAGCACCAGCGGCAGCGCAAAGGTGCTGCGCAGCTTGCGCTGGCGCGCCCAGTTGATCATGATGGCCGTGGTGCCTGCGCCCGACATGAAGGCCCACAGCGCACCGATGGCACCCAGCACGATCTTCATCTGGCCCAGTACCAGGTTGTCGGCCAGCGAGGACAAAAAGCCGGTCATGTGCGAGGTGTACAGGTGCACCACCAGAAAGCCCCCTGCATTGACGGCCCCCGCGTTGAACGCCAGCAGCAGGCCCAGCACCCGGTTGCTGGCGACCGTGCGGCGGTTTCCGGTGAGGTGGCGAAGGCGTCGCATGGCCAAGGTGACGGTGAAAACGGTGGTGGTGATGGAACTGACCCCGCCTACCAGGCCCGCGCCATGCGGCCGGGGTTGAAGATGCCAGCCGGGTCAAAGCTGTGCTTGAGCCGGGCGTGGATGTGTTCCAGCGCCTTGGACTGAAGGTCAAATGTGCCGCTGGCGCTTGTCCCACCTGCGCCAGAAGCTACAAAAATAGAAGCATTTCCATCCACAGCCCGAGCGGCTTCGCGCAGGGCGTCGCCTGCGGATTCGGGCGCTTGCACCCAGCGCAGCGCGCCATGCCACTCGACCAGCGGCTGCGCGCCGCCCGGCAAGCTCAGCACCGGGGCCGTGGCGGGCACGGACAGGCGCCACAGGGCGTGGCCGGGCTGTGCAGCACGTGCGGTGAACCAGGGCAGGGTCTGCTCGCGGCAGGCCGTCCAGTCGGCGGCCACCGTGGCGTTGTCCATGCGCGTGCCACCCATCGTTTTGCAGGCGGCCTCGACCGCCGCCACGGCGCCGCGCAGGCGCACATAGAGCGTGCCCACGCCACCGTCTTGCACCCAGCAGCTGGCGTTCAGGGGCAGCGGCTGGCCGCCCCAGGCGTGCAGCTTGCGCAAGGCGTCGGCCTGGTTGATGTCGTCAAACCGCAGCGTGGCCTCGCCGGGCGCCACGGGCAGCACCTTGAGGCTGACCTCGGTCAGCAAACCCAGCGTGCCCCAGGCACCGGCCATGAGGCGGGACACGTCATACCCCGCCACGTTTTTCATGACCTGTCCGCCAAAAGTCAGCAGCTCGGCTTTGCCGTTGAGCAGGGTCACGCCCAGAAGATAGTCGCGCACAGCCCCTACGCTGGCGCGGGCGGGGCCTGAGAGGCCTGCCGCGACCATGCCGCCCACGGTGGCGGCATCCGAGGAGGCCTTGGCGAAATGCGGGGGCTCAAAAGGCAGGCATTGGCCTTGTTCGGCCAGCGCGGCCTCCAACTCGGCCAACGGGGTGCCCGCCCGCACGGTGACAACCAGCTCGCTCGGCTCGTAGCTCACGATGCCGCGCAACACCCGCGTGTCGAGCACTTCACCATGCAGTGCCAGGCCATGAAAATCCTTGGTGCCCCCGCCACGGATGCGCAAGGGGGTCTGGTCGGCGGCGGCGGTGCGCACACGTTCGGTGATCTGGGCAAGGGCGAGGTCCATGCCTTGCATCGTAGCGGCAGCCTTGTCCGGTGCTACACCCGCAGTGCGTGAATTTTTTGAACAGGGCGCGTGCAAAGGACTCGGGCCTGCGGGCAAGTTGTCTGGGGGAACCTGCCTTGGCAACCCTGCCAAAGCCAACAGCGAGCCCCCCCACCGGTACGAAAAAAACCCGCCGTTGCCGGCGGGCTCAACAACCAGAGGAGTGACTCGCTTGTTCTTGTTGCGACGCTGCGGTGCCACCAGACACCGCAGCGCGTGGGGTGCAGGCGGATCAGCGGTTGTACGCTGTCTCGCCGTGCGAAGTGATGTCCAGGCCTTCGCGTTCGTCTTCTTCCGTGACACGCAGGCCCACCGTGAGGTCAACGATCTTGTAGGCGACGAAGGAGACCACACCCGACCACACGATGGTCAGCAGCACAGCCTTGGCTTGTGTCCAGACTTGCGCGGCGATGGAGTAGTCGGCCGATGTCACCATCGTTGCCGTCACCCAGTCGGCCACGTAGCCAGGGCCACCCAGGCCAGGGGCGTTGAACACGCCGGTCAGCAGGGCACCCACGATACCGCCGATGCCGTGCACGCCGAACACGTCGAGCGAGTCGTCCGCACCCAGCAGCTTCTTGAGACCGTTGACACCCCACAGGCAGGCAAAACCGCCCACCAGGCCGATCACCAGGGCGCCGCCGATACCGACGTTGCCAGCGGCAGGCGTGATGGCCACGAGGCCGGCCACGGCACCCGATGCTGCACCCAGCATCGAAGCCTTGCCACGCATCAGCGCTTCGCCGATGCACCATGCCAGCACGGCAGCGGCGGTGGCCACCAGCGTGTTGATGAAGGCCAGGGCGGCAAAGCCGTTGGCTTCCAGGGCAGAGCCGGCGTTGAAACCGAACCAGCCCACCCACAGCAGCGAGGCACCGACCATGGTCAGCGTCAGGCTGTGAGGCGCCATGGCTTCCTTGCCGTAACCGATGCGCTTGCCCACCATGAACGCGCCCACCAGGCCCGCCACAGCAGCGTTGATGTGCACCACGGTACCGCCAGCGAAGTCCAGAGCACCCCACTGCCAGATCTGGCCAGCCTTGCCGGTCATGGCGTCGGCCACTTCCTTGGAGGCGTAGGCATCAGGGCCCATCCAGAACCACACCATGTGGGCAATAGGCAGGTAGCTGAAGGTGAACCACAGCACCATGAACATCATGACGGCGCTGAACTTGATGCGCTCTGCGAACGCACCGACGATCAGGGCGCAGGTGATGCCGGCGAACGTGGCCTGGAAGGCGGCGAACACCACTTCAGGAATCACGACACCCTTGCTGAACGTGGCCGCGTTGGCAAACGTGCCTGCGGCGTTGTCCCAGATGCCTTTCATGAACAGGCGGTCAAAGCCACCGATGAACGCGCCGCCTTCGGTGAAGGCCAGGCTGTAGCCGTAGATGAACCACAGCACCACGATCATCGAGAACGTGACCATCACCTGCATGAGCACGGACAGCATGTTCTTGCTGCGCACCAGGCCACCGTAGAACAGCGCCAGGCCGGGCAGGACCATCAGGATCACGAGGATGGTGGAGGTCATCATCCAGGCGGTGTCACCCTTGTTGGGGACAGGAGCGGGTGCCTCGGCGGCAGCTGCGGGAGCGGCGGCTGCTGCCGCTGCGGGGGCTGCGGGGGCTGCGGCAGCAGCAGGAGCCGGGGCTTCTGCGGCAGCAGCGGGCGCGGCAGCAGCCGGCTCGGAGGCGGCGGGCGCCTGTGCCAGGGACAAGTTGCCCATGGTCAGCAGACCCAGCCCCAGAATAAAGGAAGCAAGCAGTTTTTTCATGGCGTTTCTCTTCTTGGATGTAGTACGGCCGCGCCCTTACAGCGCTTCCTTGCCGGTTTCGCCAGTGCGGATGCGCACCACCTGCTCCAGGTGGGTCACGAAGATCTTGCCGTCGCCGATCTTGCCGGTGCGGGCGGCGCTCTCGATGGACTCGATCACGCGGTCCACGAGGTCGTCCGCCACAGCGGCTTCGATCTTGACCTTGGGCAGGAAGTCAACCACGTATTCCGCGCCGCGGTACAGCTCGGTGTGGCCCTTCTGGCGGCCAAAGCCCTTGACCTCAGTGACCGTGATGCCTTGCACGCCGATGTCCGAAAGCGCTTCACGCACCTCGTCCAGCTTGAAGGGCTTGATGATGGCTGTCACCATTTTCATTTTGGTTCCTCCGACATGGGCGCAGCAAGCGCCCATTGAGACTTGCTTACAGGGTTTTGGTGAGCGTGACGATCACGCGCGACTTGTTGACGTGGCCGAAGAAGGCCTTCTTGTTGGCACCCACCACGGCAGCGCCCAGCGACAGGCCACCGCCGAAGTCGTAGGCACCGCCCACGCTGTAGTCCATGTAGTTGGGCACGCCCAGGTCCTTGATGTCGCTGGCAAAGCGCGTGAAGCCGACCGAAGCCTTCACTGTGATGCTGGGGGCCACTTCCTGCGCAAACGCGAAGTTCAGGTAGCCGGTGTTGCGGCCCTTCAGGCCCGAGCCAGCCTTGGCGCCGGCAAAGCCGAAGTAGTCCTTGGAGATGGTGTGCGAATACTTGGCAGTGAAGGGGCCCATGGTGGCCGCGCCATACAGCTCGGTGGTGTTGCCGTTGCTGTTGCCAGGGTAGATGTAGGTCAGGGCGCCCACGTCCAGGTCAGCGCCGCCAGCCTTGAACTTGTAGCCGCCGTACAGGTCGGATTCGAGCGAGTTGTTGGCCAGCCAGTCCACGCTGGAGTTCCAGTTGCCCACGTACCAGCCGGTGTCGCCGAAGGCGTAGTCAAAACCGCCTTGCAGTGCAGGCTTGACCGCTTTGGACTTGGAAACGTCCTGGTCCTGGCCACGGAACTTGTAGTTGGTGGTCAGGCTGACATTGCCGGTGAGCTGGGCACTGGCCAGCATGGGAAGGGTTGCAACAAGGGCAACGCCCAGGGTCTTGATGATGGCGCGGGTCATGTTTCCTCCGGTTGGACAAAGTAGGGACGAGCGTTTTAAGCACGGACCGTGCCACGCCAGTGCAACCATTGCATCGCCTTCACATCGCCGTTGCGTTGCGTTACACCGATCCCCAAGTACAGTGACGGTGTGCGCGCGGACCATGTTGCACCTTGTTGGTGCACAACACAACTGGACCGCGCTAAAAAACCATAAAACGCACCCATCTGGGGAGAAACCGCTTCATGAGTCTTGCTTTGGTGCAAAGCCGCGCCCTTCTGGGGCTGCAGGCGCCTTCTGTCACCGTCGAAGTGCATCTGGCCAATGGTTTGCCCAGCTTCACTCTGGTGGGCCTGGCCGAGGTGGAGGTCAAGGAGGCCCGCGAACGGGTGCGCTCGGCGCTGCAGAACGCGGGGCTGGAGTTCCCGCATAACAAGCGCATCACGGTAAACCTGGCACCAGCCGATCTGCCCAAGGACTCAGGGCGCTTCGATCTGCCGATTGCACTGGGCATCCTCGCCGCCAGCGGGCAGGTGGACGCAAGCCGTCTGGCGGGCTATGAGTTTGCGGGCGAGCTGTCGCTGTCGGGCGAACTGCGCCCCGTGCGCGGCGCGCTGGCCACCAGCCTGGCGCTGCAGACCCAGCAGATCACCGCGCAACTGGTGCTGCCCCCCGGCAGCGCTGAAGAAGCCGCCCTGGTGCCCGCCGCGCAGGTAGTGCGCGCACGGCATCTTCTGGATGTGGTGCGCGCCTTCCTGCCGCCGGGCAGCGTGGCTGCGGGCGATGCCGACGTGGCCAACGACGGCTGGACCCGCCTGCAGGCCACCCCCATGGCGGCGAGCACAACAGGCCCCGACATGTGCGACGTGAAAGGCCAGGCCAGCGCCAAACGCGCGCTCGAGATTGCTGCCGCTGGCGGGCACAGCGTGCTCATGGCCGGGCCGCCGGGATCGGGCAAGTCGATGCTGGCGCTGCGGTTTGCGGGGCTGCTGCCCGCGATGACCGTGGACGAGGCGCTGGAGAGCGCCGCCATTGCCAGCCTGGCCGGGCGCTTTCGCACCGACCAGTGGGGCCACAGGCCCACAGCGGCGCCACACCACACCGCCAGCGCAGTGGCCCTGGTGGGCGGCGGATCACCCCCCAGGCCCGGTGAAATTTCGTTGGCGCACAACGGAATCTTGTTTCTGGACGAACTGCCCGAGTTTCCGCGTGCTGCGCTGGAGGCCCTGCGCGAACCGCTGGAGACAGGACACATCACCATCTCCAGAGCGGCGCAGCGTGCGGATTTCCCCGCCCGGTTCCAGATGATTGCGGCCATGAACCCCTGCCCGTGCGGCTACCTGGGCTCCACCCAGCGCGCGTGCCGCTGCACGCCCGACCAGGTGAACCGCTACCAGGCCAAGCTCAGCGGCCCGCTGCTGGACCGCATTGACCTGCATGTGGAGGTGCCCGCCCTGCCCGCCGATCAACTGGTGCAGGCACCCGCGGGCGAACCCAGCGAGGCGATCCGCGAACGCGTGGCGCAGGCCCGCGCCGTGGCACTGGCGCGGCAAGGCAAGACCAACCAGGCGCTGCAGGGCCAGGAGATCGACACCCACCTGCACCTGCAGGATGCCGCCGCCAAATTCCTCAACACCGCCGCCGCCCGCCTGGGCTGGTCGGCCCGCAGCACGCACCGTGCGCTGAAGGTGGCGCGCACCATTGCCGACCTGGCGGGTGCACCCTCGACCGAAGTGGGCCATGTGGCCGAGGCCGTGCAATACCGGCGCGTGTTGCGCAGCCCCGTCTGAGAGCCACAGGCGCCGATGCTGCACCGTGTGTGTCGCCTGCCACACATCAATTACTATAATTTTTATAGCAATACATATCCGTCAAATAAGCGCTAGCGGCTGATTTGAATCAAATTTCCGCGCAACCTGCTGCCAACCCGCGCCCACCCCCCGCCACAATCACCCCATGTCCAGCGTTCGCCCCACCAAAAAGACCACCGCCTCCATGGTTCCAGCCAACCCGGCGCCCGCACCCGAATCGGTGGATACCGGCTTTCTGCGCACCCTGGTGGGCTACAACGCGCGGCGCGCATCGCTGGCCGTAATCGAAGTGTTCATGGAACGCATGGCGGTGTACCGCCTCAAGGTGGTGGATTTTTCGGTGCTGTCGCTGGTGGCGCACAACCCGGGCGTGACCTCGCGCCAGCTGTGCGTGACGCTGGGCGTGTTGCCGCCCAACCTGGTGGGCCTGATTGCGGCGCTGGAGCGGCGCGGGCTGATCGAGCGCCGCCCCCACCCTAGCGACGGCCGCGCCATGGGCCTGCACCTGACGCCCGCCGGTGTGGAGCTGACGGCCCAGGCCGAGCAGACCGCCGCACAGCTGGAGGTGGACGCCACAGCAGGCCTCACGGCCGCCGAACGCAAGACGCTGATCCGCCTGCTGCAAAAGGTCTACGCCCGCGACGGGGCCTGACAAAAAAAGGGGCGCTGCAGCCAGCGCCCCTTGGTCTTTGGTTTTGTGCCCGGCTTCGGGCGGCTTCTGCGCCCCGTTTACTGGCCTGCGGCCGCCGGTACCACCGCCTCAGACTTCGCCGCCATGGCCGCCGCCAGCCCGCCCCACTTTTCGTGGAACAGGCCCGCGTCCATGGTCTTCACATTGCGCATGATCGGCTTGAAGCCCATGTGCGCCAGCACGTCGCGCTCCAGGTCAATGCCGGGCGCGATCTCGGTCAGCTCCAGGCCTTCGGTGGTCAGGTGGAACACGGCGCGTTCGGTCACGAAGAGCACGTTCTGCTCCCGCTGGGCAGCATCCAGCCCGTTGAAGGTGATCTGCTCGACCTTCTCGATGAACTTGCGCGAGCGGCCTTCCTTGACGATGGTGAGCTGGCCGTCGGCCACCTTCACCTCCAGGCCACCCGCCGTGAAGGTGCCGCAGAACACCAGGTTCTTGGTGGACCGCGTGATGTTCACAAAACCACCGCAGCCCACGGGCCGGCCGTTGAACTTGCTCACGTTCACGTTGCCGTGGTTGTCGGCCTGCGCCAGGCCCAGGAAGCTCGCGTCCAGCCCGCCGCCGTCGTAGAAGTCGAACTGCAACGACTGCTCAATGATCGCGTCGGCGTTGTAGGCCGTGCCAAAGTCGCCCAGCTGCGCCGGAATGCCGCCGGTGATGCCACTTTCCACGCTCAGCGTGAACTGGTCCGCCACGCCCTCTTCCGCCGCCACCGACGGCACACCGGCCGGAATACCGATGCCCAGGTTGGTGATGGCGCCAGGTTTCAGCTCCAGCGCGGTGCGGCGTGCGATGACCTTGCGTTCGTCCAGTGCCATGGGCGCCAGCGAGTTCACCGGCACGCGCACGTCGCCACACAGCGCGGCGTTGAACTGCGTGGTGATGGTCTGCATGTGGTTCTCGGGCTGGCTGACCACCACGTAGTCCACTGACACGCCGGGCACCTTGACCGACTTGGGGTGCAGGCTGCCCGCCTTCACGATGCGCTCCACCTGCGCGATCACGATGCCGCCGCAGGCCTTGGCCGCGTGGGCGATGTTGATCTGTTCCAACAGCACACCTTCCTTGTCCAGCGTGATGTTGCCGTTCTCATCGGCCAGCGTGCCGCGGATGATGGCGACATCGACCTTGGGCGAGGGGTAGAACAGCCATTCCTCGCCGTTGAATTCGACGAGCTTGACCAGGTCTTCGGTGGACTTGCTGTTGAGCTTGCCGCCTTCGATGCGCGGGTCTACAAACGTGCCCAGGCCCACCTTGGTCAGCAGCCCGGGGCTGCGGCTGGCAATGTGGCGCGTGAGGTGCGACAGGCTGCCCTGCGGGAAGTTGTAGGCCTCCACCTCGCCGTCAAACACCATCTTCATCATCTCGGCGCCGGTCTGGCCAAAGTGGCCGGCCACCGTGCGCTTGATCATGCCGGGGTGGGCAAAGTGCACCATGCCCGCGTCCTTGCTGTTGCCGATGGCGCCGCAGGCCCAGGTGGTCACGTTCTTCGGACTGCCGTGGTCGAGGAAATTTTTCTCGATGCCCTTGAGCACTTCCTCGGGCAGGCTGGAGACGGCCAAGCCGCCCAGGAAGATGGTGGCGTTGTCGGGGATGAGTGCCCCGGCCTGGGCTGCGGTGATGATTTTCATGGTGCTGTGCTCTTGCAAATGGTGTGAAGACTGGATTTACGCGTCGGTGTTCTCGATCAGCAAAGCAATGCCTTGCCCGCCGCCCACACAGGCGCTGGAGATGCCGTAGCGCAGCCCACGGCGGCGCAGCTCGCGCGCCAGGGTCACCGTCAGGCGCACGCCGGTGGCGGCCAGCGGGTGGCCCAGGGCAATGGCGCCGCCGTTCACGTTGAGCTTGTTGAGGTCCAGCCCCAGCTCGCGGCCCACGGCCAGGGTCTGTGCGCCCTGGGCTTCGTTGATTTCGAACAGGCCGATGTCATCCAGCGTGAGGCCGGTGCGCGCCAGCAGCGCGCGGATGGCCGGGGCCGGGCCGATGCCCATGTACTCGGGCGCCACACCCACAGCGGCCACACCGCGCAGGCGCGCCAGCGGCTTGAGGCCACGCTGCTGCACATAGGCATCGCTGGCCACCACGGCACCCACGGCGCCGTCCACCAGGGCCGAGCTGTTGCCGGCGGTCTGCACGCCGCCCGGGTACACGGTGCGCAGCGCGGCCAGGGCCTCGACCGGCGAAGGACGCGGGTGCGTGTCGCGGTCGAGCTGCGCGACCTTACGCGGCAGCGTAATGCCGCGCGTGGCGTAGCCTGCCAGTTCGAACTTTTCGCTGGTCACGGGCACGATCTCGCCCGCCAGGAAGCCATCCTCCTGCGCCTTGAGCGCGCGGGCAAAGGACTGCGAGGCGTAGGCATCCACGTCTTCCCGCGTGATGCCGTATTTCTTGGCCAGGTTCTCGGCGGTCTCGATCATCGTCACCGGGCCTGCGGTGTCGATCAATGCCTCCATCAGGAAGTCCTTGAACTCCACTGGCGCGCCCAGCTTGAAGCCGGTGCGGTGTGTGTAGGCCGCAATCGGGTTGCGCGTCATGGACTCGGTGCCCACCACCAGCGCCACGTCGGTGTAGCCCAGCGCAATCTGGTCGGCCGCCTGGCGGAACAGCTCAAAGCCCGTGCCGCAGATGCGTTGCACCAGGATGGCGGGCACGGCTTGCGGCACGCCTGCATACAGGCCAATGTGGCGCGGCAGCACAAAGGCGTCGAAATCGGCCTGCGCCATGGAGCCCGTGATGACCGAGCCCACATCGGCAGCGGGCACGCCGCTGCGCGCCAGCACGGCACGCGCCACCTTGATGCCCATGTCGGTGGGCGACACATGGCCCAGCGGGCCGCAGTAATCGACCATGGGCGTGCGCACGCCGTCCACCAGCCAGGCGTTCAGGGGCGCGGAGAAAGAGCTTGTCGAAGTGGCAGTCATGGTCAGGCCTTGGAAGTGGTTTTGCTGTCGGTCACACGCAGCACGGTGGCATAGCCGGTGTCGCCCGCAGCGCAGCCGGTGAACAGGCCCACGCCGCCGCCGCGCAGCACCAGCTCTTCGATCAGTTCGATGATGGCGCGCATGCCGGTGGGCGCCTGGGGGTGGCCCCAGATGATGGAGCTGCCGTAGTTGTTCATGCGCTCCCAGGCAAAGCCGGTGTCGCGCGCCAGGGCGATGTCGTTCACGGCAAAGGGGTTGTGCGTCTTGATGGCCGCCACGTCGCTGATGGAAAGGCCCGCGTTCTTGAGCGCGTTGAACGCGGCAGGCGACGGCGCCATGGGCATGTAGCCCGCCTCCACGCGCGCCATGCCAAAGCCCAGGATCTCGACCTCGATGCCGGGGTCGGTCGCCACGGCACGGGCCCGTTCGCGCGTGGTGACGATGGCGCCCGCGTTGCCGTCGGCCGGATGCGTCTGGCCGCCGAAGGTCACCGTGCCACCCTCTTTGACGGGCTTGAGCTTGGCCAGGCCTTCGGCGGTGGTCGGGAAGATGCCTTCATCGGTGCTCAGCGTGCCGGTCTGCTTGCGGAACTTGGAGTCGGTGACGGGCACATCGGCCATGTAGCGCTTCTGGAAGGCGCGGTCGTCGGCCAGCGCCTCCTGGTACTGGTGGTAGCGGTGCAGCTTGAGCGCGTGCTGCTCTTCGGTGCTGATGCCATAGCGCGCGGCCACGTTCTCGCCCGTCTGCAGCATGGGGTTCTTGGCATACGGGTCGTGGCCCATGTTGTCGGGCACCCAGTGCTCGGTAATGCCGTAGCCGCCGGTGCCGCTGGAGTCGGGGTAGTACACCACCGGCCCGTTGGACTGGCGGTCGGCCATCACCAGCAGCGCGCTGGTGGCCGTGCCGCACGCCACTTCTTGCGCGGCCATCTGCAGCGCGCGCACACTGGTGGCGCAGGCCTGCTGCACCGTGGGCCCGGCCACACGGTCGATACCCATCATGCCGGTGACCCAAGGCAGGCCGTAGAAGCTGCCCTTTTGCGGGTTGGTGATGCCGAGGATCGCCAGGTCCACCACCGCCAGGTCGTACCCGCGCGCGGTGAGCGCCTGCTTGCCCACCGCAGCGGCCAGCGGCAGCGCGTTGAGGTTGGCCAGCGTGCCCTGCCACTTGGCAAACGGGGACGACCAGTAGATACCGTAGGGGATGAAGGCGTTCATGACAGGGTCCTTGCTTGGATTGCGCACCAATTTTAGTTATTTATCATAACCATATGAGTCGCTTGAAAAGCTAGGGAAACCCCCTAGCAAAGAGCGGCCTTGCGGTCTTGTTTTAGTTATTTTTGATAACCATAATTTCCCTAACTCACTCACACCACCATGACCAAGAACTCCGACATCTCCCTTGAAATCCGTGGCGAACGCGAGGAAATCGCGGTCATCCGCCTCACCCGCCCCGCCAAGCGCAATGCCTTGAACGACGGCCTGATCCTGGCGCTGCGCGACGTGATGGACAACCTGCCCGCCAGCGTGGGGGCCGCCGTGATCGATGGCGATGGCGAGCACTTCTGCTCGGGCCTCGACCTGTCCGAGCTGAAAGAGCGCGACGCGGGCCAGGGCCTGCACCACTCGCGCATGTGGCATGCAGCGCTGGACCGCGTGCAGTTCGGCCCCGTGCCCGTGGTGGCCGCGCTGCACGGCGCGGTGGTGGGCGGCGGGCTGGAGCTGGCCAGCGCCTGCCACATCCGCGTGGCCGATGAATCCACCTTCTACGCACTGCCCGAAGGCTCGCGCGGCATCTTTGTGGGCGGCGGCGGTGCGGTGCGCATCCCGCGCCTGATCGGCACGGCCCGCATGACCGACATGATGATGACCGGCCGCGTCTACAACGCCGTGGACGGCGAGCGTGTGGGTTTTGCCCAATACCTCGTGCCCACCGGCACCGCATTCGATAAGGCCTTTGAGCTGGCCCAGCGCATTGCGCAGAACGCACCGCTGACCAACTACGCACTCATGCACGCGCTGCCCCGCATTGCCGAGCAGCCGTCCGACCAGGGCCTGATGACCGAAGCCATGATGGCCGCCATCGCCCAGAGCGCGCCCGAAGCCAAGGCCCGTGTGCGCGCCTTCCTCGACGGCAAGGCAGCCAAGGTCCAGAAGGCCTGAAGATGCGAGCCCCCGCCCGCGCCAGTGAGTTCTTGAAAGCACCCATGATGGCAACCGCCCCCACCCCCCGCTACCGGCCGCTGCGCTTTGGCGTGACCGAGGTCACCACCCGCCAGGGCGACAACGGCGTGGTCTATGTGCGCGCCACGCAAGACCTGCAGCCCCACCCCGTGCGCCTGACCGACCGCCTGGCGCACTGGGCGCAGACGACGCACGACCGCACCTGGATGGCGCAGCGTGTGAAGAACGCCGACGGCAGCCTGGGCGACTGGCGGCACATCAGCTACCGCGAGGCATGGGACAGTGCGCGCCGCATTGCGCAAGCGCTGCTCGACCGCAACCTGAGCGCCGACCGCCCCGTGGTCATGCTCAGCGAAAACGATCTGGAGCATGCCCTGCTGTCGCTGGGCTGCCTGGTGGCGGGCGTGCCGCAGTGCACCGTGTCCGCCGCCTACTCCACTGTGAGCAAGGACTACGACAAGCTGCGCCACGCCATCGACACCCTCACGCCCGGCCTTGTGTTTGCGAGCAGCGGCGAGCGCTTTGCCGCCGCCATCAACGCCACGGTGGGCGCCGACGTAGAGGTGGCGCTGATCGAGGGCACACTGCCCGGCCGCAGTACCACCCCGTTCAGCGCACTGCTGGCCACCGAGGCCACGCCCGCCGTGGACGCCGCGCACGCCGCCATCACGGGCGACAGCATCGCCAAATTCATGTTCACCTCGGGCTCCACCAAGGCGCCCAAGGCCGTGATCATCACACATGGCATGTGGGCCGCCAACCTGCAGCAGATGAACCAGTCCATGCCCGTGCTGGCCGAGGAAGACCTGGTGCTGGTGGACTGGCTGCCGTGGAACCACACCTTCGGCGGCAACCACAACTTCGGCATCGTCATCTACAACGGCGGCACGCTGTACCTGGACGAAGGCCGCCCCACGCCCGCGGGCATGGCCGAGACCATCCGCAACCTGCGCGAGATCGCGCCCACGGTGTACTTCAACGTGCCCACGGGTTTCGAGGTGCTGGCGCACACCATGAAGACCGACGCGCAGCTGCGCAAGAACCTGCTCAGCCGCGTGAAAATGTTCTTCTTTGCCGCTGCCGCACTCTCGCAACCCATCTGGGATGCCCTCTTTGAGGTGGCCGAGCAGGAGGTGGGCGAGCGCATCGTGATGAACACCGGCCTGGGCATGACCGAGGGCTGCCCCTTCTGTGTGGCCGTGAACAGCCCCAACGTGCAGGCAGGCGACATCGGCGTGCCTACGCCGGGCCTGGAGCTGAAGCTGGTGCCCGTGGATGGCAAGGTCGAGGTGCGTTATCGCGGCCCCAACATCACGCAGGGCTACTGGCGCAACGCCGAGGCCACGCAAGAGGCGTTCGACGAAGAAGGCTTCTACTGCTCCGGCGACGCCGTGAAGTGGATCGACGAGGCCGACCACAACAAGGGCCTGAAGTTCGACGGCCGCATTGCCGAGGACTTCAAGCTCAGCACCGGCACCTTCGTGAGCGTGGGCCCCATGCGCGCCAAGATCATCGCGGCCTGCGCACCCTATGTGCAGGACGCCGTCATCACCGGCATCAACCTCAAGGAAGTGGGCGCGCTGCTGATCCCTACGCCCCACATCCGCACGCTGGCGGGCCTGCCCAGCGACGCCAGCCTGCCACAGGTGCTGGAGAGCGCGCCCGTGCAGCAGCACTTTCAGCAGGTGATCAACCAGCTGGCCGCACAAGCCACGGGCAGTGCCACGCGTGTGGCCCGCATGCACCTGATGGCCGAGCCGCCCTCGCTGGACAAGGGCGAGATCACCGACAAGGGCTCCATCAACCAGCGCGCCGTGCTCAAGCACCGCGCCAACCTGGTGGAAGCCATGCACGAAGGCAAGTTGCCATTCACCCTCGTGCCCCAGAAATGAATTGACCTGAACTGAACGACTACCCAAGGACACCACCATGCAGATTCAAGGACAAGCCGCCCTCGTGACCGGCGGCGCATCGGGCCTCGGTGAAGCCACCGCCCGCGCACTGGCCGCCCAGGGCGCCAAGGTGGCGGTGCTGGACCGCAATGCCGAACTGGCTGAAAAAGTCGCCGCAGACATTGGTGGCGTAGCCTGCCCCTGCGACATCACCGACGCCGCCAGCGTGCAGGCCGCCATCGACAAGGCCGCCGCCGCCCACGGCCCCGCGCGCATTCTCATGAATGTTGCAGGCATCGGCAGCGCCAAACGCGTGGTGCAGCGCGATGGCAGTGCCGCGCCGCTGGAAGACTTTGTGCGCGTGGTCAACATCAACCTGATCGGCACCTACAACGTGAGTCGTTTGTTTGCCGCCGCCTGCAGCAAGCTCGCCGTGCTGGACAACGGCGAGCGCGGCGTAATGATGTTCACCGCCTCCGTCGCCGCCTTTGACGGCCAGGTGGGCCAGCAGGCCTACAGCGCCTCCAAGGCGGGCCTGGCGGGCATGACGCTGCCCATGGCGCGCGACCTGGCAAAGCACGCGATCCGCGTGTGCACCGTGGCGCCCGGCCTGTTTGCCACGCCGCTGATGAAGGAACTGCCCGAGGCCGTGCAGCAGTCGCTGGCCGCCAGCATCCCTTTCCCGCCACGCCTGGGCAAGCCCGAGGAGTTTGCCGAGCTGGCCTGCCACATCGTGACCAACGGCCATCTCAACGGCGAAGTCATCCGCCTCGATGGCGCACTGCGCATGGCGCCGAGATGAGAAGCCCCCCTGAGTCGCTTCGCGCCATCCCCCCTGGGGGACGCCACCCGTGGCCTGGCAAAGCCAGTTCCACGGTGGCGCTGGCTTATGCAGCGTCCGTTTGGAGCGCCTCAGGAAATGCGTCGCCATTTGCCAGATAACGAGAGGGCGTGAAAAGCCCCGTTCAAATTTTTTGAGTTTTACCCCGTCATACCAGGAGACAACACCATGACCATCACCCGCCGACAACTCGTCCAGGCCTTTGGCGCCAGCGCCGCGCTGGGCGCCCTGCATCCCTTTGCTGCCCACGCCCAGGTAGACCAGGTGAAGGTGTATTTCGGCTTCCCGGCTGGCAGCTCGGGCGACACCGTGGCCCGTCGCGTGGCAGAAAAATGGGGCGGCAGCGCCTTCAGCAAGAACGCTGGCGTGGTGGAGAACAAGCCCGGCGCGGGCGGCCGCATTGCGCTGGAGACGCTGAAGGCAGCGCCCGCCGACGGCTCGGTGCTGGCGCTGGCGCAGGTGTCGGCCATTGCCAACTACCCGCACATCTACAGCAAGATGAACTACACCGACAAGGACTTCGCGCCCGTGTCGATTGCCGCCGTGATGCACCACGGCCTGGCCGTGGGCCCCATGGTGCCCGCCAGCGTGAAGAACGTGAAGGACTTCCTGGCCTGGGCCAAGGCCAACCCCAAGGACGCGAGCTACGGCTCGCCCGGTGCGGGCTCCACGCCCCACTTTTTGGGCGCGCTGCTGGGCATCAACAGCGGCGTGGACCTGCGCCACGTGCCCTACCGTGGCTCCATCCCCGGCGTGACGGACGTGGTGGGCGGCCAGGTGGCTGCCATGGTCACGCCGCACGGTGACTTCATCGCCAACTACAAGGCGGGCAAGCTGCGCATCCTGGCCACCTCGGGCCCCAAGCGCTCCATCTACGTGCCCGACGTGCCCACGTTTGCCGAGCAGGGCTTCCCCGAGCTGACCACCGAAGAATGGTTTGGCTTCTACGCCCCAGCCGCCACGCCCAAGCCCGTGATTGCCGCGGCCAACGCTGCCATCAACGCTGCGCTGAAGGAAAAGTCGGTCATCGACAGCCTGGCCATCGTGGGCCTGATGCCCCACGGCTCCACGCCAGAGGAACAAGCGCGCTGGCAGAAGGCCGAGTACGACACCTGGGGTCCGCTGATCAAGAAGATTGGCTTTACCGCAGATTCTTGAAGGTTGTGAATCCCCCCTGAGCGGCTTCGCCGCTTCCCCCCTTGGGAGGGACGCCACCAGCGCGGCGGGGCGGCCCTTGCGCGGTGGCCCTCGCCTGGGGGCGCGCCGGTATCGACGGGTGGCGGGCGCAACCCCCACACCCACCCGTTCGGGCTGAGCCTGTCGAAGCCAAGGCGCAAGCAGCCACCAGGCTCGTGCCGACGAAATTCAGAAGAAAACGGCCTCCAGCGCTTATCTATCAAGCGCCAATAGCTATCAAATAGTGAGCATTTAATGCAAGCACGCCAAGCCCTTGCCGACATCCAGCATCTGCTGACCCACGTGTTGCAGGCGCCCAGCCGCTGGCAGGCGCTGGCGCCGTTTGCCGACACCGATGGCGAGCTGGCTGCGCAGGTGTTGGACGAGGCCGCCAAGTTTGTGGACAGCGCCATCACCCCGTTGCAGCGCACGGGCGATGAGGAAGGCTGCCGGTTTGATGCGGGCCAGGTGCACACGCCCGCAGGGTTTCGCGATGCCTACCAGGCCTTCTGGCAGGCGGGCTGGCCGTCGCTGTCGTGCGCGCCCGAGGACGGCGGCCAGGGTCTGCCCGCAGTGCTCGAATGTGTGCTGTTTGAATGGCTGGCCGGTGCCAACCACGGCTGGACCATGGCGCCCGGCCTGCTGCACGGCGCGTACGAGTGCATCAAGCACCACGCCAGCGATGCCCTGAAGGCCCAGTACCTGGAAAGGGTCGCCACCGGCGAATGGCTGGCCACCATGTGCCTGACTGAAGCCCACGCTGGCAGCGACCTGGGCCTGGTGCGCACACGCGGTGTGCCGCAGCCCGATGGCAGCGCGCGGGTGAACGGCAGCAAGATTTTTATCTCCGGCGGCGAACACGACCTGACCGACAACATCGTGCATCTGGTGCTGGCGCGCTTGCCCGATGCACCGGCGGGCCCCAAGGGGTTGTCGCTGTTCCTCGTACCGAAAGTGCTCCCAGACGGCAGCCGCAATGCCGTGGTGTGCGAGCGCATCGAAGAAAAGATGGGCCTGCACGGCAGCCCCACCTGCGTGATGCGCTTTGACGACGCCACCGGCTGGCTGGTGGGCGAGCCCAACAAGGGGCTGAACGCCATGTTCGTGATGATGAACGCCGCGCGCCTGCATGTGGGCCTGCAAGGCATTGGCCTGCTGGAAGCCGCATGGCAAAAGGCCAGCGCCTACGCCGCAGAGCGCCGCCAGATGCGCGCCCCCGGCGCCAAGGACACCAGCCTCATTCAAGACCACCCCGCCATCCGCCGCACGCTGCACACCCAGCGCGCCTGGATCGATGGCGGGCGCGTGCTGGCTTACCACACCGCCCTGCAGCTGGACGTGGCCAAGCACAGCACCGACGCGGGCGAACGCGCCGCCGCCCAGCGCTGGTGTGCACTGGTCACGCCCGTGCTCAAGGCCGCGCTCACAGACCAGGGCTTTCACGGCGCCAGCGCGTGCCTGCAGGTGTTTGGCGGCCACGGCTATGTGCGCGAATGGGGCATCGAGCAGATCGTGCGCGACGCGCGCGTGGCGATGATCTACGAGGGCACCAACGAGATCCAGGCCATCGACCTGCTGGTGCGCAAGGTGCTGGCCGATGGCGGCCAGGGCCTGGCAACGCTGCTGACCACACTGCCCGGCACAGCGCCCAGCCCTGCGGCCAGCGCACGCCGCCATGCGCTGGTGGAGATCACACAAACGCTGGCGATAGCTGCCCAGTCCGACGCCGAGCTGCCCTACTGGGTGGCCGACGACTACCTGCGCGCCGTGGCGCTGGTGCTGCTGGACTGGGCCTGGCAGCGCATTGCCGCCGCCAGCAACACGCCGCGCTGGCACGAGCCTGCCAACGCCTTCGCACAGTGGGTGCTGCCTGAGTTTGAGATGCGTGCGGCCATCATCCGCCAACGCATCACCCAGGCGTTCGAATCTTTGCCAAGAAAAGCCGCTACCGCCTGATAGGCAAGCGCCATCAGCTATTGATTCAGTAGCAAGCAGACGCAAGCAGACGATCTCCCGCTTTCCCTCCCACAGCGTGTTGAGGCCGCGCTGCGGGATTCCTTGCGCCTCAAAAAAATGGAGACAACAGCATGAACCGTACGAAAAGAAGAATGCGATTGCACCCTCTCGCACTGTCGGCCCTGCCGGTGGCGCTACTCATGGGTTGCGGCGGGGGGTCGTCGGACGCGGGGTTGCCGCAGCTGAGCGCGGCCACACCGGGCACGCTGGCCACGTGCTCTGAC
This sequence comes from Acidovorax sp. sif0632, assembly GCF_019218805.1. Taxonomy (NCBI): domain Bacteria; kingdom Pseudomonadati; phylum Pseudomonadota; class Betaproteobacteria; order Burkholderiales; family Comamonadaceae; genus Acidovorax; species Acidovorax sp. sif0632. Next base: position 215,946 of record NZ_JAHUWW010000007.1, on the reverse strand, counting down.
CTGGCCAGCAAGTTCACCCACCCCAACACGCAGATCAGCCTGGCCGAGCCGGTGGCTGCAGGGGCACTGACCCGTGGCGATGCTCCCATGCCCGCACACTGCCTGGTGCGCGGCGAGATGTTTCCCCGCATCAGCCCGCAGGACGGCCAGCGCTATGCCATTGCCTTTGAGATGCGTATGCCGCTGGCCTGGAATGGCCGGTTCTTCTACCAGGCCAACGGCGGCTCTGACGGCGTGCTCTGGCCCGCAATTGGCTCCCAGACCGGGCCGCAGCCCACCGTGGCGCTGCAGCAAGGCTTTGCAGTCATCAGCTCTGACGCCGGCCACGCCGGACAGGGGAACATGACTTTTGGTATCGATGCCCAGGCCCGGCTGGACTACGGCTACCAAGCGGTGGCCAAGCTGACCCCGATGGCAAAGGACCTGATCGCTTCGGCCTACGGCAAAAAACCCGACCGCTCCTACATCGGCGGCTGCTCCAATGCCGGCCGCCACACCTTCGTGGCAATGACCCGGATGCCGGGTGAATACGACGGCTACCTGGCTGGCGCCCCCGGCTACCGCCTGCCGCTGGCGGCCATCGCCAACCAGTTCGGCGCCAAGCAGTACGCGACCATCGCAACCGACCCAGCGGACTTGTCCACCGCTTTTACGAGCACCGAGCGGGCTATGGTCTCTGCCAAGGTGCTTGAAAAGTGCGATGCGCTGGACGGGGCTAAGGACGGCATCGTGCAAGACACTGCGGCCTGCCAGGCCAACTTCGACTTCCAGCGCGACATTCCGTCGTGCTCTGGCGCGCGGGACGGCAGCTGCCTGACGCCCGCCCAGAAGACGGCCATCGCGCCCATCTTCTCGGGCGCGGTGGACAGCAAGGGCAACAAGTTCTACGCGAGCTTCCCCTTCGACACTGGCCACAACGCTGTGGACTCGTCGTTCTGGGAGTTCTTCGTCTCCACCAATATCGACCCCGCGATGACTGCCATGACCTGGGGCTCGCCGCCAGTGTCCCCCACAGGCTTCAGCGCCTCAGCGTTTGCATTGAATACACCCATCGACACCATGCTCACCTCGGTGGCTGCGACCAGCGGCGTGTACACCGAATCGGGCTTGGCATTCATGCAGCCCGTCAACCCTACCAATCTGGCCACGCTCAAGCAACGCGGCGCCAAGATCATGGTCTACCACGGTGTGAGCGACCCGATCTTCTCGGCCAACGACACGGCCAGCTGGTATGAGGGCCTGCGCACAAACAACAGCGGCGACGCATCGAACTTCGCGCGGTACTACCCCGTGCCCGGCATGTCGCATTGCGGCATGGGCCCGGCCACCGACCAGTTCGACATGCTGACCTCGCTGGTCAACTGGGTGGAAAAAGGCCAGGCGCCCGATAGCGTGGTTGCAGGGGTGAGAGCAGCGGGCAATGTGGCCGGCGCCAATCCCGACCTGCCCGCCAGCTGGTCCGCCAACCGCACCCGCCCGCTGTGTGCCTACCCCAAGGTGGCGCGCTACAACGGCACGGGTGATATCGAAAGCGCCAGCAGCTTCAGCTGCAAGTAGTGCCCCGGCCCTGGCCACTGCGGCCAGGGCCTTTTTTTTGACTGCGCCCTTCCCCCGCCCATCTGGAGACATCGCATGCCACACCCCCTCCCGCGCCCCCTCCCCCTGTCGGCCCTGGCCATGGCTCTGGGCACCGCCACGCTGCTGGCAGGCTGCGCCAATGCGCCGCGCACCACACCCCCGCCGCAATTGGGCGCCGCCACACCCGCCACGCTGAAAAACTGCACCACCCTGGCCCAAAGCCTCGCGCTGTCCGACACGCGCATCACCTCGGCAGAGATGGTGGCCGAGGGCCCGATCACTCTGCAGGGCAACACCACACAGGCGCCCGCGCACTGCCTGGTCAAAGGCAAGATGAAAGAGCGCACCGGCCCCGTGGACGGCGCCAGCTACGCCATCGGCTTTGAGATCCGCATGCCCGTCAACTGGAACGGCCGCTTTCTGCACCAGGCCAACGGCGGGCTGGACGGCAGCGTGGTGACCGCACTCGGCGCCGTCAGCGGCGCTGCGCCCGTGGCCCCCGGCCTGGTGCAAGGCTTTGCCGTGCTCAGCTCTGACGCAGGCCACGGCGCACCCACGCCCTTCTTCGGGCTGGACCCACAAGCCCGGCGCGACTACGGCTACCAGGCCGTGGGCACCCTCACCCCCATGGCCAAAGACCTGATCAAGGGCGCCTACGGCAAGGGCCCCGACCGCTCGTACATCGCAGGCTGCTCCAACGGCGGGCGCCACGCCATGGTGGCCGCATCGCGCTATGCCGACCAGTACGACGGCGTGCTGGCGGGCAACCCCGGCTTCAGCCTGCCCAAGGCCGCCACGGCCCAGCTGTGGAAGGCCCAGCAATACGCCAAGGTGGCCACCAAGGACGCGAACGGCCAGCCCGACCTGACCAAGGCCGTGAGCCCCGCCGAGTTCCAGCTCATCGGCCGCAAGATCGTGGAGCGCTGCGACGCGCTGGACGGCGCCACCGACGGCCAGGTGAACGACGTGCAAGCCTGCCAGGCCGCATTCAACCTGCAACGCGACGTGCCCACCTGCACCGCTGCCAACACCGCGCGGGACGGGTCGTGCATCTCTGTCGAGCAAAAGAACGTGCTGGCCAGCATCTTTGCCGGGCCCAAGAACAGCAAGGGCGAAGCCCTGTACACCGGCACCTGGTTCGACCCCGGCGTGGCAGGCAGCAACTTTGCGTTCTGGCACTTCAACGCCCCCACCACGCGCGACGCGGGCGCCGTGGCCTTCTTGTTCACCACACCGCCCTCCACCCTGGACGCCTTCAAGGCCACCACCGGCCTGCAGTACGCAATGAACTTCAGCATGGAGACGGACTACCCCAAGATGTTCGCCACCACACCGGTCTACACCGAGTCATCGTGGTCGTACATGACGCCGCCCAACCCCGCCGACCTGGGCGCCTTGCGCAACCGGGGCGCCAAGATGATGGTCTACCACGGCGTGGCCGACGGCGTGTTCTCGCCCATCGACACCGCGAACTGGATGGACCGCGTGCAGGCGAATCACGGCGGCAAGGCCGACGACTTCGCCCGCCTGTACCTGGTGCCCGGCATGAACCACTGCTCCGGCGGCCCCGCCACCGACCAGTTCGACATGCTGGCCCCGCTGGTGGCCTGGGTGGAGCAGGGCAAGGCGCCTGACAGCGTGACGGCCAAGGCACGCGGTGCGGGAGCCAATGTGGTGAACAACGAGCTGCCTGCCAACTGGTCTGCCAACCGGACACGGCCGTTGTGCGTGTACCCCAAGGTGGCGCGCTACAACGGGACGGGGGATGTGGAGAGTGCGAGCAGTTTTAGCTGCAAGTGATGGGGATTGAAAGTGGGAAGCCCGGCTTGTGCCGGGCTTTTTTTTGCATGAGTGAGTAGACAAAAGCCCTGGTGGCGAGGTCGCAGGCATTCATCGCTTTTCGGGCGGAGCTGCTTGCCGGTGTGAAACTGCCCCGTTTAATCCACAGGCTGGTTGGCGCTGGTTGCCGCCCTCCGAAGCTGGCCGTCGGGTTCACGGCCATGCTCGCTGAGCCGTCATCAGCCCCCCACGCCTTCCGACTCTATTCAAGTCGGTACATCTGAGCGTGCGTGTCCTCTAACGCCCTTGCTACTTCCGTTATCGAAGCGCCTGCGCCTTGCTCTTCCTGAACTGCTCCAGCGCCGCAGCGACCATCTTTTCCGGCGCCTGCGGCATGATGTTCACTGGGACAAAGATTTCGCACGGTACCGGGTCAACGCCTTCGATGCATAACTCGACTTGGCTGTTTGCCACTACGCTGTGGAAATAGCGTGTGTAGTGTTCGACGTCAGCCTCTGTAACTTCGTTGGATTGGTCGGCCACACCACCCTCTTCGACAAGAGTGTGAATCGTGCCGTTCGCGAAATCCGCAGCGAAGCGTAGGAATACAGTCTTCCGGCGGCTGATGGCTAGAAAAGACACCACACCGGGACCGCAAGCTTCCGCAGCCAGTTGCATGTCATACATGCAATCCGGTGTTTCATGCGCCCATAGGCGCACGGACACCTTGTTAACCCGGAGCTGCCCTAAGGCTGCCATGTCCTTGACCACTTCGCCCGCCTGGAGTTTACGAAGAGTTTCCTCTGGCAACAGCCGATGCCATGGCTCCGTTCGGTCCCGCGATTCGTAGAGTTCGGACTCGTCTGGTACCCCCGCCTCAACCTTGATGTACCTTTCGGCCAACCCGGCGATGACATCTAGGTCCTCAGCAATGCGCCGACGGTCTGCTGGAATATCCGGGTCGATGATGGCATCACCCAGACTTGCATGTGCGACTGCACAGCGGCCGGACTTGTACAAGTGCATGCTGACGTTGATGCCCTGCCCCTTCAAGTCCTCCACCCGCTTTGCTGCGAGACCCTCAAGCAGCTCAAGATTAGCTCCAATCCAGGCCTTACGGTCCTCGGAGGTGAACTGCGACTCCACCACCTTGAAAAAGCTTAGGAACGAATAGGGCTCGTGCACGTATCGCAGGCGTCTGCCTTCTCGCATGAATGCCAAAGCCTTGCGAGTCTGGTCGTCCCCAATAACGGGCATGTAGTTGCAGCTGAAGAACTTCGTCCCATCGAGCATGGTCGTGAAGGTATCTCGAGAGCCATAAAGCACCGGGCCGGATCCCCAGACCGATCCGGTCACATCGACATATCCGCCCTTGAACCATCCGAGCACCGAGGCGAACAGGTAGCAGCGCGTTTTCGCTACATCGACGTCATCCCGGGGACAAGGCGTTGAGATGCAGGGTGCTTGTCTTTCCTCGCCCGCCCTTGAGCCTCGTAGCACATACTCATCCCCCCCATACAGCACCCAGACATCTTGCTGAGGCCAGGGAATCGAAGACGCCACACCCACTGTCAGCCAGCCCTGTCTCGACCAGAGCTTTGCTTGAGCCGCTTCGTCGTAAAGGTGGGGAATGTATGGTGTCCTGATCATGCAAGCCAACATCATGCGGTTATCTCACTATGGGAGGTAGGCGACCGAATCACAGCGCTGGGAACACTGCAACGATAGCCTAGACACAGCGACGCCTGAGGTTTTAGTGATATCGCACGTTGAGGGATCAGCACAGCAAAAGCCATCGCGAGGAATCAGCCGCCTACTCCGATGCGCCCGGAGTGCGTTCAGTCGGTACTGGTGATCTGCTAACTTCGTTCTTCGCCTTCTTCCCTTGGTCGTAATGCCACTTGATGGCAAAGAACATGCCGGTGCCAAACACGGCCACCTTGAAAACAATGAAGACTATCGGTACCCAATCCATCTTGGAGATTTTCCTGGCTGTTGATTGGCACTATCTGCCGTGAAGCACTCTGCCTCAAAACGCTGCGTCAGCAGCTTCATCGTGTTCAAGCCATCGTCGAACCGGACGCCGACACCACTGGGCAAATGATCTGAAAACTTGGTGTGATGCTATCGAGCCTGCCGCCTTGGCGTAAGCATCAGTTCTGCTTAAATTTCCCGTAGCAGATGGAGATCGCTTTGTAGGGCGACTGCCTGGGGATCAGCGCACCAGGTCGAGCATGTCCTTGATGACCACATGCCGAATGGCCCTCAGCAGGTGCGCTTCCGCGCCACGTGTGGCCCCCGACGCTTGCCCCATCTGCGGCGAGTTGACATGCTCGGCCTCCATGGCCTGGATCACGCTGTCTGCGGCCTGGGCGAGCTTGCCCGCCATGGCATCAATCTCCCGCTCAGCGGTTTTCTTACCCAGCTTGAGGGCGACCCCTGTTTCAATCAGCCTGAGGCGGGTCACGTTGCTGAAGAAATGGGCGCCCACGATGGGCATGGCCAGCTTCTCGTGAGGCCACACGGCTTGCTCGTTGGCCATGGATTTGGTGTGGTACACGGCCGTGCACAGCAGGTCGTAGAAGGGCGCAACGCGCGTACCCTCGTCGTCGATCAAGAACGAAATGTTTTTGAGATGGCAGTCGGAGTTGCCAACGAGCGTGTTGAACAAGATCCAGCGAAACACGTCCAGGCGCGCAGCTGCCCTGTTGCGGCACAGCTCAATGAGCTGCAGCAGCTTGTCGAAGGTGGCGCTGCGGTACTTGGCATAGGCCATCTCGTTGAGGGACTGGCAGCCATCGAGCGTGTGAACACGCTGCACCGCCCCGCCGGGCGCCGTTGTCTTGCGGTCGAAGCGCTCAATGATGTAGACCGGCTCGGGGACGTACAGGCGCCACACCTTCGGCACCTTGAGCCCCAAGGCGCCTGCCAGGCGCATCGTGAAAAGCTCGTTCGCCACGGAATGCGGGAATCCATCGGCGGTGGAGTTGGGCTTGAGGATGTGGGTGGATGGGCTGCCTTTCAGGGGCTCCATCAATTGGCCGGTGCCCGGGTCAAAAACCACCACCATCTTGTGCTGCGCCCCGGCCAGCGACATGCGCTTGGGGGCCTGGTGGGTGAGGGATGCCCTTGGCAAATTGCGGATGCGTGCAGACAACGCCTCGCGCGTCAGCTCCGCTGCCCCCTGGGGTGCATCCGGGGCTCCCTGCAGCTGCAACACCAGGGCACCTGCCGACTCCGACCCCAGCCGCGCCAGCAAGCCGAATGCATCGGCAGCCTCAATGCCCTCTTCTTTGCCGATGACCTCCCGCAGCCGTTCTTCGGGCAACAGGTTGTCGAAAAACCATTGAACCGGCCGCAGCGTGGCGCCGTCCAGCAAAAGCTCGGGGGCGAGGGGGAGTGCCGGAGAGAGCGCGAAGGGCCTGGGCTGCTGCAGCCAGCTCTCGGCGTACTGAAATCCCCACACGTTGTTCTGATCGAACAGCGAGCCGACCAGCTGACCGTTGATCTGGACTTGCAACTGCCGCTGGCTCATGGGTTGCCGCCCTCTTCTTCGCTCTTACGCTTGATTGCGGCACGCATCAGTTCCTGCGACTGCTGAGCCTGTTGTTCAAAGGCGGTCTTCTTGGCGGCGAGTCGTGCGGCGTCGCTTTGCAATCTCTCAAAGGCTTCGTCCGGGATCTCCAGTTCCATGCGGATCCCCAGCTCGGCCAGCACCTGCAGCGCGCGGCCCATCTGCACCGTCTCTTTGCCGTGCTCCAGGTCGCGCAAGTAAACGTGGCTGACACCCACGCTGCCAGCCACATCGTCTTGGCGCACACCACCGGCTTTGCGCACAGCGCGCACCACTTGGCCAAAGGCCGCAACGCTCTGAATGGAGATTCTTTTCATAAATCGAAGCTTTGGTTTCGATTTTATGCTGCAAAGGGGTGTGAAGACAAGAAAACGAAAAGATCGTTGAGATTACACAGCGATGACGAAGTGCAAAGTCGGAATCGAAACTATCGTTTCTATCCCGCGCAGGCTTCCACTGGGTCGCCTGGTGAGGAAGGTGCGCCGGTTGAACGATCCGCGCACGCGAAAAAAGGCTTGCAAGGGTGAACCCCAATGCAAGCCTTTAACTGGTTGTTGTGCCTTCTATGAGGCGCCCAGCAGCGCCGTCATCTCGGCAAGCAGCGCACCCATGCGCGCTACCGGATGCTCAAAACGGCAACCCCACATAGTTCTCCGCCAGCGACCCCAGCGCCTTCTCCGACGAGAACAGATACGCCAGGTCCGTGTCCTGCAGCTTCTGGTCGTACGCGATGGAATCCGGGAAGGTGTGCAGCATGGTCGTCATCCACCATGAGAAGCGCTGGGCCTTCCACACGCGGGCCAGAGCTTTCTCGGAGTATTTTTCGAGGCCGGTGCTGTCGCCATCCTTGTAGTGCGCGACCATGGCGTGGTACAGGTAGTAGATGTCGGATGCGGCGCTGTTCAGGCCCCGTGCACCCGTGGGCGGCACGATGTGGGCGGCGTCGCCGGCCAGGAACAGGTTGCCGTAGCGCATGGGCTCGGCCACGAAGGAGCGCAGGGGGGCGATGGACTTTTCGATGGATGCGCCGGTGATGAGCTTGGCGGCCACTTCGGCGGGCAGGCGGCGCTTGAGCTCGGCCCAGAAGGCTTCGTCGGACCAGTCTTCCACCGTGTCGGTCAGCGGCACCTGGATGTAGTAGCGGCTCAGCACCTGCGAGCGCAGCGAGCACAGCGCAAAGCCGCGTTCGTGCTTGGCGTAGATCAGCTCGGGCGAGACGGGCTTGGTGCGCGAGAGCACGCCCAGCCAGCCGAAGGGGTAGACCTTTTCGTATTCCTTGAGCACGTCGCGCGGGATGGACTTGCGGCTCACGCCGTGGAAGCCGTCGGCGCCGATGACGAAGTCGCAGTCGATGCGCACCACCTCGTCGCCGCTGCGGTAGGTCACATACGGGTTGGCGCTTTTGAGGTCGTGCGGTTGCACGTCTTCGGCGTTGTGGATGACGATGCCCTTCATGCGGTCGCGCGCTTCGTACAGGTCGCGCGTCAGCTCGGTCTGGCCGTACACCACCACCGAGCTGCCGCCGCTGTACTTGTGCAAATCGACCCGGTCCATCTTGCCGTCGTGGGCAATGATGAAGCCGTCGTGGATCTCGCCTTCCTTGTCCATGCGCTCGCCGCACTGGGCCTCGCGCATCAGCGCGGCAAAGCCGTGCTCCAGCACGCCGGCGCGGATGCGGCCGAGCACGTATTCGCGGCTTTGGCGCTCCAGCACGATGGTGTCGATGCCCTTGAGGTGCAAGAGCTGCGAGAGCATGAGGCCCGAGGGGCCTCCGCCGATGATGCAAACCTGGGTTTTCATGGTGTCTCCTGGTGTGGTTGGTGCGTTCATGACATGGGTCAAACGGACCACCCAAAGATACGTGGCACAGTCGCCGCGTTGAATGGACGGATGGAGCCAGAACATGCACTTTTCGAACATGGCCGAGAACCACAGCAGCATTCAGTCGTACAGCCTGTTCGGCGAGTCGCAGCACCTGCCCGACGTGCTGCACTGCGAGACGATTGCCGCGCGATCGGTGCTGCACGACTGGGAGCTGGCGCCGCACCGGCACACGCGGCTGCACCAGGTGTTGCTGATCGAATCGGGCGGCGGCGTGGCGCATCTGGATGGCGAGCAGCACGCGCTGGCCGCTGGTGCGCTCATCAACGTGCCGCCGGGCCATGTGCACGCGTTTCGGTTCACGCAGCACACGCAGGGCTGGGTGGCCACGCTGGCCGATGAATTGATGGACGAAATTTTTGTGCGCGTGGGCGATGTGCGGCGTGACCTGGCGCGGCCCGCCGTGGTCACCGCCAGCCCACCCATCAGCCAGGCCATGGGGCAGATCTGGCAGGAGTTCTCGGGCCGCGCCAAGGCGCGTGCGCTGGTGCTGCGGGGCCTGAGCGCCACGCTGCTGGGCTGGGTGGCACGGGCCATTGAAGACCACAGCCCCGACGACACCGCTGCACCAGAGTCCAGTCTGGTGCAGCGGCTGGAGGCGCTGATTGAGGCGCATTTTCTGGAGCACTGGCAGGTGGCGGACTATGCGCGCGCGCTGGCCGTGTCGCCCACGCACCTCAGCCGCGTGTCGCGGGCCACCACGGGCGTATCGGCCCAGCGGCTGATTGAGGCGCGCCTGATGCGCGAGGCACGGCGCAACCTGGCCTACACCCACCTGGGCGTGGCCACCATTGCCTACACGCTGGGCTATGCCGACCCGGCGTACTTCACCCGCGCCTTCACGCGCGATGCGGGCTTGTCGCCGCGCAGCTTTCGCGCACAGGTGGCAGCATCGAGCCCGGGCCGCATCACGTGAGCCCGGTGACACGCTGCTGACACTGCGCTGTCAGCAGGCCGCCGCGACCATCAAGGCTTCTTTTTTGAGTTTGCACACACAAGGAGCCTTTGCATGAAAAACGCCATCGCTTGGTTTGAAATCCCCACCACCCAACTCGACCGCGCCCAGACTTTTTATGAAGCCGTGCTGGGCCAGACCCTGCGCCGCGAGAACATGGGGCCCAGCGAAGGTGCTGTGTTTCCCTACGACGGCGCAGCAGACGGCGTGGGCGGCGCGTTGATGATGGGCGCGACGGCACCGCAGGTATCGGGCAGCGGCACACTGGTGTACCTGGATGCTTCGCCCTCGCTCGACGCCGCACTGGAGCGCGCCGTAGCCCAGGGCGGCCAGGTCGCCCTGCCCCGCCAGGCATTGCCACCGGGCATGGGGTTTTTTGCGCACATCCATGACCTGGATGGCAACCGCGTGGGTTTGCACGCACTTTCTTGAAGAAGGGACAACCGCATGGAAACACAGGAACTGCACCGGGGCCGGCTGATTGACCACATCCAGCTCGTTGTGCGCGATCTGGCGGCCAGCCAGGCGTTTTACACAGCCGCGCTGGGGGCGCTGAAGGTGCCGATGGGTGGCGCGGACGAGGGCTATTTCTGGGCGGACGAGCTGTTTGTGTCGTCAGCCGACAGCCCTGCCGCGCAAGGCCACCTCACCGGCCGCACGCACCTGGCCTTTCAGGCGCAGGACCGGGCAATGGTGGATGCCTTCTACCAAGCCGCGCTGGCCCACGGCGGCACCGACAACGGCGCACCGGGCGAACGCCCCTACCACCCCGGCTACTACGCCGCCTTTGTGCTGGACCCGGATGGCAACAACATCGAAGCGGTGTTCCATGGCGACGCGCAGCGCAGTGCGGCGTCGGTGAAGATCACGTTCTGAGGGGTGGATCAGCCCGCCTCCGGGCGGGCCAGGCCGCGCAGCGGGATGGGCGTGGAGAACACGATGGACGTGCGTGTTTCGCCATAGCCGTTGATGTCGCCCAGAAAGCGCTCCAGATCGGGCAGGTCGCGCGCCACGACCTGCATCACATACGAGTCGTTGCCGCTGACATGGTGGCATTCGAGCACCTGGGGCGACTTGAGCAGCTTGTCGATCAGCGCCTTCTTGCCGGGCTGCGGCACGTTGATGCCCACCACGGCGCGCACGCCGTAGCCGACCTTGGCGGGGTCGATGTCGGCATGCACGCCGCGCACCACGCCCGCCTCTTGCAGGCGGCGCAGGCGCTCGAGCGTGGCGGGCACCGACAGGCCCACGGCCTCGGCCAGTTCCTTGAGCGAGGCGCGGCCATCGGCCTGCAGCGCGCTGATCAGGCGCCAGGCTTTGTCATCCACTTCCATAAAAGCCTTTATCAATGGGCACAGAAAAAAACGAAACCCAATTCTGGATTCGCCGAATTTTCTGCATTCTCCACCGCCCGCCGCCGACCTAGCATTGCTGCATGGACTTGACCTCAATCACCGTGTTTCTGCAAGCCGCCGTCATCGGCGTGCTCATCGCGGCCCCTGTGGGCCCCATTGGCCTTTTGACCATGCAACGCACCCTGGAGCGGGGCCTGGCGGCCGGGCTGGCCACCGGCCTGGGCGCGGCTGCGGCCGATGCGGTGTATGGCGCCGTGGGCGCCTTCAGCGTGCGCTGGCTCATCGATGGGCTGACGCAGGCCAAGACGCCGCTGGCGCTGGGGGGCGGCGCACTGCTGCTGGTGCTGGCCTGGCGCACCTGGCACGCGCCGGTGGCCCACACCGCCGCCCCGGCCCGCGATGCGCGGGGGCTGCTGGGCCTGGCTGCCGGCACGTTTGCATTGACGCTGGCCAACCCGGCCACCATCGTGTCGTTCATTGCGGTGTTTGGCTCGCTGGGGGCAGGTCGGCCCAGCCTGCCGTCGCCGCTGTGGATGGTGGCGGGCGTGCTGGTGGGTTCTGCCGCCTGGTGGCTGCTGCTGACCGGCGCGATTTCCTACCAACGGCAGCGCTTCACGCCGGCCTGGCGCCAGCGCATCAACCGGGCCTCGGCCCTGCTGCTGGGCGGGTTTGCGTTGTGGCAGTGGGGGCAGTTGGTCTGAGGCTTGTACGGTGCTGACAGGGATGCTGCAAAGGTACTGACACTGCGGTGTCAGCAGCACGCCCGCACCATCGGTGGCTTCTTTGACCCGGAGCTTTTCTCATGACCGACGCCGTGCTGCAACACCCTCTCTGGCCGGATGCCGAGCCTGCGCGCAGCGACATGCCTGTGTCGGCAGCTGCCTCTGCGGCCACCACGCGCCGCAACTGGATTGCCGTGGCCTGCGCCCAGCACGCCCGCCGGGGCTGTGCCACGCCAGGCGCGGGCTACATGCAGGTGTGCCATGGCAAGGTGGCGCCGCTGCAGCGCATACGCCCCGGCGACCGCGTGGCGTATTACGCGCCGACGGTGACCTTGGGGGGCAAGGACCGCCTGCAGGCGTTTGTCTCGATTGGCATCGTGCAGCCGGGCGCGCCGTATGCGTTTGATATGGGCGGTGGGTTTGTGCCGTCGCGGCGGGACGTGGCCTATGTGCCTGCACGCGAGGCGGCGATTGCGCCGCTGCTGGACGCGCTGGAGTTTGTGGACGACCGCCAGCGCTGGGGCAGCAAGTTCCGCTTTGGGTTGTTTGTCGTGAGCGACCGCGACATGCGCCTCATTGCACAAGCGATGGAGGCAGATGCTGCCTTGCTGCATTGGGCATAGCGGCACGCCAACGGACGGCAAACACTGACCGCCCTCTAGAAGGTGCGACGTGGGGCTGGCAGCTGCCGACGCAGCCCCTCAACACACGGCCATCAACGCATCCACAACCCTTCGTTGGGCCGCGCTCAGTGCGGCATAGCCTTCGCGCATCATGCGCAGCACGATCACGTGGATTTCCATTTCGGCATTGGGCATGGTGTTCTCCTTGGAGGAAGTCTTCTTCGGCCACCGAGCAGGTGGGCCGAGGGATCACGGTGCATGTTGCAGGCCCGCAGACCCACCAGCACCCTGGCCTGCCCCACCATGGACCAGGCCCCATGCCACTGTGCCAACGTGGCACGGGGGCAATGCGGTGATGTGAGGGGAAATGGCGGCGCTGTTCATGTCCCACGGGGCCATCGATGGCCCACAGGCGCGGCAGTGCCAGGCCACCTTCAGCTTCAATCATTCCTGTTTTTATAGCTATCAGCGCTTATCCATCAAGCGCTAGCGGCCAAAAACACTAAAAATCAAGGATGCGCAGGCCCTGCCCGCACACGCGCCAGCGCCTCGGGCACGTCACGCCACGCCGGGCGTCCGGGGGCGTAGCGCTGGCGCATGTAGCCCGCCAGCTCGGTGATCTGCGCATCGCTGAGCGCGTGGCCGAAGCCGGGCATGAAGCCGATGTCCCGCGCGGCGGGCTCGCGGATGCCGTGCACGATGACCTGCAGCAGGTTGTCGGGCCGGTCGCTGTGCAGGTTGCTGTTGAGCGCCAGGGGCACATTCACGCCCAGCAGGCGAGGGCCGTCGCCGTCATGGTGGCAGGCGGCGCAGGCGCCGTCGAACAGGCGCTGGGCCTGGCCGGGTTGCGGCGCCAGCGCAGCGGCCTGGGCCACGGCGGTTTGGGCGCGCTGCTGCGGGTCAGGCACAGGCAGGGTGGCTGGCTGGGTAGCCGCTTCCGTCGCGGTGAACGAGGCCAGGTAGCCCGCCATGGCGCGGATGTCGTCGTCGGGCAAATGCGCCAGCTCGCGCACCACGGGTGCCATGGGGCCGGAGGCGCTGCCGTGCTGCGGGCTGTGGCCGTGGCGCAGGTAGCCGTACAGCGCATCGGCCGTCCAGGGCACGGGCGCCTTCGACAGGCCGGTGAGCGCAGGTGCCTCCCAGCCATCAATCATGGCCCCGGAGAGGAACGCAGCCCCGCCCAGCTCGGCCCCCAGCGCATTGCGCGGCGTGTGGCAGGCGCCGCAGTGGCCCACGCCCTGCACCAGATAGGCGCCCCGGTTCCATTCGGGGGGCTGTGTCGGGTCCGGCTTGAAAGGCGTGGCGTCGTGGAACAGCGCGTTCCAGCCCGCCATGAGGGGGCGCACGCTGAAGGGGAAGGCCAGCGCAGTCTTCGGCACCTCGGCCCGCACGGCAGGCTGCGCCATGAGGTAGGCGTACAGCGCGGTCAGGTCGTCGTCGCTCATCTTGGCGAACGAGGTGTAGGGGAACGCGGGGTACAGGTGTTTGCCGCCCTGCGAGATGCCTTCGCGCATGGCGCGCTGGAAGGCGCTGAAGGACCACTGGCCGATGCCCGTCTCAGGGTCGGGCGTGAGGTTGGTGGTGTAGACCTTGCCGAACGGGGTGTCCATGGCGCGGCCCCCCGTGTTGGGCATGCCACCGGGGGCGGTGTGGCACACCACGCAGTCGCCCGCAGCAGCCAGCAGGCGGCCGCGCTCGATGGTGGCGGCGTTGTAAACCGACGCGCCCGCCGTCTGCACCACGGGTGCGATGGAGGGGCGCCAGCCCAGCAGCGCTGCGCCCATGGCGATGCCACCGGCGACGAGAGCGAGCGCGCGGGCCCAGGGGCTGCGCTGTGTGGGCCATGTGGCGCTGGCGGGCACGGTGGGTGCGGGCAGTTCCAGCGTGGGCAGCACTTCGGCTTGTTCCGCAGGCGGGCTTCCGCTGGAGGCGGCCTCGCCCGCACCACCGGGCAGAGGACTAAGCCCCGCGCGCACCACTTCCGGCGTGAAGGGCGGCGCGCGAAAGCGCACGCCCGTGGCGTCAAAAATCGCGTTGGCAATCGCTGCCGTGCCCGGCACGGAGGACGACTCGCCCGAGCCCAGCGGCGCCTCGTCCTGCCGGGGCATGTGCATGACCTCGATGACCGGCACCTCGCGGAAGCTCAGGATGGGGTAACTGCCCCATTCGCGGTTGTCCACGGCCTGCTTGACGGGCTCGAACCTCACCTGCTCCTTGAGCGCGCGGCTGGTGGTCTGCAGCACGTTGCCGTGCACCTGCTGCTCCACACCGGCGGGGTTCACCATCAGGCCCGCGTCGTGCCCCACGACCACGCGGCGCACATGCACCTCGCCGGTCCTTTTGTTGACCTCCACATCGGCCACCCAGGCTGCCCAGGCGGCGCCAAAGCCGGGCCATTTGCTGTGGATGTAGCGGGCATAGGCAAAGCCCTGGCCCTGCACCCAGTCACCATCCAAGGGGCGCTGCTGCGGGCCGGTGCGGCGAATCCAGCCCGCCTTTTCGGCCGTGGCCTGCACCAGCTCGGCGGCGCGCGGGTCGTTCAGCAGCTGCAGGCGAAACTGCACCGGGTCCACACCCGCAGCAGTAGCCAGTTCGTCCACATACGACTCGTGCGCAAACGAGTTGGGCAGGGCCGACACGCCGCGCAGCCAGGACGCGCGCACGATGGGCGGCATGTCGTTGACGGCCACGCGCAGGTTGTCGTACTGGTAGGGCGGGCGCGCGGTGCGGTCGCCCATCTCGTAGGCCTGGGCCACGGGCTCGATGGTGCGGGTGAGCAGCAGGGCCAGCGTGGGCGCGCCGTTGGAGGGGTAGGACGTTTCGAAGTCGTACGCCGCCACGGTGCCATCGGCCTTGAGCCCGCCGCGCACCTGCATGAGCTGGGCCGTGCCCTTGGGCTCCCACAAATGCTCCTGCTCGCGCGTGAGCTGCACGCGCACCGGGGCGCCCACGGCGCGCGAGAGCAGCGCGGCATCGGCCGCCACATCGTCGGCACCGTTGCGGCCGTAGCAGCCTGCGGCCTCCATGCGGATGAGGTCGATGTCCACATCGGCCAGGCCCACCAGGCGGGCCAGGTCGGCGCGCAGCACATGAGGGTTCTGCGTGCCAGCCCACACCGTCATTCGCGGGCGGCCCGTGCTGTCATCACTGCGCCATTCGGCCACCGCGCACGATGGGCCGATGGAGCCATGCATCTGGTACGGCCACACATAGGTGCGCGGCATGGGCTGGCCGTCGGCAGACAGCGCGGCCAGGGCGCCCTCCACATCGCCCTCGTCCACCAGGCGGCGCTGGGTGGCGGGGTTGGCGCGGATGGCTTGTTCCAGCGCCTCGGCACTGTCCTGGCGCGGAAAGCCGGGCCAGTCCTTCCAGCGCACTTTCAAATCGCGCAGCGCCTGCTCGGCCTGTTCCTCGCGTTCGGCGACGATGCCCACGAAGTCGCGGATCACCACCACGGCGCGGATGCCGGGGACGTGCGCGATGGACTGCTGGTCCACCGATTCGAGCGTGTTGCCGATGAAGTCGCCATGGTCCGCCCCCGCATACGGCGGGCGCACCACGCGGCCGTGCAGCATGCCGGGCACGCGCATGTCGTGCACAAACACCAGCTCGCCGCTGACCTTGGCGGGGATGTCCACGCGCTGCACGGACTGGCCGACCACGGTGTAATCGGCGGCGGCCTTGGTGGTCGTGGCATCCACCAGCTCCAGCGTGGTGTGTGCGCCCACCAGCAGCGCGCCGTAGGCCACTTGGCGCGACGGGTCTGCAGTGACCTGCACGATCCCCGCACGCACCTGCAATTGATCCACCGACACGCCCAATCGCTCTGCGGCCTGGGCCACCAGCCAGTGGCGCGCCTGCGCGGCAGCGGTGCGCAGGGGCTTGGCGTGGATCTGGATGGAGGCACTGGCGATGGTGGCGCCCTGGTTGGGCGCGCGGGTGGTGTCGCCCAGCACCATGTTCACCTGGGCCAGCGGCACGTCCAGTTCTTCGGCCACGATCTGCGCGAGGGCGGTGCGGATGCCGGTGCCCAGGTCCACATGGCCGTTGAGTGCGGTCACGCTGCCGTCGTCCCACACGGCGATCAGTATCTCCACGCCCTCGGCCGGGTTGCCCGCCACGAGCGCGGGCTGGCCCTTGACGGGTGGTGGCGCGGGCGGTGGGTTGCGCACCACCAGCAGCACGCCCTGGGCAGCATGGAAGTCGGCGCGGGTGAGCGGGCTGTGGGCGCGCAGGGGCGCGGCGTTGTCAGGTGTGGCGCTCATGCCTGGGCCTCGCGCATCAGCTGGGCCGCGCGCAGCACGGCGCGGATGATTTCGACATGTGTGCCGCAGCGGCACAGGTTGCCCGACAGCTCGCGGCGCACGGCGGCTTCGTCGGGGTCTGGGTCGCGCTCCAGCAAGGCCACGGCCATCATCACCATGCCGTTCAGGCAGTAGCCGCACTGCGCGGCCTGCTCGTCCACAAAGGCTTGCTGCACCGGGTGAAGTCCTTCGGTGCGGCTGCAGCGCCCGGGCAGCCCTTCCAGCGTGGTCACCTCGCGGCCCGCCACGCCCTGCGCCGGAATCACGCAGGCCCGCGCGGCAATGCCATCCACCAGCACCGTACATGCACCACACTGCCCCAGGCCGCAGCCGTACTTGGGGCCGTTGAGCGACAGGTCGTTGCGCAGCACGTGCAGCAGCGTGGCGTGGGTGGAGGTATTTGCTGGCAAGGCACAAGGCTGGCCGTTGACGACCATGGTGTGAAGCGAAGCGGGCGCGTGCATGTCTCTTTGGGGTGCCCTCAGCGCCGCAGACTGCCGGTGCGCGTGTACATCTCCAGATCCACAAAGTTGGAGCCGTTGTGGTTGCCCGGGCCGTACTGCAGCGGAAAGTCACCGATCTTGGTGGTGCCCATGTCTTCCATGGCCTTGATGAAGCCTTCGCGCGTGAGCGCTTTGCCCGCGCGCTTGAGACCCTCCACAAACACGCGGGCGGCAATGTAGCCCTCCAGCATGGTGTAGCTGTCGATCTTCTCGCCCGCGTCGACGCGGTCCTTGCGGTAGTCCGCCACGATGGGCAGGCGGCTGGCCTGCGGCGAGGGCACGATGCTGGCCGTGACCAGCCCTTCGATGCCGCCGTTCAAGCGCTGCGCAGAGCCCGGCGCATCGGTGATGCCCACCGATATCGTGTACAGCGGCGAGGCGCCGCCCCCGGCACGGTAGTCGCGCAGGAACACCTCCACCATCTTGCCCGCCATGATCATCACCACCGCACCAGGCTGCGCCTTGGTGAGCGAGGCCACCTGGGCCTTGGCGTCGGTGGCGGCGATCTCCATGGGCACGGACTCCACCACCTTGACCTTGAGCCCCTGTGCAATCTGCAGGCAGGTGTCGAGGTTGGATTTGCCAAATGCGCTGTTCTGGTAGATGACCGCAATGTTGTGGATGCCCAGCGTGGCCAGGTGCCCCACGATCTTGCGCAGCTCGGCCTCGTAGCTGGCACGCACGTGGAACAGGTAGCGGTTGTGGTTGGTGCGAAACGATGTGGTGCCGACCAGCGGGGCAAACATGGGCACACCGGCCTTCTCGGCAATGGGCATGGCAGCGATCAGGTTGCCCGTGGCGACATAGCCGATGAGAGCAAACACCTTGTCTTCGTCGATGAGGCGCGTGGTGTTTTCTGCGGTCTTCTTGGGGTCGTAGGCGTCGTCATGGGAGACGAGCTCCAGCGTGCGCCCCAACACTCCACCGGTCTTGTTGACCTTGTCGAAGTAGAGCGCAATGCCCGCCTTGTAGTCCACCCCAAAATCCTTGGCAGGGCCGGTGAACACGGCCGACTGCCCCACCTTGATGCGGGTGTCCGTCACTCCGGTCTCGGCAGCGGCCGGCCCCGCCCAGGCCCATCCCGCTGTTGCCACCAGCCCCGCCATGGCAGTCCGGCGGTCGATGCATCCATCCTCCACTCCTCGACACTTCATGTAGTGCTCCTTACATCAAAGGCGCCAGTTTCGGGGCTTGTGCTCGCATCGCGCAAGTGTTTGAAGAGGTGTTTTTTGTAACCAACAGCACCCGTGTGCGGCGCACCACATCGCACTGCTGCGCAGGTGCATCACACGCTCAGGTAAGCGCGCCGCACCTCTTCGTTGGCGGCCAGCTCTTCCATGCTGGCCTGGTAGCGGATCTGGCCCTTTTCGAGCACGTAGGCGCGGTCGGACACCAGTTCGGCAAAGTGCATGTTCTGCTCGGACAGCAGAATGCTCACGCCCTGCTCCTTCAGCTCCAGGATCATGTGCGCCATCTGCTCCACGATCACGGGGGCCACGCCTTCGGAGGGCTCATCCAGCAGCACCAGATAGGGGTTGCCCATGAGCGTGCGCGCCACGGTGAGCATCTGCTGCTCGCCACCACTCATGCGGCCGCCGGGGCGCTGGGGCATCTCACCCAGGTTGGGGAAGAGCTTGAACAGGCGCTCGGGCGTCCACACCGGGGCGGCGGTGCCGTCGGGCCAGGTGCGGGCGGGCTGGCGGCCTACCTCCAGGTTCTCCATCACCGTGAGGTCGGTGAACACGCGGCGGTCTTCGGGCACAAAGCCCAGGCCCAGGCGCGCGGCGTCGTGCGGGTCGCTTTTGGAGATGTCCTTGCCCATGAACTGGATCTGGCCCTTGCGTTTGGACAGCATGCCCATCAGCGTCTTGAGCGTGGTGGACTTGCCTGCGCCGTTGCGGCCCATGAGGGCCACGACTTCGCCCCGGCGCACGTCCAGGTCCACGTCATACAGGATTTGCGCCGCACCATACCAGGCCTGCAGCCCTTTGGCCTGCAGCAGCAGCTCTTTGGGTTCGTTGGTCGTCATGCTCATGCGGCCTCTGCAGCAGCGGCTGCCGTTTTTTTCTCGAAGGTCTTGCCGGTGCCGAAGTACACCTCCTGCACCTTGGGGTGGTCACGCAGCTCCAGCGGCTTGCCCTCGGCAATGAGGCGCCCGCGCGCCAGCACGATCATGCGGTCGGCATAGGCAAACACCACGTCCATGCTGTGCTCGGTGAAGAGCACGGCCATGTTGCGGTCGATCACCAGTTGCTTGGTAAGCGCCATGAGTTCGTTGCGCTCCTTGGGCGCCATGCCGGCGGTGGGCTCGTCCATGAGCAGCAGCTTGGGGCTGTTGGCCATCGCGATGGCCAGCTCCACGCGCTTCACATCGCCATAGGCCAGCACGCTGCAGGGGCGGTCGGCCTGCGACTTCATACCCACCTGGTCCAGCAGCGCCAGGGCCTCGTCGCGCTTGTGGTCTGCCGCCTTGCGCCACATCGCAAACAGGCGGTTGTCGCTGGAGATCAGTGCCATCTGCACGTTCTCCACCACCGTGAGCGATGCAAAGGTTTCAGCGATCTGAAAAGTGCGACCCACACCCATGCGCCAGATGTCGCGCGGCTTGCGGCCCACCAGCTCCTGGCCATTGAGCTGGATGGAGCCTGCATCGGCAGGCAGCTGGCCGTTGACCATGTTGAAGGTGGTGGACTTGCCCGCGCCGTTGGGGCCGATCAGCGCCAGCAGCTCGCCGGCAGCCAGCTCGAAGTGGATGCCATCCACCGCCTTGACGCCGCCAAAGGACTTGCCCAGGCCAGAGACTTTGAGCAGGCTCATGCCGTGCCCTCCTTGATGTTCTTGGCTTCGCGCTTGTTGTCGAAGATCTGCTTGATGGCCCCCGCAATACCCTGCGGGAACAGCAGCACCAGGATCAGGATGATGGCGCCCAGCATGGCGCGCCAGTAGTCGGTGTTGCGCGCCACGGTGTCGTGCAGCCAGGTGAAGGTGACGGCGCCCACTACAGGGCCCGCCAGCGTCTGGATGCCGCCGAGCAGCACCATGACGAGGCCATCGACCGAGCGGCCCACATGCAGCGTCTCGGGCGAGATGCTGCCTTTGGAGAACGCGAACAGCGCGCCGCCCAGGCCCGCAAACAGCCCTGCGATCACGAAAGCCGTCCACTGCATGCGCTTGACGTCAATGCCGATCGCATCGGCACGGAGCACGGAATCCCGCCCGGCCCGCAGCGCGTAACCAAACGGCGAGAACAATACGCGGCGCAACAGCAGCACACCACCCACCACCAGGGCCAGCGTGAGGTAGTAGTAGTTGCGCTTGTCTGACAGCCACTCGGCAGGCCATACGCCCGTGAGGCCATTGCTGCCGCCCGTGAAGCCGTCCCACTGGTAGCAGATGGCCCAGGTGATCTGGGCAAACGCCAGCGTCAGCATGGCCAGGTAGACGCCCGACAGACGCACGCAGAACCAGCCATAGAGCAGCGCGCCCGCCGCCGCCGCCAACGGCGCCAGCACCAGCGCCAGCTCCATGGGGATACCCGCCGAGCGCACCAGCAGCGCTGCGGCATAGGCGCCCAGGCCAAAGTACGCAGCGTGGCCGAACGAATGCATGCCCGCCGGGCCCATGATGAAGTGCAGGCTGGCCGCAAACAGCGCGGCAATCAGCAGGTCGATCATCAGCACCGTGAGGTATGGCGAGCCCGTCGTCAGCAACGGCAACAGCACCAGCGCAACCACAAACGCCGCGCCACCGAGCTTGAACCAGCGCTCGGGCTGGCGCAGAGGCGCCTCGGGCAGGCCGGTGTTGCGGCTCACGCCCTGCGGCTTGCCCATGAGGCCCCAGGGGCGCCAGACCAGCACCACGGCCATCACCAGAAACTCCACCACCAGCGTGAGCTTGGAGAACGACACGCTGAAACCGAAGATGTCCACCACGCCCAGCCAGATGCAGATGGCCTTGATTTCGGCGATCAACAGGGCCGCGACATAGGCGCCCGGAATGGAGCCCATGCCCCCCACCACGACCACCACAAACGCTGCGCCGATGGTGTTGAGGTCCATCTCCAGCGTGGCGGGTTCGCGCGGCAACTGCAACGCACCGCCCAGGCCCGCCAGCAGCGCGCCCAGAGCAAACACCGCCGTGAACAGCCAGGCCTGGTTCACGCCCAGGGCGCTGACCATTTCGCGGTCTTGCGTAGCAGCGCGCACCAGCGTGCCCCAGCGTGTGCGGGTGAGCAGCAGCCACAACAGGCCCAGCACCACCGGGCCCACGACGATCAGAAACAGGTCATACGAAGGGAACTGCCGCCCCAGGATGTTGACCGAGCCCGACAGCCCCGGCGCGCGCGGGCCCAGCAGTTCTTCTGGCCCCCAGAACCACAGCGCAGCGTCCTTGATGACCAGCACCAGTGCAAACGTGGCCAGCAGCTGGAACAGCTCGGGCGCCTTGTAGATGCGGCGCAGCAGCACCACCTCCACCAAAGCGCCCAGCGCCCCCACCACCACCGCCGCCAGCAGCAGCGCGGGCCAGAAGCCCAGGCCGGTGCCCAGCTTGGCCACCAGCGAATAGGCCACATAGATGCCGACCATGAAGAACGAGCCATGCGCAAAGTTGACGATGCGCGTGACACCGAAGATCAGCGACAGCCCGGCGCCCACCAGGAACAGCGAGGAGGCCCCCGCCAGTCCGTTGAGCAGCTGAACGATAAAACTCGAAAAACTCATTCCACATCCTTCGGGGTCACGGCAAGGTCCATCCCTGCAGGTCGGCGCCTGCGCTATGGTTCAGAGATCAGGGGCAGTTGGCAGGGAGGGAACCCTCCCCGGCCTTGCGCGGCCGTCAGTCGGCGGGGCGCATTTTCTTGACTTCGTCGTTCGAGGGCTGGACTTTGCTGCCATCCACATAGCGGTAGTCCACCATCACACCCTTGCCGCCTTCGTTCTTGGTGCGGCCCACATAGCCGCCCATCGTGGACTGGTTGTCCTCGGGGCGGTAGGTGATGCGGCCAAACGGCGTGGGCACCTGCAAGCCCTTGAAAGCTGCCACGAGTTTTTCAGTGTCGGTGGAGCCGGCCTTCTTCATGCCTTCGGCCAGCGACTTGATGGCGCTGTAGCCCACGATGGAGCCCAGGCGCGGGTAGTCATTGAACTTGGCCTGGTAGGCAGTCTGAAAGGCCTTGTGCTCAGGCGTCTGGATGCCGTACCAGGGGTAGCCGGTGACGATCCAGCCGTTCGGCGCTTCGTCCTTGAGCGGGTCCATGTATTCGGGCTCGCCCGTCAGCAGGCTGACCACTTCACGGCCCTGGAACAGGCCACGCGTGTTGCCTTCGCGCACAAACTTGGACAGGTCGGCACCGAACAGCACGTTGAAGATCGCATCCGGCTTGGCGTCGGCCAGGGCCTGCACCACGCTACCCGAATCGACCTTGCCCAACGGGGGCGCCTGCTCGGCCACAAACTCCACATCGGGCTGGGCCGCCTTGAGCAGCTGCTTGAACGTGGCCACGGCCGACTGACCATACTCGTAGTTGGGGTACACCAGCGCCCAGCGCTTTTTCTTGAGGGCCGCTGCCTCGGGCACCATCATCGACACCTGCATGTACGTGGAGGGACGCAGGCGGTAGGTATAGCGGTTGCCGTTTTGCCAGACGATCTTGTCGGTCAGTGGCTCACCGGCCAGGAAGAAGAATTTCTTTTGCTTGGCAAAGTCGGTCAGCGCCAGCCCGATGTGCGAGAGGAACGAGCCCGTGAGCACATCGACCTTTTCGCGCGACACCAGTTCTTCGGCAGCACGCACGGCGTCGCCAGGGTTGGCGTTGTCGTCGCGGATGATGAGCTGGACCTTCTTGCCCAGCACCCCACCCGATGCGTTGATCTCATCGACCGCCAGCTCCATGCCTTTCTTGTAGGGCTCCAGGAAGGCGGGTTGCGCCTTGTAGCTGTTGATCTCGCCAATCTTGATGACATCCTGGGCGTGCACCACAGGGGCCAGCGTGAATGCCAGCGCGGCTGCGGCCGTGGCACGCATGAGGTTTCGTCGCATCGTCATGGGGAAACTCCTGAAAGGTGGGTTGGGGAAGGGGAACTGGTGAGACTGCTCGGGATGGTAGTGCGCGCTCAGATCAGCGCAGTCCATCCTCGCCTTTGATTTCGGAGGCCTGAAGACCGCCAATGCGTGCCAGCGGACGGCCGCTGTCGGTCACGACGATGGCGACCACGATTTCGTTGGCGCGGGGGGCGTCGGCCACGCGGGCCTCCATGGCGTCGAAGTGGCTGCGCACATAGGCGGCATCCTTGTGGCCCAGGGGCACGTCGATGGCGGTGCCCAGGCCGCCGATCTTCTTGCTGGACGGCACCAGGGCAGCGCCTTTCTCGACCGCCACACGCAGTGGCGCCCCCAGCTTGGGGTGCAGGATGGCGGCGGCATGTTCCAGCTCGCCCGCCTCGCCCACGATGGCGGCCTTGCCGTAGCTCTGTGCCTGGCCGGGCTCAATGCCCAGGGCTGCGACGCAACGGGCACCCAGCAGTGCGCCCAACTCTTCACCGATGGCCACGAGTTCGTCGAGGTTCTCGACATAGCGGCCCGCGCAGGGGTTCTCGATGACGGCCATGGCCAGGGCCTTGCGCACAGGCGGCTGTACGTCGCGCCCCATCTCCACGCGGACTTCGTCGGTTTGAACAATGATCTTGCGGATCTTGGCGGACATGTGGGTATCTCCTTGGGTTTGGATCAGCGCAGGCCGTTCCACTGGCTGATGTCTGCGGCCTTGAGGCCTCCAACGCGTGCATGGATGCGAGCGCCGGTGGACATGGCCAGGATGAAGACGATTTCATCCGATGTGGGTGCGCCGGGCACCCGCACTTCGATGGCATCAAAGTGGCTGCGCACGTAGCTCGCGTTGATGTGGGTGAGCGGCACATCCAGCGCCGCGCCGGGGCCGCCCACCTTCTTGGTGGAAGGCACGATAGACAGTGCATTGGCGGGTTGCCCGGTCTTCTCTTCGGCCAGGCCTTTGGCGTAGGCGTTGCGGTCACCCTTCCAGCCCAGCAGCTCGCGCATGGCATAGCCACCAGGCACATGCCACAGCGCGCCGTGCTCCAGCTCGCCAGCTGCCCCCACGATGGCGCCCTTGCCGTAAGTCTCGATGCGCTCGGCGGGCACAGCCATGGCCTTGAGCAGGCGCTGGGCCATGTCCAGCCCCACGTCCTGCAGGGCATCCATCATGGGGAGGATGTCGGGTTCGTACCAGCCCGCAAACGGGTTGGTCAGCACCGCGCCGATGGCACCACGCAGCAGCGGCACCTCAGCCACCGGCCCGAATTCGTGCCGGATTTCCTCAAGATGGGTGAAAACGCGTCGTATCTGGATCATTTTGGAGACCTGTGCAATTCGTTAAGCAAATACTGAACCAACTTCCGATTTCATCACCGCTTGTGGGGGCCACACAGCACCGGCCAGGGCTTGCGGTGCTGCGGTCGCCAGAAACTGCCCCTGGCACGCCAGCAGCGCAAACCACAGCAGGCCGCTGGACTGCAATTCTTGCGCTTTTTGCAACCCCTGCTGCAAAGCCCGGCGAACCTGCTCTTCGGGCAAGTCAGGCACATCCACGGTGACAGGAATGGCACCCAGGTCACTGTCGTCCCGCACCAGCCACGCGGGCATGCGATCAATGCGCGCGTCCTGCACATTGACCGCATTGGCCACAATGGTCGCTGCCGCATCGGCCTGCGCGGCCGTGCGCGCCAGCACCGTGACGCTGTCCGCAATGCCCAGCGACTGGCTGCGCCCGCGCCACCCACTGGTGGCCACACCGCGCACCGGCATGGCGCTGTCGATGCAGATCTGCCCATCCAGCACCAAACCGTTGCGCAACTGTGCAGCATTCAGTGCGGCGATGTCAGCGTACACCCCCACCGTGACCGACTGGCCCGGCGCCAGGTGCAGCGCAATGTCGCCCCCATTGTTGACCCAGGCGCGGTCTATGCCCTGCTGGTCGTAGCACGCCAGAATTTCCTGGGCCACCGCACCCGCCACCGCAGCCATCGACGTGATGAAGCCTGCGCGGTAGGGGCTGCAGGCCGCCCACATGCGGCGCGCCACCACGCCCTGCAACGCGCAGCGATCACCCACCGGCGCCCGCAGGCCAGGGAGTTCACTCACCAGCTCCTGCAGCAGCCCTTCAAAACGTTGCCAGGCGCGCTCGTGCGCCTGGGCCACGGCGCCGCGCGCCCCTTCGGCCTGAAGGATGAGGTCCATCGGGCCATGCTGGAAGTGCCAGCGGCCGTCGGAAAGGAGTTTGCGGCAAGCGTTCACAGCGCGGCTCACTCAGCCTAGCAGGGGTGGGCGGCCCAGAGGCCACGGATTGGCCGCGGGCAAGGTCTGCCACACGCGCGCCTGCGGCGCACCGTCGTTGTGCCACGCACCGCGCTCCAGCACTTCGCGCAGGCTGCGAATTTGTTCGGTGTGCCCGCCCAGCGCTTCGTAGTCCGCGCGGCGCATGCTGAACTCGATGGGTGCCACGATGGCGGGCGTGGGCACAGTGCCAAAGCTGTTGTCCGGCATGCGCAGCACGTCGGCCATCACGGTGATACCGCCGCCCGGCCACACATAGGCGGGGGCACCGCCGCAGGTCACATTGACCAGCGCATTCTTGATGGAGCGGGTGAGCAGCACCGGGTTCTCGGTGACCCCTGCGCGCAGGCTGCCGCCCGCACCGCCGAGGAACAGCACAGACGCCAGCGAAGGCTCGCAGTTTTCGCCGATGCGCTCCACGATGCGACGCACCTCGACGGGCATCTCGGCTTCCACCGGGTTCAATTGCTCGTCCAGCACGTACCAGGATGCGTGCTCCCCCGTGGTGGAGGTCATCAAGAGGCGCAACCCCGGCCAGGCGACGGATTCGTCCCAGCCCTCGATGATGGACAGCGGATCGGCAATGTCGGTGCCACCCCAGCCGGTGCCCGGGTTGGCCACCTGAAAGTAGCGGCCCGGTGTGGACTTGCGCCCGCGCATCTGGATGCCCGAAGGCTTCATGTCCAGACAGCGACCCGCCTGGTGTTCAGTAAGCACACCGGTGATGTGGTCGTCCACCACCACCACCTCGTCGGCATGGCCGAAGAACTGGCGCGCAAAGATACCAATGGCCGCAGAGCCGCAGCCCACGCGCATGCGCTGTTCAGCCACACCGTTGACGATGGGTGCGCGCCCGGCCTGGATGACGAGCTGCGAGCCGCCGTCGATGGTGAACTCCACGGCCTGCTTGTTGCCCAGCGCCTGCATCATCTCAGCGGTGATGCGGCCCTCCTTCTTGGTGCCACCCGTGAGGTGGTGCACGCCGCCGAGCGACAGCATCTGCGAGCCGTATTCCGCCGTGGTAACGTGGCCCACCACCTCGCCCTTGCAACGCACGTTGGCCTGCTCGGAGCCGAGGAATCGATCGGTGTCGATCTTCACTTTGAAGCTGCAGTAGCTGAAGATGCCCTCAGTGACCACCGTGACCATGTCCACACCATCGGTTTTGGAGCCCACGATGAAGGGCGCTGGCTTGTAGTCGGGGTAGGTGGTGGACGAGCCCACGCCCGTCACGAACACCTCTTCAGAGAGCAGCAGATCGCCGTTCCATGCGGGTTCTGAAGCCACCTCCTCCCCTGCACCTTCTGCAGCCTCGGCGCGGCCCGCAAATGGCACCAGCATGGCCTCGCCCGCTTTCAGCGTCTTGCGCAGCAGCACCACCGGGTCCAGCCGCACCAGCACGCCCGCCTGGTTGGCGTAACGGTCGCAAGCGCCTGCGCGGCCTTCGGAAATCTGGCACAGCACCGGGCACGCATTGCACTCGACCTTGGCAGCGTTCATGCGCTCGTTGCGGGGCCGGGCGCGCTCGAGCACCTGCGGCAGATCCGGCGCATCCATGCCCGGCAGCCCATCGGTCTTGGTGTGTTCAGTCATCGTGGCAACCCATTCATTGCTTTGTTGCAAGTGCTTGTATGCGCTTTGCATTTTGTGTAGCATTCACTTAACTTAAATGTTGTGAACACTACATTTGATGTCAATGTAGCGGAATCAACCAGACTCTGCAATGGTGTTTTCGCACCCCCAAAAACGGTGCACGAGGAGCCCCAAAATGACGCACGTTGTGACGGACGCATGCATTCGGTGCAAGTACACCGACTGCGTCGATGTGTGCCCTGTCGATTGCTTCAAAGAAGGACCGGAATACCTGGTCATTGACCCGGACGAATGCATCGACTGCGCGGTGTGCATTCCGGAGTGCCCGGCCAACGCCATCTATGCCGAAGACGACCTGCCCGAGGGCATGGAAATCTTCCTGCAGTTCAACAAAAAGCTGGCGCCCACGCTGCCCACAATCACCAAAAGAAAAGCGGCTTTGCCAGATGCGGAACAATGGAGGGTTGTGAGCCACAAGCTTTCAGGCCTGGACATTGCGCTGTAGAGCGCTTGGGGCCCTGAATCTGAGCCAGCTTCAGCCAGATTTCTTATTTGTTTCCAACTTTTCCATCTAACGCACCATGAGCGCCTTTCTTGACGAACGCGTCCTGACGGTCCACCACTGGACGGACCGACTTTTCTCCTTCACCACCACGCGCGACACCGCGCTGCGCTTTTCCAACGGGCATTTCACGATGATTGGCCTGCGTGGCGAAAACGGCAAACCCCTGCTGCGCGCCTACAGCATCGTGAGCCCCAACTACGAAGAGCACCTGGAGTTCCTGTCCATCAAGGTGCCCGACGGCCCGCTGACCTCGCGCCTGCAGCACATCAAGGTGGGCGACACCATCGTGGTCGGCAAAAAGCCCACGGGCACCCTGCTGATCGACTACCTGCTGCCCGCCAAGCGCCTGTACATGCTGTCCACCGGCACGGGCGTGGCCCCGTTCCTGAGCCTGATCCGCGACCCCGAGACTTATGAGAAATTCGAGGAAGTCATCCTGGTGCACGGCGTGCGCGAGGTGAAGGAGCTGGCCTACCATGACTACATCACGCAGGAGCTGCCGCAGCATGAGTTCCTGGGCGAGATGGTCACCAAGCAGCTCAAGTACTACCCCACCGTGACGCGCGAGCCCTTCAAGCACCAGGGCCGTGTGACCACCGTGATCGAAAACGGCCAGCTGGCGCGCGACCTGGGCCTGCCCGCGCTCAACCCCGTGGAAGACCGCGTGATGATCTGCGGCAGCCCCGAGATGCTGCGCGACCTCAAGCACATGATGGAAGAGCGTGGCTTCAAGGAAGGCAACACCACGAAGCCTGGCGACTTCGTGATCGAACGCGCGTTCGCAGAGCAGTGATCCCCCGGCGGCCCCCGCACCGGGGGCCCGCCTCATCCACCAGGACCCGCCATGTCTGCCACCCCCACCAAGACCCGGACCGCGTCCCCCCGCGCCGCATCCGCCCGCAAGACGGGTGTGCGCGAACAGGCCGCACAGACCACGCGCGACAACATCCTGAAGGCGGCGACCAAGGTGTTCGCCCGCTACGGCTACGAAGGCGGCAGCGTGGAGAAGATCTCCAAGGCGGCCAAGTCCTTCGACCGGATGATTTACTACTACTTCGGCAGCAAAGAAGGCCTGTTCATTGAGGTGCTGGAGGAAACCTACCGGCGCATGAACGATGCGGAATCCAAACTGGACCTGGACACCGCCAAGCCGGTGGAGGCCCTGCAGGCCGTGATCCGCTTTGTGGTGGGCTACTACCGCAAGAACCCCGAGTTCATCACGCTGCTCAACACCGAGAACCTGCACAAGGGCAAGCACATCTCCAAGTCGATGCGCGCCCGCGAATACTCGTCACCCGCCATCGAGGTGATCCGCCGCGTGCTCGAAAGCGGCCAGGCGCAGGGGCTGTTTCGCAAGGACGTGTCGGCGCGCGATGTGTACCTGCTGATTGCCGCCACGGGCTACTTCTACATGTCCAACCGGCACACGCTGTCGGCCTTTCTGGGCGAAGACCTGGAGACGCCCGACGCGCTGGCGCACTGGGAATCCTTTGTCATCGACAGCGTGCTGCGCACCGTGGCGCCCGGCCCCAGCCTGCCCAAGGGCAGGGTCGCAGCGGCCTGAATCAACTAAAGATTTTTCCCTGCGGGGTGCCGCGTGGTGCCCCGCCCACCACCCCACGAGGAGAATCCATGGCAGAAGCAGCAGCAGGCGGCAAATCGGGCAAGGTCGTCATCCAGAACATCGGTCTTTTGTTGTCGGGCGACCTGGACCGGCCCATCCTCGACGCCGACACCATCGTGGTGAATGATGGCCTTATCGTGGCCGTGGGTCGCTACAAGGACTGCGACACCGACCACGCCAACACCGTGATCGACGCACGCCAGACCTGCGTGGCGCCGGGCCTGATCGACAGCCATGTGCACCCCGTGTTCGGAGACTGGACGCCGCGCCAGAACCAGATCGGCTGGATCGACTCGACCATGAACGGCGGCGTGACCACCATGGTGTCGGCCGGCGAAGTGCACCTGCCCGGCCGCCCCAAGGACATCGTGGGCCTGAAGGCCCTGGCCATCACCGCGCAACGCTCATTCGACAACTTCCGCCCCGGTGGCGTGAAGGTGATTGCAGGCGCCCCAGTCATCGAGAAAGGCATGACCGAGCAGGACTTCAAGGACCTGGCCGACGCGGGCGTGACGCTGCTGGGCGAAGTGGGCCTGGGTTCCGTCAAGGCCGGCTACGAGGCCCAGCAAATGGTGGCCTGGGCGCGCAAGCACGGCATCCAGAGCACCATCCACACGGGCGGGCCGTCCATCCCAGGCTCGGGCCTGATCGACAAGGACGTGGTGCTGGAGGCCGATGCCGACGTGATCGGCCACATCAACGGCGGCCACACTTCCCTGCCCTGGAAGCACGTGTGCGAGCTGTGTGAGAAGTCGTCCCGCGCGATCGAGCTGGTGCACAACGGCAACGAGAAGATCGCCATCCAGGCCGCGCGCGCCGCCATCGAGCTCAAGTGCCCACACCGCGTGATCCTGGGCACCGACGGCCCGGCCGGCTCGGGCGTGCAGCCCCTGGGCATGCTGCGCATGATTGCGCTGATATCGAGCTTTGCCGACATCCCCGCCGAACTGGTGTTCTGCTTTGCCACGGGCAACACGGCGCGCATCCGCAACCTGAACTGCGGCCTCATCGAGGTAGGCCGCGCGGCCGACTTCGTCTTCATGGACCGCGCCCAGCACACGGCTGGCGCCACACTGCTGGAAAGCGTGCAGCTGGGCGACATCCCGGGCATTGGCATGGTGATGATCGACGGCCTGGTGCGCTGCGGCCGCAGCCGCAACACGCCGCCTGCGACCGAGATCCCGGTGGTGCTGTAGCCCACACTCAGCCCACAAAAAAGCCCGCAATCAGCGGGCTTTCTGTTGGGGGAGTTGCGGTCGACTCAATACGTGTCCGCCACACGCACCGCGCCGGGCTGTGCACGCGGGTAAGGTTCTTCAGCGCGCATGGCGGCGCCATCGTCCACGCGGAAGCCCTTGCCCTGCAGCACGACGGGCGTGCCCACGGCGGTGGGCTGTGCGCGGGTGAAGCGGCGCACCGAGCCGTCTTCCATGCGCACCGCGATCTGGTAGACCGTCTGCGTGCGCGTGCGCTCTTCCACCTTGTGGCCCACGTAGCCGCCGCCCACGGCGCCCAGCACAGTGGCGGCCGTACGGCCCGAGCCCTTGCCCACCTGGTTGCCCACCACGGCCCCCAACACACCGCCCGCCACCGCCCCCACGCCTGTGGCCGGGGCCGCCTGCTGCACGGCTTGCACCGACTCGACGCGGCCGCAGGTGGCACACAGGGGGGCCTGTGCGGCAGTGCGCAGCGGTGGCTGCTGCTGTGGCTGGTATTGCTGCGGGGGTTGCCCGGCATAACCTTGCGAAGCTGCGGGCGGTTGATTTGCTACATTATTAGTAGCAATATTTCTATTGCCAACAGGCGCTGGTGCCGGTTTTTGTTGCAAATTCTCAGCTCTTGGCGCTCCTGGCGCAGGCTGCGCCGTCATGGCCAAGGGTTGCGCGTCGGCGGCGGCGGACTTGCCCGCGTTCTGCACCACCAGGGTCGTGCCCAGCGCTACCACACTCACGCCCAGCACGCCGATAGCGACCCACAGCCACTTGAGAGAAGGGCTGGCCCCGCCGCCAAAGGCGCCAGCCTGCGCCACAGGAACGGCGGAAGTGTTGGTGGAAGGCGAAACGATAAGACTCATGATTTTTCTCCGAAAGATCCAGAAAGCTCTGGATGAATGGCCGCCAGCGTAACCAGCCAGCCCGGAAATCCGGGCGTAGCGTCTGTAAAGGACGTAAGAACCTGTTTAAGAACCAGCCTATTGCGGCACATGCAGACGCCCCCGCGCTGCCGGTAGCGCACCCAGCTCCTGAAAAGCCCGGGCGCAGCTGGCTGAAAACAGCAGCACCGCCGATGAGAAATAGATCCACATCAGCAGCACCACCAGCGACCCCGCTGCGCCATAGGCCGACACCACCGCCGCCGTGGCCAGGTACCAGGCCAGCAGCTGCTTGCCCACCGTGAACAGCGTTGCGCCCACCACGGCCCCAGCCATGATGCAGCGCGGCGGCGGCTTGGCCCCGGCGCCAATGCGCATGAGGCCCACAAACAGTGCCACGGCAAATCCAAAGGCCACCACTTCATTGACCAGCTGCATGGCCGGTGCCAGCGGCGCCAGCGCCAAGCGCGAGCCCGCCCAGCCCGCCAACAGGTGGATCAGCGTGGACAGCGCCAGCGACACCAGCAGCAAGAAACCCAGCGCCAGCACATAGGCCAGCCCCCGCAGGCGCAGCGACGCCATGCGCCACCAGGCGGCCCGCTGCGGCAGGGGGCCTTCGCCGCGCCACAGGTGCTCCAGCGCCGACTGCAACTCGACAAACACCCCGGTGGCGCCTGAGACCAGCACCACAAACCCCACCAGCGACGCCAGCCGCCCCTCGGCCGGGGCCTGCGCACTGGCCATCGCCTGCCGCACCACGTCGGCCACCTGCTGCCCCATCACAGCCTGCACCTGTGCGATGAGATTGCTTTCCAGATAGCTGCGGTCCATCCACCAGCCCAGCACCCCCACCAGCAACAGCAACAGGGGCGCCAGGCTGAGCATGCCGTAGAACGACATGGCGGCGCTCATGCGCAGCCCGTCGGCGTCCAGCCAGAGCGTGGTGGCGCGCCAGAAAGGCTGGAGCAGGGTCCACACGGGTTTGACAAGGCGCAGTGCGCGGCGCTTCAGGGAGGGTGCTGCCATATCCGGCTAGCCTATGGCGGCAGCCCCCGCGCGTCCACCCGCGTTTCGCTGCAATTGCGGTAGGCCCGATCCCACATCGATCCCATAGCCCCCTGCAACAGTGGCCCTGCCTGTTGCCCAGGTGACCCGCCAACCCCCACGCGCGCGGATATTCTCAGGGCCGACACCCATCCACCCGGAGACACCGCCCCATGCACCCCCACGCCTTTGCCCACCTGCGCGCCGCACTCCAGACCCACGTCGACCAGGGTCTGCTGCCCGGCGCAGTGGCCCTGGTGCACCACCAAGGGCGCACGGTGCTGCACGAAGCCGTGGGCGCCCAGCGGCCCGGGGCAGGCGCGCCCGCCATGGCGCCCGACACCGTATTCCGCATCTATTCCATGACCAAACCCATCGCCTCGCTGGCGGCGCTGATGCTCATGGAAGAAGGCCGCCTGCTGCTGTCGCACCCTGTCTCGCACTACCTGCCGGCGTTTGCGGGCCAGCGGGTGTACGACGAAGCCACCGGCACCACCGCCCCCGTGCAGCGCGAAGCCACGGTGCACGACCTGCTGCGCCACACCGCCGGGCTGAGCTATGCGTGGGAGGCCGGCACGGTGCCCGACCAATACCGGGCGGCCCGCGTCGGTTCGCGGCGCCACAGCAATGCCGAGCTGGTGGCCGCGCTCGGCCCGCTGCCGCTGGTGCACCAGCCTGGCAGCTGCTGGGAATACAGCCGCGCCACCGATGTGCTGGGTGCGGTACTGGAGGTGGTCGAAGGCGAGAGCCTGGGCACCCTTCTGAAACGCCGTATTCTGGAACCCTTGGGCATGCACGACACCGGGTTTTCGGTACTGCCCCACCGCTTGGCCGACCTGGCCGAGCCGTTCGCGCGCGACCCGCAGACCGGGGCCGAGGTGGCGTTGATCGATGTCTCGGCCCCGCCCGCGTTTGAATCCGCTGGCGGCGGGCTGGTGTCCACCGCCAGCGACTACGCACGCTTTTTGCAGCTGATGCTGGGCCGGGGCACCGTACAAGGCCCGGACGGCCACACCATTCGCCTGGCCAGCCGCGCCACCGTCGGTTTCATGACCGCCGACCACCTGGGCAGTATCCCCACAGCGGGCGACATCCTGCCCGCAGGCTACGGCTTTGGCCTGGGCGTGGCCGTGCGCAAGGCCACCGGCCTGGCATCCAGCCCCGGTTCGGCAGGCACCTACAGCTGGAGCGGACTGGGCGGCACCTTCTTTTTGGTAGACCCCGCCGAAGACCTGTTCGCCATCCTGCTCACCCAGGCGCCGGGCCAACTGCGCACCCTGTGCGAGCTGTATCCGGCGCTGGTCTACGCTGCACTGTGAGAGAGAGGCCTCCCTGAGCGGCTTCGCCGCTTCCCACTGCTCTCGCCCTGCGCGCGGGCGGGCGGGGGGACGATGCCCTCGCAGCAGGGCGGCCCTTGCTCGGCGTCCACTGGCTTGGGCCGCGCCAGTCGCAACGGCTGCTGGTGGCGCCCTGCGCCGAAGGCCCGCGGGCGCCCGCGCGCTTACACTCGGCGTCCAGTCTCGGGAAACATGCAGCAGGCCCAGCGCCCCACTCGCAGGCCCGTCAACCAGATCCTTTTTCCTATCTATGCAGATCCGCTGCGCACTGGTCGGCATGCCCGGCTCCGGCAAATCCACCATCGGCCGCCAGCTGGCCCACCGGGCGGGGGTGCCCTTCATCGACCTGGACCACCGGCTGGAACAGACCATCGGCACCACCATCCGCAGCTTCTTCGAGGCCGAGGGCGAAGCCCGCTTTCGCGACCTGGAGTCGCAGGCCCTGGCCGACGTGGCCGGGCAAGCTGGTGGCATGGTCCTGTCCACCGGCGGCGGCGCCGTGCTGCGCCCCGAAAATCGAGAAACCCTGCGCCAGTTTGGCAACGTGCTGTACCTGCGCGCCTCGCCCGAAGAAATCTACCGGCGCGTCAAACACGACCGGACCCGCCCCCTGCTGCAAGGCGGCAACCCCATGGACAAGCTGCGCGACCTGTACGCCCAGCGCGATGGCCTGTACCGCGAAACCGCCCACTACGTCATCGAAACCGGCCGCCCCACTGTGCACACGCTGGTCAACATGATCATGATGCAGCTGGAGATGGCGGCGGGGGCACAGGGGGAGCAAGTGCCGCACGGCGCGTCAGATGCCCCAACCTTTTCGGGCGCGCCGCACGACGACCGCGTTTGAATCATTTGCTATTAAATAGATAGCACTTTGCGCTTTACCGGCAAGCGCTAGCCGCCATTTTCATGCCCCCTGCAGCAGCGAGCAGCTCCCTCTACCGCGCCTGCAACTGCCCCTCAAACACACAGGCAGCGCCCCGATAGGCACCGCAACCCGTCTCGGACACCCAGGCCCGGCGCCCGTCGGCATCCACCCGCACCTGGACCTCGCAAGCGGCAGCGTCGGGTTCGGGCCGGTAGGGCTTGAGCACCAAGGTGCCTCGTTGCCACTGCCCCAGGCTGTCCAGACCGCCGCTGCACTGCCGCGATCCAACTGTGAGCGCTGCCGCCACCACGCCGCGTTCAGCATCCAACACGATGAGTCGTAACTGCAACTGCCCCACCAAGGCCGGGCCTTCCCACTGCGCCGCCAGGCGGCTGGCTGGCAAGGTCGAACTGGCGGCAAGAGCAGGCGCCTGGGCCTGGGCCCAGCAGACGGGCTGGGCCAGTGCCAGCGCGGCCCACAGCGCTTTTGGTGCTCCGGCACACGCCACGCTGCGCGCCACGGCACCAAAACGTACAAGGGGACGAAGTCGGGCGGACAAGGAACAAGTCATGGCAGAAGTCGGGCGTTTCAACGGAAGTTGGCGGGCACTATGCGCTGCTCAATGTACTGCCACAGGTACGCCGTGTAAGCCTTGGCTGCACTGCCGTCGTGGGCGTCGATCATCGCCTGGCGCTTGTCGGCATCAGCCACGTGGTTTTTCAGCAGGCCTTCAGCGCGCGCATCGGTCAGCGTGCCTTTGAGGATTTGCGCGGCACCATTCGCCCCCTCGTGGTGGACCAGATAGATGTACTGCGCTTTCTTGTCTGCGGGCAGATCGGCAGGCACCAGAGGGGTGCCATCGTCGTTGGTGCGGGCGCTCAGTTGGGCGAAGTAACCCTTGTCCAGCTCAGCCGCAGCCACGATGGAGGTGGTGGCGTCAAAGCGCAAGTCCAGCAGCGCAGCCCGGTCAACCACCTGGTTGGCATCGTTCACCTGCCCCAGGGACTTGGCCTGTTCATTGACGTAGCTGCCCGGCTTGGTGGCCGATTCGATCCAGGTGCTTTCCAGAAATTGCGTCAAGCCCCCAGCCTTGCTGGTGGTGTTGTAGCTCTGCGGGTCCCAGGTGGCCGAGAGTTCACGGCGCAGGGCCTTCCACTCGGCGGCCCCTGCCTTGTCCAGCTTGGCTTTTGGGTCCAGCTGCGGATGCAGCTCGCCAAAAAAGCGCTGGTTGGTGGCATCGTCCAGACGCTTGCCGCGCAGCGGGCCCGCTTCTGCAGATATCACGGCCGCAATCGTGGCGCGTGGGTAGCCCGTGCGATCCGCAGCCAGGGTAATGGCGTCGCGGTAAATCTCGTTCACGCCCAGGCGCAATGGATCGGTCCGGTCGCGCTCGGCATTCCGCAACGCGGTCAAGGCATTGGGCGCAGGCACGGTGCCAGCCCCCCAGAACGGCGTGGAGTTGGCGCTTTGCGCGGTGTTGCTGCTGGCGGTGGGGTTGAGGGTGTCGGCCTGCGCCAGCATCAAGCCGGATTGCAAAGACGTCGCGGCGCTTTCGTTAGCAAAGCCCGTCTCCTGAGACAAACTGGGGTCCGTGGGTGCTGTAGCAGCGCCACTGCCGGACAGTGCCCAAGTACTGGTGTTGGTAGTGATTTGCATGGTGAAGAGCTGTCGGTATTGATCCATCCCTGGGCACGATGGGCACTGGGCCTCGGGCCATCCCTTGGGGCATCTGCCACTTGATGCAGCCATGGGGGATGAACGTGATTGAACCGGTTTTACCTTCGTATAGCTATACAGGCGATTCCTAGCTAGGAATCTCCCTAGCTGGGAAGAACACCTACCCACAGAGAGAAGAACCGCCCGGCCACACCAAGGGCTCGGGACGGAGCCCTGCGTTCGATCTAGCGGAAAGTCTGGCCAGGAGTCTTGATCGGGCAGCCCGAGCTTTCGCCCTGCCTGTCGAGGGACTGTTCAGCGGAGACGCCCTGGCTTGGACAGGGCCAGCCCGAACGGGCGGGGGGAAACGGGCGGGACAAAGGACGAGGGCAACGGGTGCGACATGTTGTCACAAGGTCCTCAAAATCAAGCCGAATCAGCCTCCAGCGCTTTATCCGTAAACGTACATTGCTACACAATTAATAGCAATTTGCATCCAACGGCATCACAGATTAGGCGCCAGCAACCGCTCCAACACCTTCTCATCCATGCCCCGGCGCTGGGCCATGTCGTGCAGCTGGTCTTCGCCGATCTTGCCGACGTTGAAGTACACGGCATCAGGGTGGCCGATGTAGAAGCCGCTCACGCTGGCGGCGGGCATCATGGCCAGGCTTTCGGTGAGCGACATGCCGATCTCGCCAGCCTGCAGCACGCGGAACAGGTCGGTCTTGGCGCTGTGGTCCGGACAGGCGGGGTAGCCGGGCGCGGGGCGGATGCCCTGGTACTTCTCGGCAATCATGTCGTCGTTGCTCAGCGCTTCACCGGCAGCGTAGCCCCACAGGTCGGTGCGCACGCGGTGGTGCAGGGCTTCGGCAAAGGCTTCGGCCAAGCGGTCGGCCAGGCTCTTGAACATGATGGCGGAGTAGTCGTCCAGCGCGTCGATGAAAGCCTTTTCTTTCTTCTCGATGCCCAGGCCCGCCGTCACGGCAAACATACCGGCGTAGTCGGCAATGCCGCTTTCCTTGGGCGCTACAAAGTCGGCCAGGCAGCGGCTGGGGCGGGTCACGCCGTCGATGGTGTGTTTCTCGGCCTGCTGGCGCAGGCCGTACCAAGTCATGGCCACTTCGGTGCGGGTGTCGTCGGTATAGAACTCGATGTCGTCATCGTTCACGCTGTTGGCGGGCAGCAGGGCCATCACGCCGCTGGCCGTGAGCCACCGGCCTTCGATGATCTTCTTGAGCATGGCCTGCCCATCGGCAAACACACGCGTGGCTTCCACGCCCACGATCTCGTCGGTGAGGATGGCGGGGTACGGGCCGGCCAGGTCCCAGGTCTGGAAGA
This sequence comes from Acidovorax sp. sif0632, assembly GCF_019218805.1. Lineage (NCBI taxonomy): Bacteria > Pseudomonadati > Pseudomonadota > Betaproteobacteria > Burkholderiales > Comamonadaceae > Acidovorax > Acidovorax sp. sif0632. The sequence goes on along the minus strand of NZ_JAHUWW010000007.1, from coordinate 178,203 downwards.
ACGGGCCCCAGTCGATGTACTTGGCCAGCTCGCCCAGGTCGAAGTTCTTGAACACGCGGCGGCCCAGCGCGCGCGGCACGGTGGGCTGGTAGGCAGCCCAATCAACCGGCGTCTTGTTGGCGCGGATCTTGGCCAGGGGCCACAGGGGCGTGGCCTTTTTGTTGGCGTGCTGGGTGCGGACCTTGTCGTAGTCCGCGTTGAGCTCGTCCACGTAGTTCTGCACGCCGTCGCCCAGCAGGCTCTGCGCCACGCTCACGCTGCGCGAGGCGTCGGGCACATAGACCACGGGACCTTCGTAGTGCGGCGCGATCTTGACGGCAGTGTGTACGCGGCTGGTGGTGGCGCCGCCGATCAGCAGCGGGATCTTCTTGATGCGGAAGTGCTCGTCCTTCTGCATCTCGCCCGCCACGTACTGCATTTCTTCGAGGCTGGGGGTGATCAGGCCCGACAGGCCCACGATGTCGGCCCCCTCCACCTTGGCGCGCGCCAAAATCTCGTGGCAGGGCACCATCACGCCCATGTTCACCACCTCGAAGTTATTGCACTGAAGCACCACGGTGACGATGTTCTTGCCGATGTCGTGCACGTCGCCCTTCACGGTGGCGATGACGATCTTGCCCTTGCTGCGCACGTCGCGCCCGGCCAGTTCGTCCTGGCGCTTTTCTTCCTCGATGTAGGGGATGAGATGGGCCACGGCCTGCTTCATCACGCGTGCGCTTTTCACCACCTGGGGCAAAAACATCTTGCCCGCACCAAACAGATCGCCCACCACGTTCATGCCGTCCATGAGCGGGCCTTCGATCACGTGCAGCGGGCGGCCGCCCTTGGCCAGGATCTCGCGGTAGGCCTCTTCGGTGTCTTCGGTGATGAAGTCGGTGATGCCATGCACCAGCGCGTGCGACAGGCGTTCGCCCACGGTCTTGGGGTGCTCGGGCGTTCCGCGCCATTCGAGCTTCTTGCTTTCGTCCTTGGCGCCGCTCTTGGCGGTTTCGGCGATCTCGACCAGGCGCTCACCAGCATCCGGGCGGCGGTTGAGCACCACGTCTTCCACGCGCTCGCGCAGCACGGGCTCCAGGTCGTCGTACACGCCCACCATGCCCGCGTTGACGATGCCCATGTCCATGCCGGCCTTGATGGCGTGGTACAGAAACACGGTGTGGATGGCCTCGCGCACCGGGTCGTTGCCACGGAAACTGAACGACACGTTCGATACCCCACCCGACACCTTGGCGCCGGGCAGGTTCTGCTTGATCCAGCGCGTGGCCTCGATGAAATCGACGGCGTAGTTGTTGTGCTCTTCAATGCCGGTGGCCACGGCAAAGATGTTGGGGTCGAAGATGATGTCCTCGGGCGGGAAGCCCACTTCATCGACCAGGATGCGGTAGGCGCGTTCGCAGATTTCGATCTTGCGCTCGTAGGTGTCGGCCTGACCTTTTTCGTCAAACGCCATGACCACGGCAGCGGCGCCGTAGCGGCGCACCAGGCGCGCCTCGTGCTTGAACTTGTCCACGCCCTCCTTCATGGAGATGGAGTTGACGATGCCCTTGCCCTGCACGCAGCGCAGACCGGCCTCGATCACCTCCCACTTGGAGCTGTCCACCATGATGGGCACGCGGGCGATGTCGGGCTCGGACGCGATGAGCTGCAGAAAACGCACCATGGCGGCCTTGCTGTCGAGCATGGCCTCGTCCATGTTGATGTCGATGACCTGGGCGCCGTTCTCCACCTGCTGGCGCGCCACGGCCAGGGCTTCTTCGTACTGGCCGTTCAAAATCATGCGCGCGAACGCCTTGGAGCCGGTGACGTTGGTGCGCTCGCCGATGTTGACGAACAAGGTGCCCTCGCCAATGGAGACGGGCTCCAGGCCGGACAGCTTCATGGGGGGCAGGGATACAGCAGACATAGGACTCACTCACCTGTGCAGGGGCAGCAAAAAAACAGGTGAGCGTCGTTGCGGTGTACGGCGGGGTGCGCGGGGCCCAAGCCTGACGAATCGCCATGCACCAAACCGGGCATGGCAAGTCGCTGCAACGCTCCTTGGGCCGAAGAGCGATTGTAAGTTGCCCGCCCGGGATCAGCGCACTGGGCGGCGGCCCCGGAATGCGGCCAGCAGCATCAAGCCCGCCATCAGCCACAAAGCCCACTCGGACAACGACGGAATCGCGCTCGCGGCCACTGCCGTGATGGTGTCGGTATCGGTGGCGCTGTTGTTGCCCGGGTTGGGGTCGGTTACACCGCCCGGGGCCGCGACCGTCGCGGTGTTGACCAGCGTCCCTGTGGCCGACGCGCTCACCGTGGCGGTGACGGTGTAGGTCACCGATCCACCCGCGGGCAGGTTGACGACATCGTTGATGCTGCCGCTGCCCGCCGCCGTGCAGGTGCCGCCACCCGCGCCCACGCAGGTCCAGGTGCCGGTGAGTGATGCGGGGAACGTATCTGCCACCGTCGCGCCAGGGGCGTTGGACGGGCCTGCGTTGCTGGCGATGATGGTGTAGGTCACCGAGCCGCCAGCGTTGGCCATGGTCACGCCATCGGTCTTGGTGATGGTCAGGTCGGCTTGCGATGCGATGGTGTCGGAATCCGTGGCGCTGTTGTTGCCCGGATTGGGGTCGGTCACCCCGCCCGGCGCTGTCACCGTCGCGGTGTTCACCAGCGTTCCGCTGGCCGCAGCACTCACTGTGGCGCTCACCGTATAGGTCACCGATCCCCCCGCTGGCAGATTGACCACGTCGTTGATGTTGCCGCTGCCTGCGGCGGTGCAGGTGCCGCCACCCGCACCCACGCAGGTCCAGGTGCCGGTGAGCGCTGCGGGGAAGGTATCCGCCACCGTGGCCCCCGACGCATTGGACGGCCCCGCGTTGCTGGCGGTGATGGTGTAGGTGACCGAGCCGCCAGGTATGGCCGTGGTCACGCCGTCCGTTTTGGTAATGGACAGATCGGCCTGCGGCGTGATGGTGTCGGAGTCCGTGGCGCTGTTGTCGCCCGGGACGGGATCGGTCACTCCGCCCGGCGCTGTCACCGTCGCGGTATTGGCCAGCGTCCCTGTGGCCGCTGCACTCACCGTGGCGCTGACGGTGTAGGTTACCGATCCTCCGGCGGGCAAGTTGACGGTGTCGTTGATGTTGCCGCTGCCTGCGGCGGTGCAGGTGCCGCCACCCGCGCCCACGCAGGTCCAGGTGCCGGTAAGTGATGCGGGGAAGGTGTCCGCCACCGTGGCCCCCGGCGCATTGGATGGCCCCGCGTTGCTGGCGGTGATGGTGTAGGTGACCGATCCGCCCGGCGTGGCCGTGGTCACACCATCGGTCTTGGTGATGGCCAGATCGGCCTGTGGCGTGAGCGTGTCGGAATCGGTGGCACTGTTGTTGGCGGGAACCGGGTCGTTCACGGCGGACGTCACTGTCGCGGTGTTGGTCAGCGTTCCGGTTGCAGAAGCGTTGATCGTGGCGCTCACCGTGTAGGTGACCGATCCACCCGCTGGCAGGTTGACGCTGTCGTTGATGTTGCCACTGCCTGCGGCGGTGCAGGTACCGCCGCCTGCGCCCACACAGGTCCAGGTGCCGGTGAGCACGGCGGGAAAGGTGTCCGCAACCGTGGCGCCGACGACGGGGTCCGGCCCTGCGTTGCTGGCGGTGATGGTGTAGGTCACCGACCCGCCCGGGACGGCCGTGGCCACACCATCGGTCTTCGTGATGGACAGGTCCGCATCTTGGGCATGCGCCGCGGTCGCAGCCACCATGGCCAACAAGAGCGCAGTGAGCCACAGCAAAACACGTTGGAGCATGGCGAAGTCCCGATTCGAAGTGGAGGGGTGACCAAAGTGTAACGCCACGTTTCCACCCGGAATCTTCGTGCATGGCGGCACGCGCTGACCGCGCGTCCCGCGTTTGAAGCGGTTGAATCGCTCTCAACGCACCGGCAGGAACTGCAGGAACGTGCCGCCCACAATGCCCTGCACATAGCTGATGGCGGCGCGGCGGTACTTTTCGGTGGTCAGGGCAGCCAGCAGGTCGAGGCGCGCGATGATCTTGCCAAACTCGCGCTCAAAGCTCAGGTTGCGGCCTTGGGGGCCGATCTCGTCCGCCAGCAGCAGTGGCTGGCCCTGGGCGTTGCGGCGCTGGGCCAGCAGCCACACGGCGCTTTCCACATTGCGGGCGGCGTTGTAGAGGTGCTGGGCATCCATGCCGTCGAGCAAGAAGAATTCGATCTTTCCGCCATGGGCCGTGATGATCATGTCGGCCGTGGCATGGATGAAGGCTGCCACGCGGTCCCCGTTGAACTCCGGCGCGAACGCGAAGCCCATCGCGGCAATGTCGCGCCGCCCCTGCAGTGGTGCCCAGGGCTGGCGCTGCAGGATGGCTGTGCGCACCTGCTCCGCGGCGTGCTCGCGGCTGGTGGCGCTGGTTTTGCGCCATTCGGCGGGGTTGCGGCGGTAGAGCTTGTCCATGAGGCGGAACAAGCCCTCCAGGTTCTCGTGCATGGCCAGCGTGGCCACGCGGTTCATGTCGGACTGGGCCAGCTCGGCGGGCGTTGTGGCGGCCCCCTTGACCTCGCCGCGTGGCGTGGGCGCATTCGCCGCGCAGCCTGCGAGCACGGTGCACAGCAGTGCACACGATGACATCCACAGGAGAGAAAGGAACGGCCCACGCATGGGGGCCGATTATCGGGTGCAGTGTGGGCGGCTCGCAGCCGGTTAACACTGTTTGAAGATCTCAGGCCACGGCCCTGAATCCCGTTGCCTCAGCAGCGGTCTGCGCTGTCGAGGTTGGGGATACCCTTGATCGGGCACTCCTCGGTGCCCACCATGGGCCGCGTGATGGCCTCCACGGCCTTGCGCGTGCCTTCGGGGTCAGTCACCCAGCGGGTGTAAAAGTCATACGGGCAGGCGGCCACACCCTGGTCTCCACCGCCGGAGTTGATCAGCCCGGTGTAGCCCCGGTGCAGCAGCTTGAAGAGGTGGTTCTCGGACTGCCCGTTCTTGCGGAAGTCGCGGATCAGGCTCTTCGACAACGCGGCGTACTGCACGCCGTATTCCTCCTCGCCGCATTCACCGAGCGTTCGGCCATCAAAGCCAATCAGGGCGCTGTGACCGAAGTAGCTGTATACGCCGTCAAACCCGGCGGCATTGGCCACGGCCACATACGTGTTGTTGGCAAAGGCCATGGCCTTGCTCATCAGAATCTGCTGCTCCTTGGCGGGGTACATGTAGCCCTGGCACCGCACGATCAACTCGGCACCCTTCATGGCGCAGTCGCGCCAGATCTCGGGGTAGTTGCCGTCGTCGCAGATGATGAGGCTGATCTTCAGGCCCTTGGGGCCTTCGCTGACGTAGGTGGTGTCCCCGGGGTACCAGCCTTCGATGGGGGTCCAGGGCATGATCTTGCGGTACTTCTGCACGATCTCGCCCTGGTCGTTCATGAGGATCAGGGTGTTGTACGGCACCTTGTGCGGGTGCTCCTCATGGCGCTCGCCGGTGAGCGAGAAGACGCCCCACACCTTGGCCTTGCGGCAGGCGGCGGCGAAGATTTCGGTCTCTTCACCCGGTACGGTGGCCGCCGTGTCCATCATCTCCTGGGCGTCGTACATGATGCCGTGGGTGCTGTACTCCGGAAAGATCACCAGGTCCATGCCGGGCAGGCCGGTCTTCATGCCCACCAGCATGTCTGCGATCTTGCGCGCGTTGTCCAGCACCTCGGCCTTGGTATGCAGGCGCGGCATCTTGTAGTTGACCACCGCCACGCCGACGGTGTCCTTGCTGCTTGAAATATCGCCGTGAATCATGGTGAAGCATCCCTATCAATGAGAAATCATCCAGGGCCGTTTGCTCGGAAACGCCTTGGCACCGCTGGTCGCCGTCACCGTGGCCTTGCGGCTTTGCGATGACGAACAGCAGCCACAGCCTGCAGGGTGTTTGAGGCGGGCGTAGTCGCCCGAGCGCTGCGGCTCGTGCCGCGCTCGCTCGTTGGTGGCGATGGCGCTGCGCGCGGACGCGCTCATGAGCGCCAGGCGCGGTGCGGTGGCAAACACGCGCGGCGATGCTGCGCCGCAGTCTGGGCAGGCAGCGGGTTCGTTGCGGTCGGCCAGCAGGCGGAAGGCATCAAACCCGCCACACTGGGCACAGGCGTAGTCGTAGGTGGGCATGGCGGGTCCTTCTGCAGCAATGGTGTTTGACTGTCAGACCAGGTCGGGCGACAGCGGCATGGCCACCGAGCCATCCAGGTGCTTGATCGGCCCCGCCGCACTCGGGTTGATGTCAAAGTCAAAGATCTGCGTGGGCAGCCACAGCGTGGCGCAGGCGTTGGGCACATCCACCACGCCGCTGATGTGGCCCTGCACCGGGGCTGTGCCCAGGATGGAATACGCCTGCGCGCCCGAATAGCCAAACTTCTTGAGGTACTCGATGGCGTTCAGGCAGGCCTGGCGGTAGGCCACGTTCACGTCCAGGTAGTACTGCTTGCCACTCTCATCCACGCTGATGCCCTCGAAGATCAGGTAGTCGTTGTAGGTGGGCGTGATGGGGCTGGGCTTGAAGATGGGGTTCTTGATGCCGTACTTGGCCATCCCGCCCTTGATGAGCGTGACCTTCATGTGCACCCAGCCCGCCATCTCGATGGCGCCGCAAAAGGTGATCTCGCCGTCGCCCTGGCTGAAGTGCAGGTCGCCCACCGACAGGCCGGCGCCGTCTACATACACCGGGAAGAACACCTTGGCGCCGCGCGACAAATCCTTGATGTCGCAGTTGCCACCATGCTCGCGCGGGGGCACCGTGCGGGCGCCTTCGACAGCCGCTTTGGCCTTGGCATCGCCCGTGAGGCGGCCCATGTGGGCCGTGCCCGCCGAGGGTGGGTTGGCCAGTCCGGCCGTGGGGTCTGAGTCGATGAGCGTCTGCTCGCGCGCATTCCACTGCTCCAGCATCTTGCGGTCGGGCAGGCAGCCAATCAGGCCGGGGTGGATGAGCCCAGCGTACTTCACGCCCGGCACATGGCGCGAGCTGGTGAACATGCCATGAAAGTCCCAGATGGACTTTTGCGCCTGCGGGAAATGCTCGGTCAAAAAACCGCCGCCGTTGTTCTTGCTGAAAAAGCCGTTGAAACCCCACAGGCTGTCCTGCTTGGCACCAATGTCCAGCAGGTCCACCACCAGCAGGTCGCCCGGCTCGGCGCCCTTCACGCCCACGGGGCCGCTGAGGTAGTGCACCGTGGTCAGGTCGATGTCGCGCACATCATCGGCGCTGTCGTTGTTCTTGATGAAGCCGCCCGTCCAGTCAAACGTCTCCAGCACGAACTCATCGCCAGGATTGACCCAGCAGGCCATGGGGATGTCTGGGTGCCAGCGGTTGTGGATGTTCTCGTTCTCGGTGGGCGACTTGCTCAGATCGACCTTGATCAGGGTTTCAGCCATGGCGTGCTCCTTGGAAGGGGTGGGTGATGAAAGGGGTTGAAGGCAGGACGTTGCGCTGACGCAGCTGCGAACTTCGTCAAACAGACAGATAGGCTTTGATGCGCTGCTGGTCGGTGTCGGCGCGGGCGGTCTCGTGCACCAGGCGGCCGCCTTCGATGACGAACAGTCGGTCGGCCACGTCCATGGCGAACGAGAGCACCTGCTCGCTCACCACGATGGTGATCTGGCGCAGCTTGCGAATCTCGTTGAGCGCCTTGGCGATGTCCTTGATGATGGAAGGCTGGATGCCCTCGGTGGGCTCGTCGAGCAGCAGCACCTTGGGGTCGGTGACGAGCGCTCGCGCAATGGCCAGTTGCTGCTGCTGCCCGCCCGAGAGGTTGCCTCCCTTGCGCCGACGCATGTCCCACAGCACGGGAAACAGTGCGTAGATATCTTCGGGAATCTGTCGCGTCTTGGAGTTTTCCAGCCCGGTCTCGATGTTCTCTTCGACCGTGAGGGTCGGGAAGATCATGCGGCCTTGCGGCACATAGGCGATGCCCTTGGCCACGCGGCGAAAGCTCTCGTCCTTCGTCACGTCCTGGCCTGCCACGGTGATCTGGCCGCTCTTGACGGGCATCACGCCCATGAGGCTTTTGAACAGCGTGGTTTTGCCCATGCCATTGCGGCCCATGATGGCCACGGTCTCGTTGGCACGGCCGTCAAACGAGATGCCGTGCAGCGCCTCGCTCTGGCCGTAGGCCACAAACAGATCTTTGACTTCCAGCATGCGATGCTCCTGTGAAGGAATGGGTTGCTCAGTGGCCCAGGTACACGTCGATGACCTTGGGGTCCGCCTGCACCTTCTCCATGGGGCCTTCGGCCAGGATCTTTCCCTGATGCATCACCGTGACCTTGTGGGCAATGCGCTTGACGAACTCCATGTCGTGCTCAATGACGATCACCGCGCGGTTCTTGCAGATGCGCTGCAGCAGCTCGGCCGTCAGTTCACGCTCGCGCGCGCTCATGCCGGCAATCGGCTCGTCCAGCATCAGCAGCTCGGGCTCCTGCATCAGCAGCATGCCAATCTCCAGCCACTGTTTTTGCCCGTGGCTCAGCAAGCCAGCCTCGGTATCGAGCTTGTCGCCCAGGCCAATGTCTTCGGCCACCACCTGCACACGCGCCTTGACCTCATCGGTGCACTTGAACGCCAGCGCGCCCAGCACCGAGCGGCCTGCGGGGTAAGACACCTCCAGGTTCTGGAAGACCGACAGGTTCTCGTAGATGGAGGGCGTCTGGAACTTGCGCCCGATGCCCAGCCGCACACGCTTGTGCTCGGCCATGCGGGTGAGTTCTTCGTTCTTGAACTTGATGCTGCCGCCCGTGGCGCGGGTCTTGCCGCAGATGAGGTCCAGCAGCGTGGTCTTGCCCGCACCGTTGGGGCCGATGATCACGCGCAGCTCGTTCTTGTCGATGTACAGCGTGAGGTCGTCGATGGCCTTGAAGCCGTCGAACGAAACGGTCAGGTCTTCAATGGCCAGCGCGAAGTCGGTGTTGCTCATGAGGAGTGCTCCGGTGGGTTCAGACGCCCTGGCGGCTCACGCCGTCAGGCAGCGTGGCGGCGGGTGCTGGCGACGCTGCCGCAGCGGTGCTTGCATCCACAGGCAGGCGCGCTGCGGGTGGTCGGCCTTGCTCCGATGCCTGGCGCAGCGCTTCGCGGCGGCCCTTCCACCAGGGCACCACATGGCTCTCCCACAGGCCCGCCAGGCCCATGGGGAAGGCCATGGTCACGCCGATGAAAAGCCCGGCCATGAGGAACAGCCACAGCTCGGGAAAGCTCTCCGAGAAATACGTCTTGCCCGCGTTCACCAGCAAGGTGCCATACACGGCACCCACCAGGCTCATGCGCCCGCCCACGGCGGCGTAGATCACCATCTCGATGGACGGCACGATGCCCACAAAACTGGGCGACATGAAGCCCACCTGCAGCGAGAACATGGCGCCCCCGATGCCCGACAGCGCGGCGGCCAGGCAGAAGGTGAAGACCTTGAAATTGGCCACGTCGTAGCCCGAAAAGCGCACGCGGTCTTCTTTGTCGCGCATGGCCAGCAGCAGCGTGCCCACCTTGCCGGTCTGTATCCAGCGGCACAGGATGATGGAGCCTATGAGCAGCGCCACGCACACGTAATACAGGATGTATTTGGCGCTGTCGGTGCGCGTGTCCCAGCCCCACAGGGTCTTCAGATCCGTCATACCGTTCACGCCACCGGTGTAGCCCTGCTGGCCGATGATGAGCACCGTCAGAATCAGTGCCACGGCCTGCGTGATGATGGCAAAGTACACACCGCCCACACGGCGCTTGAACATCGCAAAGCTGATGATCCAGGCCAGCAGCGTGGGCACGACGATCACGGCCGCCAGCGCAAACGGCAGGCTCTTGAACGGAATCCAGAAGCTGGGCAGCTCGGTGATCTGGTTCCAGTCCATGAAGTCGGGGATGCCGGGCGTGGACTGGATCTTGGTGCTGATGGGGTCTGACGCTTCGAGCTTGAGGAACATGGCCATGGCATAGCCCCCCAGGCCAAAAAACACGCCCTGCCCAAGGCTGAGCACGCCGCCGTAGCCCCACACCATCACGAGGCCGATAGCGACGAACGCATAGGTGAGGTACTTGCCCACCAGGTTCAGCCGAAAGATGTCGAGTGCCAGCGGCAGCACCACGGCCAGCAGCACGGTGAGCAGTACCAGGCTGGCGAGCTGGTAGCGCAGGATCCAGGCTTTGAGGGCGTTCATGCGGAGACTCCGGTTTTGAGAGGTATGAGGGCGTGCAGGAACCGTAGCGAGCGGGCCGAGGTCGGGTTGAGGACCGGAGCCGTACACCCGTACGGCGAGGACCGCAGGCGCGAGATCGGTTCGCGCAGTAGGTTCATGCATGCCCTCATCGGCGCACCTTGGAGGCGAACAAGCCCTGTGGCCGCACCATCAGGATCAGCACGATCAGCGACAGCGTGATCATCTTGGCCATGGAGCCCGCCATGAAGAACTCGGTGATCGACTGCGTTTGCGCAATCCCGAAGGCCGACACCACGGTGCCCAGAAGGCTGGCCGCGCCGCCAAAGGTCACCACCAGGAAGGCGTCCACGATGTAGAGCGAGCCCGATGTGGGGCCGGTGGAGCCGATGGTGGTAAACGCCGCGCCCGCCACGCCGGCAATGCCGCAGCCAATGGCAAAGGTCAGGCGATCGGTCTTCTGGGTGTCGATGCCAATGGCGTTGGCCATGATGCGGTTGCTCACCGTGGCGCGCACCCGCAGGCCCCAGCGGCTTCTGTGCAGGGCCAGCAGCACGCCCCCCGTGACCACGGCAGTCAACGCCAGCACAAACAGGCCATTGATCGGGATGTCCAGCCCCTCGGCGGGCGCCCACGAACCCAGCAGCCAGTCGGGCAAGGTCGGGCTGACCTCCTTGGGGCCGATGAAAGTGCGAAAGCATTGCTGCAGGGCCAGGCTGATGCCCCAGGTGGCCAGCAGCGTGTCCAGCGGGCGCTTGTACAGGTGGCGGATCAGCCCCCATTCCACCAGCCAGCCCGCTACAAACGCAAACCCAAACGCCGCCACGATGGCCAGCGGAAAGTAATACGGAATCATTTGCGGCGCATGGTTGGCCGCGAGGGTGGAGCCCAGGTAGATCGTATAGGCGCCAATGGTCATGAACTCGCCATGGGCCATGTTGATCACGCCCATCTGCCCAAAGATGATGGCCAGGCCCAGCCCCATGAGCAGCAGCACGGCAAACAGACTCAGGCCCGCAAAGCCCTGCATCAGGCCGATGTTCATCATTTCGGAAAAGGTCATGTTGCAGCTCCTGCGTGGGCAGCGTTGGAAAACGAACAGCGGTGCCATGGGGCGGCCTCTTGCGAGGGATACCGAGGAAGGGCCGCCCCGCACTGAGGGTGTCGTCCCCCTCCCGCGCAGCGAGAGAGGGGGGAAGACGCGAAGCGCCTCAGGGGGTGTTTATTGATAACCTTTGGGAAATGGATCCGGCTTGATCAGCGCAGGCGACTCGGACACCACCTTGAACGAAGCATCCGGCATGCCCATGGCGATGCGCGACTTGCTCCACAGGTGGTGGTTGGCGTCCACCTTCACATAGCCCTCGGGTGCGGTGGTCAGCTCGATGCCGGGCGATGCGGCCACCACCTTGTCCACGTCAAAGCTCTTGGCTTTTTCGACCGCCGCCTTCCACAGCCAGGGGCCCAGGTAGCCCGCCTGCGTCACGTCGCCGATCACGGCGTCCTTGCCGTACTTGGCCTTGAAGGCGGCCACAAACTTCTTGTTGTTCTCGTTGTCGAGGGACTGGAAGTACTTCATCGACGAGTAGAAACCGTTGAAGTTCTCGCCGCCCACGCCGGTCATTTCGTCTTCGGTGACCGACAGCGTGACCAGCAGTTGCTTGTCGCCCGTGATGCCCGCGGCCTTGAGCGCCTTGTAGAACGCTACGTTGGAGCCGCCCACAACCGCCACAAACAGGCAGTCGGGCTTTTGCACCTTGATCTTGTTCATCAGCGAGCCGAAGTTGGTGCTGCCCAGCGGGTAGTACTCCTCGCCCACGACCTTGCCCTTCTGGAAGTTCTCGATGTGCTTGCGCGCAATCTTCATCGAGGTGCGGGGCCAGATGTAGTCGGAGCCGATGAGGAAGAAGGTCTTGGCCTTCTTCTCGGTCTTGGCCCATTCCAGGCTGTACAGAATCTGCTGGGTAGCTTCCTGGCCCGTGTAGATCACGTTCTTGGATTGCTCCAGGCCTTCATAGAACGTGGGGTAGTAGAGCAGGCCGTTTTCTTTCTCGAACACCGGCAGCACGGCCTTGCGCGAGGCGCTGGTCCAGCAGCCAAACACAGCGGCGCAGCGGTCGTTGATGAGCAGCTTCTTGGACTTTTCGGCAAACGTGGGCCAGTCCGACGCACCGTCTTCCTTGATCACCTTGATCTTGCGGCCCAGCACGCCACCCATGGCGTTGATCTGGTCAATGGCCAGCTGTTCGGCCTGGATGGAGCCGGTTTCGGAAATCGCCATGGTGCCCGTGGCCGAGTGCAATTGGCCCACGGTGACCTCGGTGTCGGTGATGGCCAGCTTGGTGGTGTTGACCTGCGCCGTGGGCTGGCCAAACGACCAGGCAGGCAGGCCCGCCACGGATGCGGCGCCCAGCGCCTGCAGGATGCGACGGCGGCCGGGTTCGGCCTGGGCGGAGTCACTAAAGCGGGGGTCGGAAGGGTGGCTCATGAAGACGCTCCTTGCAGGATCGGTGTGAATGAAGGGACGGGACCAAAGCGGGTTGTGTGCGCTGTGGAATGAAGGTTAGGGACAACCCTTGAATGCGCCCATACGTCAATTAACGTAGGGCTGCGTACGCACCCCGGTGCGAGCCCTGCACTAGGACCTGCACATGCTCCCGTGCAGGGCAATGCGTGCCAGTGCAGCGCCCCAACGCGGTGCGCGCCTAGAACGCTTCTTGCTTTGTGCTGGGCATGGCCTCACCACAAGCACCCGATGCCCAGAGCGCACCACAAACGATTTTTCGTTTCCGGCGCGAGTACAACGCCTGGGTGGCCGACGAGACCATGGAGGACTACGCGCTGCGCTACACGCCCAAGAGCTTTCGGCGCTGGAGCGAATTCCGCGTGGCCAACACGGCGTTCGGTTCGCTGTCCTTCCTGGCGCTGGAGGCCATTGGTGGCGCGATTGCGCTGAACTACGGCTTCAGCAATGCCATGTGGGCCATCCTCACCGTGGGGTTGCTGATCTTTCTGACCGGCCTGCCCATTGCCTACTACGCGGCGCGCTATGGGCTGGACATGGACCTGCTCACGCGCGGGGCGGGCTTTGGCTACCTGGGCTCCACCATCACCTCGCTGATCTACGCAGTGTTCACCTTTATCTTCTTTGCCTTGGAGGCGGCCATCATGGCGTTGGCGCTGCAGATGGTGGTGGACTGGCCGCTGGAGTGGTGCTACATCGCGTCGTCGCTGGTGATCCTGCCGCTGGCCATGCGCGGCATCACGCTCATATCGCGCCTGCAGGCCTGGACGCAGCCGCTGTGGCTGTTCTTGCTGCTGCTGCCCTTTGTGTGGATTGCGCTGGCCCAGCCGCAGCTGTACCGCGACTTTGCGGGACTGTCGGGCCTCAAGAGCGGCAGCAGCCAGTTCGACCCGCTCATGTTTGGTGCAGCCGCGGCGGTGATCTTTTCACTGGTGGTGCAGATTGGCGAGCAAGTGGACTTTTTGCGCTTTCTGCCCGAGCGCACTGCCGCCAACCGCCGGCGCTGGTGGGGCGCGGTGCTGGTGGCGGGGCCGGGCTGGGTGGTGATGGGCATGCTCAAGATGGCGGGTGGGGCCTTTCTGGCGTTTGCCGCGCTGCAGTTCGAGGTGGGCGCCCAGCGCGCGGCCGAGCCCACGCAGATGTTCCTCGCAGGCTTTCACCAGGTCATGCAGGCACTGGGCCTGCCGGGCCTGGCGGTGGCCGTGACGGTGGTGTTTGTGGTGGTCTCTCAGATCAAGATCAACCTCACCAACGCCTACGCGGGCTCGCTGGCGTGGTCCAACTTTTTTGCGCGCGTCACCCGCAGCCACCCGGGGCGCGTGGTGTGGCTGGTGTTCAACGTGTTGATCGCCACCTTGCTGATGACGCTGGGTGTGTTTGGCGCGCTGGAGAAAGTGCTGGCCGTGTACAGCAACGTGGCCATTGCCTGGGTGGGTGCGCTGGTGGCAGACCTGGTCATCAACAAGCCACTGGGCCTGTCGCCCAAAGGCATCGAGTTTCGGCGCGCGCACCTGTATGACTTCAACCCCGTGGGCCTGGGCGCCATGGTGCTGGCGGCCACGGTGGCCTGCTGTGCCTATGCAGGGCTGCTGGGCGAAGGGGCGGCCGCGTTTTCGCCCTTCATTGCGCTGGTGCTGTCGATGGCGCTGGCGCCGCTGCTGGCCTGGCTGACGCAGGGCCGCTACTACCTGGCGCGCGCTCCCGGCAACGAGTGGCGGCCCGGCGAGATCGTGCGCTGCGCCGTGTGCGAGAACCAGTTCGAGTCCGAAGACATGGCGCGCTGTCCGGCCTATACCGCGCCCATCTGCTCGCTGTGCTGCTCGCTCGAATCGCGCTGCCACGACCGCTGCAAGACCGGCTCGCGCGCGGCCGATCAGTTGCGCAGCGTGGTGGAAGCCTTGCTGCCGCAGCGCTGGGCCATCAAGGTGAACTTTCGCCTGGGGCAGTACCTGATGGTGATGGTGTCGCTGTGCGCGGTGATGGCGTTTCTGGTGGGCGTGGTGTATGTGCAGGAAAGCCTGCAGGCGCCGGTGCCCGGCCAAATGCTACAGATGCCGTTTCTCAAGGTGTTTGCGCTGCTGGCGCTGCTGGCCGCCGTGTGCGCGTGGTGGGTGGTGCTGAGCACCGACAGCCGGCGCATGGCGCAGGACGAGTCGGAACGGCAGACGCAGCTGCTGCTGCAGGAAATCGAAGCCCACAAGCGCACCGACGCCGAACTGCAGGCGGCCAAGGACCAGGCCGAGTCCGCCAACCAGGCCAAGACGCGCTACGTGGCAGGCATGACGCACGAGCTGCGTTCGCCGCTCAACAGCATCCTGGGCTACACACAGATCCTGCTCAAGAACCCGCATACCGAGGGCTGGATGCGCGAGACGTTGTCCACCATGCAGCACAGCGGCCAGCACATGCATGCGCTCATCGATGGATCGCTGGAGCTGGCGCGCATCGAGGCGGGGCGCCTGCGGCTGGACATGGCCCCCCTGCCACTGCCCGAGCTGATCGAGAACATCGAAGCCATGCTGCGCCCGCAGGCCGAGGCCAAGGGCCTGCACTTTGTTGTGGAGACGCTGGGCACCATGCCCGGGTGGATACGGGCCGACGCCAAGCGGTTGCGGCAGATTCTGATCAACCTGCTGTCTAACGCGGTGCGGTTTACCGAGCGCGGCGAGGTGCGGCTGCGCATGGACTTTCGCCAGCATGTCTCGCGCATCGAGGTGATCGACACCGGCATCGGCATCGAACCGCAAGACCTGGAGCGCATCTTTGTGCCGTTTGAGCGCGGCAGCGCCGGGCGCCGCGCCAGCGAGGCGGGCACGGGCCTGGGCCTGACCATCACGCACCTGCTTGCCGAACTGATGGGTGGCCAGCTCACGCTAACCAGCACCCCCGGCCAGGGCAGCACTTTTACCGTGCGGCTGTACCTGCCCAGCATTGCGGTAGACCCGGCCTGGACCACGCCCAGCCGCGCCACGCTGCGCCCCGTCATCGGGTACCTGGCGCCCCGGCGCACGCTGCTGGTGGTGGACGACCAGCCCCTGCAGCGCCAGCTGCTGGCCGGCCTGCTGGTGCCCCTGGGTTTTGAGGTGCGCGAGGCCGCCAGCGGGCGCGAATGCATCGAGATCGTGCGCCAGACACCGCCCGACCTGGTGCTGCTCGATATCACCATGGATGACCTCGATGGCTGGCAGACCGCCGCCCTGCTGCGCGAGTTGCGGCCTGCGTCGGAGCTGCCCATCGTGTTCGTATCGGCCAATCTGTTCGAGCACGAGGCCTCACGATTGGCGGCGCAGCAGTGCCAGGCTTTTGTGGGCAAGCCGGTGATCGAATCCGAACTGCTCCAGGCGCTGGAGCACGCGCTGCAGCTGGAATGGGTGCGCGACAACACGCCGCTTGCGCCCAGCCCCGAGCCCGCCGCGGGCCCCTCCAACCCGAACGACACCCCGGCCACGCTGCCCGACGAACTGCGCGAAGACCTGACCCGCCTGGCGCGGTCTGGCCAGGCCGCCGCGCTGCGCGAGCGGCTGCGGCGCGCCCGCGGCGACCTGCCCGGCCACGCCGCCACGCTGGCGCTGCTGCAGGCCAGTGCCGACCGCTTCGACTTTGAGACCCTGGCCCACCACCTGCGCGAGCCCGAAGAGGGAACCCTATGAACGACGAATCCCATCCAGGCCAGCAGGTCAGCCAGCGCGTGATCCTGGTGGTGGACGACGCGCTGGACACCCTGCGCATGCTGTGCGACGCCCTGGCCGCCGAGGGCTACGCCGTGCTGGCCGCGCGCGACGCCGAAGAAGCCCTGCAGCGCTTTGACCTGACCGTGCCCGACGGCGTGCTGCTGGACGCCGTGATGCCCGGCATGGACGGCTTTGCGCTGTGCCGCCTGTTGAAAGCCACGCCGCCCTGGTCGCACGTGCCGGTGGTGTTCATGACGGGCTTGTCGGACACCGAGCAGATCCTGCGGGGCTTTGCCAGTGGCGGGGTGGACTATGTGGTCAAGCCCCTGCGCATCCCGGAGGTGCTGGCCCGGCTCGCCACCCATGTGCGCAACGCCCAGGCCACGCGGCTGGCGCGCGAGGCGGTCGACGTGGCCGGGCTGGGGGTGGTGGTGCTGGACGGCCAGGGCCGCGTGGCCTGGCGCTCCCCGCAGGCATTGCGCTGGCTGGAAGCCGCCTTTGCCGCCGACCCCGCCCCCGCAGATGCCGCCGCTGCCTGGCTGGTGCGCGCGCAAGCCACCGGCGACCAGACCCTGGCGCTGGCCGACGGCCGCCAGTTGCTGGCCCGCCACCTGGGCGCGAGCGGCCTGGCCGAGTCGATGCTGCTGCTCAGCCGCACCACGCCCGAGGCCATCGCCCCGCGCCACCTGCAGCAGGTGGCACTGACCCCGCGCGAGACCGAGGTGCTGTCGTGGCTGAGCAAGGGCAAGACCAACCGCGACATCGCCGACATCCTGGGCATGAGCCCGCGCACGGTGAACAAACACCTGGAGCACATTTTTGAAAAGCTGGGGGTGGAGACACGCACCGCCGCTGCGGCCATTGCGGGGCAGCTACTGCAGGCCTGAGTTCGGATTTTCCGGATGGGCCACACCTGCCCCGTCCCTGCGAGCTGAGCCTGCCAAAGCCAGGGCCCTTCGACGGGCTCAGGGCGAACGATTCGTCCGATATTCCTGAGCCAGCGCCACATCAGGTGGTTTATGGGTCAAATTGGCATCTGGCGCTTGTCTGACGGGAATGTATAGCTATTAACTCAATAGCAAAACATCTTGCAACCTCAAACAGACACCGGCTCCATGGCCGACGCCGGCAGGCCGAACAGGTGGTCGAACACCCAGTTGAAAACAAAGGTGTAGCAAAGGAAGAACACGATCAGCCCCAGGTCCATCACAAACGCGTGCCACAGGGTGATGTCAAACCACCAGGCAAACAGCGGCACGAGGGTGAAGACCAGCCCGCCTTCAAAACCGATGGCATGCGCCACGCGCCGCGCAACGCTGCGACCGCGCACGAGCTGGCGAGCTTCCCAGCGCTCAAACGCCCAGTTGAAGACGATGTTCCAGACGATGGCAATCACCGAGGCTGCCACGGCCACCACGCTCGAATGGCCCGCACCCTGGCCCGAGAGCAAGGCCAGCCCGGCCGTGGCCGCCGCGATGGCGATCAGCTCGTACAGGCTCACATAGATCAGTCGACGCTTGAGGCCCTGCAGGCCGAAAAGGGTGGGTTGCTTGTCCATGGGGGCGACTTTATGTGCCTGCAGCTGATATATAAAGTCAGCTTGTTTCAGTTTATTTGATAGATCACACCCATGGCCTTCTCTTCAGACAGCGTGCAGGTGTTCCTGGCAGCGCTGGACCACGGCTCATTTTCGGCGGCGGCGCGGGCGCTGTCGCGGGTGCCGTCGGCCGTGAGCATGACCATTGCCCACCTGGAAGCCGAGCTGGATGTGCAGCTGTTTGACCGCAGCGGCCGCGAGCCCCGGCCCACCGCCGCCGCACGCGCGCTGGAACCGCAGGCCCGGTTGCTCGCCGGGCAGCTGCAGCAGCTCAACGCCCAGGCGCTGGCGCTGACGCAGGGGCTGGAAGAGCGGCTGACGCTGGCCATCGCGCCCGAGCTGCTGGCCGCCCGCTGGACAGGCCCCCTGGCCACGCTGGCGTCGGAATACCCGCTGCTGCAGGTGGAGGTGCTGACCGCCCCGCAGGTGGATGCGCTGGCCCTGCTGCACAGCGGCCGCGCACAGCTGGCGCTGGTGTTCGAGCGGCCCAGCATCGACGGGCGCGAGGGTTTTCAGGAGGTGGGCACCGAAACCCTGGTGGCGGTGATGGCGCCGGACCATGCGGTATTGCAGGGCGCGCGCGCCTCGGCCCTGGCCCGGGGCGAGCCGCCCGAGCGCGCCATGCTGCGCGAAGAACACCTGACCACCACGCGCCAGATCGTGGTGGCCAGCCGCGACCTGGGGCAAACCGACCCCCGTTTTGTGTTTGCCCGCCACCATTGGCGCACCGACAACCACCTGGCCGCGCTGGGCATGATCGAAGCAGGCCTTGGATGGGGCTGGCAGCCCCGGGCGCTGGTGCAGCCGCGCATCGAGGCAGGGCGACTGGTGGAGATGCCGTTTGAGAACCTGAGCAACGGCACCGCCCTGTGGGTG
This sequence comes from Acidovorax sp. sif0632, assembly GCF_019218805.1. Lineage (NCBI taxonomy): Bacteria > Pseudomonadati > Pseudomonadota > Betaproteobacteria > Burkholderiales > Comamonadaceae > Acidovorax > Acidovorax sp. sif0632. The sequence continues at coordinate 159,371 of NZ_JAHUWW010000007.1, read as the reverse complement.
GATGTGGTGTGGTCGAAGGAGCGGCCGTTGGGCCTGGGCGCGGCGCGGTTTGTGGCGCTGATGGCCACGGCGGCCAAGGCAGCACCCCGCTGAGCGCTCCTGCAAGGCAGGCGCTGCCCGCCCCCATGCGCACCCAGAAGGCAAGGGAGCGTTGCCGCAAAAGCAAATGCGAATTGTTTGCATTTGCATGGATAATGGCGGCCTTTCATTTGCACCCCGCCCGTGCCCCGTTCAACGCGACCTCTCTCCCGTGCGGCGGTTTGCACGGCGCGCGGGAGCTAGCCCCGCCGTTTTCTCTCTACCGATCTGCACCATGCATCCCTCGATTCCCCGGCCCGCCCGGCCGACTGCTACGGCCCGCGCCACCCTGGCGCTGTGCGCCTTTACCGCCAGCGCCGCCATGGCCCAGACGGCACCCCCTGTTTCATCGGCTCTACCGACCGACGCCGTCCCCACCAGCCCCGCCCTGTCGGAAGTGCAGGTGCGTGACAGCAGCGCCACCACCGGCTACCAGGGCGTGCAGCGCAACACCGCAGCCACACGCACCGACACGCCGCTGATCGAAACCCCGCAGTCCGTGCGCGTGGTGCCCCAGCAGCTGATGGAAGACCTGGGCGCCACGCGCCTGGCCGACACCGTGGACTATGTGAGCGGCATCACCCGCCTGAACGACTTTGGCGGCACCTGGGACAACTATGCGATCCGTGGCTTCAGCAACACCGACGGCGGCCAGCTGCTCAACGGCTTTGCCTCCAACCGGGGCTATGGCCCGCAGCGCGACGTGAGCTCGGTCGAGCGCATTGAATTTCTCAAAGGCCCGGCGGCCGCGTTGTATGGCAGCAGCGAGCCGGGCGGCACGCTCAACATCGTCACCAAAAAGCCGCAGTTCACTCCCGCGCACAAGGCGGGTGTGCAGGTGGGCGGGCATGGCTACCGCCGTGCCACGCTCGACACCACCGGCCCGCTGGGCACGGACGTTGCCTACCGCCTGAACGTGGCGGCCGAGGACGGCGCGAGCCGTACCGCGCTGGTGGACAACCGCAAGATGGTGGTGGCCCCGTCCCTCACCTGGAACCTGGGCGCCAACACGGTGCTGAACTACGAGGCGGAGTTCATCCGCATCCGCACCCCGCTGGACCGGGGCATCGTGCAGGTGCGGGGCAACGTGGGCGCGCTGCCGTCCGACCGGTATCTGGGCGACCCCAGCCGCGAGAACCTGCATGTCAACGGCGACACGCACCAGCTGACGCTGGACCATGACCTGGGCCAGGGCTGGCGCACGCGCCTGGGGGCGTCGTACCGCGAGACGGACCTGTATGGCGCCGCCGTGGACCTGACCGGCACCCTGGCCGCCGACAGCCGCACGCTGACCCGCCGCGACAGCTGGCGCAGCCTGCCCGCACGCGATGCATCGCTGCAGGGCGAAGTCGAAGGCAAGCTGCAAGCGGGCGGCTTCAGCCACACCGTGCTGGCAGGTGTGGAGACCTGGCGGCTCACTGCGGCGCAGGACATCCGCTACTCCAGCCTGGCCAGCCAGCCGTTTGCCATCGACATCTACAACCCGGTCTACAACCAGCCCGTGGGCAACCTCACGCCGGGTTTTGACCTGGTGGACCGCACCCGCGCCACGGGCGTATTTGTGCAGGACCAGATCGACCTGAGCGCGAAGTGGAAGCTGCTGGCGGGCGTGCGCTTTGACCGCTTTCACCAGGACAGCGAAAACCGCCTGGCCGCCACCCGCCAAGTGCAGGAGCATTCGGCCACCACGCCGCGCATCGGGCTGACCTACCTGATCAACCCCAACACCTCGGTCTACGCATCGGCCGGGCGCTCGTTCCGTCCCAACGCAGGCACCGATGAAAGCGGCAAGGCGTTCGACCCGCAAAAGGGCCAGGCGCTGGAGCTGGGCGCCAAGTGGCAGTCGGCCGACCAGCGCCTGAACGCGAGCGTGGCGCTGTTCGATATCCGCAAGACCAATGTGCTCACGCGCAGCCCCACCAACGCCAACTTCAGCATTGCGGCGGGCGAGGTGCAAAGCCGGGGCCTGGAGCTGGATGTGGCCGGGCAGATCGATACCCACTGGCGCATGACCGCCAACATGGCCTACACCGACACCGAGGTAACCCGCGACAACAACCCCGCACTGCTGGGCAAGCGCCTGCTGAATGTGCCGCGCGTGAGCGCCGGGCTGTTTGCCATCCGCGAAGACCAGGCGCCCTGGGGCGGCCGCTACGGCATCGGCGGCGGCCTGGTGCATGTGGGCGAACGCACGGGCACCGCCACCGACACCTACCGCCTGCCCGCCTACACCACGGCGCGCATCACAGGCTACTGGCAGATCGACAAGCGCATGCGCCTGACGCTGGACGTCCACAACCTGTTCGACAAGGCGTACTACACGGCCTCGTGGGGCGCACTCACCGTGATCCCGGGCCTGGGGCGCCAGGTGGTGGCGGGGGTGCAGGTGGTATTTTGAGCCAAATAGGACTCTAGCGCTTATTTATCAAGCGCTAATAGCTATACATTTAATAGCAATCAACTGCTGCACGACAAGGAAAACTTCTGCTGTCACCATCCTCCGGCACCCAGAGACGGTCTGCCCAGCCACCGTCCACCGCCAATTGGCGCACCGTTTCGCGCATGGTGGGGCAATGGTCCAGCGCCTGCAGGTGGTTCACCACCAGCGTGCCGTGGGCCAGCTGCGCGGCTTCGGCCATGTCGGCGGCGTCCATGAGGATTTCTGCCCCCACATCGAACCGGGCCCCGCCCGCAGGCAGCACCGACACCTCGGGCTGAAGGCGCGCCAGGCAGTCGCGCACCGTGGGCGTGAGCATGGTGTCGCCCGCCAGGTAGACGCTGGGCCCGCCCGGCAGCTCCAGCAGGTAGCCGTGGCCGTGCTCCATGAAGCGGCCCACCCAGCCGGTACCGTGCACACACGGGATCGGCGTGACATGGCCGCCCAGCGCCCACGGCTGGCGCGCTGGCCCCGCCAGCGGCCACACCAGCAGGCCGCGCTGCGCCAGGTAGTCGGCATCGCGTGGCATGCAGATCACCGGAATCTGCCGTTCGCGCAGAAAGCGCTTGCCAGCGCGGTCCAGGTGGTCGAAATGGCCGCGTTGGCAGTGCGTGATGAGGGCGTGGGTCACGCGCTCCAGCAGCGCATTGGTGCCCCCAGGCAGCTCCACAATGGGATTGCGCTGGCGGCCCGTGCCCAGATAGCGCAGCGCGGGCAGGCTGCCCCGGGGGGCGAGCATGGGGTCCACCAGCAGGCCCACGGGGCGGCCCTGGGATTGGAATTCAAGAAGCACGGTGGCGTTGCGCAATTGGGTGATCTGCATGGTGTGGGCTCCGAAGCCAGTGGGTATGCAGTGGATTGTTGGGAATCGAACGCCCGGCGAGAATGGCCTGGTTTGACAATTTCTTTCCATTTCTAGCCAAACTACCCCGCCACCATGCGCCGCACCACCGCACCACCTGCACCACCCTTGCGCCTGGCACTGTTGCTGTACCCCGGTTGCATGCCCGCAGGCCTCTTTGCCACCGCCGACCTGGCCCGCGCCGCCAACTTGCGTGCGCAGCGCCCGGTGATCACCACCTGCTGGACCGGCGCAGACCTGCAGCCTGTGCCCACCTGGCAAGGCCCCGCTCTCACGCCCAGCGTCAGCCTGGTGCAGGCCGAGGTGGACGCGGTGCTGGTGCCAGGCCTGTGGCTGTCTTCGCCCGACGGACTGCAGGCGCCGCAGCAGCAACAGCACATCGCGCCCGCCATCGCGGCACTGCGCGCCCTGCCCCGCCGCACCCAGGTGTGGAGCTATTGCGCCGGCGTAGCGCTGGCTGCGGCCAGCGGCCGGATGCGCGGGCGCGGCGCCACGGCCACCTGGTGGCTGCGGGCCCCGCTGCAACAGCAGTTTGGCGCGGTGCACTGGCGTTTTGACGAACCTTTGGTGGAAGACGGCCCCATCACCACCGCGGCAGGCGCCAACGGCTACCTGCCGCTGATGCTGCAGGCGCTGGCAACGCGGCTGGACGCAGAAGCCCTGGCAGATCTGCAGTCGCTGCTGATGCTGCCCCGCCCGCGCACCACCCACCCGGCGTTTGCCGGGCACGACCTCATGGCAGTGGCCGACGCCGAACTGCGGCGCGCGATGCTGTGGGTGCAGCGTTGCCCCGCCACCGCACTGCGCCTGCCCGCGCTGGCCGAGGCGCTGGGCCTGTCGCCCCGCACGCTGGCGCGGCGGGTGCAGGCGCACACGGGTCTTTCTGCCGCGCACTGGATGCGGCGCATCAAGCTGCGGCAGGTGAGCGAGGCCCTGTGCGACACACCCCTGCCGCTCAAGCGCATTGCAGAGGACCTGGGCTTTGCCAGCGAGGCGGGCCTGCACCGCGCTTTTCAACAGGCCACGGGGCAGACGCCGCTGGCCTACCGCATGGCGCACGGGTGAAGGTGCAGGGGCGGGTGCAGCCAGCGCACCGGATCGTTCACAAGGAGGATGCCGCCGAGCGCCAAGTTTGCGATCATGTACCCGCTCCCTCTGCATCAACCCTCAGCACCACGACAGGACGAACACCCATGCCTGCTTCCACCTACACCGCTACTTGCCACTGCGGCGCCGTCGAAGTCGAGGCCGCGCTGGACCTGGCCCAAACCACCTACCGCTGCAACTGCAGCATCTGCCGCCGCACGCGCTTCTGGCCTGCCGTGGCACTGCCCGGGGGCTTTCGCATCACCCGGGGCGAAGGCGACCTCACGCGGTACACCTTCGGCAGCCACAAGAACCACCACTACTTCTGCCGCCACTGCGGCGTGCGCGTGTTCGGCCACGGCACCGACACACCGATGGGCGAGATGTACGGCGTGAACGTGGGCTGCATCAATGGCCTGACCGACGAAGACCTTGCGCGCCTGGCCATCGTGCGGGTGGATGGGCTACACGACCAGTGGCAGCAGGCACCGGCGCACAGCGGATATCTTTGAGGGCCCCGCAGTGTTCCAATAGCGCCACTGCCGCTGCCCTGCCTGGAGTCTCCATGCCTTTTCCGCTTGATCCGAGCAAGTCCTCTTTGATGCAGCGCCTGCTGCCCTGGCAGCCTGCGCCTGCAGAGCCTGCGACCGACGAACGGCGCCGCGAGCCCCAACGGCACACCGTGTCACTGGAAGACTTCGATCCCGGCGCCAAACCCTTCTCGCTGGGTGACAAGGCCCAGGACAAGGCAGCCGTCGAAGACCTGGCGGTGGAACTGGACGGGCTGCAGAACCTGTTCTACGCCGACAAGCGCTACAAGCTGCTCGTGGTGCTGCAAGGTACCGACACCTCGGGCAAGGACGGTACCATCCGTGGCGTGTTTGGCCGCATGAGCGCCCTGGGCGTACACGCCGTGGGCTGGAAGGCCCCCACCGAAACCGAGCGCGCACACGACTACCTCTGGCGCATCCACCAGCAGGTGCCGCAGGCGGGCGACATCACCGTGTTCAACCGCAGCCACTACGAGGACGTGCTGGTGCCCGTGGTCAACGGTTGGATCACGCCGGAGCAGCACCAGCAGCGTCTGGCGCACATCAACGACTTTGAACGCATGCTCAGCGAGACGGGCACCATCGTGCTCAAGTTTCTGCTGCACATCGGGTTTGACGAGCAGCGCGAGCGGCTGCAAGAGCGCCTGGATGACCCGGCCAAACACTGGAAGTTCAGCATGGGCGACATTGAAGTGCGCAAGCAGTGGGCGCAGTACCAAGATGCCTATGGCACCCTGCTGGCTGCCACCCACACGCCCTGGGCGCCCTGGACCATCGTGCCCGCCAACTCCAAGACGCACCGCAACCTGATGATCGCCACGGTGCTGCGCGAGGTGCTGCAGAAGCTGGACCTCCGCTACCCGGCTGGCGACCCCGCGCTGACCGGCTTCACGGTGAAATGACCGCTCGTGCGGCAGTGCAGCACGCTGCCTTCTCGGCGTTTTCACTGGTCACATTTTTGCTGCAGTGCCGCATTGGGCGGTGTTTTCCCGTGGTTATGCATTAATTGCATAGCACCAAAACACTACGGCCTTAGACAGCGTGCAGCGGCAGGCATAAGCTTCGCAGCCTGAACTGATCCCACAAGGAATTCACCATGTCGCAACCCGTCGGCGCCCCTGCCGCACAATCCCACCCCCTGCCCTCGTACCTGCAGGCCGACCACCTCGGCCCCTGGGGCAACTACCTGCAGCAGGTAGACCGCGTCACCCCCTACCTGGGCAGCCTGGCGCGTTGGGTGGAAACCCTCAAGCGTCCCAAGCGCATCCTGATCGTGGACGTGCCGATCGAGCTGGACAACGGCACCATCGCCCACTACGAAGGCTACCGCGTGCAGCACAACCTGAGCCGGGGCCCCGGCAAGGGCGGCGTGCGTTTTCACCAGGACGTGACGCTGTCGGAAGTGATGGCCCTGTCGGCCTGGATGTCGGTGAAGAACGCTGCGGTGAACGTGCCCTACGGCGGCGCCAAGGGCGGTATCCGCGTGGACCCCAAGAAGCTGTCGATGGGTGAGCTGGAGCGCCTGACGCGCCGCTACACCAGCGAGATCGGCCTGCTGATCGGCCCGTCCAAAGACATCCCCGCACCCGACGTGAACACCAACGGCCAGATCATGGCCTGGATGATGGACACGTATTCGATGAACACCGGCGCCACCGCCACCGGCGTGGTCACCGGCAAGCCCGTGGACCTGGGCGGCTCGCTGGGCCGCGTCGAGGCCACCGGCCGCGGCGTGTACACCGTGGGCGTGGAAGCCGCCAAGCTGACCGGCCTGGCGCTGGAAGGTGCCCGCATCGCAGTCCAAGGCTTTGGCAACGTGGGCGGCATTGCGGCCAAGCTCTTCGCCGAAGCAGGCGCCAAGGTGGTGGCTGTGCAAGATCACACCGGCACCATCTTCAACAGCAAGGGCCTCGATGTGCCCGCGCTGCTGGCGCATGTGAAGACCCGTGGCGGCGTGGGCGGCTTTGCCGGCGCCGATGTGATGAAGGCCGAGGAGTTCTGGGGCGTGGATTGCGAGATCCTGATCCCGGCAGCGCTGGAAGGCCAGATCACCAAGGACAACGCAGGCCAGATCAAGGCCAAGCTCGTGATTGAAGGCGCCAACGGCCCCACGACCACCGAGGCCGATGACATCCTGCACGACAAGGGCGTGCTGGTGCTGCCCGACGTGATCGCCAACGCGGGCGGTGTGACGGTGAGCTACTTTGAATGGGTGCAGGATTTTTCCAGCTTCTTCTGGAGCGAGGACGAGATCAACGCCCGCCTTGTGCGCATCATGCAGGAGGCCTTTGCGGGCATCTGGCAAGTGGCGCAAGAGCACAAGGTGAGCCTGCGCACCGCCACCTTCATCGTGGCCTGCCAGCGCATTCTCCATGCGCGCGAAATGCGCGGGCTGTATCCGTAAGCCCCCCTGAGCGGCTGCGCCGCTTCCCCCGAGGGGGACGCACCCGGTGGCCTGGCGGAGCCAGTTCCACGGGTGCACTGGTGTGAGGGCTGCGCGCCCCGCAAAGGCCACGCCCATCCAGGCGGCGAGTCCCTTTCAAAACCGCCAGCACCGCGATCCGGTCCTGGCGGTTTTTGCTTTTCTCCGTGTTGGCACACATGCGCTGTGGCGCTGTGGCGCCGCAGCGACGGTGCCGGGATGCCGTGTGCCGTTGGCTGGTCCAAACCGACCGCACAGCCACGCCAGCAACAACAAGATACGTGCACATACAAATTGTGGCGGCTTGCAACCTGCGTACATGAAAGACTGGCTGGCCATGCCTTCTGTCGGAGACTTCCGTGGCCTTTCCATCCCTGCGCAGCCTGGTGGTGCGCTTTCTGCTCAGCCGCCTGCGCACGGCGCGGTCGGTGGCACGCCTGGCCTACCGCCGCCATGCCCACAAACCCGCGCTCATCGACCGGCGTGGCACCCTCACCTACGCACAGCTGCAAGAGCGCGTGCAGCGGCTGCAGGCCTGGATGCAGGCGCAGGGCGTGAAGAAGGGCGACGTTGTGTTCACCCTGCTGCCCGAGACCGGTGAACAGTACGAAGCCCGGCTCGCCACGTTCGAGAACGGCACCATCTTCGCGAGCTTTCACAAACACCTGCCGGCCGATGCGGCGCTGGCCACCATGGTCCGCGTCCGGCCGGCGGTGCTCATCCACGACCCGCTGCTGAGCGCGCCCATCCTCCAGGCCGTGCGCGAACAACTGCCAGGGATACACCTGCTGGCGCTGGGCGAAGACTACGAGCAGGCACTGGCGCAGCATGCGCCTGCCCCCGGCACGGCCGCGCTGCACGAAGACGATATCTTTGCGCTGCACATGACCTCGGGCACCACGGGGCTGCCCAAGTCCATCGGCTACAGCAACCGCAAGTACCTCGACAGCGTGCGGCTGATCTCCAAGTCCATCGATTTCCGCCCCCCCGCCAGCCGCCAGGATGTGAACATGCTGGGCCTGCCCCTCACCGGCCCTGGCTCGGGCCTGGTGCTGCCCACCCTGCTGGCGGGCGCCACGCTCGTGATGCCCGAAGACTTCAGCGCCGCCACGCTGGCCGCGCTGATCCAGAAGCACCGCGTCTCGCGCGCCTTTCTGTCGCCCTCGGCCATCATCGACCTGCTCGACGAGCCCACGCTGGGCCAGTACGACCTCTCGTCCCTTACGCACGTGCCCTATGGCTCCGAGATGATGCCGGCGCCCAAGATTGCCGAGGCCATCCGCCGTTTCGGGCCGATCTTCCAGCAAGGTTATGGCTGCCTGGAGGCGCTGCCGCCCATCACCTGGCTGCTGCCTCACCAGCATGTGGACGCGCAGGGCCAGCCACTGGGCAATGACATCCTCTCCACTGTGGGCCGGGTGATGCCCGGGGTGCAGGTGGTCATCCGCGACGAACAGTTTGCGCCCCTGCCATTGGGCCAGATGGGCCTCATCACCGTGTTGACGCCGGTGCGTTTTGACGGCTATTGGCTCGACCCCGAAAAAACCCAGGAGACGCTGCGCGACGGCTGGGTGGTGATGGGCGATGTGGGCTATTTCGACGCGGCTGGCTACCTGCATGTGCTGGGCCGCAGCGCCGACCGCGTATTGCGCCACGGGCAGTGGCTCAACCCCCGCGAGGTGGAAGAGGTGGCGCACACCCACCCCGCCGTCAAGGAGGCCTGCCTGGTGCAGCACGGTGCCCGTGCTGTGCTGGTGCTGAGCCTGCGCCAGAGCTGGCGCACCGGGCATGACTGGCAAGCGCTGGAGCACGACATTGCCCAGTATCTGGCACACAAGCTGCCCGCCGACCACCAGCCGGACGATGTACGCATCGTCGAAGAGATCCCGCGCAGCTTCCTCAACAAGATGCTGCGCCGCGAGGTGCGCCTGATGCTGGAGGCCGCCCCGCCCCGCATGGCCCCTGCCCCCACCACTGCGAGCCCGACGGCGTCTCTTTCGGCCGCGCATCCATGACGGCCCCAACCACCCGGCTCTCGCTGGGCACCAAGCTGGGCTATGCCACCGGCAATGTCGGCCTGCAGATGCAGATTGCCGCCATGAACTTCATGCTCATGATCTTCTACACCGACGTGGCCCTGGTGGCGCCTGCCGTGGCTGGCGCGGCGCTGCTGGTGGGCAAGGTGTGGGACACCATCAACGACCCGCTGTTTGGCTGGATGACCGGCCGCACCCGCTCGCGCCTTGGCCGCCACCGGGTCTATCTGATCTATGGCGCGGCTCCGCTCGCCATCGCTGCAGCAGCGGTGTGGATGGTGCCCCCGGGCCTCAGCCCGTGGGCCGCGTTCCTGTGGATCGCCCTGACCTACACCGTGTTCGACACGCTCATGACCCTAGTGCAGCTGCCCTACCAGGCCATGGCTGCCAACATGACCCGCGACTACGACGAGCGCACCAGCCTCACGGCCTATTCATCGATGGGCGCCCTGCTGGGCTTTTTTGCGGGCAGCGTTTTCATGCCCGTGCTGGTGCGCGCAGCCCCGGACGCCCGCACGGGCTATGCGCTGGCGGGCTCGTGTTTCGGGCTGGTCGCGGGCGTAGCCGTCGCCGTGGTGGCCTGGCGCGTGCGCGAACCGGCAGAAAGTGTGGCGGAACAGGCGGTGCGGCCTGTGGATGCCGATACCCCCGCAATGTGGGAGTCGGTGCGCGAGACCTTGCGGACCACGCTGCACAACCGCCCCTTCCTGATGCTGATGGGCGCTGCAACGCTGGTGCGCCTGGGCCTCACGCTCGTGCAGGCCTCGCTCGCGTATTTCGTGATCTACCAGCTGCAGGGCGACAAGGGCGACCTGCCGCGCTTCATGGGCACCCTGCTGGGCGTGGTGGGCCTCTCGTTGTTCATGTGGAAGCGCGTGGTCGACCGCTGGGAAAAGAACCTGGCCTACATCCTGGGCCTGGTGTTCTGCGCGGCCGGGCTGGTGGCGCTGTACTGGGTGGGCCCGGGTGACCAGCGCCTGGTCACCGCCATTTTGGTGGTGGTCGGTATCGGCATGGGAGCCCACTGGATCGTGCCTTTTGCCATGGTGCCCGACACCATCGACCACGGCCACATGCAAACGGGCGAACGCAAGACCGGCATGTACTACGGCCTGTACGGCCTGATGGACAAGCTGGCACGCACGCTGGCCACCGTGCTGGTGGCTGGCATGCTGGACGTGACGGGCTATGTGCCCAACGTGGCGCAGTCCGCCACGGCGCTGCAGGGCATCACGCTGATGACGGGCATCCTGCCGGCGGTGTGCCTGGTGCTGGCCATTCCGCTGCTGGTGGCCTATCCGATCACCCGTTCACGCCACGCAGACATACTGGAGCGCAGTGGCAGGCACTGAGCCCCGGCAATCGCCCCGCCCTACACGGCCTGTTGCGGGCAGTGGGTCGCCAGGTCATTCCAGCCAGCGTACGTTCTGCAGAATCTCGTCGAAGAAACTGCGCAAGGTGACTGCAGACATGCTGTAGGGATCGAAATCTGCAGTCCCTGAGTATTTCAGGAACAGCTGGCGATTGGATTCGAGTGACGCAATCAGCCCCATCGACCAGCCGGTGAAGCGCCGGCAAGGAATTTCGCTCATGTCCAGGACCGCCGTGTCGCGGTGGCGGCCGTCTTTCAGCAAGCGGTGGTACAGCGCGTTGACGGCAGCCCGGTCACCTTCGAGCAGCTGCAGAAAGATGCCGTTGTTCAGGCACAGGGCGCCCGTGATCCCGGCGCGGGTGTTGTTGCGCTGCGAGGCCCCCAAAATGTCCTTGACGTCTGCAGGCCCCAGCACACGCGAAGACCGGCTCGCGTAGATCAGTTGTATCAACATGTGTGTCTCCAAAACGCCGAGTGTGTCAGCGCTGGCCTTGCCCGGTGGCCCGCTCGGAAAAAACCCCTCAAAACCCATCGCCGAATCCGCCCGAAGGGACTTCAAACGGACTTCGAATACCCAGGATGGGGCATGGGTGGAGGGTCTTTGCGCTCAAGAGCATCGCAGCCAGAGGGGATCGTGTAACTTTCGGTAGCTCAACTCGGTACCCGGTACGACACCCATGACGGAATTGCCGCCTCCCCTGCCTGCCGACGACGCCCTGATACAGGCGGCGCTCACCGCCCCTCTGCGGTTGGCTGCGGTGCGCGAAACCGGCTTGCTCGACAGCATCGCCGAAGAGAGCTTTGACCGATTGACCCGGCTGGCCTCCACGATCACTGGCGCTCCCGTCACCTTCATCTCGCTGCTCGACGCGCACCGCGACTTCTACAAAAGCACATTTGGCATGGGCGAGCCGTTGAGCACACTGCGACAGCTCACCGGGCGGACGTTCTGCCACTACTCCATGGTGTCTGACGGGCCCCTGGTGCTGGAAGATGCCACGCAGTTGCCCGTGTTCCGCGATGTGCCCACCGTGGCGTCGCTCGGGGTGCGCGCCTACGCAGGCATCCCCCTGAAAACCGAAGCGGGCGAGGTTCTGGGCAGCTTTTGTGCGGTTGATTTCAAGGCCAAGCAGTGGACGGAAAAGGACATCGAAATCCTGGTCGAACTGGCCCACTCCACGATGCGCGAGATCCGGCTGCGCCGGGCATTGCGCGACGCCGAGGTGCTCAACCAGCAGCTGGTCGAACAAATCCAGAAGGTGGACGCACTGAACCTGGCGCTCAACGAGCTGGCCCGGACCGACCCGCTCACCGGCCTGCGCAACCGGCGGGCATTTGACGACAGCCTGGAGCTGGAACTGGCCGTGGTGGAGCGCACGCAGTCGCCCCTGAGCCTGCTCATGCTGGACGTGGACCATTTCAAGCAGATCAACGACAACTTCGGCCACGAGGCTGGCGACAAGGTGCTGCGGTCCATCGCGCAGGTGCTCAGCGGCTGCGTCAGGATCATCGACATCGTGGCCCGGGTGGGCGGCGAGGAATTTGCCGTGATCCTGCCCCACACGGATGCACAGGGCGCCCACGAAGTCGCCCAGCGCATGCGTGTTGCGGTGGCCCAGGCCGGCTGGCTGAGCCAGCCCACCACCATCAGCATTGGTGCGGCCAGCTTGCGGGATGCAGAGAGCGCGTGCAGCCTCTTTGCACGGGCGGACGCAGCGCTGTACGCCGCCAAGAAATCCGGGCGAAACCGCGTGGTGACGGCGTGAACCGCCTGAGGGCGTTCAGCGCGATGCGCTGCCGTACGCCGAAGCGTCCACCGTGGCCACCGAACGAAAAGCCGGCTTGGCAAACAGATAGCCCTGCATCAAGTGTATCCCCACATCGAACAGAAAGTCACGCTCGGCAGGTGTCTCGATGCCTTCGGCGACGACCTTGATGTTCATTTCCTCGCACAGCCGCACAAGACTGCGCACGATGGCCTGGCGGGCGCGGTTGGCATCCACGTTGCGGATCAGGTCCATGTCGATCTTGATGATGTCGGGCTGAAAATCCGACAGCAGCTTCATGCCCGCATAGCCTGCACCGAAGTCGTCAATGGCGGTCTGGAAACCGCAGCGCTTGTACTCGCGCAGGATCTGGGCAAACCAGGGGCCGTCTTCAATGCGCTCGCCCTCGGTCACCTCAAAGATGATCTGAGAGAGCGGAAAACCGTTCGCCTTGGCAGCCTCCAGGGTCGTGCGGATGCACACCTCAGGTTTGTAGATCGCATTGGGCAGAAAGTTGATCGACACCGGCTGCGCCATCCCCAGCTCTGCTGCGCCTTTGATGGCTTTGACCCGGCAGGCCTGGTCAAAGCGGTAGCGGTTGTGGTCGTTGACCTGCGCCAGCACGGTCATCGCGCCCTCGCCACCCGGCCCCCTCACCAGTGCTTCGTGCGCAAAGACCACACGGCGCTCCACGTCCACGATGGGCTGGTACGCGTAGTCAAACTGAAACCCCAGCCCCACGGCCTTGCCGCAATCCTCGCAGTCCTTCGGAGTGCCGTCCAACGGGACGAAACCGGCGGGGAAAGAGGCATTGGACGGGGAGAGGGGAAGCACGCGCATGGCCTGGATTCTCCGTTCGATTCACCAAACAAGGGGGTAGGGCTGGATTTGACCTCACACAGGCCATTGCTTGCAAATGGCCTGTGTGCAATGAGCCTGACTGGCGCCCGGATTGCCCTCAAGCGCTGGACGCCGGGCCCACCGGTTCGGGCGGCAGCACGCCGCGCATTGCCAGGCAAAACGGCTGCACACATTCAGCCCGCGCGGCATAGGGGCAGCCCACCGTTTCGCACAGGCCGGATGCGCCATTGCGCGCACGCTCATCCTCACGCGGCACCTGGCCGCTGGCCTGCAGCACGGCCATCTGCGTCCACGGGTCCAGACGGCCCGTGGCCTGCTGGAGCATGTCGCGGCCGTACACCGTGGCGGCCAGTTGCGGCTGCAGGTCCAGCACCAGCAGCGCACTGGTGCGCGGTGCGGCGGCGTCCATGCCCTGCAACACCAAAGCCATCACGCCCGACTGCAGCGGCTGGCCGCCCCCGGCAAACGGCACCTGCAGCGCGCCGCCTGCAGCACTGGCGTTTGCGCTGGCCTGTGCTGCGGCTGCACCGGTCGCTGGCGACGCCTGCGTCGCCAGCCATGGCACCGGTGCACGCAAGGTCAGCGCCAGCCCGCGCGGCCCCTCGGGTGTCAACACCACGCCCTGACGTACCAGCCAGGTCTGCAGCGGCGGCTGGTCGGCATCCAGCGCCCCACTCTCCAGCGCCTGCGCCATGCCAATGGGCCAGGGCTGCGCGGCCACTACGCGCTGCGGCACCCCGGCCTGGGCCGTGACCTGCGCCACGAGCGCGCTCACCAAACGCTGCAGCGGCGCACCCAGCCCCGTGGCAGGCCAGTCAGCGCCTGACAACGACGCCGCCGAAGGGGTGGACACGGCGGGTGCCGACGTTGGCGCCCCCGCGGGAAGTGGGGGCGACGCCAGCGGCGTTAACGGCCCACGCGGCGCAGGTCCCGCCTTCACCCCTGAACCGGCAGCATGGCCCGCTACTTCGCGCCGTGGGTCAAAACCCGCGCCCAACTGCTCGCGCGCCTGGGCTGAAATGCTGGCCTTGTCGGCCGGTGCGGGCAAAGGCCCAGCGGGGGGGCTGGGCGAGGTGGTTGTGGGCGGCGGCGCGCTCGGGTCGGCCGTGGGCAGCGGTGCGGGCGCAGGCGTGGGTTTGTCCAGCCCCAGCAGTGCGCTCTGCCGCTGCAGCGCCGCCTCGGCCAGAAACTGGGCCACGGGCGGAAGCGCGTTGCGGGAGGGGTCGATGGGGAGGGACATACCGTACGTGCAAAGGGATGCCCGATTCTGTAGCGATTCCGCCAGTGTGAACAGGGCGCGCTGCCCACAGCGCGGCAGCTCACCAATGCGCTATTAAATACATAGCATAAAATACAATACAGTAAAGCGCCAGCGGCCTATTTGATTCAAAATCTTATCGCCCCGCCTGCCTGCCCGACGCCAGCACCCCGTGGTTCCAAACCCCGCCATGCCCCAGCACCCCTCCCTCCCGTTGTCCGACAACACGCCAGGCCCCAGACCAGCGCCTCACCGCTGGGTCGCACCCACCCTGCTGGGCGCAGTGGCGGGATTTCTGCTGTTCAGCGCGTGGATCTTTTCACCGGGCTGGGAGCGCGCATTCCGCTCCGACAACTCGCCCGCATCGTGGCTATCGAGCGCGCTGCTGCTCACGCTGTGCGTCACCGCGCTGCGCCTCACGGCCGAACGCTGTCTGCCCTGGCGGCTGGGTGTGTGGCTGGTGCTGGCCTTCGGCGCGCTGGCGCTGGACGAACAGTTCATGCTGCACGAGCTGTGGAAGTTCCGCTGCCACGAATGGATGGATGCATGCCGCTGGAGCGCCGTGCGCGAGGTGCCGATGCTGGCGGTGCCCTTGGTGGGGTTGGTCACGCTGGCCCGGCTGCACCGGGCACTGAGCCACCGCAGCACCCGCTGCCTGCTGTGGGCAGGGTTTGCCGTGGGGCTAGTGGCCATTGCGGTGGACCAATGGCCCGAGGTGCGGCCGTATTGGCCCTGGTTACCAGAGGTTCCGGAGTTGCTGGCTACGCTGGAAGAAGCGTTGGAGGTGATGGCGGAGGCACTGGTGCTGGGAGCGTTGTTGCGGCAACCGGCGGTCACCAGGACAAGCCAAACGACGGCAGCTGTCTAACCGGAATCTGTATGCGAATTTCCACCTTCCCGTACGCGCATCGGATACTTTGCATGCGAGCGGTTCGTGCCAACGCAAAGGTCGCTCTGCCACGTTGTCGGCCGCACATAGCTGCATTGCGTACGATTATTTTCAACACAGGAACGTCGATGGCACGTGCTCTTTTCCTATCTATCGCTGCTTTATTTCTCGTAGCAGGGTGCGAAAACGCTGATAGTTTGCGCATTGAGGAAACACGAAGCAAATTAGTCGGTACTTGGCTGAGGGACGATGGTACGGACGGGGAAAAGTCGCTCCGGTTGCTCTATCTAGGCGCCGATGGCAAATTCGTCGACAGCATTTCAATGTCAAATTCAGAGGGCCGCATAGAGCGCACTGAGCTTTCTGGCGAATGGTCTTATGACGGGAAAAACCTCAAACGCCGATTTCTGCAGGAGAACGGACGTCAATTTTCTGGCGGACGAATGCGGTACGCCACTTTTACGCTCGTCTCTGCGGAAACATCGGAGTTCGTGGTGAACGACAACATCGTTGGCCGCGAAGTCAGATATCGCAGGACTTTCGAGGGAGCGCAAAAGTGAGTCGAGGCACCCACACACCTCGCTCAGCTATCAAGTGCACTCCTCATCCACCCAGTGCCCCGCCCGGAACCACTGGCCACCGATATTGAGGTACCAGCGCCATTCAAAGATCGGCTCGAAGCTCATGCCGCCGGGCGAAGGGGTGTCGATGCGCAGGATGTCTGCGATGCCATCGCGGTCCAGGTCGATCTCGTGCACCAGCACGGCAGTGTTCTTGCGCTGGGGCTTGTCCCGGATGGGCGGGTCGGCGGGCTGCATCCAGCTCGTGGCGTATCGCCGGGTCTTCACCTTCACCGCGTCAGGCGGCAGCTTTCCGGGCAGCACCAGGCGGGTCAGCACCTCGGCACTGTCGGACAGCCTGGCATAGCCGCGCACGGGCTGGGCTTCTTCGCCAGGGTCGTTGAACCCACGGCCGGGGTAGTGGCCGCCGCAGTAATGGTCTTCGTTGCTGATGTCCCAATAGCGCTGGCGCACGGTGTGGGCCCCCACCAGGCCCTGGTGGGTGATGGCATAAAGGGTCAGCGCAGGGGCAAAGGCCTGGTCGGCAGAGCCCACGTCCCAGAAGCCGGTGATGTATTCGATTTCAGGCCCATTGTGGCGGTTGAACCGGCCCACGGGCGCCCCGGTAGGAATTACGCTGATGCGGGCGCCCGCCACGGCAGCCAGGCCGTCGGCATCGGTCTCATGCAGCAGGGCCACGCTGGTGTGGCTGCGAAAGTACGACGGGGCAATCGTCGGCAAGGTCGGCTTGGCGGCCAAAGGGGTCACGGCGGGAATGTGGTCCACGGCACGGGTGGCCAGCTTCAGGTCGTCCAGCGGGTTGACGGGGCGGCCCCGGTCGATCTCCTGCTCGGGCCGCAGCACCACGCCAGCGCGCATGAGCTTTTTGGCGGCCTCCCATTCAGGACGCATGGGATACTGCACCGGCATTTCATGCGCGTGGCTCTTGACCAGCGCGGGCAGCTGCAGGGCTGGCGGACGCGGCAGAGCGTTGCCGTAAGCGCGCAGGCGGTTGGGTGACGGCGCCACCCAAAAGGCGCGGGCCGCGTCCTTGCCCGCCTGGGCCAGGGTGAGGGGCTGGTCGGCCAGCAGGTTGCAGGCGATGTGAGCCTGGAGCGGCTCTGCCAGCGGGGTCCCCAGGCGGGCATCGCCCGCATAGAGCACTGCACACCAGCCGTCGCGCTCGGTGAGCTGTTGCAGCACGGTGTTGGCGGGTACTTGGGCGACGATGCGGGCCTGGGATTGAGCCGACTCGCGCAGGTTGACCCACGAGCCTTGCACATAGCGCTGCTTGGCGGGTGCTACAGCCGGGGCCGGGGCCGGGGCCTGGGCCTGGGCCCACGCGCTGACGCCCGCCAGCGCGGCAACCGCCGCAGCCGCTATGGCGACCGCTAACGCGGCGGGAACTCGGAAGCGCTGCTGGGCTTTCGATGTCGTGCTCATGTGTGTTGACTCCCTTCGCGATGGGCGTGAGTATCGCCCGCCCGAGAGACCCACTCCGGTCGAACCCTTCGGCCTGTCAGAAGCACACAGCCCGTGAGCCCACACTCAAGGCAACGACTTCACACCCTCAAACGCCGCATTCAAGGCTGCCTCAGCCGCCAGCAGCCGCTGCCGCGCTTCGCCCGACCACACGCGGTCTTTGGCCAGGGTGTCCTTGGCAACGGTCGCCATGCGCGTGACCTCCTGCGGCTGCGGCCCGCCTGTGCCGGTGCGTGTGGTCACCATGTCTGCGGGCGACAAAGCGCGGCGGAATGCGGCTTCACCCAGCGGCAGGCGCTGGTCCTTGAGGTCGTATTTTTTGCCCGCTTCGCGGTAGATGCGCACGGCTTCGGCGTACGGAAAGTCTTTCGGCCGGATGTTGCGCTCCTTGGCATACACCACCACATCCGACGCAAAGTGGTGCCCCACCCGGAACGGCACGCCATGGCTGCGTTGCAGCGCTTCAGCCAGCTCCATCGAAGTGGTCCACTCGGATTCGAGTTCGTCCAACGCGCGTGCGGGGTCGATGCGCAATGAGTCCAGCACATCGGCAAACTGCTGCAGCATCTCCACGCCCTGCACAAAGGTCTTGGCGCTGGCCGGGCTCCAAGTGTTCTTGTAGTCGATCATGCCGGGCGTGACGTTATGCGCCCGCCACAGCGACGCCTGGGCTGAGGCCACCACATCGCTGGCCTTGGCCCGCGTGTTCTGGATGATGCCGGGGTTGGCCTTCTGCGGCATGGCGCTGCTGGTGTAGGTCTTGCCGCTGGCCAGCAGCAGCCAGGGCCGCGTCTGGTGGTACTGGGTGTGCACATCCTGCATGAAGGCCCCCACGCGGATGGCGGTGGAGCTGGCGATGGACGTGGCTTCGATGGGGATGTCGTAGGTGCTGATCTGCCCCGCATCCAGCGAGTTCACGATGAGACCGTCGAACCCCAGCAACTGCGCCAGGCGCTCCCGATTGATCCCCCAGCTGGAGTTGGACAGCACCGCCGTGCCCATGGGGCTGAGGTTGATGCGGGCGTAGGCCTCGCGAATGCGCGCCGAGTCGCGCGCGAACGAATCGGCCCAGGCCATCAGATAGTGCCCGTAGCTGATGGGCATGGCCTGCACGCCGTTGGTGTATGCGGGCACATAGGTGGCGGTGTGGGCCTGCGCCGTGTTGATGAGCCGTGCGCGCACCTGGTCCAGCGCATCGGCAAAGTCCAGCATCTCCAGACGCAACTGCGCGGCATTCAAGGTGGAATGGATGTCCTGGCGGCTGCGCCCGGTGTGGATCAGCGTTGCCTCCGGGCCCACTGCATCCGTGATAATTTTTTCGACCTGCAGCACGTCGGTGGGGCGCTTGCCACCGGGTGTGGTGGCCTGGGTGATCGACAGCTCAACACCGCGCGCGATGCGACCCGCCTGGGCCTTGGGGATGATGCCCTGCTCGGCATTCACCACCGTCGATGCCATGTTGATGCGACCGAACCAGTAGAACGTGTCTTGCGACTTGGACAGCGCGCTGGTGGCGTCCCCTTTGACCACCCCCTGGATCTTGGCCACCTGCGCCTGGCACTCGGCCGTGGTCTTGCACGCGGTGTCGAGGGTATCGGCCGCGTGGGCATGGCCCATGGCGAAGATGGCGGCCATCACCGGGGCGATGAGGAAACGGGACGGGCGCGAGGTGATCTCGCCCAAGGTGGGGCGCTGCAATGACGGCATGGGTTTTGTCTCCTGAGTTCCTGCGCACTAGCTTGCGCATCTGCGGGAATAAGATTCGTTAGTTGAATGAACCCCGGGCAGGCTTGCGTCCACCCGAAGGCACGCGATCGTTGCACAGCAGTCACCACAGGGCCAATGCTTCTTTTTCAACAAGATTCAAATTTTGAATACCCCATGCCAGACCTGACGCCCTCCGTCCTGTTCAATCGCATCCTGGGCCGTGTGCGCCTCAAGCACCTGCAGTTGGCGATTGCGATTGCCGATTTGCAAAGCCTGCACCGCGCGGCCTCTGCCATTGGCCTGAGCCAGCCCGCAGCGACGCATGCGCTGGCGGAGCTGGAGAGTTCTATGGGCGGCGCCCTCTTTGAAAGGCACGCCAAGGGCATGCGCCTGACCCGCCTGGGGGAGGCGGTCCTACCGCTGCTGCGCGCTTCGCTGGTGCCCCTGCAAGCGGCTGCTGGCAATGCGGCGCTGATGCAGCAAGGGGCCGCGTCCGCGCTGATCCGCATTGGCAGCATCGCGGCGGGCATCAACGGGTTGCTGACGGCCGCCATCCCGGCCTATTGCGCCCTGCACCCCAGCGCCGCCATCGATGTTCACGAAGTCACCATCGACAACCTGCTGGAGAGCATCCAGGAAGGAACCCTGGACCTGGCGATCTGCCGCGAACCGACCCCGCTGCCGCAGGGGTTCGAGTTTCACGCCGCGCTGCCGGATGAATTCGTCATCGCTTGCCGCCCTGAGCACCCTTTGGCGCAACAGGCAATCGTCACGTCCGCCGAGCTGCTGTCACAACGCTGGCTGAGCCCACCACTCACAGGGCTGGGCCCACAACAGGTGGATAGCCTGTTCGACGATTTAGGCGGGGTGCCGGAACTGTGTCGCGTGTCGAGCCGCTCGACGGAAATCATCTACGCCATGCTGGCGGACAGCGACATGCTCGTCTGCGTGCCAGCGAGCCTTGTGCGGCCCTTGGTGCGGCGCAAAAATCTGGCCGTCTTGTCGTGGAAACCCCAGGACGTGAGCCCTCTGGGTGTGTTGGTGAAAGCGGCGGTGTGGGCGGATAGCTCACATCCCTGTCGTGCATTCATCGAGCATGTGCTCGGTGTGCTTGACGTGTTGGCCATCGGCAAAGAGCCCGAGCCTGGCGCGATGTGCCCCGGCTGAACACGGGCAGGCGATTGCACGCCAGGGCAATTACTTCTATTTTGATAGCAACAAATCCAATACAGTAAAGCGCTAGCAGGTAATTTACCAAAAACCCGCCCCCCCCCCCGAAGCCCGACCCCACAACCGCGCCACCTTGTGGCGCCCTCACCATGCCAGCGCCTACCCCGTTGAACCTACCCGCCAAGATTTCGATCGCCGCGCTCGCGGTGCTGGGTCTGCTGGGCGGATCGCTGATCGTGGCCCACGCAGGCTTTGCGACATCACCACGGCGCGGCGGGCCGTCCACCTTCGTACCGGCGCCCGAGGCCTACATCCTGTCTGCGGTGATGTATGCGATGTCTTTCCTTGCGCTCTGGGTCTTGCTGCGAGACCGCCAAGCATCCAAGGCCACCACCCTGGCGGCAATGGGCGCCTACGGCGTCATGGCCTGGGCCACGGTGCATGTAATAGTCGCCTGGTAGGCCGTCCAATCTGCTCACACAACGGCAGCAGCCAACGGACAGCAAACAGGAGCGCCCTGGCAGGCTATGCAGCCAGGGCAGGCTCGGCAGCCGCTGGTGCAAGCGGTTGCGCTTCGATCACGCGCGCCAGCAAGGCCCCGCTGTAGTGCGCAGGCAGCGCAATCCACACACGCACGGGGCTGCCCTGGGCTACGTTGACCGGCTGGCCTTCGACATTGCGCATCTCCTGCAGCCGTACGGTGATATTCCCACTCGGGTGGACCACCTCAATCAGGTCTCCCACCGCAAAGTGGTTCTTCGTCTCCACCTGCACCCAGTCCCCTTGCAAGCCCACATCGGCCTGCCCCTCAGCACCCAACACCTCACCCACATACTGGCTGCGCTGCGTGGCCGAGTGGCCGTTGATGTAGTTCTGGTAATCGTTGCTGGGGCGGCGCTCCAGCAGGCCGCCGGTGTAGCCGCGGTTGGACAGGCCTTCCAGCTCGATCAGCAGCTCGGGGTTGAAGGGGCGGCCCGCCACGGCGTCGTCAATGGCGCGGCGGTAGACCTGGGCAGTGCGGGCCACGTAGTACAGGCTCTTGGTGCGGCCTTCGATCTTGAGCGAGTCCACGCCGATCTGCGCCAGGCGCGCCACGTGCTCCACCGCGCGCAGGTCCTTGCTGTTCATGATGTACGTGCCGTGCTCGTCTTCCATGATGGGCATCATCTGCCCGGGGCGGCCAGCCTCTTCGATCAGGTAGACCTTGTCGGCCTTGGGGTGGCGCTGGCCGTTGCCGGTGGTGGAGAACGACTGCTCGGCCTTTTGCTGCGCGGCCTCGAAGTTGAAGTCGCCTTCCATCTTCTGCGCAATGGCTTCGCCCGTGGTGGGGTCGATGTCGGCGTCGTGCGTGGCGTAGTTCCAGCGGCAGGCGTTGGTGCAGGTGCCCTGGTTGGGGTCGCGGTGGTTGAAGTAGCCGCTGAGCAGGCAGCGGCCCGAATACGCAATGCACAGCGCGCCGTGCACGAACACTTCCAGCTCCATGTCGGGGCATTCCTGGCGGATTTTTTCGATCTCGTCCAAGCTCAGTTCGCGCGACAGGATGACGCGCTCCACGCCCATCTTCTGCCAGAACTTCACGGCCGCCCAGTTGGTGGTGTTGGCCTGCACCGAGAGGTGCACCACCTGCTCGGGCCACTTTTCCTTGACCATCATGATCAGGCCCGCGTCGGCCATGATGAGGGCGTCGGGCTTGCAGTCGATCACGGGCTCGATGTCGCGCAGGTAGGTGCGGATCTTGTCGTTGTGCGCAATGAGGTTGCTGGTCACAAAGAACTTCTTGCCGCGTGCATGCGCCTCGTCAATCCCTTGCTTGATCTGCTCCAGGCGGAACTCGTTGTTGCGCGCGCGCAGGCTGTAGCGCGGCTGGCCGGCGTACACGGCGTCGGCGCCAAAGTCGTAGGCGGCGCGCATCTTGTCGAGTGAGCCGGCGGGCAGGAGCAGTTCGGGGGCTTTGAGGGTGGTCATGGGGTGGCCCAATCTAAAAATCGTCGGGGGTCGGGTTCAGCGGGGCATCAGGGGCAGGCCCGCGAGCATGCCCACGGCCTGCGCAGGCAGTTCTTCGGCGTCAAAGGCCTTGTCACCATCGGCGTCGGCCACGCCGTTGGGTACCAACCCCTTGAAGTCGAACTGGCGCGGGTCCATGAAGTGCGAGGGCACCAGGTTGCGCAGCGCCACGGCCATGTTCTCGATGCGGCCGGGGTACAGCTGCTGCCAGTCGCGCAGCATCTGGCCGATCTGCTTGCGCTGCAGGTTCTCCTGGCTGCCGCAGAGCGTGCAGGGGATGATCGGGAATTTGCGGTGCTCGGCCCAGCGGGTGAGGTCGTCCTCGGCCACATAAGCCAACGGGCGGATGATGAGGTGGTCGCCGCGGTCGCTCTGCACCTTGGGCGGCATGCCCTTGAGCTTGCCGCCGAAGAACATGTTCAAAAAGAACGTCTGCAGCATGTCGTCGCGGTGGTGGCCGAGCGCAATTTTGGTGCAGCCCAGCTCGTCGGCCACACGGTAGAGGATGCCCCGGCGCAGGCGGCTGCAGAGGCTGCACATGGTTTTGCCCTCGGGGATGTGCTCCTTGACGACGCTGTAGGTGTCCTGCGTCTCGATGTGAAAGGGCACGCCCACCTGGGTCAGGTACTCAGGCAGCACATGGGCCGGAAAGCCGGGCTGCTTCTGGTCGAGGTTGACGGCGATCAGCTCGAACTTGTGGCCGTTGCGCTGCTGCAGCAAACGCAGCACGTCGAGCAAGCCGTAGCTGTCCTTGCCGCCCGACACGCACACCATCACCTTGTCACCGTCTTCGATGAGGCCGAAGTCAGTGATGGCCTGCGCGACCTGGCGCACCAGGCGCTTTTCGAGCTTGAGCGCGGCGTGGGCGGCGGCTTTTTGAGCAGCATCGTCGGCAGGTGCCGTGTCGGCGGGCAAGATAGCGTTGTCGATCATGGTGGGCTGCCTGGAACGGCACTGCGTTGCCGCACTTCAGAGCGGCAACAATTGCTATTAATTAGATAGCACCTGGCACTTGACCATCAAGCGCCAGGTGCCAATTTTCCTACAAACCGTTCATTCAGCGCGAATCTCTCACCCTTGGGTGGGCGTTGCAAAACCCGCAGCGCGCGAAACCGGCGCGGCCCAGACCAAAGGCCGCCGCGCAAGGGCCGCCCCGCCGCGCTGGCGGCGTCCACCTTGGGGGAAGGCGCCGCAGGCGACTCAGGGGGGCAGCTACTCTAGGCTTCTGCTGGGTAGAACATCTTGCGGGTGGGCACGTTCTCGACTGCCTTGGCGATGGCGCCGATGTGGTCCGGCGTGGTGCCACAGCAGCCGCCCAGAATGTTGACCAGCCCCTCGGCCGCGAACTCATGCACCAGGCGGCTCGTGATCTCGGGCGTTTCGTCAAACCCGGTGTCGCTCATCGGGTTGGGCAGGCCGGCGTTGGGGTAGCAGCTGATGAAGGTGTCCTCGGCCACGCGGTTCAGCTCCTGGATGTAGGGGCGCATCAGCGTGGCACCCAAGGCGCAGTTCAGGCCTATAGCCAGCGGGCGGGAATGGCGCACGCTGTGCCAGAAGGCCGTGACCGTCTGGCCCGAGAGGATGCGGCCCGAGGCATCGGTGACGGTGCCGCTGATGATGAGCGGCAGGCGCTGGCCGCTGTTCTCGAAGTACTCGTCGATGGCGAACAGCGCGGCCTTGGCGTTGAGCGTGTCGAAGATCGTCTCGACCAGCAGCACGTCGGAGCCGCCCTCGACCAGCGCTTCCACCTGCTCGTAGTAAGCGGCGCGCAGCTGCTCGAAGTCCACATTGCGCGCGCCGGGGTCGTTCACGTCGGGGCTGATGCTGGCCGTCTTGGGCGTGGGGCCGAGGGCGCCTGCGACAAAGCGGGGCTTGTCAGGCGTGCTGAACTTGTCACAGGCGGCGCGGGCCAGCTGGGCGGACTTGAGATTCATCTCGCGCGCCAGGTGGGCCATCTTGTAGTCCTCCTGCGCGATGGTTGTCGCGCCGAAGGTGTTGGTCTCGATCAGGTCGGCGCCTGCAGCCAGGTAGCGCTCGTGGATGTCGCGGATCACATCGGGCCGGGTGATGCTGAGCAGCTCGTTGTTGCCCTTCACGTCACGCGGGAAGTCCTTGAACCGGTCGCCCGCCCCATCCGGGCCGTTGTAGCCTTCGCCCCGGTACTGCGCCTCGCCCAGCTTGAAGCGCTGGATCATGGTGCCCATGGCGCCGTCGAGGATGACGATGCGTTGGGCAAGGATGTCGGGCAGTTGCGCGGCGCGCGTGTAGGCAAGCGTTTTCATCCCCCGATTGTAGAAAGCCCCCCGGGGCTGCCGGTGGCCCAGGGGCTTTCTCACCCACACACGAGCGTGTAGCGTTGCTTGGCCAGCCGCGTGGCGCCCAGGCGGTCATAGAAACGGATGGCGCCCTCGTTCCACACGGGCGTCTGCCACTGCATCGCCTCGCAGCCCAGCATTTGGGCGCGGTGCCGCACAGCGGCCATCATCTCTGCGCCCCGGCCGCAGCCACGCGCTTCAGGCTCCAGGTACAGGCAGTCCAGATGCAGGTAAGAGCGCGCGGCGAGAGTCGAATAGTCCAGCGTGGCGCTGGCATATCCCACTGCCTGCTCACCCCAATAGCCCAGCCAGGCGAACAACCGCCCCGCCTCCAGCCCCTGGGCCAGCCGGTGGGCATGGCCGTCGGCGCTGTACGGGATGCGCTCGTACGCCGCGTGGGCGGCGCACAGGTCGGCCAGCGCGGGCGCGTCAGCGGCGCCTGCGGCGCGCAGGGTCCAGCCGGTGCGATGCGGCGGATGGCTCAGCATGCGCACTCGATGGCGGGGCGGGCCGACGGCATGGCGCCGCGCTCCGGGCCGGTGGCTACAGGCTGGCCGTCGCGGATCCAGAAGTCCAGCCCGCCCAGCATCTCCTTGACCGTGAAGCCCAGCCGCGCCAGCTTGTACGCGCCCCGGGTCGAGCCATTGCAGCCGATGCCGTCGCAATACGTGACGTAGACCTTGCTGCGGTCGAGGTGCGCCGTGCTCTGCTCGTCCATGGTGCGGTGGGGAAAGCTGATGGCGCCCGGCACATGGCCCTGTTCGTAATGCGCCGTGGAGCGGGTGTCGACCACCACGATGGCGTCGATGCCGTTGCGCAGGTCTTCGGCCACGTCCCAGGCATCGGCGTGGTAGCTGAGCTTGGCGGCCATGAAGTCCCGCGACTGCTCGGGGCTGGGCGCGGGGAACGCCAGGACGGCGGAGGCGGGGGCGGAGACGGGGGCGGCGTGGGTCATGGAAAAGTCCTCTCGTGTGGATGTGTGGTGTTGCGGTGGGATGAAGTGTCCGACGATTTGGCCTGATTGATAATGCCAATCCTCCGTCACAAATAAGACCAATTACCGATGAAACCACGGCTGTTGCTCACGCTGCTGGAGGACGCCCACGGAGGCGGCCGCCGGGAGCGCCTGTGCGCGGCGCTGCGCGAGGCCGTGCGCACCGGCCAGGCCGTGCTGGGCGAACGCCTGCCCTCCACCCGCGATCTGGCGCGCGACCTGGGTCTTTCACGGGTCACGGTGGAGGCGGCCTACGCCCAGCTGGAAACCGAGGGCTACCTGCACCGGCATGTCGGCCAGGGCAGCTTCGTGGCCATCGACATGCAGCGTGCCGGGGCGGCGCGGTCCCGGGCGGGCCGTATGGCCCCGGCGGCGGCACTGCCCGCGCTGTCTCGGCGCGGGCAGCGCATGGTCGATACCGGCGGTTGCGCCGAGCCCGACCGCGCCCGCGCGTTCGTGGCGGGCAGCCCGGACCTTGGGGCCTTCCCGGTCGATCTGTGGCGCCAGCTGATGCAGCGCCGCCTGCGCCAGGACGCCGGGCCCCTGCTGTTCTACGGTGACCCCCAAGGCCTGCCCGCACTGCGCGAGGCCATCGCGCGCTACCTCGCGCAGTCGCGCGGCGTGCGTTGCCATGCGGGCCAGGTGCTGGTGCTGACCAGCTCGCAACAGGCCCTGCAGCTGCTGGCCGCGACGCTGCTGGACGAAGGCGATACCGTCTGGATGGAGGACCCGGGCTACGCAGGCGCGCGCACCGCGTTCCACGCCAGCGGGGCCCAGGTGGTGGACATGCCGCTGGACGGCGAAGGCGCCCAGCTGGTGCCCACCCAGACGCCGCCACGCCTGATCTACCTCACGCCATCGCACCAGTTCCCCACCGGGCGCGCCATGTCCCTGCAGCGCCGCCTGGCCTTCATCGACCACGCACAGGCCACGGGGGCCTGGCTGATCGAGGACGACTACGACAGCGAATTCCTCTACGACCACCAGCCCACGCCCGCCTTACAGGGCCTCGACGCGCACGGCCGCGTGCTCTACATCGGCACGTTCTCGAAGTCCTTGTTTCCTTCGGTGCGGCTGGCCTACATGGTGCTGCCCGAACCGCTGGTAAAGCCCCTGGTGACCGCCCGCACCATCTACGACGGCCACCCTTCGCAGCCCATGCAGGCGGTGGCGGCCGACTTCATGGACCAGGGCCACTTTGCGGCCCACCTGCGGCTGATGCGCCAGCTCTACCGCAGCCGGCGCGACGCCCTGCTGCAGGCGCTGCACACCCACCTGCCGTGGGCCGAGCCGCTGGACAGCCGGGGCGGGCTGCAGATGGCCGTGCGGCTGACCGAGGGCAGCGAGCAGCAGCAAACGCGCCGCGCGCTGGCGCGCGGCATTGCAACCCCCAGCCTCAGCGAGCTCTACCATGCAGCGCCTCCCATCGCGGGATGGCGGCTGGGCTTTGCCGCCATCCCGCCTGAGGTGATCGAAAGCGCTGTCCGCGCGCTGCGCTGACCCCCAACCAGCGGCGCAGGCCCGCAGCGCACAATACGGGCCTTGCATCGCACGGTTCGTAGCACGGGCCCGCACACAAATTTTTGGCTTTATTGGCGTCCAGCGCAGGTGGGTCCAGCGTGGGGCGCTCTCATTTTCAGAGTATTCGCTTGGTGTCTCGCCCGTCTTCCGTGTTGTCCCCTGCCCAGTCTGTCTTGCAGGATGTCTTCGGCTACGAACAGTTCCGCGGCCCGCAGCAAGCCATCGTCGAGCATGTGATTGGCGGCGGCGACGCGCTGGTGCTGATGCCCACGGGCGGAGGCAAGTCGCTGTGCTACCAGGTGCCGGCCATCGTGCGCCAGCAGCAGGGGCGCGGGGTGACCATCGTGATTTCGCCGCTGATCGCGCTGATGCACGACCAGGTGGGCGCGCTGCACGAGGCGGGGGTGGATGCGGCGTTCCTGAACTCGACGCTGAGCTACGACGAGACCCAGGACGTGGAGCTGCGCCTGCAGACCGGCGACCTCACGCTGCTGTATGCCGCGCCCGAGCGGCTGAACACGCCGCGTTTCCTGGGCCTGCTCGACAGCCTGTACAGCGGCGGCCACCTGAGCCTGTTCGCCATCGACGAAGCGCACTGCGTCAGCCAGTGGGGCCACGATTTCCGCCCCGAATACCGCGCGCTCACGCTGCTGCACGAGCGTTACCCGCAAGTACCGCGCATTGCGCTCACCGCCACGGCCGATGCGCTCACGCGCGAGGACATCGTCGAGCGGCTGCAGCTGCAGGATGCACGGCTGTTCATCAGCAGCTTTGACCGGCCCAACATCCGCTACCGCATCGAGGAAAAGAAGGACGTCACCACGCAGCTGCTGCGCTTCATCGAGCGCGAGCATGCGGGCGAGGCGGGCGTGGTGTATTGCCAGTCGCGCAAGCGCGTGGAAGAGCTGGCCACCACGCTGAGCGACGCGGGCATCACCGCCCTGCCCTACCACGCGGGTCTGGACACGAAAGTGCGTCAGAAGAACCAGGATCGCTTCCTGCGCGAGGAAGGCATCGTGATGGTGGCCACCATCGCGTTCGGCATGGGCATCGACAAGCCTGATGTGCGTTTTGTGGCCCATGTGGACATGCCCAAGAACATCGAGGGCTACTACCAGGAAACGGGCCGCGCGGGCCGCGACGGGCTGAACGCCGATGCCTGGATGGCCTACGGCCTGAATGACGTGGTCAACCAGCGCCGCATGATCGACGAAAGCCCGGCGGGCGAGGAGTTCAAGCAGGCGCTGCGCGGCAAGCTGGATGCGCTGCTGGCGCTGGCCGAGGCCACCGACTGCCGCCGCGTGCGGCTGCTGGCGTATTTTGGAGAGCAGTCCACGCCCTGCGGCAACTGCGACAACTGCCTGAACCCACCGGCGGTGTGGGACGCCACGGATGCGGCACGCAAGCTGCTCTCCACCATCTACCGCGTGAACCAGGCCAGCGGCATCAGCTTTGGCACGGGGCACATCATGGACATCCTGCGCGGCAAGAAGACCGAGAAGGTCGCGCAGTTCGGGCACGAAAAAATCTCCACCTTCGGCATCGGCGCGGACCTGACCGAGCCCCAGCTGCGCGGCGTGCTGCGCCAGCTGATCGCCACCGGCGCGTTAGGCCTGCAGAAGGTGATGCTGGACAGCGGCCACAGCTTTGACACGCTGTGCCTCACCGAAGGCTCGCGCGCGGTGCTCAAGGGCGAGGTGCCGGTGCAGTTGCGCGAGTCGGTGTCGTCCGCACCGGCCAAACGCACGCGCACCCGCAAGGGCACGGGCAGCGCGCCGCCCGCCGCGGCCGCCAATCTTGGCCCCGATGCGCAGGTGCGTTTCATCAACCTCAAGGCCTGGCGCGCCGAGGTGGCACGCGAGCACAACCTGCCTGCGTATGTGATCTTTCACGATGCCACTTTGGCCGCGATTGCCGAGCGCAACCCCGGCACGCTCGACGACCTGCAGGGCATCAGCGGGATGGGGGCGAAAAAGCTGGAGGCGTACGGGGCAGACGTGCTGCGCGTGGTGCGCGCGGGGTAGCCCCGCTGCCGCGCTTTGCTGCCCCGCGATGCGATGCGTGCGGGCCTACGTGAACAGATCCTTCGCGCTCAGGCGCCCGACGCCGCCCGCGCCCGCAGGGCCCGGATGCCTTCTGAAAAACGCCGCAGCGTGGGCGTGCTGTCGCCCGGTGGCACCATCAACTCGATGAGCTGAAAGCGACCGCGCTCGGCAAACGCGGCATCGAGCGCCGCCTTGAACTGCGCCCGCGTGTGCACCCGGTGGCCGCGCCCGCCCAGCGCATCGGCGGCCTGGGCCAGGTGCCAGTCGCCCAGGGCGGCGCAGCGCGATTCGGTCTGGAAGGCGCGGATCATTTCCCAGGTCTGGTTGTTGAGCACGATGGCGATGGGGTCCAGCCCCAGGCGCGGGCAGTTGCCCAGCTCCCAGCCCGTCATTTGAAAGGCGCCGTCGCCCACCAGGATCAGGCTGCGCTGGCCCGTGGCCACCTGCGCACCGATGCCGGCCGGCACGCCGAAGCCCATGGACGCGTAGTAGCCCGGCGCCACCAGCGGGGTGGGCAGCAGCTCCATCGCAGCAAACAGGCAGTCGCCAATGTCCGCGACGATGTTCATGGGGCCGTGCGCGCGGATGCGGTCGTTGAGCGCGCGGGAGAGGTCGGCCGCACACACGGGCGCATCGTCGGCCACCAGGCCTTCGGGGCAAGTGGGCGGGGGCGGCAGGGCGCGCGGCGGCTTGGCGCCTGCGGCCGGGGCGCGGGCCAGCAGCGCTTCCACCAGCGCGGCCAGCGGGATGTTCGGGTACAGGTGGTGGCCCACGCGCGCCTCGCGGTGCGCGGTGATGAGCGCGCGGCGAAAGTCCATGCGCTGGGCGCTCACACCAAAGTTGCTGTCCGACAGGATGGCACCCAGCATCACGGGCAGGTCGGAGTCGTCGAGCAGCGCGCTGGTCTCGGGCGCGCCCGCCACGCCCAGGTAGGTGCCGTGCAGCTGTACGCCGGAGTGCACGCCCTCCTCCGCCAGCAGGCCCCGGCCCATGAAGGTGGTGAGCACCGGCAGCTGCAGGCGCCGCGCGAGTTCGGCCACGCGGGCTTCCAGGCCAAAGCGGCGCACCTCCACGTCCACCACCAGCACGGGGCGCTGGGCTGCCTGGATGCGGGCCATCCATTCGTCGGCGCACTCGGCCACGGCGGCTTCATTGAAGGGGCTGGGCGGCAGCAGGGGCACCTCGGCCATGGGGTGCAACGTCATGTCGCGCGGCACCTCGATGAGCACGGGCTGCGAGTATTCGCGGCAGCTGCGCAGCACGCGGGCCAGCTCGGCGGGCGCGGTGGCAGGGTCGGACAGGCGCACCTGGTCGCAGGTGATCTCGCGGAAGATCCGCCATTGCGAATCGACATGGCGCACCTGGTGGTGCAGCACCAGGCCCGAGTGCGCCTCGACCTCGCCGGGGCAGCCGGCCAGCACCACCAGCGGCGAGCGCTCGGCATAGGCCCCCGCCACGGCGTTGACCACGTTGAGCGCGCCCGCGCCGTAGGTGACGGCCACCACGCCCAGGCCGCAGTGCATGCGCGCGGCGGCATCGGCGGCAAAGCCCAGCGAGGGCTCGTGGCTGAGCGTGACCAGGGGCAGGATGCCGCTCTCCTCGATCTGCTTGAACAGGGGGAGGATGAAGTCGCCGGGGATGCCGAAGATTTCGCGCGCGCCATGGGTTTTGAGCGCGTGCAGCAGCTGGAGGCCGAGGGGGGTCATGGACGTGTTCCTTGCGGGTGATGCCGGTGTGCGGCGGTGGCGGATGATCCACGCGGCGTGACCAAGGCGGCTCTGATGCGCATCAAACCCAGCGACTCCTAGCGCGAGTTCGCAGATTCGTTCTGTTTTCGACCTAGAAGCGCAACAAATCTGCGCGAAGCACCGACCAAACCCGGAGCCCCGCCCGCTCAGGCCCGGCGCAGCGTGAAGGAGGGGAACCACGCGGCCAGTTGCTGCTGGTGCGCCGTGGTCAGCGCCCAGGCCGGTGCGCCAGGTGCGCGGCATTCCTGCAGCGCCCAGCGGCGCACGCCGCGCGCGGCCAGGGCCTGGGCCAGGTCCAGCAACTCATCCACACCAAACAGGCCCGCGTGCCAGGTGGTGCGGCATTCGTGGTCGGTGCCATAGGCCAGAAGCACCTCCAGCCCGGCCCAGGCGCGCGCACCGCTGCCGGGCGTGGCGGTGATGGCGTTGTAGCGCTGCGGCAGGGCCTTGATGTCCAGACCCACCCAATCGAGTTGCGGCAGCAGTGCCGCCAGCCGCTCGGGGTACATGCCGCCGGTGTGCAGGGCGGTCTGCAGGCCCAGGCTGCGCACTGCGTTCAGCGCCGCGCCCAGGCCCGCCTGCAGCGTGGGCTCGCCGCCCGAGAAAACCACGCCGTCCAGCAGGCCGCGCCGGCTTTCCAAAAAGGCCAGCGCCTGCGCCCAGGGCTGCGAGGGCGGTTCGGTGGCATCGAGCAGTTCGGGGTTGTGGCAATAGCCGCAGCGCCAGGGGCAGCCCTGGCAATACAAAACGGCCGCGAGGCGGCCGGGGAAATCGATGGTGGTGAGCGGTGTCATGCCGCCCAGCCGCAGCGCCGCGGCTGGCGGCGCCTCAGCAGGCGTTGCTTCCACCACGCGTCTGCTCTGAAAAGAAGCGGCGCTCGGCGTGCTCGCCCTGCTTGCCCGTGTTGAAGCTGGCCACGGGGCGGTGATAGCCCATCACGCGGGTCCAGACCTCGCAGGGCTGGCGCTCGTCGTCGGTGAGTTGCACGGCGGCGGCGCTGGAGATGGCGGTGTGTTCGGTAGCGGAGAAATGGCTCATGCCGGGGTCCTTTCAGGGGTGGAGGGAATGGTTTGCTTCTGTTTTGATAGCTGCTTGCGCTTGACCATCCAGCGCCAGGGCCACTTTTTGCTCAAGATCTAGGCGGCCAGACGCCGCCGCTTGGCGTCCAGCCGCTCTTCGTCGCAGCGGGGGCAGAACGGGTGCTCGCCCGCCAGGTAGCCGTGCGTGGGGCAGATGGAGAACGTGGGCGTGACGGTGATGTAGGGCAGGCGGAAGTTCGTCAGCGCGCGCCGCACCAGCTCGCGGCAGGCCACTCCGCTGGAGACACGCTCGCCCATGTACAGGTGCAGCACGGTGCCGCCGGTGTATTTGCCCTGCAGTGCCTCCTGCCGCATCAGCGCCTCGAACGGGTCGTCGGTGAAGCCCACGGGCAGTTGCGACGAGTTGGTGTAATAAGGCTGCTCGGATGTGCCCGCCTGCAGGATGGCGGGCCAGCGCTTCTTGTCTTCCTTGGCGAAGCGGTAGGTCGTGCCTTCGGCGGGCGTGGCTTCCAGGTTGTAGAGGTGACCGGTTTCTTCCTGGAAGGCGGTCATGCGCTCGCGCACGTGGTCGAGCAGGCGCAAGGCAAACGCATGGCCCCACTCGCTGGTGATGTCGTGCTGGTCCGCCGTGAAGTTGCGCACCATCTCGTTGATGCCGTTCACGCCCAGCGTGGAAAAGTGGTTGCGCAAAGTGCCGAGATACCGCTTGGTGTAGGGGAACAGGCCCTGGTCCATCAACCGCTGAATCAGCTTGCGCTTGGTCTCCAGGCTTTGTTTGCCCAGCTCCAGGAGGCGGTCCAGCGCGGCAAACAGACCGGCTTCATCGCCCGCATGCAAATACCCGAGGCGTGCGCAGTTGATCGTCACCACGCCCAGGCTGCCCGTCTGCTCGGCGCTGCCGAACAGGCCGTTGCCACGCTTGAGCAATTCACGCAAATCCAGCTGCAGGCGGCAGCACATGGAGCGCACCATGTTGGGCTCCAGCTCGGAATTGATGAAGTTCTGGAAGTACGGCAGGCCGTACTTGGCCGTCATCTCGAACAGCAGCTGCGCGTTCTCGCTCTCCCACGGGAAATCCTTGGTGATGTTGTACGTGGGGATGGGAAAGGTGAACACCCGGCCCTTGGCGTCGCCCGTGGTCATCACGTCGATGTAGGCGCGGTTGATGAGGTCCATCTCGGCCTGCAGGTCGCCGTACGCAAAGGGCATCTCCTGGCCCGCGATCACCGGCACCTGCTCGCGCAGGTCGTCGGGGCAGGTCCAGTCAAACGTGAGGTTGGTGAACGGCGTTTGCGTGCCCCAGCGCGAGGGCACGTTGAGGTTGTAGACCAGCTCCTGGATGCACTGGCGCACCTGCGCGTAGTCCATGCCGTCCTTGCGCACGAAGGGTGCCATGTAGGTGTCGAACGACGAGAACGCCTGCGCGCCCGCCCACTCGTTTTGCAACGTGCCCAGGAAGTTCACGATCTGCCCCACGGCGGAACTCATGTGCTTGGGCGGCCCCGCCTCGACCTTGCCTGGCACGCCGTTGAGCCCCTCGTGCAGCAGCGTGCGTAGCGACCAGCCCGCGCAGTAGCCGCTGAGCATGTCGAGGTCGTGGATGTGGAGGTCGCCGCTCCTGTGCGCCTCGCCGATCTCGGGCGTGTAGACGTGCGACAGCCAGTAGTTGGCCGTGACCTTGCCCGCCACGTTCAGGATCAGCCCGCCCAGCGAGTAGCCCTGGTTGGCGTTGGCGTTCACGCGCCAGTCGGCGCGCGTGAGGTATTCGTTGATGGAGCTTTCCACATCCACCAGCGTCTGCTTGTCGGCGCGCAGTGTGGCGTGCTGCTCGCGGTAGACGATGTAGGCACGCGCCGTGGCCAGGTGGTTGGCGGCGATCAGCGTCTGCTCGGCCACGTCCTGGATCTGCTCGATGGTGGGGGCCTCGCCCTGGAAGCGGTGGATAAGCACCTTGGTGACCTGGGCGGTGAGCAACGCTGCTTCGGCGGCGCCGTATTCACCCGAGGCCTGCCCGGCGCTGGCCAGCGCGGCGCGGATGCGTTCGGCATCAAACGGAACGCGCTGGCCGCTGCGCAAAACGACTTCGCGGGGCAAGGTGGCAAGGGTGGACGCCATGGGTTCGACCAATCTGTGGAACGGATTAAAAACACTACCTATGGTGTCCACGATACCCATCAAACACTATAGGTAGTTTGATTCAACACAATCGAGGCGGTAAGCAGGGGTAAAAAAATGCCGGCACAGGGGCCGGCAGAAAGGAAGGTGCCGTCAGGCCCTACCGATGGATCAGAGGTGCATGCGCAGGCATGCAGTGGGGTGCAGGAGGGTGCTGCTCAATGGCAGGCGGTGGCTTCTTCCTCCTCGATGCGCGGATAGAAGTCATGGTCTTCGCGCTGCATGCGCTCGAACACACGGCGCAGCACCACGTTGGCCTCGTTGCGAAAGCCCTGGGCATCGCGGCGCACGCCCTCGGCGGTGTTCCAGCGGCGTGCAAACGCATCGTAGGCGCTGGCGATCGATGCCATCTCGCTTTGGTACTGGCGGCCCAGGCGCGCCAGTTCGGCGTTGCCGCCGCGCTGCAGTGCAGGGTACAGCACCTGGTCTTCCACGGCCAGGTGCAGCTTGATGGTGCCGCTCATGGCCACGATGCCCTGCGCGATGGCGCTGGCATTGGCCTCCACGCCCGCCTGGGCCAGGGCGCGCAAGGTGGCGATGCTGCGCAGAATGTCAGTGTGCTGGTGTTTGAATTTGTCGAGGTTCATGGTCAGTCCTTGTGGGCAAACGGTGTGTGAGCGCGGTGGCCGCTTGTGGCAGCCGCCGCGCACAGTCCATTTCAGCGACGGGCCTGTGCCAGGTAGGGGCCCGCTTGCGCCGGGGCGCGCGAGCCGAACAGCCCGCTCACCACCTGCCAGGCCATGGCCAGCGCGCCGACGATGAAGACCACGTCGCCAAAGGTGCGCACCCAGCGCAGGGTCTGCATGAAGGGTTGCTGCATGAAGGCTTCGCCCCGTGCGTACCACAGGCCTTCGCTCACGCTGGCGTGGAACTGGAACAGTCCGATGGGCAGCAGGCTGGTGGCAATCATCAGCACCAGGCCCGCGTTGAGCCACCAGAAGCCCGACTTCATGAGCCGCTCGCTGAACACCAGCTGCGGGCGGATGTAGCGCAGCACCAGCAGCGTGAAGCCCAGCGCCAGGAAGCCATACACACCGAACAGCGCAGCGTGGGCATGCACCGGCGTGGTGTTGAGTCCCTGCAGGTAATACAGCGCAATCGGCGGGTTGATCATGAAGCCGAAGACGCCCGCGCCCAGCATGTTCCAGAAGGCCACGGCCACGAAGCACATGAGGGGCCACTTGAGGTTGGCCATCCACTTCGCGCGGTGCTGCAGGCGCCAGTGTTCCCAGGCCTCATGGCCCAGCACCACCAGGGGCACCACTTCCAGCGCGCTGAACGATGCGCCCACGGCCATCACCGGCGTGGTGGTGCCGCTGAAGTACAGGTGGTGGAAAGTGCCGGGCACGCCGCCCAGCATGAAGAGCGAGGCCGAGGCCAGGCTGGCGGCCGTGGCCATGCGTGGCGACACGAGGCCGAGCGTCGAGAAGATGAAGGCCAGCGCCGTGGTGGCGAACACTTCAAAGAAGCCCTCGACCCACAGGTGCACCACCCACCAGCGCCAGTACTCCATCACCGATAGGTGGGTACGCTCGCCGTAGAAGAAGCCCGCACCGTAGAACAGGCCGATGGCCACCACCGACGCTGTCAGCAGCGCCAGCAGGTTCTTGTCGCCGCCGGGGGTGCGCAGCGCCGGCACGATGCCGCGCAGCATGAGCACCAGCCAGAAGGCGATGCCGGTGAACTTGCCGATCTGCCACAGGCGGCCCAGGTCCACGTATTCATAGCCCTGGTGGCCCAGCCAGAAGTTCCACTCGGGCGGCATGATCTGCGCGATGGCCAGGTAGTTGCCGACGAACGAGCCCACCACCACCACGACCAGCGCCCAGAACAGGATGTCCACACCGAGCTTCTGCCAGGCCGGGTCCTTGCCGCCGTTGATGAGCGGCGCGAGGAACAGGCCGGCTGCCAGGAAGCCCGTGGCGATCCAGAACAGCGCGCTCTGGATGTGCCAGGTGCGCACCAGCGAATAGGGGAACCACTGCGACACGTTGATGCCGTAGAACTGCTGGCCTTCCACCGTGTAGTGGGCCGTGAAGCCGCCCAGCAGCACCTGAAAGCTGAACAGCGCAACAATGAGGAACAGGTATTTGCCCAGCCCGCGCTGGGAGGGCGTGAGCGGCACGCGCGAGAGCGGGTCGTGCTGGGGTGGCGTGGGTTCCACCTCGTCGTGCTTGCGCAGGAAGGACCAGCCCCACACGAGGAAGCCCACGCCCGCCATCATCACGACCACGCTCATCACCGACCAGACCATGTTCTCGGCCGTGGGCTTGTTGCCGATCAACGGCTCGTGGGGCCAGTTGTTGGTGTACGTCGCCGTGGTGCCGGGGCGCTCGGTGGCGGCGGCCCAGGCCGTCCAGAAGAAGAAACCCGTCATCTGCGCGCGCCGCTCGGCGCTGGGCAGGGTGTTCTCCTTCATGGCGAAGTGCTCGCGGGTCTTGTGCAGCGCGGGCACGTCGCTGAAAAGCTGGTCGTAGTACAGCGCGGTCATCGCGATCGCGTCGGCCCGCACCGAGGACACCGTGGCCACGCCCGTCTCGGGGTTGTAGGTGTTGGTGCGGTACTCGGTCTTCATGCGGTCGCGCAGCACGGCCTGGGCGGCGGCGTCGAGCTCGGCAAAGGGCTTGCCATGCGCACGCTCGGCGGCGACGTCAAGCCAGTTGAGCAGCTCGCGGTGCAGCCAGTCGGCCGTCCAGTCAGGTGCCTGGTAGGCGCCGTGGCCCCAGATGGAACCCAGCTGCATGCCGCCCACCGACTGCCAGGCGGTCTGTCCGTCGAGGATGCTGTCGTGGGTGAAAAGCACTTCGCCCCCTGCAGTGGCGATCTTCGCGGGGATGGGCGGCGCGGTGCGGTAGACCTCGGCGCCGTAGTAGCCCAGCAGGCTGAAGGTGACGATGAGCACGCCGATCAGCGTGAACCAGAGCTTGCGGTAGTTACCCATGGCGGGCCTCCTGCTTCAACAGAACAACAACGAAGGGGCAGCGCCAGCGTGCGCTGGCGGCGTGGGGTCGGGGTCTTGTGGTCATGGCTTTTTGGAACGAGTGAATCGGTGTCACTGACCACATCGCAAGCGCCGGGCCAGGGCTGCAGGCCTATCAAATCAACCACTTACACTGGTCATGGTTTTTTTGACCCTTCTCAAATGGGGTTTAATTCACCCATTGAAGGTAAATATCACCATGGACCATAGCCCCCTGCTGGCCGACCTGGCCACCGACCTGCCCCAGGCTGTGCGCCTGCAGCGGCTGGTGGACCACCTGCGCACCCGCTTTCACTGCGGCGCCGTGGCCCTGCTGCAGCTGGAAGAAGACCACCTGCGCCCCGTGGCCGTGGAGGGACTGGTGCGCGAGGCGCTGGGCCGGCGCTTTGTGGTCAGCCAGCACCCCCGGCTCGCGGCCATCCTGGCGCGGCGCGAGGTGACCTGCTTCGACCACGACAGCACCCTGCCCGACCCCTACGACGGCCTGCTCGACACCCTGGTGGGCGAGCCCCTGCCCGTGCACGACTGCATGGGCGTGAGCCTGTGGGTGGACGGCAAGGCCTGGGGCGTGCTGACGCTCGACGCGCTGCAAACCGGCACCTTCGGCGAGGCCGCACGCGCCGCGCTGGCCGACTGCAAGGTGCTGGTGGAGGCGGCCGTGCGCATCTCGCGGCTGGAGCGCGAGGTGCAGGCGCTGCGCAGCGCCCCCCACACCCGCAGCGCTGACGACGAGCGCACCACCCGCGCGGGCGATGGCGACATGGAGATCGTCGGCCAGAGCGAACCCCTGCTGCGCCTGCTGCACGAGCTCACGGTGGTGGCGGGCTCGGACCTGCCCGTGTTGTTGCTGGGCGAAACCGGTGTCGGTAAGGAGCTGTTTGCACGCCTGCTGCACCGCCAGTCCACGCGCGCTGCCCGCCCGCTGGTGCACGTGAACTGCGCGGCGCTGCCGGAGTCGCTGGCCGAGAGCGAGCTGTTTGGCCATGTGCGCGGCGCGTTCTCGGGCGCGGTGGCCGACCGGCCAGGGCGCTTCGAGGCGGCCGAGGGCGGCACGCTGTTCCTCGACGAGGTGGGCGAGCTGCCACTGGCCGTGCAGGCCAAGCTGCTGCGCACGCTGCAGAACGGCGAGATCCAGCGCCTGGGCGCCGACCGACCGCGCCGCGTGGACGTGCGCGTGATCGCCGCCACCAACCGCAACCTGCGCGAGCAGGTGCGCGATGGCGCGTTCCGCGCCGACCTGTACCACCGGCTGTCGGTGTACCCCGTGCCCATCCCGCCGCTGCGCGAACGGGGCAACGATGTGCTGCTGCTGGCAGGCCGCTTTCTGGAACTGAACCGTGCCCGCCTGGGCCTGCGCAGCCTGCGGCTGTCGGCCAGCGCGCAGGACGCACTGCGCCGCTACCCCTGGCCCGGCAACATCCGCGAGCTGGAGCATGTGGTCAGCCGCGCCGCCCTCAAGGCCCTGAGCCGGGGCGTGAGTCGCGCCGACATCGTGACGCTGGAGCCCGCGCTGCTCGACCTGGACGCCGACGCCGCCAGCGTGGCCCACGCCCCCCTGGATGCCGATGCCCCCGCTGTGGCCACCATGCCGCCCACCCCCACCACCGCCGAAGGCCCGCTGCGCGACGCCGTGGATGCCTGCCAGCGGCTCGCCATCACGCAGGCCCTGGCCCGCCACCAGGGCAACTGGGCCCAAGCCGCGCGTGCGCTGGAGGTGGACGCGAGCAACCTGCACAAGCTGGCGCGCAGGCTGGGCATCAAATAAGAGCGATTCACAAACTCCCCTGGCGTCGTTGTTCCGTCTTGTCGAACCGCCGATGCTGCCTGCGACGGAAGGCCTGGCCAGGGCCGCTGCGCTGAGTTTTGTGAGCCGCCCCAAGCAAATTCAAAAATGATAGCGACTAGCGCTTTCCAGATAAGCGCTAGCGGCCTATTTGATGCCAAATCACACGTCGTCGGGCCCCTGCGAACGCCGCTGCGCCACAATCGGCCCATGCTGACCCTTCAAGACATCCGTGATGCCGCCACCCGCCTACAAGGCCACGTGCTGGACACTCCGTGCGTTGAATCCAAAACGCTTTCGCAAATCGTGGGCGCGCAGGTGTTTCTCAAGTTCGAGAACCTGCAATTCACCGCCTCGTTCAAGGAACGCGGCGCCTGCAACCGGCTCACGCTGCTGACGGACGCTGAGCGCGCACGCGGCGTGGTGGCCATGAGTGCGGGCAACCATGCGCAGGGCGTGGCCTACCACGCGCAGCGACTGGGCCTGCGCGCCGTGATCGTGATGCCGCGTTTTACCCCCGGTGTGAAAGTGGAGCGCACGCGCGGTTTTGGCGCCGAGGTGGTGCTGCATGGCGACACCCTGGAAGAGGCACGCGCCCACGCCTACGCGCTGGCCGATGCGCAGGGCTTGACCTTTGTGCACCCGTATGACGATGAAGGCGTGGCCGCCGGCCAGGGCACGCTGGGCCTGGAGATGCTGCAGGCCGTGCCCGACCTGGACACGCTGGTGATCGCCGTAGGCGGCGGCGGGCTGATCTCGGGCGTGGCCACGGCGGCCAAGGCACTCAAGCCAGGCATCGAGGTCATCGGCGTGCAGACCATGCGCTTCCCGGCCATGGTGAATGCCGTCAAAGGAACAAGCCATCCACAGGGCACATCCACCATCGCCGAAGGCATTGCGGTGGGCACGCCAGGCAAAATCACGCAGGAGATCGTGAAGCGCCTGGTGGACGACCTGGTGCTGGTGGACGAGGGCGACATCGAGCAGGCAGTGCTGATGCTGCTGGAGATCGAAAAGACCCTGGTCGAGGGCGCTGGTGCTGCGGGCCTGGCTGCGCTGGTGCGCTACCCCGAGCGCTTCAAGGGCAAGCGCGTGGGACTGGTGCTGTGCGGCGGCAACATCGACCCGCTGCTACTGGCGGCGATCATCGAACGCGGCATGGTGCGCTCGGGGCGCCTGGCGCGCATCAAGGTCAGCGCGCGCGATGTGCCCGGCGTGCTGGCGCGCATCACCGCCACCGTGGCCGACGCAGGCGCCAACATCGAGGAGGTGCACCACCAGCGCGCCTTCACCATGCTGGCCGCGCAGAACGTGGAGATCGAACTGGTGCTGCAAACCCGGGGCAAGACCCATGTGGATGAGGTGCTGGGGCAGTTGCGCACGGCGGGCATGCAGGCCGATCTGATCTGAGCGACAGCAGGGTTTTGCGCCCTGAAGGGACAGTCGCAGCTAGAATTGCGCAAGTTTTAAGCATCTGGAGCCCACCATGTCCGACCACAACACCTCGCACGCCCCCGCAACACCATCGAACGACCCCGTGGAAAACGTGGTTCACCTGGTCCCCGTGGTGCTGCCTGTGGTGGGTGGCATCATGATGTTCCTGCTGGCCTTTATTGCCGTGACGATGGCCTGAACGCTTCTGCGGCCGTCACCCACAGCCCCGCAGCGCGGGGCTTTTTTTCGTCCTGCACCACCCCCTCATCCCGTCTGACCTGGAGAACCCCATGAGACCCGGACACGCACTCGTTTTATTTTCCGGCGGTCAGGACTCCACGACCTGCCTGGCCTGGGCGCTGGAAAACTTTGCCCACGTGGAAACCATCGGTTTTGACTACGGCCAGCGCCACCACATCGAGCTGCAGGCACGGCAGACGGTGCTGTCATCGTTGCGTGCGCAGTTCCCGCACTGGGCGGCCA
Organism: Acidovorax sp. sif0632; assembly: GCF_019218805.1. Classification (NCBI taxonomy): domain Bacteria; kingdom Pseudomonadati; phylum Pseudomonadota; class Betaproteobacteria; order Burkholderiales; family Comamonadaceae; genus Acidovorax; species Acidovorax sp. sif0632. Next base: position 118,312 of record NZ_JAHUWW010000007.1, on the reverse strand, counting down.
AGCTGGGGGACGACCACATGCTCGACCTGGCGGTGCTGGGCCACATCAGTGACACCGCGCTGACCAGCGACACCGAAATCCAGATGACCGCTGCCGGCCTGCCCAACACCTTTGTGCCGGGGCGCAACCTGCTGTTCTTCCAGCTGGCTGCCGCCGTGGGCTACCGGCGTGGCCTGCACACCCTGGTGGGCGGCATGTGCGAAACCGATTTTTCAGGCTACCCCGATTGCCGCGACGACACGCTCAAGGCCCTGCAGGTGGCCGTGTCCCTGGGCATGGGCCAGCGTTTCACCTTCGACACCCCGCTGATGTGGCTGGACAAGGCCGAGACCTGGGAACTGGCCCGGTCCCTGGGCGGACAAGCGCTGGTCGATCTGATCGTGAACGACTCGCACACCTGCTACCACGGTGTGCGCGACACGCTGCATGCCTGGGGATACGGCTGTGGCACGTGCCCGGCCTGCGCGCTGCGCAGGAGCGGCTACGAACGGTGGAAGGGCGGTTCGGCCAGCGTTTGAGGCGAGGGAGCGGACACAGCCATGCATAACCTCATGTTTTTTTTGCATGGTTTTGACCCCTGTCTGACAGACAAAAGGGCGGCAGGTTCATAAAATTGACATCCCAGCCGACCCGCGGAATCCGTGGAACTAGCCTCCACCCGTGGGGCTGACACACGCTCCCGCCCGCCGACTGAGCACGAAAGCCGTTTTTTCAAAGGCAGCGCTCAGCACCGCAACTGCGCCAGGCCTCGCCGTGACCCGCCCGGTCCGCTTCCTTTGAAAAAACGTTTTTTCAACTTAGGAAGCTCCCCGATGAACGCACCCACCATGCAGGGCCTGAATCTCAACGCCCCCACCTACGTGAAGAACGCCCGGCTGCTCGCCTGGGTGGCCGACATGGCCGCCCTGTGCAAGCCCGAAAGCATCTACTGGTGCGATGGCACGAAGGAAGAGTACGACCGCCTGTGCCAGCAGCTGGTCGATGCCGGCACCTTCAAGAAGCTCAACCCCGCCAAGCGCCCTGGCAGCTTCCTGGCCTGGTCCGACCCGTCGGACGTGGCCCGCGTGGAAGACCGCACCTACATCTGCTCGGCCGCCAAGGAAGACGCCGGCCCCACCAACAACTGGATGGCGCCCGCCGAGATGCGCGCCACGCTGCAGCCCCTGTTCGACGGCTGCATGAAGGGCCGCACCATGTACGTGGTGCCTTTCAGCATGGGCCCGCTGGGCAGCCACATCGCCCACATCGGCGTGGAGCTGACCGACAGCGCCTACGTGGCCGTGAACCAGCGCCTGATGACCCGCATGGGCAAGGCCGTGTACGACGTGCTGGGCGTGGAAGGCGAGTTCGTGCCCTGCATGCACACCGTAGGCGCCCCCCTGGCCGACGGCGAGAAGGACACCACGAGCTGGCCCTGCAACCCCAAGGTCAAGTACATCGTGCACTACCCTGAAACGCGCGAGATCTGGTCGTACGGCTCGGGCTACGGCGGCAACGCGCTGCTGGGCAAGAAGTGCCTGGCCCTGCGCATCGCATCGACCATGGGCCGCGACCAGGGCTGGCTGGCCGAGCACATGCTCATCCTGGGCGTGACCAACCCCGCCGGCAAGAAGTACCACGTGGCAGCGGCCTTCCCCAGCGCCTGCGGCAAGACCAACTTCTCGATGCTGGTGCCGCCCGAGGCAGGCTTTGCCGGCTGGAAGGTCACCACCATCGGTGACGACATCGCCTGGATCAAGCCCAACGCCGACGGCAAGATGGTCGCCATCAACCCCGAAGCCGGCTACTTCGGCGTGGCCCCCGGCACCAACATGCACACCAACCCCAACTGCATGAAGAGCCTAGACAAGGACGTGATCTTCACCAACGTGGCCCTGACGGACGACGGCGATGTGTGGTGGGAAGGCATGGAAAAGGACACCGGCAAACTGCCCGATCACCTGATCGACTGGCAAGGCAAGGACTGGACGCCCCAGATCGCCAAGGAAACCGGCGCCAAGGCCGCGCATCCCAACTCGCGCTTCACGGTGGCTGCCACCAACAACCCCGCGCTCGACCCCCAGTGGGACGATGCCAATGGCGTGCCAATTGATGCCTTCATCTTCGGCGGCCGCCGCTCCACGACCGTGCCGCTGGTGACCGAAGCCCGCACCTGGACGGAAGGCGTGTACATGGCTGCCACCATGGGCTCTGAAACCACCGCAGCCGCCTTTGGCGCCCAAGGCGTGGTGCGCCGCGACCCCTTCGCCATGCTGCCGTTCTGCGGCTACAACATGAGCGACTACTTCCAGCACTGGCTGAACATGGAAGGCCAAATCGCCGCCACCGGCAAAGCGCTGCCCAAGGTGTTCTGCGTAAACTGGTTCCGCAAGGACGAAGCCGGCAAGTTCGTCTGGCCGGGTTATGGCGACAACATGCGCGTGCTCAAGTGGATGATCGACCGCATCGAAGGCCAGGCCCAAGGCCAGGAAACCATGTTCGGCGTGGCTCCGCAGTACGCCGAAATCAACTGGACGGGGCTGGATTTCAATACCCAGCAGTTTGCTGCCGTGACCAGCATTGACAAGGCAGCCTGGGCCGATGAGTTCAAGCTGCACGATGCCCACTTTGAGCAGCTGGCTTACCACCTGCCCCCGGCTTTGCTCGCCACCAAGGCTGCGCTCGAAAAGCGCCTGGCAAGCTGATTCCCGGATCTTCTCAGTCCTGACAACCGCCCCTTCTGAAAAGGAGGGGCGGTTTTTTTGCGCTTGTGGATGCGGATACTGGATCAGCGCGATCTGTCCCGCGGCCATGAAAAAAGCCGTGGCGAACACTCGCCACGGCTTCAAAAAATCCGATCACTGCACGGCGAACCGTGCATCATCTTCTCAGTAGTACTTGCGGATGTCTTCCACGGTGGCAATGCCCATGGCGTGGTTCAGTTCGGCCATGATGCGGGGGTCCTTCACAGCCACTTGCCAGGTACGCTCGTCATCCGCAGCGCGGCGGCGGGCTTCGGCCCAGCCGAGGGCGGCCACACGCAGGGCAGCACCGGCACGGCGTGCGGGGGCGGTCAGCAAAGCCAGGGCCGCAAACGCGACCAGCCACAGCACCATCCAAGCCGCGAGCAGGTGGCCTTCGCTCCAGGTGTCGATGACCTGGTTGGCCACTACCAGCAAAGCCGATACCACGGCCGCGAGCAGAAGGGTGGCAGCGCCACGGGCGCCATCAAAGTTGGCGGCTACGCTCTTGAGGGCGGCAGCGGCGTTTTCGGCGCGGACAACGCCGGGGTGTTCGGTGGGGTACTCAACGTGTGCAAAGCTGGTCATTTCGGTTTCCCTTTTCTAACGCTTGTGGCGAGATTGCCGGGCGATGGGGTGATATTAGGGTTTACCCTTTGCATGTTCAAGTTTATATTTTGAATCATTGATATTCATATTGATGATGAATTGACCATGACGCCCTTGAACTTCCGCTCCTTGGACCTGAACCTGCTGCGTGTTTTTGACGAGGTCATGGCCGAGCGCAGCCTCACACGCGCAGCGCACAAGCTGTCCGTCACCCAGCCTGCCGTGAGCAACGCCATGCGGCGCCTGCGCGATGTGCTGGGGGATGAGTTGGTGGTGCGCAGCGGCCAGGGCGTGGAGCCCACTGCGCGTGCGCTGGCCCTGTGGCCCCCTGTGCGCGAAGCCCTGGCCCACCTGCAAGAATCCCTGGCACCGGGACACTTTGAGCCCGCCACGGCCGAATCCACCTTTGTGCTGGCCATGGCCGATGCCACGGCCGCCACCCTGGTCCCGGCCCTGGTCGAAATCATCGAGCGGGAGGCTCCCGGCATTTCGATCCGCGTCTTACCCCTGACCACGCGCGACCCCCGCCGCCTGCTGGACGAAGAGGCGGCCGACATGGCGGTGGGCTATTTCCCAGCGGTGCTGGCAGACCTGACCGCCCGCGCGCAATCCGGGGGCGCAGTGGCCTTTGAAAGCCGCCGCCTGTACGACGGTGAATACGTGTGCGTGATGCGGCAAGGCCACCCTCTGGCCGATGCGCCCCTGACGCTGGACACCTATTGCGCCGCACGCCACATGCTCGTGAGCTTCTCAGGGCGCCCCTTCGGCTTCATCGACGAGGCCCTGGCATCCCTGGGCCGCGAGCGCAAGGTGGTGATCACGGTCAACCAGTTCTTCACTGCCGGCCGGGTAGTCTCGGGCTCGGACCTGTTGACGGTGCTGCCCCGCCACTTTGTTCCCGTGACCGGCATTGCCGATGCGCTGGTGCAGCGGGCCCTGCCGCTGGATGTCCCACCCGTGCATGTAGACGCACTCTGGCGCCGGCGTGGGCCTCAGCAGGCCGCGATGACCTGGCTGCTGCACGCCCTGGCGCGCTCGGCGCGCCGGACTTTCCCCGAGGAGTGAGGCGCCCAGCCTGAACCCGTAGACTGCGCCCAGCATGAATATCCAGCTTTTGTCCGATCTGCACCTTGAGGCGCATCCCCACTTCGTCCCCGAACCGGCTCCTGGAGCCGATGTGCTGGTGCTTGCTGGCGACGTGGGCTCCTACCAGGAAGGCTCGCAGCTGGGCGACGAAGACTTTGGCCTGGCCCGGTTTTCACCATTGCCTGGGGGCGCAGGCTGGCCCACCCCCGTGCTTTTTGTGCCCGGCAACCACGAATACGATGCACAGGATTTCGACGCTGCCCACGAGCGGCTGCGCCGCACCTGTGACCGCCTGGGAATCACCTGGCTGGAGCGCGAGACCGTCGAGCTTCAAGGTGTGCGCTTTGTGGGCACCACACTCTGGAGTGATTTCGATGCACTCGCAGACCATGAAGGCAGCACCGACCTTGGCAGGCGACTGAAACTGCGCGACAAGGCCTTTCGCGCAGCGAACTTCTACCTGCGCAAGACGGGCGGTACCCGCCACGCAGAGCCCTTTCTGGCCGAAGCCATGCGCGACCACGCACTGGTCTGCCAGCAGTGGCTGGCGCAAGCACTTGCGGTGCCTTTTGAGGGCCCCACGGTGGCCGTAACCCACTTTGCACCCAGCCTGCGCAGTGCCGATCCACGCTACGGACTGGTGCCCGGCACTGCGGGGTTCTGCAACGCCCTGGACAGCTTGTTGCCCCACGCGCAGCTGTGGCTGCACGGCCATCTGCACGCCCCGAGCGACTACACGGTGCAAGGTTTTCACGGCGACGGCACCCCCTGGCAGTGCCGCGTGGTGGCCAACCCCCTGGGCTATGCGCGCAAAGGCGAACAGGCGGCTTTCAAGGCGCAATGCTGCATCCCCGTATGATCAAGAGACGGGGCTCTGCCGCCCCGCAGCGCAGAAGAAAAACATGACCCAGGTCAAGACAACAGAAGTCCGCGCACGGTAGTCTGACCCAACCCTATTCCGGAGAACACCATGAACATCCTGCTTGCTGTCGATGGCAGCGCCTACACCAAAAAAATGCTGGCCTATCTGGCTACTCACGAGGAGCTGCTCGGTGGCAACCACCAGTACACCGCGCTCACCGTGCAGGCCCCGCTGCCGACACGCGCGCGCGCCGCTCTGGGCAAGGAAGTGGTGGACAGCTACCACGCCGAAGAGGCGGAAAAAATCCTGTCGCCCGTTTGCAAATTCCTGGCGCGCCATGGTGTGGACGCCAAGCGCGTCGTCAAGGTGGGCGCCGTGGGTGAGAACATCGCCAAGGTGGCTGACAGCGGCAAGTTCGACCTGCTGGTGATGGGCTCCCACGGCCATGGAGCCTTGGCTACCTTGGTCATGGGCTCGGTCACCACACAGGTGTTGGCCCATTGCAAGGTGCCATTGCTGATCGTTCGCTAAGCCGCACCACAAACAGCCCGGCCCACCACCAAAGCCCTGCTCCGGCAGGGCTTTTTTTTGCCCAAATGAAACCAATCGGTTACAATATAACTTGTTGGTTTACTTAACGACCAATTGGTTATACATTCTCCCTGCGCCCATCCTGGCGTGTCATTTCCATCGAAACCGAGGAACGACCCATGAAAAAAACCCTGATCGCATTGGCCCTGACCGCAGGCGCCACCTTCACCGTGATGGCCCAGGACATTGTCGATACCGCCGTGAAGGCGGGTAATTTCAAGACCCTGGTGGCGGCCGTGCAGGCTGCGGGCCTGGTGGACACCCTCAAGGGCCCAGGCCCCTTCACGGTGTTTGCGCCCACCGACGAGGCTTTCGCCAAGATCCCCAAGGCCACCCTGGACGGCCTGCTGGCTGACAAGGCCGCACTGACCAAGGTGCTGACCTACCACGTGGTCCCCGGCAAGGTAATGGCCAAGGACGTCAAGGCCGGAAAGGTCAAGACCGTGCAGGGCCAGGAGATCACCGTGTCCACCAGCATGGGCGTGATGGTGGACCAGTCCAAAGTCATCGCGACCGATGTGGCTGCCAGCAATGGCGTGATCCACGCCATCGACACCGTTCTGATGCCCAAGTAAGCCCGCGGACTAACCGCTCGTCCCTTCCACCACCATCCACTAGCGAGGAGAAGCCCCATGAACACCGCATTCAACCGCCGTACCGTCTTGCTGGCCGCCGCCGTGGGCGCCAGCGCCACCTTGTTGCAGGCCTGTGGCGGCGGCGACGATGAGCCCCAGCGCAACATCGTCGAAGTCGCCCAGAACAATCCTGACCTCAGCATCCTCGTCGAAGCAGTGGTCGCCGCCGGTCTGGCGCCCACTCTGAGCACCGGCATGCTCACGGTTTTCGCCCCGACCAACGCCGCCTTTGCAGCGTTGCTCAGCGAGCTGGGCGTGACCAAGGAGGCCCTGCTGGCCGACAAGCCCCTGCTGACAGCGGTACTGACCTACCACGTGCTCGGCAGCAGGGTCCCGCGTGCAGACGTCCCCCTGGGCAAGGCCATCACGCCCGTGTCAGGCGGCTTCTTCAAGATCGAGTCGGCCAACGGCCTGAAGATCACCGATGGTCGCAACCGCGTTTCCACCATCACGGCCACGGACATCCAGGCCAGCAACGGCGTGGTGCATCTGGTGGACCGCGTGCTGCTGCCAGCCAACAAGGACATCGTCGCCACCGCCTCGGCGCTGCCGGACTTCAGCATCCTGGTGGAAGCCGTGGTGGCGGCCGGCTTGGCCACCACCTTGCAAGGAGCCGGCCCGTTCACGGTGTTTGCGCCGACCAACGCCGCGTTTGCAGCGCTGCTGGCCGAGCTGGGGGTGACCAAGGAAGCCCTGCTGGCGGACACTGCGCTGCTGACCACGGTACTGACCTACCACGTGGTACCCGCGCGCGTGCTCAAGGCCGAGGTCCCTATCAATACCGCCATTGCCACTGTCCAGGGACAAACCTTCACGGTGAACGCAAGCCTCGTGATCACCGACCAGAACCTGCGCACCAGCAACATCACCATGGCCGACGTGTTCACCAGCAACGGTGTGATCCATGTCGTGGACAAGGTGATCCTGCCCAAGTAAGCCGGTGGCTGTGAGCCCCGTGAGCCCCACGCAAGAAAGCCCGGCATGCCGGGCTTTCTTTTTTGGGTGCGTACGAAACGCTGGAAAGGAGACGCGACTACCGCGCTGCCAGCCCGTCGAAACAGGTGCGCACCACCAGATCCACGATTTCCGCATCGGAATACTGGCCGCCTTCCTTGAGAAAACTCACCACCGGGTCGCAGGCGCGCGCATACAACGTGTAGAGCACCACCAGCGGCGGCAAGGTGGGGCTGATCACGCCCTGTGCCTGGGCCTGGGTGATCCATTCACCAATCTGGTCGCTCACGGCCACGAGGCCGTTGAGGTAGTCCTTGTTGGCCATCAGCACCGCGCGCAGCGTGGAGTTGCGGCTGGGCAGCAGCGGCATTTCGTTGCTCAGCAGCCGCTCCAGCGACCAGCGCACCAGCGCATGGAGCTTTTCAAGCGGGGGCATCTCGGTGGGCAGATCTGCCAGGTAGGCCTGCACACGGCCCAGAATCTGCACCATGGCGGCGCTGCACAGCTCCTCCTTGCTGCAGAAGTGCTTGTACAGACTGGCTTTGGCAATGCCCACGGCATTGGCCACGTCGTCCATGGTCATGGCATCGAAGGCCTTTTCGCCCAGGAGCTGGCAGGTGGACTGGAGGATGGCATCCTCGCGCGCCTGGTGCATCTGCTCTTTGAACGAAACTTTGGGTTGCGGCGTTTGCATGGCTTGTATTTTATACATTGCAGTAAAAAAATAAATGACTAAGTTGCAATACAACTACGTCGTTCACGTTTTACCCTGCAGGAATCATGCCGCAGGCGCTTCCAGCGTCCGCGCGGCGGTGGCGGTCAGGGCCGCCGTCAGGGCGTCCAGCACGGCCGACTCCAGGTTCCAGCAGTGCCAGTACAGCTGGATGGGCAGAGAGCGGCCCGGTGCCAGATTCACCATGCTGCCGTCCGCCAGCGCCTCGCGCGCCATCAGCTCGGGCATCACACCCACGGCCCAGCCTGCGGCCACGGCGCGCATCTGCGCCTCGGAACCCGGCACGAACAGGTGATTGAGTGCCACGCGCTTGAGCCCGAATGCACGCGCCACAAACTCGGCAGCCATGTCGTCCTTGCGGTTGAACGACAGGAACGACACCTCGCGAAAGTTGTGCGGCGTGAGCCCCTGGGGCAAGTACTGCTCCGCATAGCTGGCCGACGCCACGGCCACGTAGTGCATGGCGCCCAGCGGCACCATCTTGCACCCACGCAGCGCTTGCTTGAGCGTGGTCACACAGCCCAGCACCTGGCCTGAGCGCAGCCATTCCTGCGTGAAATCCTGGTCGTCCACGATGATTTCCAGCGGCAGGCGCTGGCGCACCAGCTCGTGCAGCGCGCCCATCGCCCAGGTGGCGATGCTGTCGGCGTTGATGGCAATCGAGATGCGCTCATCCTCGCGCGTGCCGCCCGGGGCGCTGGGCGCCAGCTCGTGCAGGTCGCGCTCCAGGTCTGCGCGCAGCAGGCGCATCTGCTTGGTGTGCTTGAGCAGCAGCTGCCCGGCCGACGTGGGCCGCAGGGGTCGGCTGCGCACGATGAGCACCGAGCCCACCTGCGCCTCCAGGGCGCGCAGGCGCTGTGAGACGGCCGACTGTGTGACGTTCAGGCGCTGCGCAGCGCGCTCGAAGCCGCCCTCTTCAACGATGGCGGCAAGGCATTCCAGGGCGGCGGGATCGTAGGTGCTCATGGTCTCGGGCTCGAACAAAAGAGGGTTGTCTCTACCGCACCGTTTATTAGGTGCGCTGATGTTTTTGGAGTAAGTTTAATTTTGCTTTTAGTTGAATGCAATGTCGCGCACACTGCGCCCCATCGTGTCCCGCACTGGGGCGGGTGGCACGCAAAGGCTCACAAGGCATTACGCATATGAAAACCATTGTTCTCGGCGCCGGCATCATCGGCATCAGCACGGCGTGGCACCTGCTTGAACGCGGTCACGAGGTCATCGTGGTCGACCGCCAGCCCGATGCTGCGCTCGAAACCAGTTTTGCCAATGCAGCACAGATCTCGGTGAGCTACTGCGAGCCCTGGGCCAACCGCGAGGCGCCGCTCAAGGCGCTCAAGTGGATGTTCGACAAGGAAGCCCCGCTGCTGTTTCGCCCGCAGATGGACTGGCAGCAGTGGCGCTGGGGCCTGCAGTTCCTGGCGCAGTGCAACGACGCCGCGTTCGAGCGCAATGTGCAGCAGATCGTGGCGCTGGGCGCCTACAGCCATGCCGCGCTCAAGGATCTGGTCAGCACCACGGGCATCGAATACAACCGGCTCGAACGCGGCATTGCCCACTTCTACACAGACCAGAAGTCCTTTGACGCCGCCGGCCACGCGGTGGAGCTCATGCGCAAGCACGGCGTGCAGCGCCGCCTGGTCAGCCGCGACGAACTGCTCAAGATCGAGCCCGCGTTCAAGGCCTACGGCGACAAGATCACCGGCGGCACCTACACCAGCACCGACGAAAGCGGCGACGCCCGCGTGTTCACCCAGGAGCTGGCCCGCCGCTGCATGGCACGCGGGGCGCAGTTCCTCTACGGCCACGATGTGCTGCGCCTGAACAAAATCGGCAATGCTATTGATTCAGTAGCTGTCATGCCAAAACAGACAAGCGCTGGCGGCAAAAAAGACTTCATATTGAAGGCCGACGCCGTCGTCGTCGCCTGCGGCTCGTACAGCGCACCGTTGCTGCGCAGCGTGGGCGTGGACCTGCCGATCTACCCTGGCAAGGGCTACAGCGCCACGTTCCCGCTGCTCAAGCCCGAGGGCGCGCCCATGGTCTCCACCATCGACGACGGCAAGAAGATCGCCATGAGCCGCCTGGGCAACTACCTGCGCGTGGCGGGCACCATCGAACTCAATGGCTGGGACCTGACGCTCGACAGCTCCCTGGCGCGCGCACGCTGCCACATGCTCTCGCGCCGCATCGAGGCCATCCTGCCCGGCGTGTGCGACACCCGCACGCCCGAACAAGGCGGCGACCCGCAGTACTGGACCGGCCTGCGCCCGGCCACCCCCACCAACATCCCGTTCATCGGGCAGACCCGCGTGGGCAAGCTTTGGGTGAACGCGGGCCACGGCACGCTGGGCTGGACACACGGTGCAGGTTCGGGCAAGGCGCTGGCCGAGCTGATCAGCGGCGAACAGCCCGCGATGAACTTCGGCTTCCTGGGCCACCAAGGATCTGCACGGCGCGCATCGGCCACGGCGCTGGCCGCCTGAGAGCACCCACACAGCCTGCCCGGGTTGGGGTGGGTCCATCCCACCAACCCGCTCGTTGCGCGGGCACTCAGGTGGCCAGCGCGAGTCCGCCGTCCACCCGCAGGTTCTGCCCGTTGATATAGGCCGCCCCTTCCGAAGCTAGGAACGCGATGGTCGCGGCCACTTCGGCGGCCTGCCCATACCGCTGCAGGGGCACGGCGGTGCGGCGCTCTTCCCACACGGGCAAGGTGTCGATCCAGCCCGGCAGCACGTTGTTCATGCGGATGTTGTGCCGCGAATAGCTGTCGATAAAGATCCGTGTGAATGAAGCCAGCCCGGCGCGCACCAGCGCCGATGTCGGAAACAGCGCGCTCGGGTCCACCGCCCAGGCTGACGACAGATTCACGATCACGCCACCACGCTGCGCTTGCATCAAGGGGGCCACCAGCCGCGTGGGCCGGATCACGCTCTGCAGATAGGTGTCCGTCCCCTGCAGCCACCGCTCATCCGCCAGAGACAACAAAGGCGCGCGCGGTTCATGGCCGGTGCTGTTGATGAGCACATCGACCCGGCCCCAGCGGGCTTGCGCCAGATCCACCAGGCGGCCCAGATCCGCCAGGCACTGGCTGGACCCCGTGACGCCAACGCCTCCGAGTTCCTGGGCCAAGGCCTCGCCTTTGCCCGACGACGAAAGAATGCCGACCTGAAAACCATCCTCTGCCAACCGGCGGGCGGTGGCAGGGGCAACGCCGGTGCCGCCCGCAGTGATGAGCGCTACTTTTTCTACTGCCATGATCGTCCTTGGATGCCGCACACCGGCATCTGGCAATTGTTTCGTATCCTTTATGTTTTGGACGACCGGACGGAGCAGCCGCCGTGCTTCGATCCAGTAGAAAATCTACACCCATGACCTCCCCGTTGGGCCCCATGCCCTCTCTCAATGCGCTGCGAGCGTTCGAGGCCGCCAGCCGCCATCTCAACTTTCGGCTGGCCGGGCTGGAGCTGGGCGTGACCCAGGGCGCCGTGGCGCAGCAGATTCGTGCGCTGGAGGCGGAGCTGGGCCTCAAGCTGTTCGAGCGGCACCCGCGCACCCTCGTGTTGACCCACAACGGCCAGCGCTACGCCACCGGGGTGCGGCGCGCGTTCGAGATGCTGGCCGATGCCACACAGGGCCTGCGGCCCGAGCCCCTGCATGTGACGGTCAGCGTCACTCCGACCTTCGCCACCAAGTGGCTCATCCCACGGCTGGCGGACTACACGCGCCTTCACCCTGGGGTTGATCTGCGGATCCTGGCGACCGAGCACCTGTCGCACTTTCAGACCGAGGCCGTGGACCTGGCGGTGCGGTACGGCCGCCCCCCATTCGGCCCGGGGCTCACTGCCGATCTCCTGTTCGAAGAGTGCCTGGTGGCGGTGGGCAGCCCGCTGTTGCTGCGCCGCTCGGGGCCACCCGGCACCGCGGGTGACATCGGCCGCTACGTGCTGCTGCACGACTCCCAGTCTCCATGGGCCGACTACCTTGCGCAGCACACACCGCCCGCTCCCGGGGCTTCAGATCCCACACCGCAGGCCATCTGGTTCAACCAGACGACGCTCGCGATCGACGCGGCCCTGACCGGCCAGGGGCTCGCGCTGGTGCAGAAAGATTTTGTGGCGCAGGGCCTGTCCACCGGTCGGCTGGCCAAGGTGTTTGAGGAAGAAGCACACACGGGCGCCGGCTACTACCTGGTGGCTCCGCGCAAGCAACGCGCACCGGAGGTCGTCGCGGGCGTGAGAGCTTGGCTGCGAAGCCAGGCCGGCGCATAAACCGCAAAGACCGCAGGCAGCGCGGATGCTCTGGCCCCCCTTCAACCCCGACCTGCGAGCCCGGCCAGGGGGGCCAGGTAACGGGCCGGAATCTCCAGTGCATGGAATCCGCCCGCCAGCAACACCACCAAACAAACAGCCAGCATCCAGCCCGCCAGCATGGCCCCCACCAACGCTCGCGCCCGCAGAGGCTCTGGCAGGTTCCAGTACAAAGCGCAACCCACGTGCGTGCCCAGCGCGAATACTGCGAAAAAGTAGTACGGGCCAAAGAACCACTGCCAGGGCGGTGTGTGCATGCCCGCCGCTGCAAACTGCAGGTTCGTGTCCACGCCCTGAAACCGGCCCGCCAAGACGGCCGTCACATGGATCACCAGGAACAGCGCCAGGTAGCCCCCCGAGATGGCCTGCATCCACGCCACGCCCCCACGGCGCCGGCCCCGCCCGCGCCACAGCAAGGTGAGGCCGCTGCCCATCTGGAACAGCAGACAGCCAAGCAGCACGCCTTCGACCAACGGCTGGCGATAGATCAGGCGCAGGGCTTGCAGCACGGATTGGTGCGCTGCCGCTCCGGCCAGCCCCGCCAGGTGGCCCAGCAAGTGGGCCGCCAGGAACAATGCCAGCGCGATGGCACTGGCGCGGTGCACGGCCCGCAGCGCAAGGCGCTGGCGCCATGCCCAGGTGCCAGCCAGGCCGACGGCGGCGGCTCCCAGGGCGAGTTGGCTGGTTGCGTGCATGAAGGTTTTCTCCGGATGTTGCAAGGGACTGGCGGCAGAATAGGCAGCAGCGCCGTCTCCGCCTACTCGCATTGCGCTCAGGTTTTCCATGCCCCCTGCCTCCTCCGCCCCCCGCCGTTCGCCCCGCCAGGAACGCTCGCAGTTCACAGTCGATGCCATCTTCGGAGCCGTCGCACGCATCGTGGCCACCCAGGGCGAGGACGCGCTCACCACCAACCGCATCGCCGAGGTTGCGGGTGTGTCCGTGGGCTCGCTCTACCAGTACTTTCCCAGCAAGGAAGCCATCCTCCTGGCCATGCTCGACCAGCATTGCGACCGGGTGATGCTGGAGCTGGACGCCCTGCTCGCCCAGGCCCGCACCGAAGGCTGGACGCCCGAGCAGCAGGTGCGCGGGTATGTGCGCCACTACCTGCAGGCCTTTGGCGGCGGCCCCCAGGAAGGGCGCGCACTTGCCCGCCTGTCGTGGAAGCTCGACTACCGCGCGTCCGTGCTGATCTCGGTGCGCGGCGCCAGCGAGCGGCTGGCCCTGCACCTGCAGCGTGTGGCGCAAGAGCAGCAGATGCCCGCACCCTCGGCAACCCAGCTGTTTGTGCTCACCCGCGCCTTCATGGGCGCGGTGCGGGCGGCATCGCTGGAACAGTCGCCCCTGCTGGACAGCCCCGAATTCGAGCAGGCGCTGGTGGAGCTGTGCATCGCAACCCTGGCACCCGGCGCGGGTCTGGGGGGCGGCGCTACGATGGCACCATGACCACGCCCACCGCACCGCACTACCTCTTTCTCACCACCTCAACCCGCGAACCAGGCCACACCGGCAATACCGAATGGCTGGCGCGCCAGGCCGCCGCCGCACTCCCTGCCGGTACTGCGCAAACCTGGCACCACCTGGCCCGCATGAACCTGCCGCCCTTCGTGGACCAGCGCCACACCTCGGGTACCTATGCACCGCCCGAAGGCGACATGAAGACCTTGCTCGACGCCACGCTGGCAGCCACGCACATCGTCTTTGTGGCGCCGGTTTACTGGTACAGCATTCCCTCGCCGCTCAAGACCTACCTGGACCACTGGAGCGCGTGGATGCGCGTCCCCGGCCTGGCCTTCAAGGAGCCGATGGCCTCCAAGACGCTGGCGCTTGTCACCACCAGCGGCGACCGCACCAAGGCCCAGCCCATGATCGATTCCGTGGCGCTGTGCGCGCAGTTCCTGTCGATGACCTGGGGCGGCGCCCTGTGGGGCAAGGGCGGGCCACCGGGCGCGGTGCAGGCCGATGCGCAGGCGATGGAGGCAGCCAGCCGTTTTCTACTGACACCGGCCGCAGCTTGACGGCTTAGCGATCCAGCGACCCGTGCTGGGCCAGGATGCCCAGCCATTCATGCAGCGCCAGGCTGCTGTCGGCCAGCGCGGAGGCGCGCGGCAACACCCGGTACAGCTTGCGCGCCTGGCCGCCCTTGAAGCCCATGGGCGCGGGCAGGACCTGCAGACCGGCGCGCTCGAAGGTCTTGGCCGCGCGCACCATGTGCCAGCCGTGGGTGACGAGCGCAATGCGCTCGATGCCAGCGGCCTTGAGCAACACGGCAGATCTTTCGGCGTTGCTGCGGGTGTCAAGGGATTCCACCTCGGTCCACCGCACCCGGCCCCTGAACTCACGCTCCACCACATCTTTCATCACCAGCGCTTCGGCCCGCGTGCCGCCGGTGGAGCCCCCCGTGGCCAGGATGGGAAGCCCGGTCTGCTGCTGCAGGTACACGGCGTAGCGCACCCGCTCACGCGCGCCCCGGCTGAGCACGTCCACGCCGTATTCAGGCGCCACCGTGTCGGCGCCGCCGCCCAGCACGACGATGGCCTGCACCTTTGACGAAGGCAAGTCCTTGGGGACGACCGCCGGATAGCGCTCCAGGCTGCGCACCAGCGCGTCCGACACCGGCGGCCAGGACAGCACCAGCACCGACAGCAGTGACAGTACCACCACCGTGATGCCCGTGCGGCGGTGGTAGCGCGCGATCCACAGCCCCACCAGCGCCAGCAGGATGCTGGACACCGGGGGCAGCAGCAGCGCAGACAGTATTTTTTTCAGGGCAAACCACATAAAACAAGAGGAGCAATCAGACCCGCGCGAACCCGCCCGGTGGCGCCAGGGCATGGCAGGGAAAAAGAAACGTTTGAAGGGCCGAAAAATCGGCCACGCCGGGTGGGGCGAACTCAGTGCAGCACCCGCCGCTGCGCCAGAAAGTCCAGCAGCGCGGCATCGAAACCCTCCGGGTCCTCCAGTTGCGGCCAGTGCCCGATGTGGGGCAACAACACCGTCTGCGCATCGGGCATCACCTGGGCCAGTGCCTCCAGGGCAGCCGGCGGTGTGCAGCGGTCGAGCTCGCCCCCCACCAGCAGCGCGGGTATGGCCAGCTGCGCCAAGGCAGAGGCTCCGCGATCAAACGTGGACAAGGCCTCCAGCGCGCGCCGGTAGGCCCCTGGATACACCTGGCCCAGCGCGTGGCTGGCCAGCCGCACCCCTTCGGGCAACGCACCGGTGCCGATGAACTGGGGCACCAGCGTCTGCGCCAGCTGCTCCATACTGCCACCGGCGTCCAGCGCCTTCAGAGCACCCAAGCGGGGCGCCACCCAGTCATCCATGGCCTGCGCATCCAGCGCCGGCCCACCTGCACAGAGCAGCAGGCGGCGCACCTGCGACGGGCTGCGCACGGCGGCCTCCAGCGCCACCATGGCGCCCATGCCGTGCCCCACCAGGGTCACGGGGCCTCCCTGCAGGGCGTCGATCAAGGCTAGGCAGCTCTGCGCCAGCGCCTTGAAGGTGTACGGCTCCACGGGCGCGCTGCGGCCATAGCCCGGCATGTTCCAGGCCACGGCGCGGTAACCGGCCGTGGCCAGCGTTTCCACCTGGGGGGCAAAGGTGAGGTGGTCGCCATCGGCGTCGTGCAGCAGGAGCACGGTGGGGCCGGAGCCCAGGGTGGTGAAGGTAGGTAGGACGGCCATGCGGTGGAAAAACCAGTAAACCCCGCAACAGCGCGGTGGTGGGTGGCGCCTGATAATAGTTGCTCCCCCATGCTGCCACCGCTGGCACCGCTTTTGTGAACCCTTCGCTCCCCCGCCCCACCCTCGCCCTGCCACCGAGCTTCTCCACGCGCGAGTTTCGCGATGCGCTGGGCATGTTTGCCACGGGCGTGACCATCGTCACGGCCCGCACGGCTGCGGGCGACCTGGTGGGGCTCACGGCCAGTTCCTTCAATTCGGTGTCGCTGGCACCCCCGCTGGTGCTGTGGAGCCTGTCGCACGGCGCCAGCACCTTGCCCACCTTTGCCGATGGCTCGCACTACGCCATCCACGTGCTGGCCGCAGACCAGAAGGCGCTGGCCGAGCGTTTTGCCACGCGCGGCATCGACCGCTGGGCAGGCCTGGAACACCGGCCCGGCATCAGCGGCGCCCCGCTTCTGGCCGGGGCAGCCGCCACGTTCGAGTGCTTCAACCGCAGCCAGTACAAGGAGGGCGACCACACCATCTTTGTGGGCGAGGTCGAGCGCTGTGAACACCGAGAAGGCATCTCGCCCCTGCTGTACCACGGTGGCAAGTTCTACACCGAGCACCCGCTGTGACGACCCCCACCGTGGTCGTGCGCCACGTGAACATCGGCCTGGCCCGGCGCCTGAAGGTGGGCGAGCGCTCGGTGCTCACTGCCATCGGCAAGGCCCCCGTCACCGGCCCCGTGGCTGTGGGCCCGCTAGGGCTGGCAGGCGACGAGCAGGCCGACCCGAGCGTGCATGGTGGCCTGGGCAAGGCCGTATACGCCTACCCCGCCGCCCACTACGCGTTCTGGCAGGCCCAACGCCGCGAACGGGGCGTGAGCCTGTTCGATGAAACGCTGCCGCCGGGTTTCATGGGCGAGAACCTCACGATCGACGGGCCGCTGGAAGCGGATGTGTTTGTGGGCGACGAATGGCATTTCCCCCACTGCGTGCTGCGGGTGAGTGCACCGCGCGAGCCGTGCTTCAAGTTCAACGCCGTCATGGGTTTTGCGCAGGCGGGCCGCACCATGGCCCTGGCCGGGTGCTGCGGCTACTACCTTGCGGTGGACAAGCCTGGCACCATCGCCGCAGGAGAGACCGCCACGCTGGTGCCCGGGCAGCGCGGGCTGAGCATTGCGCAGGCGCTGGCGGGCAAGTGGGCAAAACACGCGCGCTAGCCAGGCCCCACTGGATTCATCAATTTTGATAGCTGCTGGCGCTTACCAGATAAGCGCCAGAGCCCAATTTTGCTCGAAACCGAACCTTCAACGCACCGTATCGGGCAGCTCGATCTTGACTTCCAGGACTTCCAGGTTGTCCTGGCGCTCCAGGTGCACCTTGAGGTCTTCGGGGTTGATCTTGACGTACTTGGAGATCACGGCCACCAGCTCGCGCTGCAGCGCAGGCAGGTAGTCGGGCTCGGCGGCGTTGCGGCCATTGCGCTCGTGCGCCAGGATGATCTGCAGGCGCTCTTTGGCGACGCTGGCGGTTTTCTTCTTCTCGCCGAGCAGGAAGGACAGGAAAGAAGCCATGGCTTATTTGCTCCCGAACAGGCGTTTGAAGAAGCCTGGCTTTTCCGCATCGATGAAACGCAGCGGCTTGTCGGTGGCACCCAGGAAGCGGTCGATCACATCCTTGTAGGCCTCGGACACATCAGTGCCCTGGGCATGGATGGCGGGCGTGCCCTGGTTGGACGACTGCAGCACCACTTCCGACTCGGGGATCACGCCGATCAGCTTGATGCGCAGGATGTCCTGGATGTCTTCCAGGCTCAGCATCTGGCCGTCCTGCACGCGGCTGGGGTTGTAGCGCGTGATGAGCAGGTGCTCCTTGATGGGCTCACCGCCTTCAATCGCACGCTTGGTCTTGCTGCCCAGCATGCCCAGGATGCGGTCGGAGTCGCGCACCGACGAGACTTCGGGGTTGGTCACCAGCAGCGCCTCATCGGCAAAGTGCATGGCCATGAGCGCGCCACTTTCGATGCCGGCGGGCGAATCACAGACGATGTACTCAAAGCCCATCTCGGCCAGGTCCTTGAGCACCTTTTCCACGCCGTCTTGCGTGAGCGCATCCTTGTCGCGCGTCTGGCTGGCGGCCAGCACGAACAGGTTGTCGCACTGCTTGTCCTTGATGAGCGCCTGGTTCAGGTTGGCCTCACCGTGGATCACGTTGATCAGGTCATACACCACGCGGCGTTCGCAGCCCATGATGAGGTCGAGGTTGCGCAGGCCGACGTCAAAGTCGATCACGGCAGTCTTGTGGCCGCGCAGGGCGAGGCCGGTGGCAAAGCTGGCACTGGTGGTGGTCTTGCCCACGCCACCCTTGCCGGAGGTCACGACGACGATTTTGGCCATGTGTTGCTGATTCTCTGTGGGGTTGGTACGAATGAAATGGGAACTCAGGCAAGCGGCTCGATGATGAGCTTCTCGCCGTCGAGCCGCACCTGGGCGGGCTTGCCACGCACATCGGCGGGCAACTCGGTCTCGGTGGTGCGGTAGATGCCCGCGATGGAGACCAGCTGCGGCTCCAGGCAGGTCGAAAAAATACGTGCTTCGGTGTTGCCCCGCGCGCCAGCAATCGCACGGCCGCGCAGCGGGGCATAGACGTGGATGTTGCCGTCGGCAATGACTTCGGCGCCAAAACTCACCACGGCCATCACGACCAGGTCGGCGCCGCGCGCATACACCTGCTGGCCGGAGCGCAGGGGCTTGTCCACCACCACGGTGCCGGGGCCTGGCAGGGGCACTTCGCGAACGACCTCCACCTCGCGCACGACTTCGCGAATGACCTCGCGCACCTCGGGGGCGGGAGCCTCCGCACGGGCAGGCGGTGCATCGGGCGCTACCGCCAGCCCTGCGGCGCGCGCAGCGTCCATCTGGGCGGGGTTGCCCCCGCGCACGGCCACGGGCAGGGTGCTGCGGCTGCGCAGTTCGGCCACGATGGCGGCAAAGTCGATGGGCGCCTCGGCCTCGCGCACGGCGGCCAGGTCGATCAGCACGGGGTCGTTGTCAAAAAAGCCCGGGGCGTCGGCCACGCGCTCGGCCAGGTCGGCGGCGAACTGCGCGGCGTCGGTGGTCTTGAGCACCACGGCCACCACGGGCAGCGATGCGCTCTTGAGGTCAAAGCTGGTGCGGGCCTGGGCCGCCGTCGTAAGGGCCATGAATGGGGTGTGGAAAGGAGCGCGGGAACCGTTTCAGAAGGCGCAAAGTGTACCGTGGGGCCACGTAAGCGCTTGTTCACGGCGTGTTTGCACTGTTCGCGCGCCCTCACCCACAAAAAAGCCGGGCGTACCCGGCATTCTTGCTATTGCCAGGGTTCCCCGGCTTAGTTGCGGTCAGCGCGCATGGGGCGGGTTGTCGCACCGCCGGAGCCCGACATGGTCCTGTCTGTGGTTACGGGGGCTGCAGCGGCAGGTGCTGGAGCGGCTTGCGTGGTCGCCGTCGCGGCGCCCCCACCGCCAACGCCCGTGGTGCCCATCGGCGTGCCTTGCGAGCTTTGCTGGCCGGCGCCCGTGGCAGCGTTGGGGCTTGCGGTGGTGGGTGGCGTGCCCTGCGCCATAGCGGTGCCCACAACGGCGACGGCAGCCAGGCCCGCGAGCAATGTCTTGAGTGTGTTCGATGCAGTCATGTGGAGACTCCTTGGTGTGTGGTGAATTTGGAAATCGCCAGCAACATCGCCAGCTGTACCCAGGCTAGTTGTTTGCGGCTGGCGCTACGTCAGCTTGAGACCGCAGCGCATGTCGGACAGGGACGGGCCTGCACGGTGTGGGTCTTGCCATCGCAGTCCGAAAACACCCTGTTCAACAAGCCCGCACACACCGTGGGTCAATGGGCATCACTGCGCAGGCAGGTCATAGGCGCCAAAAAAAAGCGGCTGCCGGTTGTGTCTCGGGCAGCACGTACACCACAGCGCCCATGCCACGCACCAGGGGGCTCAGCACTTTTTCGTAGAAAGAGACTGGAAGGTTGATGCAACCGAAGGAGATACGGTTGTCTGCGGCGGTGCTGGAGGCCAGCCGCTCCAACCGACGCTCGGCTTTGACGTTGGCCCGCACTCGGTGCATGGAGACCGCCGCGTCGTAGTCCACCCAAACCACGTCTTCGCCATTGGCGTTCAAACCGGTTTCGGCAACGAACCGGCCTGCGGGGGTGGTGCGTTCTTCGGGCAGTACCTGGCCGACGGGCTTGTCCCCCACGCCGGGAACGGTGTGGTCGCCGATGGCCGACCCCATCAGCGCCGGGGCCGCGCCCTGGAGCGCACCGTCGCGGTTAAACACATAGACCTTTGCGTGCATTTTGTCGACCACCACGACCGCGCGGTTCTGGTTGTCACCCGAGTGCAAAGCCCACGCCGCGATCTGGCGGGCTTCGGCCGAGGCGGGCTCCTTACCGAACTGTGCCCTGCGCGGTACCTGGGTTGGCTGCGGCGCTGGCGACGCGACCTTCGCAGCTGATGTGTCTATAGGGTTCGCCAAGTCGGCGCCCAAGGACAGCGCTCCTGTGGTCTGCGATGGCTGCTGCATCGCTGGCCACAGCCGCATAAACCCCAGCAGCAGGACAACCAAAACCAGCAGTGCAGCGCCGGACAGCAGCCGGTCCTTGTGCCGTCCATGCCTTTGCCCTTCGCTCCTTGGCTCGGCGCGGTCCGGATCTGTGTGGGATACGTTCATGTTGGATCTTTGAAGGGCAAAGGCAAGGGCTTTCGCCGCAGGGTGGTGCAGAGTTGGTGCGTACCCGAAAGCCACACACTAACCAGATCACCCGCCTGGCAGCGTCCGCCAAAAGCGCAACCGCTGTAGGACCAACTACCCACGCTTAGCGTTGCCTGTCGTCGCCGCGGCGCTGCGCAGGGCCAGAAGGTCACGGCACACAGGCGACCTGAAGCTCACGGCTTGCCTTTCATAATCGACCGATGTCCCTGTCTGCCCGCAAAACCCACCTCGACTCCCTCGCCATCTCCCTGCTGCTCGCGTGCTGCATGTTCTGGGGCTTCCAGCAGGTGCTGGTCAAGGCCACAGTGGCCGAGGTGGCGCCCGTGTTCCAGGCCTTTGTGCGCTTTGCACTGGCCACGGTGGCGGTGGCGGCCTGGTGCCTGTGGCGCGGTGTGCGGCTGTCGGCAGCGGCCGAGCCCGCCGGGGCGGACCGCGCCGGGCTGTTGGCCGGGGCGCTGTTTGCGGGCGAGTTTGCGTGTATCTACCTGGGCCTGCAGTACACCACCGCCTCTCGGCTCACGGTGTTTTTGTATGCCTCGCCGTTCTGGGTGGCGTTACTGCTGCCGCGCTTCATCCCCGGCGAGCGGCTGCAGGGCTGGCAGTGGCTGGGCCTGGCTGCCGCGTTTGCGGGCGTGGGGCTGGCGCTGGGGGACGGGTTGCTGGGCCCTGCCAATGCCGCCCTGCCCCAGGCATGGCTGGGCGATCTGCTCGGGCTGGCCGCGGGCCTGATGTGGGCGCTGACCACGGTGGTCATCCGCACCACACCGCTGGCGCGTGTGGCCCCCGCCAAGCAACTTTTCTATCAAGTGGCGGTGAGCACGGCCGTGCTGCCAGTGCTGTCGCTGGGCCTGGGCGAGGCCTGGGTCTGGCAGTTCAGCGCGTTTGCCTGGGGCTCGCTGCTGGTGCAGGCCCTGGTGGGCGCGTTTGTGAGCTACCTGGCCTGGATGTGGATGCTGGCGCACTACCCGGCGACCAAGATTTCGGTGTTTGTGTTCCTCACGCCCGTGTTTGCGCTGCTGTTTGGCGCGCTGTGGCTGGGCGAACCGGTCACACCGGGGCTGGTAGCGGCACTGGTGCTGGTGGCGGCGGGCATCGTGCTGGTGAACCGGCGGCCTGCGGTGGCGTAGTACCCGCGACAAAAGAGTTTGCATAAAAATTCGGCCTAGCGCTTCACCATAAAGCACTGATAGCTATATTTTTAATAGCAAATCTTTGTATTCAGGTGTCGTCAGCCCACCAGACTCAGTGCGTACCGCGTATCCAGCAACACCTGAATGCGCGCACCCAGCGCGGCGCCTTCTTGGTCCTCCAGCCGCGTGAACTGCGCGGTCCAAGCCTCAGACTGCGCAAATGCCGGAAACCGGGGCGGCTCGCCCCACAGCCAGTCCGGGTGGGTGGCCCGGGGGCTTCGACCGAACACATGCAGGTGCATCTTGCGGTGCAGCGCGGGGGTTTTCGGCCCCTGGGGATGGGCCAGTGGGTTCAGCGCGTTGTTGCCCGCCTCCCAGTAGTTCAGGCAGCCACCGGCAAGCTGCGGCAAGGTGTCGAGCATGGCCCTGCCCGTTGCGGCCACCAGGCACGACCAATGCGCCAGCTCTTCGGGCGTCAGCTCGCTGCGTTCCCAGACGGGGCGCGGCGGGTGGACCAGCACATGCCCGCCATCGCCGCGGTGGTTCATGGGCCGCGCGGGCAGGTCGACCGTGCCACCGGCACAGCGGATCAGGGTGGTGTGAATGTTCAAGGGCAATTCTCCAAAGCAGAGGTTTGTGAAAAGGGGGCGGTGGCCGCTGCGTGCCTTATCCATCGCCGCGAGGCGCCCAGCAGGCGATGGCCGTGGCCGACAGCAACAAGGCTGCGACGCCATACACCCAGGCGGACGGCGCAATGGGCAGCAGCACCCCCGCCAACACCGGGCCCGCACCGGCGCCCAGGTCCCGCCAGACCGACCGCGTCGCCAGCGCCTGGATGCGCCCCGGCCCCGGCGTGCGGCGCGCCACCAGCGGTGGCAACAGCGGCAGCAACAGGGCCCGCAAAGTCACGATGGCCAGTGCGCTGGTCCACAGCCACCCCAGGCCAAAACCCACCAGGGCCAGCGACGTGAGCACGGCGAAACCCACGAGCAGCACTTCGGCGCCATAGCGCTCGGCCAGGTCGCCACCCACCGCACTCAGCACGATCTCGGCCAGGTAGCGGACCGACAGCAACAGCCCCGCCACGACTACCGGATGGCCCGGCAGCACATCGCGGCCCAGGTAGGACAGGCCGATGATGAACAGGCCGTCCAGCACCAGCCCCTCGACGAAGGAAAAACGGTCCAGGCGGCCCGGCAACTTGCCCCAGCGCTTGGGCGGTGGCGGCAGGGCATGCGGCTGGGCGGGCAAGTGCCGCGTGGCCAGCAAGGCGCACAACGCAACAGCCGCAAACGCAAAGAAGATGGCCCGGGGCTCCCACCAGAGCGCGCAGACACCGCCCGCAGGCAGGGCCAGCATGGGCCCTAGCGCTGCAAAGGCGCGCGACTGCCCGGCGCGTCGCGCTGCGCCCAGAGGCTCGGCTGTGGCCAGCGCCTGCGTCGCGAGGTTCAGCGCCGCAAAGGCCAGGCCCCACAGCAGCCGCAGGCCCAACAAGGCGACGAAGCCGCTGAGGGTGGCGTACCCCAGCGCACACGCGGCGGCGGCCAGCACGGCCAGCGAGCAGGTGAGGCGCTCGCCATGGCGGGCATAGAACCGCGCCACCGCCCCGTAGCCCGCAATGCGCACGAGGCGATTTGCGGCCAGCAGAATGCCCGCTTCAAACAGGGTGACGCCAAACGCCGGGGCAAACATCGGCAGCAGCAGGTAGAGCACCGTATCCCCGGGGAGTGACAGGCCCAGCGCCAAGGCAGCGCGGCGCGAGTGGAGGTCTGAGGCAGAGGGGTTGGCTGAAGGCTGTGGCATGGCCCGCATGGTGCGCGGCGGTGCCCGGCGCGACAAACGATATTGCTGCGCCCCATGCGTGACAAAATTGCACGCATGTCACCCCGCCTGCCCCCGCTCAACGCCGTCCGCGCCTTTGCGGCGGCGGCGCGCCACCAGAGCTTTACCCGCGCTGCGCTGGAGCTGCACGTCACCCACAGCGCCATCAGCCGCCAGATCAAGGCGCTGGAGGAGCACCTGGGCGTGGAGCTGTTCGAGCGCAAGACGCGGCAGGTGCTGCTCACGGCGGCAGGGCATCAGTTTCACGCGCAGGTCGGGCCTGCACTCGCGCAGATCGGCGCCGCCGCCCAGTCGCTGCGCGGCGATGCCGGGCTGCGCAGCGTCAAGATCAATGTGCGGCCCAGCTTTGCAGTGCGCTGGCTGATCCCCCGGCTGCCGGGTTTTGTGGCCCAGCACCCGGACATCGAGCCCCAGGTCATCACCAGCACGCTGGCACCCGACCACGCGGCCGAGGCCTTCGACCTGGCCCTGCGGCGCGGCCCGCGCGGGTGGCCGCCGGGCATGCAGGTCCAACCGTTTCTGGAAGACGAGGCGCTGGTGGTGGGGTCGCCGGCGCTGTTCGCCCAGCGCCCGGTGACGCGGCCCGAGGCGTTGTCGTCCCATGTGCTGCTGCTGTCCAAGTCGCGCAGCAAGGACTGGGAAAGCTGGAAGAAGCTGGTGAACCTGCCAACGCTCCAGCCCGCCAGCTGCCTGCAGTTTGACCACCTGCACTTTGTGCTGCAGGCGGCCGTGGATGGGCTGGGCTTTGCGGTGGCCCCGGTGTCGCTGATTGCCCACGACCTGGCCTCGGGACGACTGGTGCCCCCCCTGCCCAGCTTGCGGCTGCCGCTGACGCGGCACTACTTCGGCACGGCCCCGGACCCGTCGCCGGAGACGCTGCGTTTGGTGCAATGGCTCAAGGACGCCATGAACGCCCCAGAGCCTTCCGCGCCCAACCCTGCACGCACTGTTTAGGCAAGCAACTGCCCTCTCCGCGCGTTCAGCATGCGTTGGCAGCTATATTTTAATAGGAACCCTAGATCATTCGCCGTCGCCCATCCACCGTGCCGTGCCCGACACGCGGATGGAGCTGCCCACCACCGGCCCGATCTCGGCGCGCAGGCGCGAGCGCATGCCCATGTCCTCGCCCTGCACCACGTCGATGGCGCCGCCATGCGGCCAGCCCAGGTCGCGCAGGTAGCCCGCCAGCGCGGCGGTGGCGGCACCCGTGGCCGGGTCTTCCAGCACGCCGCCCGAGGCAAAAGCATTGCGGGTGTGCAGCAGGCGGTTGGACTCCACCCACACCAGCACGATGGTGACCAGCCCGGCGGTCACCATGAGCGTGCGGCCTGCATCCAGCGCGTAGTGCATGGCCGCCAGCGCCGCACGACTGCGCAGGGCCAGCACCAAGTGGTCCGCACCGCCGTGGATGAGCGCGGGCGGGATGCGCGGGTCCAAATCGGCCGCGCTGAGGCCAAAAAGGGCCAGCGCGTCGGCCAGCAACGTGGCAGGCACAGGCCCGCTGCGCGTGGGGGGCGACTGCAGCGCCGCCTGCACCAGATCGCCCTGGCGGCGGCCTTCGACCGTGATCTCGGCCTGGCTCAGCGACAGCGCAAACACGCCGTCGCCCTCGCGCTGCGCCAGCGCGGCGCCCAAGGCAATGGTGGCGTGGCCACAAAAGGGCACCTCGCTCTCGGGCGAAAAGTAGCGCACCTTCCAGCGGCCACCGCCCAGCGGGGCGGCAAACGCGGTTTCAGAAAAGCCGACCTCGGCAGCGATGCGCTGCATCTCGGCGGGGGCGGGCAACTCGTCACCCATCCACACACCGGCGGGGTTACCGCCCACAGGGCCATCGGAGAAAGCTGCGATTTTTTGAAGTGCCATGGTGTTCAACATCCAGAACGACAGGACAGGACAGGACAGGAGATGGCAGGGCAGCCAGTGGCTCAGAGCTTGGGAATGCGAATCCGGCTGATCATCAACGAGCCCGACACCGCAAACAGCAGCACCAGCGGGTGCAGCGTAAAGCCGCCAATGAGTACCTTGCCAAACCACAGGCTCTCGCGCACAGCGCCCAGCCAGGCGGCCAGGGCCATCAACGCCACCAGCATGATCGAGGTGGGAATCGGCGTGCCTTCAAAGTATTTGACCTTGCCGTCGTCGCCCGACAGGGTTTCGGCCGTCACGTTGTAGCGCGCCAGGCGCGACACGCCACAGGCCACGAAGTAGGCCAGCACGATGCGGTCATACAGGCCCTGCATGCCGCAGCCGTAGGCAATGATGGCGGGCGCTACGCCGAAGGAGATCACGTCGGCCAACGAATCCAGCTCGCGGCCCATGGCTGAACTCTTCTGTCGCCAGCGCGCGATGCGGCCGTCCAGCACATCAAAGATCAGTGCGGCCAGCACCAGGGCGCACGCAAAGTACACATGCAGCACGTCGTTCGTTTCCAGGTACGACATGACCGAGAACAGCGCGCCCACGCCGCAGACCGCATTGCCCAGCGTGAACCAGTCGGCGAGGTGGAACTCACGGATCATCGAAAAACGTTTGGGCGGCTGCGGAGTGTTCATGGAGGGAAGGCGCGCGGCAGGGCGCGCAGTGGCAATCAACAAGGTCCATTATGGGTGTGCCGCAGCACCACCCGGCGCTGAGAGCCTGCGGACGGTCTCGCAGGGGGTCCTTAACCCTCTCTGACATCTGCGTGACTGCTTTTGCGCCGGCACACAGACAGACTGTGGCCACGCGGCGGGCGCAGGCGGGTAGGACGATGCCGCATCCGCCCCCCGTCGGTGACCGACCCGCAGCCCCATCAGACCCGAGACCCGCCATGCGCCTCCCACAGATGCCCCCGCTCCACACGCCCTTCTCACCCGGTGCCCCGGTGCGCAGCCTGCAGGATGTAGAACGGCATGAAGCCCGCCCTCTGGCCGAAGCGCTGCCAGTGCAAAGCACCTACGAAATCTTTGTGAATTCGGCGGCGGCGTTTGGCGACAAGACGGCGCTGACTTTTTTGCCCACGGCCGACCCGGCCGCCGAGCCCATCCGCTGGTCGTATGCGCAGCTGCTGACCGGCATCCACCAGACAGCCAACCTGCTGCACCACCTGGGCGTGGGCCCACAAGACGCGGTGGCCGTGCTGCTGCCCGGCTGCCTGGAATACCACCTGGCCCTGTGGGGCGGCGAGGCGGCGGGCATCGTGCAACCGCTCAACCCCATGCTCACCGACGAGAAGATCGCGGCCATGATGACCTTGGCACGTGCCAAGGTGCTGATTGCCTACGGCGCCGAAGGCGATGTGGGCTACTGGAGCAAGGCCCAGCGCCTGATGGGCATGGTGCCCACGCTGACCACCGTGCTGCGCGTGGCCCCCCACACGGAAGCCCCCGGCGCGGCGGGCCCGCTGCCTGCTGGTGTGGTGGACCTGGCCGAACGCCACCAGCACCCCGGCGACCACCTGGTGAGCGGGCGCCGTATCGCAGCCAGCGACATCGCCGCCTACTTTCACACCGGTGGCACCACCGGCGCGCCCAAGCTGGCGCGCCACAGCCACGGCGCGCAGGTGTTCACCGCCTGGGGCAGCGTTCAAATGCAGGGCATACGGCCCGAGGACGTGGGCATCAACGGCTACCCGCTGTTCCATGTGGCGGGGGTGTTGCCGGGCTCGCTCGCGGCGCTGTCTGCAGGCGTGGAGACCATCATCCCCACCACCGGCCTGTTCCGCAACCGCGAGGTGATTGCCAACTACTGGCGGCTGGTAGAGCGCTACCGCTGCACCTACCTGTCGGCCGTGCCCACGGTGCTGGCGGCACTGGCCAATGTGCCGCTGGGCGGCGCCGATATCTCCACCCTGCGTTACTGCCGCACGGGTGCGGCCATCCTGGCGCCCGAGCTGGCGGCGCGGTTTGAGCGCCTGTTTGGCCTGCACATCCACGAAAGTCTGGGCATGACGGAGATGGCGGGCATCTCCACCATCACCCCGCCGGGCGTGCGCGCGCCCGCAGGCTGCGTGGGCTGGCGGTTGCCCTACACGCAGCTGCGCGTGGTGGCGCTGGATGCTCAGGGCAATGCGTCCGACCAGGACCTGCCACCCGGCCAGCCGGGCATGGTGCTTTTCCAGTCCCCCAACCTGTTCTCGGGTTTTCTCGACGCGGCCGATACGGCCAAGGCGTTTACCCACGATGGCTGGCTGGCCACCGGCGACCTCGGCTTTGTGGACGACCAGGGCCGCCTGCACCTGAGCGGCCGTTCCAAGGACCTCATCATCCGCAGCGGCCACAACATCGACCCCAAGGTGATCGAAGACGCGCTGGGCGCCCACCCCGCCGTTCAGCTTGCTGCCGCCGTGGGCGCGCCCGACGCCTATGCGGGCGAGCTGCCCGTGGTCTACGCCACGTTGGTGCCCGGTGCACAGGCGACCGAGGCCGAACTGCTGGCCTTCACCGCCGAACGCGTGGACGAGGCCGTGGCCCGCCCGCGCTGGGTGCAGGTGCTGGAGACCATGCCCGTGACGAACGTGGGCAAGATCTACAAGCCCGAGCTGCGCCAGCGCGCGGCCTGCCACACGGTGCAAGCGCTGGTCGATGGGGTGTGCGGACCAGTCACGAACGGCCTCCGTCCCCAGGTGCAGCCCGAAGGCGACAACGCGGTGCGTGTGGCTGTGGCCCCCTGCGCACAGGCAGACGCACTGGCCGCCCGCCTGCGCGAGGTGCTCGCGCCCCTGCCAATCACCGTGCGCATCACCACCGCCCCCGCCGCAGGGAGCCCCCAGACCCCATAAGCCCATGGCGTGACAGCCAGGCCCCGGCCCGCCACCATGCACGCGGAGCCCGCTGAGTGAATTTTTATAACCATGACAGGAGACAAACCGATGCACTTCCACCCCCTGATGTCCCGCCGCACCTGGCTCGGCGCCGCTGCGCTAGCCGCCGCCTGCACTGGCACGACCGCCTTCGCGCAGGCCTACCCCAACAAGCCCATCAAGATCGTGGTGCCCTTTGCCGCAGGCGGCGCCACCGACGTGCTGGCGCGTGTGCTGGCCGAAAAGATGGCCGTGGGCCTGGGCCAGCCCATGGTCATCGACAACAAACCCGGTGCGGCCGGCATCATCGGGACCGACGCGGTGGCCAAGGCGGCGCCCGACGGCTACACGCTGCTGCTGGGCCTGAGCAACTCCATGCTCACCAACCAGTTCCTCTATACCAAGCTGCCCTACAGCCCCGAGAAGGACATCGCGCCCATTTACCAGATCGCCATCGCGCCGCTGGTGCTGGTGGCGCACCCGAGCGTGACCGCATCCACGGGGCCCGAACTGCTCAAATACGTGGTGGCCAACAAGGGCAAGGTGGCCTATGGCTCGTACGGCACGGGCGCGTATCCGCACCTGGCCGGGGCCTACATGAGCCTCACGCAAAACGCCGACATGAGCCACGTGGCCTACCGGGGCGAGGCGCCCATGGTGCAGGACCTGCTGGGCGGCCAGATCCAGATCGCGTTTGCCAGCGCGCTGCAGGTCAAGCCCCACATCGAGGCGGGCAAGCTCAAGGCCATTGGCGTGAGCGGCGAGCGCCGCATGGGCACTCTGCCCAATGTGCCCAGCCTGGCCGAACAGGGCCTGAACGACGAGGCCTACCGCGTGGCGGGCTGGCTGGCGTTTGGTGCCCCCGCAGGCACGCCGCCCGCCATCCTGGAGCGCATTGCCGACGAGGTGCGCAAGGCCACGCAGCTGCCCGATGTGGCCCAGCGTATTGCGGCCATGGGTTTTGATGTGCAGAACAGCTCGCCCGCGCTGTTCTCCGCCGCGATTGCCAAAGAGCGGCCGGTATGGGAGCGCTTGATCAAGGCGTCCGGCGCGAAACTTGACTAACCCCCTGAGGCGCTGCGCGCCTTCCCCCTGAAGGGGGACGCCGCCAGCGCGGCGGGGCGGCCCTTGCGCGGCGGCACTGGCATGGCGTCACGCCCTGAGGCGAGCAGTCAGGAGAAACAGGGCGGCTGGAACCAAGGACGGCCAGGCACCCCACGGATAGGACAATTTCAAATTAAAACAGGCTCCTGCGCTTTTCCCCAAATCGCAGGTAGCTATGTTTTTTGCATCGACTTCGCCCGCTGCGCCGCAAACGCCACATACCAGTCCAGGCACCCAGGATTCGCCATCGCGTCCTTGTTCACCACCTTTTCGATCGGCTGGCCCAGCAGCAGCTTCTTGATGGGCAGCTCCTGCTTCTTGCCGCTCAAGGTGCGCGGCACCTCGGCCACGGCAAAGATGTCGTCGGGCACAAAGCGTGGGCTCAAGGCCGTGCGCACGGCGCCGTTGATGCGGGCGCGCAGGGCATCGTCGAGCGCGTAGCCCGGGCGCAGCACGACGAAGAGCGGCATGTAGCTCTCGCGGCCCAGGTATTCCAGGTCCACCACCAGGCTGTCGAGCACCTCGGGCAGCGATTCGACCGCGCTGTAGATCTCGCTCGTGCCCATGCGCAGGCCGTGGCGGTTGATGGTGGCGTCGCTGCGGCCGTAGATCACGCAGCCGCCGTTGGCGCCGATCTTGAGCCAGTCGCCATGTCGCCACACCGCGCCCATGCTCGCGGGGCCGTCGCCACCGCCCGGCTGGCGGCCGTGGCCTGCGGGGTACATGTCGAAGTAGCTCGACAGGTAGCGGCTGCCGTCCGTGTCGCCCCACAGGTACAACGGCATCGACGGAATCGGCTGCGCGCAGACCAGCTCGCCCACCGCGTCCTGCACGGGGCGGCCCTCTGCGTCCCACGACTCCACTGCCGCGCCCAGCATGCGGCATTGCATCTCGCCGGGCACCTGCGGCATCTCGCGGTTGCCGCCGATAAAGGCGCCGCAAAAATCCGTACCGCCCGAGATGTTGTTCCACCAGATATCGTGCGTACCAATGGCCTCGAACTGCGCCGTGCCCCACTGCTGCACCTCGGGCGACAGCGGCGAGCCCGTGGTGCCCAGCGCGCGGATGCGCGTCAGGTCGCCAAAGTCGGCCAGCGTGATGCCCGCCTTCATGCAGTTGGCAAAAAACGCCGCACCCGCGCCGAAAAAGGTCACGCCCGTTTCGGCCGCAAAGCGCCACAGCACGCCCCAGTCGGGGTGGTCCTTGCTGCCGCCGGGGTTGCCGTCGTAGATCACGCAGGTGGTGCCCGAGAGCAGGCCGCTGAGCTGCGCGTTCCACATCACCCAGCCGGTGGAGCTGTACCAGTGGTAGCGCTCACCCAAACTGTTGGGTTCGTAGCTGCAGCCGATGTCGTTGTGCAGCACCTTGAGCTGCAGCGCCACCAGCACCGTGCCGCCATGGCCGTGCACGATGGGCTTCGGGAGCCCCGTGGTGCCGCTGGAATAGACGATCCATAGCGGGTGGTCAAACGGCAGCCACATCGGTTCAAACCCTGCGGCCTCCGCATCATTTTGTGCCGTAGCGCTTGTCCAGTCTACACAACCAGCTATCGAAACAGAAGCATTCAGATTACCCAGCAACACCACATGCTGCACGCTGGGCAGGTCGGCGCGCAGCTCGGCCAGCACGCCAGTGCGGTCGTGGTCACGCCCGCCGTAGGTCACGCCGTCCACGGCGATCAGCACCTTGGGCTCGATCTGGCGGAAGCGGTCGAGCACTGCGTGCGTGCCCATGTCGGGCGCGCAGATGCTCCACACGCCGCCGATGCTCACCGTGGCCAGAAAGGCGATCATGGCCTCGGGCACGTTGGGCAGGTAGGCGGCCACGCGGTCGCCGGGCTGGATGCCCTGGGCCTTGAGGTGCAGCGCCAGCGACGCGACCTGGCGGCGCAGCGCGGGCCAGCTCAGCTCGCGGTGCTGGCCTTTTTCATTGCGGCTGATGATGGCGGGCAGGCCTGCGGCGTGGGCGGCATCCACATGCCGCAGCGCCTGGCGCGCGTAGTTGACCTGAGCGCCAGGAAACCACTGGGCGCCGGGCATGGTGTTTTTGCCCAGCACGGCGGTGTGGGGGGTGGGCGATTCGATCTGGAAGTAGTCCCACACGCTTTGCCAGAACGCATCCAGCTCGGTGGTGGACCAGCGCCACAGGGCGTCGTAGCTGTCGAACTGCAGGCCGCGCTGGTCGCGCAGCCAGTTCTGGTACAGGCGGATCTGGGGGATGTAAGGCGGGGTGTTTTGTTTTGTCTCCATGGCGACGCAGCGTACCAGCGGCACGGTGCGCAGGCCAGCCACCCCCGTCACCCGGTTGACAGCAGGGTGAAATGCATATTTCGCACATTCGTGCTAAATTTCGCCCCATGGATGCCAAGACCCAGAAATCAGAACTCACCCGCGCGGCCATTGTGGGCGCAGCGCTGGACCTGGCTGCGGCCGAAGGGCTGGAGTCGATCACGCTGCAGGCCGTGGCCGACCGCGTGGGTCTGTCCAAGAGCGGCGTGTTCTCGCGCGCCGGCTCGCGCGAGGCGCTGCAGAAGGCGGTGATCGAGGAGTTTGGCCGCCGCTTCCTGGCCGATGTGTTTGTGCCCGCCATGCAGCACCCCAAGGGCCTGCCGCGCCTCCAAGAAATCGTGCGCCGCTGGATTGCCCGCACGCGCGATGTGGAGGCTTTCACCGGCTGCATCTACACCGCAGGGGCCTTCGAGCTGGACGACCGCGAAGGCGAGCTGCGCGACCTGCTGCATTCAGAGATCACACGCTGGCGCGCGGCACTGCGCCGCACGGTGATCCAGTCCATCGAGGCCGGGCACCTGCCAGTCGACACCCCGCCCGACCAGCTGGTGGGCGAGATCTATTCCATGATCATGGGCTTGTTGCACGACGTCCGCTTCCTGCGCGATCCGCAGGCAGTGTCACGCACCGAGGCGTCCTGGGCGCGCCTCGTCAAGAGCTACCTCCCTTCCCCCGCCTGAGACGCGGTGGTGTGCCAGGGAGACCTCTTGTTTTTTTTATGCCCCAATTTCGCACAACCGTGCGAAGAAAGGAACCACCATGTTGATCATCCTGGGCATTGCCGCCATTGCGGCCGCAGTGGGCGCCATCCGGTCGCTGCGCAGCACCCTCACCAGCCTCCCGCGCAGCAACCGGGACTGGGTCTTTTTCTGAGGTGCGCGCCGCGCGCCCCACTCCATCCCTTCAGGAACCCCACCATGAACACCTCCTCTTCATCCACCGCCCTGCGGGCCACGTCCAGCTTCTACGGCGAGCACCCCGCCATGCGCCTTGTGCGCCTGACCTTGGGCGCCACCGAGCGACTGTGGCCCGCACTGGCCGTGCGCGTGGCTGCGCGCCTGTTTGGCACGCCCTTACCACTGCGCAAACCCGGCCGCCAAGCCGTGCCGCCCGGCCACTGGCGCACAGAGCGCTGGCCGTTTGAAGACGCCGAGATCACGCTTTACCTGCCCCAGGCCCAGCCGCACGGCCCCACGGTGCTCCTGCTGCACGGCTGGGGCGGGCATGCGCGCCAGATGCTGCCGCTGGCCGATGCCCTGGCAGCGCGCGGCCTGCGCCCGGTGCTGGTGGACCTGCCTGCGCACGGTGGCAGCCGGGGCCGCGTGAGCAACCTGCCCCAGTTCGCCCGCGCCATCGAATACGCCACCGCCCGCCTGCACGCGCAGGACTCGGCGCCCCATGCCGTGGTGGCCCATTCGCTGGCTGCCAACGCAGCGGCGCACGCGGCCAGCCGGGGCCTGGCCACCCAGCGGCTGGTGCTGCTGGCACCGCCCGCGTCGCCGCACGAATACACGCGCCTGTTCGCCCAGGTGTTCGGCCTTTCGGAGCGCACGCGTGCCGCCCTGCAGCGGCGCATCGAAGCCCGAGAAGGCATCCTGATGCGCCAGTTCGAGCCCCCAGCTGTGGGCCCACGCATCGCGCTGCCCACGCTGGTGGTGCACGACCGGGGCGACCGCATCAACCGCTTTGCCGACGGCGAGGCCTACCGCGACCACATCCCGGGCGCCACGCTGCTGGCCACTGAGGGGCTGGGGCACCGCAAGATCCTGCAGCAGGCAGAGGTGCTGCAGTCGGTGGTGGACTTCGTGGCGAGCTAGTGTCCCGAATTGGAAATTCGTTTCATAAAGACGTCGAGAATCGCCGCCATGCTGCGTTGCAAATCCTCGCGATAGCACCGGCTATCGCTGTGGTTTGCGCCTTGCCTGACGACGATTTCGACATCCTTATTTCATCAACGAACTTCCAACTCGGGACACTTGGCGCCGGTCAGCCCAGACTGCTGAACGCCTGTGCCAGGTCCGCGCGCAGGTCGCGGGCGTCTTCCAGCCCCACATGCAGGCGGACAAGGCGCCCCTCGTCCGGCAGCGTTGCCAGGTGGCGCTGGTCATAGGGCACGGCGGGCAGCACCAGGCTTTCGTACCCGCCCCAGCTGGTGCCCAGGCTAAAGAGCGCAAGCGCGTCGATGAAAGCCGCAAATGCGGCTTCACTGCAGGGCGCCAGCTCAAAGGTGAACGGACCCGCGGCGCCCGAAAACTGCGCGCGCCAGAGCGCATGGCCCGGGTCGGAGGGGAGCGCGGGGAACAGCACACGCCGGACCTGCGGCTGCTCTTGCAGCCACTGGGCCGTCGCCAGCGCGGTCTGCTGGTGCCGTTCGAGCCGCACCGCCAGGGTGCGCAGGCCGCGCAGCGCCAGCCAGCACACATCGGGCGCCGCGTGGGCGCCGCTGCGGTCGCAAAAGCGCCGGGTGCTGGCCAGGTCTGCGTGCGAACCAGTGATGAGCCCCAGCATGAGGTCGGAGTGCCCGTTGATGTATTTGGTGGCCGAATGGATGGCGATGTGCACACCCAGGGCGTGGGCGTCAAAAAACACCGGAGTGCCCCAGGTGGCATCCACCGCCACCGGGATGTGGCGCTGGCGTGCCGCCGCGCACACGGCGCGCACGTCCAGCATCTCCATGGTCAGCGACGCGGGGGTTTCGATGTAGACCAGGCTGGTGTTGTCCCGCAGGTAGGGCGCGATGTCGGCGCCTTCCGGAAAGTACTCGACGGTGGTGCCCTGCGGCACCAGTTCCTGGTCGCAGAAGATGCGCGTGGGCCCGTACACACCCTGGTTCAGCAGCAGGTGGCGGCCCGGCCCCGCATGGGCACTGAGCACGGCCACGATGGCCGCCAGTCCGCTGGCCGTGGCCAGGCAGGTTTCTGCGCCCGACAACGCGGCCATGCAGCGCTGCAGCTCAAACGTGGTGGAGGTGCCCGAGCGGCCGTAGCGCGGCGAGTCGAACACGGTCTGGTGGTGCGCGTGTTTGTAGGCAGCCAGGGTGTCGAACACGACGGTCGAGGCCCGCACCAGCGGCGGGTTGATGGCCTGGGCGGCGCGGGCCGTCTGACGGCCCGAATGGACAAGGAAGGTGGTGGTGTGCATGGGCTGGGGGCGGGTTTCGGGGAAGGAGTGGGGAGGAGGTGGTTTCATAATAGGACGGCATGTCAGCACCAGAACGCCAACAAACATCGCCAGGGCGCCAAGACGCCGGCCTGTGGGCCACGCTGGCAAAAACGCACGCGGCCGGCACGCTTTTGCCAGCGCACCAGCACCGCAGCGGCCAGCTGGTGTTTGCCACGCGGGGCGTGATGCTGGTGGAGACACCCCACGCGCGCTGGACCGTGCCGCCGCAGCGGGCGCTGTGGGTGCCCCCGCACCACGCCCATGCGATCGAAATCCTCTCCGCCACCGACCTGCGCACGGTGTACTGCCAGCCGGCGCTGGTGGCGCAGTGCGCATCGTTTGCGCGCCGGGACGAGGTGCACGCGGTGGTCGCGTCGCCGCTGATCCAGCAGCTGGTGCTGGGGCTCTTCAACGGCGGGTTCGACCACCCCACGCGGCAGTTGATGGTGTCCCTGCTGCTGCATACGCTGCAGCACACGCCCTGCCTGCCCACCCACCTGCCGATGCCTGCCAGCGAAGGGCTGCGGCGCGCGCTCGCGCTGTTGCTGCAGGCCCACCATTGGCAGCTCTCGCTGCACGAACTCGCGGCCGAGGCCGCGATGTCCGACCGCACCTTCACCCGGCGCTTCACGGCGGAAGCGGGCCTGAGCTTTCGCGCCTGGCGCCAGCGTGCGCGCATCATTGCCTCTCTCGATCTGCTGGCCTCGGGCCGCCCGGTCAAGGGCATCGCACACGCCCTGCAGTTCGAGAGCCCCGCCGCGTACATCGCCTCGTTCCGCACGCTGCTGGGCTGCACACCGAACACCTTCCGCCAGGGGCAGCACGGCGACACGCACCCATAGCCCCCTTACAGGCAGACCCTGCCCTGGGGCGGCACTGGGTGCCGGGAGCCTCCTCTATCATTCGCAGTCCGCAGCCCTGGCGCTGCCCGACACACTCTCCGATCCGCCCCCACATTCTTCCGATGCATCTCCTCATGTCCGCCTGGCCTGCCCTGGCCCTGCTGCTGCCCGCCCTAGTGCTGGTGTCGGCCATCTACTTCCTGGCCAAGGGCGACCGCAGGGCGTTTGCGCAGCTCCTGGCCCTGCTGGCCTGCTGGGTCATCGGTGCGTTGCTGATGGAGTTCTTCATCTTCATGGCGGCACGCATGGCACGTTCGGGCAGCGCGGCCATGCCGGTGCTGGGCACGGGCACACGCCAGCTGCTGGAGACCATGGCCAGCCCGCGCTCCATCGCCGCACCACCGCTGTCGCTGGCCGCCATGGCGGCCTACAGCGTGCTGGCGGCGTACCTGTGGGTGCTGGTCACCTGGGGGCTGCACCTGCGCGGCAAGCCAGCGGGTGGCGCCCGCAAGAAGCCCGCCAAGGGCGCGCGCAAACCGGCACGCTCGTAACGCACCATAATTTTTGATGTTTTAAGGCCCTAGCGCTTATCCCGTATCTTTTTTAGCTATTTAATTTATAGCATTCAGGCACACTGCCTTGATGCAGGGCAAACCGCCGCGCGGAGTGCCCGCCCACAATGGCAAGCCCCACCCCACGGTTGCAGGGTGGATGCCGGGCTGCTTCGCCCGGTCTTCTTGCCATGACCTCCTCCTCACACAGCGACGTTCTCATCGTCGGCGCGGGCCCTGCGGGCCTGTCGCTGGCCATTTCCCTGGCGCAGGCCGGGTTCACCACCACCGTGGTCGAACAGCAGTCTGAGGCCACGTTGGCCCACCCCGCGCCCGATGGCCGCGAGATCGCGCTCACCCACCCCAGCGTGGCCACACTGCAGCGGCTGGGCACCTGGGCCGGCCTGGCGCCACACGAGGTGGGCACCATCCGCGAAGCGCAGGTGCACGACGGCCCGCTGGGCCAGCGCAGCGCCCTGCAGCTGGGCACCCAAGGTACGGGGCTGGAGGCTCTGGGCTTCATCGTGCCCAACCACGCACTGCGCCGCACGGCCTATGCCGTAGCGGCACGCACACCGGGTGTCCGCATCGTGACCGGCGCCCAGGTGGTGCGCGTGGCCACGCAAGCCGCCCATGCCGAGCTGGAGTACCTGCCGCAGCCTTCCGCCGATGGCGCTGCGGCACCGCCACAGCGCCTGCAGGCCCCGCTGCTGGTGGCGGCGGACAGTCGCTTCTCGGCCACGCGGCGGCAGCTGGGCATTGGCGCACGCATGACGGACTTTGGCCGCACCGTGATCGTCTGCCGCATGCGCCATGCCCAACCCCATGGCGGCGTGGCGCACGAGTGTTTTGGCTATGAACGCACGCTGGCGGTGCTGCCCTTGCCCAATGACCCCCAAGAGGGGCATGCGCTGTGCTCGGTGGTGGTCACGGCGGGCACTGCCGACGCAGGTGCGCTGATGGCCCAGAGCCCGCAGGCATTCGCCGCTACGGTGCAGGCCCAGCTGGGCGACCGCCTGGGGCCTTTGCAGCTGGAGGGCGAACGCCACGCCTACCCGCTGGTGGCCGTGTATGCACAGCGTTTTGCAGACCACCGCTGCGCGCTGCTGGGCGACGCCGCCGTGGGCATGCACCCCGTGACGGCGCATGGCTACAACCTGGGTCTGGCCGGTGTGGAACGCCTGACAGCCGCCGTGGTGGCGGCCCGCAGCCAGGGCCACGACATCGGCAATGGCGAAGCCCTGGCCACCTATGCGCGGGCGCACCATCGCCACGCATGGCCGATGTACGAGGGCACCAATGCCATCGTGCGGCTGTATACCGACACGCGCCCCGTGCCGCGCCTGCTGCGGCAGCTGGTGCTGCAGGGCGCGCGGCGGCTGCCGCCGCTGCAGGCCGCCATCGTGGGGCAGCTGACGGGCAAGGCGCCGGTGTGGGCGCAGCTGGCGCGCTCCTAGGAGAGTGCTGCCAAGCAGCCACCGGCGAGCAGCTTTACGCGCCGTCCACGCCGAGGGTCGCCATGCCATACAGCGGCGCCCCCAGCCACGGCCACCACAGGGTCTCCAGCACCACACCCGGCCAGCCATAACACTCCGACACGCTCTGCTGGCGCAGCAGCGCCAGGCGCGGGTGTGCGGCGGCCAGCTCGTCCATGCTGCCCACGCCCCAGTGGAACTCCGCCCCCGTGGGTCCCACGCTGGCGTGCTGCGCCGCGCGGCCCACGGCACGGTGCGTCATGACATCAATCACCAGGCGCGAGCCTTCCGGCGCGCACTGCGCAAACTCGCGCAGCACGGCCTGCACCTGCGCGGGCTGCAGGTACATGAGCACCCCTTCGCAGACGATGAACACCGGCTGCACGCCCGCGCCATCGCCCTCCCCTTCCTCCTTTGGCAGCCCCAGCCGCTGCCACCAGCCAGGCTGCGTGATGTCCACCGTGGCATGGCGCGTGCGCGGGCAGCGCACCGGCAGCAGCTCGCGGCGCAGGTCCATGACCTCGGGCAGATCAGCATCGAGCCACTGGTTGGCGCCCGTATCGAGCCACTGGAAGTGGTGCGACAGGCCACAGCCCAGGCTCACGCCTCCAGCCTTCGGGTGCGCAAGGAAGAAACTGCGGCCCGCGTCCTTGATGGCGCGCGTGCGCCACAGTACGTTGAGCACCGTGGGCAAGTCGTCCAGGCACGGTTCCACATCGGCACCCAGGCGCTCCACGAGGCTGGTGGCCACCACGTCGTTGCAGGCCAGCCAAGGAAAGTAACGGCTCCCCCGCGCGCGCGCTGCCAGCGGGATCAGCAGGGTGCTGGGCACGGCCCGCAGGTGTGCGCGCTGCAGCAGGCAGGGGGTAGCGGCGTCGGAGGCGGCGGCGCCATCCCCCGCGTTCTCAGGGTTGCGCTGCGCCGGGGCGGCGGCGGTGCGGGCACGGCGTCGGGTTGGGGGCGGATGCGGCTGCAAGGTCCTCTCCTCCTGTGGCCACCGGGTGCCACGGCTGGTTGGTTGTTTGCGACGGGGCCCACCAGAACACAGGCCTGCGCCATTGTGAACGGGTTGGAGTGTGGTGCGGGGGATGGGCTGGGTGCGTGAAGGGACACCATCACGCCCTCCATCCGGCGCTGCCGCTGTGTCAACGCTCCATGATCCGCGCAAACGCAAGTGGCCGCCAGAGCCTGTGTGGGGTGTTCTTGATGGATCGCAAGGGCGTGGCTACACTGCGGCCCTTCACCATCTGGGTACCGCTTCATCGTACTGCCCGTGTCACTCGGTACAAGTGACAAACGGGCATGTTCGGCCAAGGTGCCCCATGAATCCAAACCTATCGGCCTGGCTGCTCGTCGCAGCCAGCGTCATTGCAGAAGTTGCCGGAACCGTCGCGCTCAAGTACTCCGATGGCTTCTCCAGACTCCTCCCGTCCGGTATGGCAGCTGCGTGCTACGCACTCGCCATCTGGCTCATGGCCGTGGCCATGCGCCAGCTCGACATGGGCCTCACCTATGCAGTCTGGGCGGCCAGCGGCACGGCGGCCGCAGCCGTGGTGGGGATGGCGCTGTTTGGCGAGCCAGTGGGTGTCATCAAAGTAGTGGGTCTGGTGTGCGTGGTGGGAGGCGTTGTCATGCTCCACCTCGGAAGCCCTCAGTGATGGCTTCTGGTGTTGATCAAGGCCCACACCAACTCCACCCCGGCCGTCAGCAGATCGCCCGTGAATGAGCTGTCGCTCGCATCACTGGCGCTGGTGAACGCGCGCTTTTGCCGCTCGCGTTCGGCGCGGCTGCGGTCGCGCTCCAGGGCCACCAGGGCGTCGCCGATGTCCACCGAGGGGGTGGCGTGGGTGGTGCGCTCGCTGCTGGCCTTGGCGTAGCCCTCCATGGCGCGCACCACGGCGTCGGGGTCGATGAGGGAGAACGCGGCGCGGCAGTAGGGGCAGGCGTGGTCCTTGCGGATGTCCACGGGGGCGCCGCAGCTGGTGCAATAGATGGCGCCCACGCGTTTGGCCAGGTCGTCGATCTCGGGGCGCGTCATGTGGCGCACAAAGCCCTTTTCGACCATGAAGGACGAGAAGGTGCTGAAGCGGCCATGCAGGCGGGCGCAGCGGTAGATCATGTAGCGGCCGCTGCGCACCACGTCGAAGCCTTTGGCCAGGCTGGTGTTGCAGCGCGGGCAGGCCATGCGTTCTGCCAGGGGCTGGTGCTGGTCGGTGCGGTGTTCGTGCAGCAGGCGGAACAGCTCGACCACCGACTGGGGCGCGAGCTTGAGGTTTTCGTGCCTGTCAAACCACAGGCCCTGGCAGGCAAAACAGATGTCCAGTTCCAGCGAGTGCCCCTGGTTGCTGGTGAACCGGTGGGCCTGCATGGGCTGGCGGCAGTTGGGGCAGGACGGCTGAGAGTGCATGGCGGCGGTGCCCACAAGGGGCAGAGCGGGGTAGGCCCAAATGCTAACCCGGGGCACGGCGGGCGTCCGGCGAAAGAGTTGCAGCTTCGCGGCATTGCCTCACCCATCCACTAGCATTCGCGCCTCAACAACAAGGAACCGACAAGATGGGATTCATGAACTGGCGCACAAAAAGCGCTGAGGTGCTGCAACAAGGTGGGGTGATTGGGCCCGATGAGCGGCTGCCCTGGCCGCAGACGGCGGTGATGGGGGTGCAGCACGTGATTGCGATGTTTGGGGCCACGGTGCTGGCGCCCATCCTGATGGGCTTTGACCCGAACGTGGCGATCTTGATGAGCGGCGTGGGCACGCTGATCTTCTTCCTGGTCACGGGCGGCAAGGTGCCCAGCTACCTGGGGTCGAGCTTTGCGTTCATTGGCGTGGTGATTGCGGCCACGGGCTACGCGGGCAAAGGTGCCAACGCCAACATTGCCGTGGCGCTGGGCGGCATCATTGCGTGTGGCCTGGTCTACACGCTCATCGGCGCGCTGGTGCAGGCCATTGGCACGGGCTGGATCGAGCGCTTCATGCCGCCCGTGGTCACGGGCTCGGTGGTGGCGGTGATCGGGCTGAACCTCGCGGGCATTCCCATCAAGAACATGGCGGCCAGCAACTTTGACAGCTGGATGCAGGTGGTGACCTTTGTGAGCGTGGGCCTGGTGGCCGTGCTCACGCGCGGCATGGTGCAGCGCCTGCTGATTCTGGTGGGCTTGATCGTGGCGAGCATCATCTACGCGGTGCTAACCAACGGCCTGGGGCTGGGCAAGCCCATGGACCTGTCCGCACTGGCCAACGCCGCATGGTTTGGTTTGCCCAACTTTGCTGCGCCGGTGTTCGAAGCCAATGCCATGCTGCTGATTGCGCCCGTGGCCATCATCCTGGTGGCCGAGAACCTGGGCCACATCAAGGCCGTGACGGCCATGACGGGCCAGGACCTGGACCGCTACATGGGCCGCGCGTTCATTGGCGACGGCGTAGCCACCATGGTGAGCGGCGCTGCAGGCGGCACAGGCGTGACCACCTACGCCGAAAACATTGGTGTGATGGCCGCCACCAAGATCTATTCCACCGCCGTGTTCTTGCTGGCGGGCGTGTTTGCGCTGGTGCTGGGCTTTTCCCCCAAGTTCGGCGCGCTGATCCAGACCATTCCGCTGCCGGTGATGGGCGGCGTGTCCATCGTGGTGTTTGGCCTGATCGCGGTGGCGGGCGCCAAGATCTGGGTGGACAACAAGGTGGACTTTTCGCAGAACAAGAACCTCATCGTGGCGGCCATCACCCTCATCCTGGGCACGGGCGACTTCACGCTCAAGTTCGGCCAGTTTGCGCTGGGCGGCATCGGCACCGCCACGTTCGGGGCGATCCTGCTGTACGCGCTGCTCAACCGCAAAGCGGCGTAATCTGCGGGTATGGGGACGTCGGACCGCATTTGTAAGGGTTAACCCTTAATTTGTAAGGAACGAAGGCTAGCATCTTGGGTTTTGTCCACAGGGCCATCCGCTCACCGGGCGGGTGGCCTTTTTCTTTTTGCGGAGTTTGTTCATGTCCCTGGCCGATCGGGTGCTGTACCCCGACTTTCTCTCCCGCACCATGTCCGCCGATGAAGCGGCCGCCCTGATCCCTGCCGGCGCCCATGTGGGCATGAGCGGATTCACCGGCGCGGGCTACCCCAAGGCTGTGCCGGGCGCGCTGGCCCGCCGCATCGAAAGCCTGAACGCGCAGGGCCATGGCTTCAAGATCGGTCTGTGGACGGGGGCCAGCACCGCGCCTGAGCTGGACGGCGCGCTGGCCCAGGTGGACGGCATCGAGATGCGCCTGCCCTACCAGTCCGACCCGACGGTGCGCCGCCAGATCAATGCGGGGCAAATGCAGTATGTGGACATCCACCTGTCGCACGTGGCGCAGTTTGTGTGGTTCGGTTTTCTGGGCAAGCTGGATGTGGCCGTGGTCGAGGTGGCGGGCGTGTTGCCCGACGGGCGGCTGATCCCCTCGTCTTCGGTGGGCAACAACAAGACCTGGCTGGACCAGGCCGACAAAATCATCCTGGAGGTGAACGCATGGCACCACCCGGGGCTCGAAGGCATGCACGACATCTACTACGGCACCGATGTGCCGCCGCACCGCAAGCCGATCCCGATGACACGGCCCGACGAGCGCATCGGCGAGCCCTATCTGCGCTGCGACCCGAGCAAGGTGATCGCCGTGGTGATGACCAACCAGCCCGACCGCAACAGTGTGTATGCCGCGCCGGACGACACCTCCAACCGCATCGCAGGCCACATCATCGAGTTCCTGCAGCACGAGGTGAAGAAGGGCCGCCTGCCCAAAGACCTGCTGCCGCTGCAGTCGGGCGTGGGCAACATCGCCAACGCGGTGCTGGCGGGGCTGAATAACGGCCCGTTCGAGAACCTCACGGCCTACACCGAGGTGCTGCAGGACGGCATGCTGGACATGCTGCGCTCGGGCACGCTGGCCAGCGCATCGGCCACGGCGCTGTCGCTGAGCCCTGCGGCCATGCAGGACTTCAACGAGCGCATCGACTATTACAAGCAGCGCATCGTGCTGCGCCCGCAGGAGATCAGCAACCACCCCGAGCTGATCCGCCGCATGGGCCTGATTGCGATGAACGGCATGATCGAGGCCGACATCTACGGCAACGTGAACTCGACCCACATCATGGGCTCCGCCATCATGAACGGCATCGGCGGCTCGGGCGACTTTGCGCGCAATGCCTACCTGTCGATCTTCATGACGCCGTCGCTGGCCAAGAACGGCAGCATCTCCTGCATCGTGCCCATGGCCTCGCATGTGGACCACACCGAGCACGATGTGCAGATCCTTGTGACCGAGCAGGGTTTGGCCGACCTGCGTGGGCACTCGCCCTCGCAACGGGCGCAGATCATCATCGACCGCTGCGCGCACCCCGACTTCCGCCCTGCGCTGCACGACTACGTGGCCCGCGCCAAGCGGGGCGCCGTGGGCCAGCACACACCGCACCTGCTGAACGAGGCGCTGTCGTGGCACCAGCGGTATGTGGAGACGGGCAGCATGCGCGCGCCAGCGGGCCCTGGCAGCACGGTGTAAAGAGGACACCCCCAGGCCTGCCAGGCCTTTGACAGCCAATTGCCAGCCTGGGCAGATAAAATCAGGGTTAACCCTAGGTCTATCGACCTCCCCCAGTCCACCCTCCACCAGCCCCTATCCGGGGCTGGTGGCTTTTTTGCCTGTGAGTTTTTTTGACCATGCAACGCCGTCAGTTCACCCAATCCCTTGTGGCCGCAAGCACCGGCCTGCTGCTTGCCACCTCTTCGCGCGCCGTGGGCGTGCAGGACCCCATGGACGCCAAGAGCGTGACCATTGGCTGCTCGCTGGGCACCACCGGCGCACTGGCCAGCCTGGGCAAGGAATTGAAGCAAGGGCTGGACGCAGGCATTGCGCAGGCCAACGCCAAGGGCATCCACGGCCGCGAGATCAAGCTGCTGGCACTGGACGACGGCTACGACGCCGCGCGCTCCGAAGACAACGTGCGCAAGCTGATTGCCGACGCCAGCGTGGTCTCGCTGATCTCCTGCATGGGCACGGCCAACAACCAGCGCATCCTGCCGCTGGTGGACGAGGCGCAGATCCCCTATGTGG
Organism: Acidovorax sp. sif0632; assembly: GCF_019218805.1. Classification (NCBI taxonomy): domain Bacteria; kingdom Pseudomonadati; phylum Pseudomonadota; class Betaproteobacteria; order Burkholderiales; family Comamonadaceae; genus Acidovorax; species Acidovorax sp. sif0632. The sequence goes on along the minus strand of NZ_JAHUWW010000007.1, from coordinate 74,142 downwards.
CCCCACAGAGCGGTGCCACGTCGCTGCGCAAGGCCGAGTACCGCTCGGTGTTCCACGTGCGCGCCAGCTACGCCGACGAAGCCCAGCGCCTGACGCAAAAGCTGGTGTCCATGGGCATGAACGACCTGGCCATCGTGTACCAAGACACGGCGTTTGGCCGCGAGTTTCTGGCGGACGTGAACAAGGCCATGGCAGCCGCCAAGCAACCAGCACCCAAGGCTTTCAAGCTGGATGCACAGGGCGCGCAGGTGCCCGATGTGGTGGGCAAGGCCGTGGCCGCCAAGGCCGCCGCTGTGCTTCTCGGAACCGCAGGTGACGTTACCGCCACACTGGTCAACGAGTTCAAGAAGGTGTCGTCCAGCACGCCGCTGGCCGCCACCAGCGTGGCGCTGTCGGGCGACAACCTGCGCCAGCTGGGCGGCAAGGCCTCGGGAATTGCGCTGTCGATGGTGCTGCCCGACGCGGCCCGCACGAGCGTGGCCGTGGTGCGCGACTACCAGAAGGCCATGCGCGCGCTGGGCTACCAGGAGTTTTCGGCCCGCAGCTTTGAAGGCTATGTGAATGCCCGCGTGCTCACCGAAGGCCTGGAACGCGCCGGACGTGAGCTCACCCGCGCCAAATTGCGCAGCGCACTGGCCGGTATCCGCAGCAGCGACCTGGGCGGCCTGTCCATCGACTACGCCGGCGGCGCGCCGTATGTGGGCTCGCGCTTTCTGGACCTGGGGGTGATGGGCGCCAACGGCAAGTTTGTGGGCTGAGGATTGATCGTCCGAACCATGCCGTGTCAGCTGTGCTAGGCGTCTGTGACGCCCTTTCCTTGGACCGACTATAGAGGGTTGTTGTCTGGCAATTGCTTCTGCATGCACAGCATCTATCCGCTGCGCATACTGCACAATGCCCCGGCCGAAGAGAGGGAGAAACTTCGGCTCCACACAAGCCTCTGTGGTGTGTCACCGCCGAGGCCACGACCATCTTCAGTGATCGATTGCATGAAAAATCTCGCATTGTTGACCTTGCCTCGGATGATTGGGGCCGCCCTGGTGGCGTGCAGCTTTCAGGCGTATGCGCAGACTCCCATTGACGTAAAAATCCTAGGCGTGACTTTTATCGAGGCCCCTCCTGGCAGAGATAAAAATCTGGTTCCGTTTGCTGCCACCGGCGACATGGAAAAGGTGGAGGTCAACGCTATTGCCACCACGCGCTCCGGTCTTTTCACCCAGTGGACGAACTCGTTCTTTGACAAAGGCGACGTGCGAGTGACGGCGGTGTTCCCCGACAAAACCACCCAGAGCCTGGGTCAGGCGGACATCGCCAGCTTTCCGAAATTTTCAACCGACGCTCGCTCACGCAGCTTCGCACTGACCCTCAACCGGCTGCCCGACAAGGCGGTGACCGGACTGATCTTCGAAGGGACGGTCCCCCTCAGCGTGGCCAAGCGGACCACAAAAGCGGCCCAGGCTTTCGACCCGGAACGCCCAGGCCCCATCAAGCTGGGCGGGGCAGACATCAAGCAGTTCAAGGTAGATGGAAAGAGCGTCCAGTTCCAGGGCAATGACACGCTGTTGCGCATCAAGACGCTGTCCTTCAAGCTCTCCTCCGGCCAAGTGGTGCAAGCCGAGCGCGGCGCATGGGCGCGTATGAACAACGAACACCAGCAAACGTGGAATATCGACACAGCCTTTACCCGCGGCGAACTGCAGGCCGAGCTGTACGAAGACATGGAGACCGTGCGCCAACCCGTGCGTTTTGTCATCGGCCGCCCCTGGTAAAGCCGCTTGCGTAGTGAGCGCACTGACAGAGGGCATACAGCAAAGCTGAGAGCGTACGCAGGAAGCTCCACCTGCTCACCGCGGGCCATAGGCACAATCGCGGCTCGTACTGACCCGGCTCTGACGCCCGTTGAACACCATGCCCATCTGGAAAAAACCCATCGACCTGGCCCTGCTGGAGGCCGCCAACCGCAACACCGCCGTAGAGCACCTGGGCATTGAATTTGTCGAGGTGGGTGACGATTTTCTGCGTGCACGGGTGCCCGTGGACCACCGCACCGTGCAACCCTTTCGCCTGCTGCACGGCGGGGTCAGCGTGGTGCTGGCCGAGTCGCTGGGCTCCACCGGCGCCTACTACACCCTGCCCGACGGTTACCGCGCCGTGGGCCTGGACATCAACGCCAACCACCTGCGCTCTGCCACCAGCGGCTGGGTGACCGGGACGGCACGGCCCGTGCACATTGGCCGCACCACGCATGTGTGGCACATCGATATGCACAACGAAGCGGGTGAGCTGACCTGCGTGTCGCGGCTGACGATGGCGATCCTGGCACCGAGATAAGGTACATCCCCCTGAGGCACTGCGTGCCTTCCCCCTTCTCTCGAATCGCAGGCGCGATTCGGGAAGGGGGACGCAGCCCTCGCTGCGGGGCGGCCCTTGCTCGGCTGCCCTGGTCTGGTGCGCGCCAGTTGCAAAAGGCAGTGAAAATTTGAGGAAAATTGGCCGCTACCGCACAACCATCAAGCGCAAGCAGCTATCTATTCAGTAGCATTCTGCTGCGCCAGACGCTCGCTTTTCCAGTACACGTCATCGCCACCGTCCATGCGGTTGAGCACGCGGGCGAGCACGAACATCAGGTCGGACAGGCGGTTGAGGTACTGCCGGGGTGCGTCGTTGATGGCCTCTTCGTTGCCCAGCGCCACCACCACACGCTCCGCGCGGCGCGCCACTGTGCGGCAGACATGGGCTTGCGCGGCGGCGCGGGTGCCTGCGGGAAGGATGAACTCCTGCAACCGGGGCAGCGCCGCGTTGTGGTGGGCCAACGCCTCATCGAGCGCCAGCACCGCCTCGGCCTTGAGCAGTTCGTAGCCGGGAATCGACAACTCGCCCCCTAGGTTGAACAGCTGGTGCTGCACCTCGACAAGCAGCTCGCGCACATCGGCGGGAACGCGCTCGCAAAGCAGCAGGCCGATGTGGGAGTTGAGTTCGTCCACGTCGCCCAGAGCATGGATGCGCAGGCTGTTTTTGGAAACGCGTTGGTTGTTGCCCAGTCCGGTGGTACCGGCGTCGCCGGTGCGCGTGGCGATCTGTGTGAGTCGGTTGCCCATGGGGTGCCTCGGTAAGGTGGAGCGCAGGTGGCAGGGGCGCCGCATGCGGTGGAAGAATTCGCAGATTCTCCGCCACCCAGGCCCACTGCGGTGGGAGGGGGCCTATCACCCTGCTCTCCGCACAAGAAGCCACATTGCGATATGGCTTCACCGTGCTCCGCGCTGCCCAGACAGACCAACGCCCCTGCCATCACATGCAGGGGCGTTGGTTCGAACCCGTTGGCTACGCACGGCCCGATCAGTGGGTCATGGGGGTGCGGTTGAGCTTGTCAATGTCAGCGGTAGATACGCCCGTGTTCGTGGGCTGCAGGGTGTTCCAGGCGTTCGCATGGTAGGTGTCCCACTCCTTGCGCGACACCATCCCGTCGCCATTGCTGTCCATCAAGCGTGCATTGACACGCGTCTGTGCGGTGGCTGCGGCCTTGCCGCCTGCTGCACTGGGGTTGATTTCGGCCACAGGGGCGGCACGGCCGTCACCCGCGGTGGGGTTGGCGGGTGCTGCGCTGCTCTGGCTGCTGCGCATGTCCACCTTGTTCTGGGCATTGGCAGCCGCAGCGCCGCCCGATGCGGTGGGGTTGACTTCTGCAGGCGGACGCGCGGTGACATTGGCGGGGGCTTGTGCCAAGGCGGCGGTGCACGCCAGTGTGGCCAGGGCGGCGAGGATGGTTTGCTTTTGCATGAAAGGCTCCTTCGATAAAACACCAGAACAAGCGAATTGCTTGGATTCATTGTTTTGGCGCGCACGCCCGTCGCTTGTAGGACGTACACGGGCCTGCCGGTCATCCTGCGCACAAGCGCCGCCGTGGGGCATGCCGCCCCAAGCCTCTCTCTCCGATGCCAGGGCTGCAGCCAACCTGCGAGCTACTTCTGGCTACATCCACCCGCAAAAACTACATGTGCCGGTACTGCCGGGTTACACCACGCTGGGAAATGTTGACCTGGGCAACAGCAGGCAAGAGTGCTGGCCTTCACCACCGTGCTGCGGTGCAATGCAACCCTGTTCAACTTCGAAGGAGCTTAGCTTCCATGAAAGCACTGCAACGACGCACCTATTCGTTCGACACGCGCAGCGTGATGCTTTTCGCCGCCATCTCCCTGGGCGGCGCGGGCGCATTGCAAGCACAGACCACTTCGGCATCGCCCCAGCCCGCCCCAGCCAGTAAAACGGCACCCCAGGCGGACTCCAAATATTCGTATGGCCCCGGCACCGGCAACCCGTCCAGGGCGGCCACCACGGCATTCAACCGCGCAGACCTCGACAAGGACGGCCAGCTGACCGAGAAAGAAGCGACCCAGCTGCCGGCCATCAGCCAGCGCTTCAAGGAACTGGACAAGGACCAGAGCGGCGCACTGTCACCCTCAGAATTCGAAAAGGGCCTTCTGTCCTGATTTTTTGTGAGGCGCCTGGGCCTGGCACGGTACCAGCCTCCGGGTGACCTCTGGGATGTAGCGGGCGATTTGGGCCTGCGGACCCGCCTGCCCTGGAACTCTCCAGACCGCAGGCGGGCTTTGTTTTGGGTCAGTCGTGCAGCGACGACAGGAACTGCTGCAGCTCCGGCGTCTGCGGGTTGCCAAACAGCTCGGCGGGCGCACCTGTTTCATGCACACGGCCCTGGTGCATGAAGATCACGCGGTCACTCACCTTGCGGGCAAACGCCATCTCGTGTGTGACCATCATCAGTGTCATGCCTTCAAGTGCCAGCGATTCCACCACGCGCAGCACCTCGCCCACCAGCTCTGGATCCAGCGCCGAGGTGATCTCGTCGCACAGCAGCACCTGCGGCTCCATGGCCAGCGCGCGCGCAATGGCCACGCGCTGCTGCTGCCCGCCCGAGAGCTGATCGGGCATGGCGTCAAACTTTTCGGCCAGACCCACACGTTCGAGCAGCTTGCGCGCCTGCGCTTCTGCCGTCTTGGCATCACGCGCCTTCACCAGCGTGGGCGCCAGCATGATGTTGCGGCCCACGCTCAGGTGCGGGAACAGGTTGAAGCTCTGGAAGATCATGCCCACCTGCTGGCGCAACTCCCGCATGGCAGCGGGGCTGTCGTGCATGAGTTTCTTGCCGTTGACGCTCAGAGCGCCTTCCTGAAAAACCTCCAGCCCGTTCACGCAGCGCAGCAGCGTGCTCTTGCCCGAGCCGCTTTTTCCGATGATGGCAATCACCTCGCCCTTTTGCACTTTGAGGTCGATGCCTTTGAGCACTTCGTTGGTGCCGTAAGACTTGCGCAGGGCCGTGATGTCCACGATGGGTGGATCGCTCACCACGATGCCATCGTGGGCGGGAGTGGGGGTAGCCGTGGTGGCTTCAGCGGCGGTTGCCATGGAGTTTCCTTTCAAGCGATTGCGCCACCAGGCTTACCGGAAAGCACAAAACAAAATACAGCAGGGCGACACAGGCGTAGACGAGGAAGGGCTGGTAGGTGGCGTTGGAGATCATGCTGCCCGCCTTGGTCAGCTCGACAAAACCAATCACCGAAGCCAGCGCCGTACCCTTGATCACCTGCACCAGAAAACCCACCGTGGGCGGCACCGCAATGCGCAGCGCCTGGGGCAGCACCACATGGCGCAGCTGCTCGCCAAAGTTGAGTGCCAGGCTCTGCGCGGCCTCCCACTGGCCCTTGGGGATAGAGGCCACGCAGCCGCGCCAGATCTCGGTGAGGTAGGCGCTGGTGTAGAGCGTCAGCGCCACGGCCGCGGCCGTCCATGGTGAGGTCTTGATGCCAAAAAGCGCAATGCCGAAATACGCCAGGAACAGCTGCATGAGCAGCGGCGTGCCCTGGAACACCTGCACATAGGAACCGATCAAACGCTCGGTGCCACGCACCTTGGACAAGCGCAGCACCAGCAGCAGCAGGCCTACCAGGCCGCCACCGATGAAGGCGATGAGGGACAGGGATACCGTCCAGCGCGCTGCCAGCAGCAGGTTGCGCAGGATGTCCCACAGAGAGAACTCGACCATGGCGGCTTACCTCCCGACCAGGAAACGTGCACCCGCCCACATCAGCAGGCGGCGGGTGAGCATGGACAGCACCAGGTACACGGCAGTGGCCAGGATGAAGGCCTCGAACGCGCGGAAGGTGTTGCTGGAGATGAGGTTGGCGGCATAGCTCAGTTCGGGCGTGGAGATCTGCCCGCACACGGCCGATCCCAGCATCACGATGATGATCTGACTGACCATGGCAGGCCACACCTTTTGCAGCGCGGGTGGCAGCACCACGCGCCGGAAGGTCTGGCCCGGCGTCAGCGCCAGACTATGCGCGGCTTCGATCTGGCCGCGTGGCGTGGCCTCGATGCCCGCGCGGATGATCTCGGCCGAGTACGCGCCCAGGTTGATCACCATGGCCAGCACGGAGGCGAACTCTGGCGAGAGCTTGAGCCCCAGCGCGGGCAGCCCGAAGAACAGGAAAAACAGCTGCACGATGAAGGGCGTGTTGCGCACCAGCTCCACATAGCTGGCCACCGCCCAGCGCAGTGGCAGTGCACGCGGCCCGAGGTTGCGGGCGCGTGCCCAGGCACAGGCCGTGCCCAGCAGCAGGCCCAGCACGGTGCCCACGATGGTCAGGCCAATGGTCCAGAGCACGCCGCGCACCAGCAACGGCCACGAGGACAGCACGGCAGAAAAGTCAAGCGCAATCAGCATGGTGCGAATGCCCTGTGGCGCTTGTCACGCCACGGTCCTGTTCGGTTCTTTCAGCAGGGGCGACAACAGCGATTACAGGGGCAGATCGCCCGCAGGGCGGCCCAGCCACTTGCTGGACATCTTGTCGATGTCGCCGGATTTGCGCGCCTCGGCAATGATTTCGTTCACACGCAGGCGCAGCTTGTCCTCCCCCTTGGCCACGCCGATGAAGTTGGGGCTGTCTTTCAGCAGCAGCTTGTATTCGGTCTGCAGGTTGGGGTTCTTGACCATGATGGTCCCGGCCGTCGATGCGCTGGTGGCAATCGCCTGCGTCTGGCCCGACACGAAAGCCGAGATGCTGGCCGCGTGGTCTTCAAAACGCTTCACGTCCACACCGGGGGGCGCGACCTTGGCCAGTTCCTGGTCTTCCATGGCGCCACGCGTCACGGCCACGCTCTTGCCCGTGAGGTCGGCAAAACTCTTGATGTTCAGGCTCTTGCTGGCAAACACGGCCTGGAAGAACGGCGCATAGGCCGCAGTGAAGTCGATCACCTTTTCGCGCTCGGGGTTCTTGCCCAGCGTGGAGATGACGAGGTCGGCCTTCTGCGTCTGCAGGTAGGGGATACGGTTGGCGCTGGTCACGGGGATCAACTCGACCTTCACGCCCAGCTTGGTGGCGATGTAATTGGCCATCTCGACATCCAGGCCCTGGGGCTTGAGGTCCGTGCCGACAAAGCCGTAGGGCGGGTAGTCGGTGGGAATGGCAATCTTGATTTCCTTGGCCTTGAGGATGTTGTCCAGCGCGTTCTGCGCGTGGGCGGCGGGCGCCATCAGGGCCGCAGACAGGCCTGCGGCGGCGAACACGCCCAGGGTCAGGCGGCGGGTGGACGAGGTGACGGTGCGGACGGTGGTCATAGCAGGGCTCCTAGGTAGGTGGATGCGTCGGCAGGGGCGTCTGGGTCAGACGCTGGGGGGGTGGAACTCTTGGGGGCAGCGCGGGGCTTGCGCGCGCGGGCTGGTGGGGTGGCTTGTGCAGGGCTCTTGCGCACCGGTGCCAGCGCATCGCGCAGCCCGGCCAGCGGGTCGCTGCTGGCCTGCAGGCGCAGGGCCGACTGCACCGTGCCGATGTGCTCGGACATCAGCGCTTCGGCGCGGGCAATGTCGCCTGCCTCCAGCGCCTCGACGATGCGCACATGGTCGGCGCAGCTCTGCGCCGCATCGTGCGACGACTGGTAGAGCATGGCGATGAGCGTGGTGCGCGCCGTGAAGTCGCGCAGCGTGTCGGCCAGCAGGCTGTTGCCCAGGCATTCAGCCAGGCATACGTGGAAGTCGCCCAATAGAAAGCTGCGCATGCCCACGTCGGTGCCCGCCAGCGCGGCCTTTTCGCGCTGCAGATGGCTTTTGAGCTGGCGCAACGCGGCCTTGTCCACCACCTTGAGCTGGTGCAGCAAGCCCAGTTCGATCACGCGGCGCGCCTCGAAGGCCTCGCGCGCTTCGTCTTGCGATGGCTCGATCACATACCAGCCGCGCCGGGCGCTGACGGTGACGATGCCCCGCGTGGCCAGCCGCGTGAGCGCCTCGCGCACGATGGTGCGGCTGCAGTCGAACAGCATGGCCAGTTGCTGCTCGCCCAGGCGGGAGCCGGGCGCGAGTTTTTGCGCCATCACGGCTTCGATGATGCGGTTGCTGATCTCGGTGGCGGTGGTCATTGCCTGCGGTTACGCAGGTTCCGTGCCAACTGGTATACAAGCCGAATGCACCAGTCTGGCGCACGGAGGCTGTGCACCGGGCGGTTCCCTGGCACCACGGACACGCTGCTTTGCATGCAAGTGGTGCGCGCACATCACAAGCGGTGCACGCGCGTGCCCGAAAAGTTGGAAAGGAATAGAGAAAGAAGAACGAGAAAGAAGGCTGGGCACCCGGCTACGCGAGCCCCGCGAGGCGCAGCAGCCAGGGCAGCAGCAATCCGCCGCCCACCGCCACCAGCACTGCCGGATGCCACCACGGCCAGCGCACCGTGCGGTGGTGGCCCAGCGTGCCCTCCACCACCGCCTGGCCCGCCAGCAGCACCAGCCACACCAGCAACAGCACCGCGCCCGGGTTGGCGGCCCAGGCGGCCGCCCAATCGCCCTGGACCAGGGCCGCACACGAATGCGTGCCGCCACACAGCGGGCAGGGCATGCCCGTCAGCGCGCGAAACCCGCAGCCCAGGCCCAGCCCGCCCTGCCCCAGCCACCAGGGCGTAGCGGCCATGGCCAGTGGCCAGCCCAGGCCGAACGCCAGCCGCAGCCGCCGAGCGTTCCCGTCCAGCGTCAGCCAGGCGGGCGATCTGCTCACCGGCACCACTACAGGCCCGGGTCAGAGGGGAGGGAGCGCCACCGGTTCATCGCCCACCAGCTGGCGCGCCATGTAGTAGGAGCCGATGGTGGACAGCGGCAGCGTCAGCAACGCGCCCACCCCGCAGAGCAAAAAGCCCAGCGAACCCACGATGCCCAGCACCAGCGAGCAAAAGAACGCCGAGCCCAGGTTCTTCGTCACGATGCTCCAGGCCTGGTTGAAGGCAGCCACACCATCGCGCTCGCCGCGCGCCACGAGGAACAGCGCCACCGGGGGCAGCGCCATGACCAGCAGGCCGGGGATGAAACACAGCATGAAGCCCAGCGACACCACCAGCGAGCTGATGAGCCCGGCCACAAACGCGGGCACAAAATCGTCAAAGCCCCGGAAGATGTCGCCGGTCTGCACCGCCTCACCGCGCGTCTCGCGCTCGATCATGCGCATATAGCCCACCACCATGGGCCCGGCCAGCAGGCCCGCGCTGATGCTGGCCACCACCATCACCAGCAAGGTGCACACCACATGGGTGATGGCGTTGTTCTTGAAGATGCCCCAGGCACCCGACAGGCAATCCCCCACATTGGCTGAAGCCATGGCAACCCCCTCTGTTTGAAGTCGTCAACAAGACGCCGGACCAGTGTAGCGAGCCACCGCTCCGGCATCTACCTCTGCAGCTACCTCGGCGGCTACTTTGTCAGAGAAGACCGTCCCACAGCGAGAGCCGCACAGGCTCCGGGTGGGGCGCATACGCAGGCGACGCCACATCGAACCGCTGAACCAGCGGTTGCACGCCCGCGTACGGCGCCCATCCGGGGTCGCCCCTTTGTGCAAACGCCACCCAGCCCTGGTGCATGGTCGCAGCCAGCGCGGTGGGTGGCCTGGGCCCTGTCAGTTCCTGCCCCGTGGTGGTGTGGAGGTTGCCGAACACAAATGGCAGCTCCACCCCATGAGCTGCCCCCAGGCGCCCCCGCCATTGCGGCGAAGGCCAGCCAAATTCGTAGGCATGGGCACTGTGGGCCCAGCGGCTGGCCAGTGCGGCAATGCGCTGGGCAGGCACGCGGTAGTAGAAGTCGGACTGCAGGGCACACAGCAGTTCGCCGGGCGTTGGGTGTGTGGGCGGTAATGTGGTGCGCAGGACCTGCACCGCGTGCGCGCCCAAACCCACCTCCTGCGCAAAAGCCAGCACCTGCGCCTCGGTCACGCGGTCCATCGCGCCGCCCGGCACGTGGTACAGGCGCATTTCCTCGGCATTGCTGCCCACCAGCACCTGCAAGTCTGGCGGGTGCGCCGCCCACTGCTGCGCCAGCGCCTGCAGCGGCGACGCAACAAGCACCTGCCCGTCCACCACGGGCCGCAGGGGAAAGAAGTTGCGGATGCCCAGGCCGTGCTGCTGCCGCAGGGCCGGGTCTGCCGCGAGGCGGTGCACCGCGTGCAGCACGGCAGGCCGGGCTGCCGCACCCAGCGCAGCCAGAGAGGGCGCCACCCCCACCAGTGCAGCCACAGCGCGGCGTGCAGCGGCGGCCTCTTGCAGCGTCTGGCACGCCACGCTCGGGCTCTGCAAGATGGCGCGCTGCAAGAGCCCGCGCGATGCGGGCATGCCCAGCACACAGGCCAGTGCGCCCGCACCGGCCGACTGGCCGAACCCCGTGACCTGCGCCGGGTCGCCGCCCCAGGCGGAGATGTGCTCGCGCACCCATTGCAGCGCGGCCAACAGGTCCAGCAGGCCGCGATTGGCGGGCGCTGCGCCGCCCCGCGAACCAGCCTCGTCCTCGAAATGCAGGAAACCGTCGATGCCCAAGCGGTACTGCAGCGACACAAACACCACGCCCTGCCGGGCAAATGAAGCGCCGTCGTACAGCGGCTCGCTGGCCGCGCCGCGAAAGAACCCGCCGCCATGCACCCACACCATCACGGGCAGGCGGGCGCCGGGCTCGGCAGGCGGGGCCCATACGTTCACGGCCAGGCAGTCCTCGCCCCCCAGCATGGGCGCATCCGCACGCGCCGTGCGGGGCAGCTGCGGTGCCATCGGCGCAAACTCGGTGGCATCGCGCACGCCAGGCCACGGTAGCGCTGGCACCGGCGCCGCAAAGCGCAAAGTGCCGCTCGGCGCCTGCGCATATGGCACACCCCGGAACACACGAACACCCTGCTCCCACAGGCCGCGCAGCTGCCCGCCATGGGGCAGCGTGACCAGCGGCGCCGCTGTGCTCGCACTCATTCCGTGGCCAGGCCCAGCTTGTCGATCAGCGGGCGCCACACGGCCGCATCGCGGGCCGCCCAGGTGCGGGCATCGCCGGGTGTGGAAGTGGTCAGTGTGACGTTCATGGCTTCCAGGCGGGACTTGTACTGCGCATCACCACCACGGCATTTTTCGGTGACGGCATTGAGCCGGTTCAGCAGCTCGGGCGAGGTGCCTGCCTTGGCCACCACCGCAATCCACGCAGGCCGCGCCAAGTCGCTGGCGGCGGGCAGGGCCTCGGCGATGGTAGGCACATCGGGCAGCAGCGCCGAGCGCTGGGCACCGAACAGCGCCAGCGGCACCAGCTTACCCGCCTTGACCTGCGCCGCCGCCGTGCCAATCACCAACGTCATCGCATGGATCTGCTGGCCCATGAGCGCAGTCAGGCCCGCACCCTCGCCCACAAAAGGCACATGGGTGCCGGGCACACCCAGCTTGTCCACCAGCGCCGAGGTGAGCAGGTGCGCAGGGCTGCCTTTGCCTGGTGAGCCAAAGTTGATCCCGCCGGGCGTGGACCGCGCCAGCTTCTGCAGGTCAGCCAGGCTGGCGATACCCATGCCGGGCGGCACGGCCAACACCAGGGGCGACGTGCCCAGCACGGCCACACCATCAAAGTCGTGTTGCGGGTCATACGGCGGCTGCTTGTAGACATAGGGCGTGATCGTCATCTGCGACATGCCGATGCTCAGCAGGCTGTAGCCGTCGGCAGGCTGGGACTTGAGGTAGTTGATGGCCAGGATGCCATTAGCCCCGGGCTTGTTCTGCACCACCACGGCCTGGCCCAACTCGCGCGCGGCGCAGTCGGCCCACACGCGCGTCATCGCGTCCGAGCCGCTGCCGGGCGGTTGCTGGGCGATGAGCTGGATGGGCTTGGCTGGGTAGCCGCCCGGCTGCTGCGCCAGGGCGCCACCTGCCATGCTGGCCAATCCGGCAAGCACGCTGAGCGCGAGGGTGCGCGGGGCGCGCAAAGAAGCAGAGGTCATGGTGTGTCTCCTGGTGGTGTTGGGTGTGGGTGCGTGCACTTGGCGTGCAGGCCAGATGCGCCCCACGCACGGCGTGGGCATCTGATATCTGATGGGGGTCAGCGGCGGCGCGTGCGCACCTTCGTGGGCGTGCCCGCAGAGGCTGCTGCGGCCTCGCACCGGGTGGCGATCCAGTCGGCCAGGCAGGCCAGCTGCGCCTGATGGACGGCATCGGGCGCTGATGGCTGTGCAGGCGCAAACAGCTGCAGCATCCCCAGCCCGCGCAGCGACGACAGCACCAGGCCCAGCAGGCCATCGCGGTCGGGCTCTGCCGCCAGCTCGGGGAAGGCTGTGAAGAAGCCTTGGTGCATGCGCGCCTGCACGCTCTGGCGCAGCTCGGCAATGTGGCCCAGCACCTCGGGCTGGTTGCGGCAGCCCAGGTAGATGTTCCAGGCCACGATGAAGCGCGGGTGCGCATAGACCAGACTCCACACCGCCTGCACAAACTTCGCGGCCCGTTCGCGCGCGGGCAGTGCCGCGCTGGGCCAGAGTTCGCCCGAGCGCACGGTGGACTCGATCAGCTCGCTCAGCACATTCATCATCAGCACCGCCTTCGACTCGAAGTGGTGCTGCACTGCGCCCGATGTCATGCCCGCCGACTTGGCCAGCTCGTGGATGGACATCTCCTCCAGGCTGCGATGCTGGATCACATCGATGGCCGTGGCGATCAGGTGCTGGCGGGTGGCGGCGCTGCGCTCGGCATGGGTGCGGCGCACCCCGGCCTTGGGGGAAACACGGTGGTTCATGGCGCTTTCACAATATACATTTCGAACGTAATGTATTTATGCAGCCTTGGACCCACAAGTCCGTGAATACCCGCATCCCCGCACAGGCCCAAGTTGGATCACCCAGAGCCCTTGCACGGGGCCGAACCTAGAATGCTTCTCATTGACCGCACCCACCGGAGACACACACCATGAACGCCCCCACCGCTGCCGCCCACCTGCTGCCCGAAATCAAGCTGCGCGACGTGCCCCAGGCCCTCATCGATGCGCTGCAGGCCCGCTTTGCCGCGCAGTGCTCGCTGGCCCAGGCCGTGCGCGAGCAGCACGGGCGTGACGAAGGCTCGCTGCAGGCCCCACCGCCCAGCGCCGTGGTGTTTGCCGAAAGCACGCAGGATGTGGCCGATGCGGTGAAGCTGGCCAGCCAGTACGAAGTGCCTGTGATCCCTTACGGCGCCGGCTCGTCGCTCGAAGGCCACCTGCTGGCCGTGCAGGGCGGCATCAGCATCGACGTGAGCCGCATGAACCAGGTGCTGAGCATCAATGCCGAAGACCTCACGGTGACCGTGCAGCCCGGCATCACGCGCAAAGCACTGAACGATGCGATCAAGGACACAGGCCTGTTTTTCCCCATCGACCCCGGCGCCGACGCCAGCATTGGCGGCATGGCCGCCACCCGCGCCAGCGGCACCAACGCCGTGCGCTACGGCACCATGCGCGAGAACGTGCTTGCGCTGGAGGTGGTGACCGCCAGCGGCGAAGTCATCCACACCGGCACGCGCGCCAAAAAGAGCAGCGCGGGCTACGACCTCACGCGCCTGATGGTGGGCAGCGAAGGCACGCTGGGCGTCATGACCGAGATCACCGTGCGCCTGTACCCGCTGCCCGAGGCTGTGAGCGCGGCCATCTGCTCGTTCCCGAGCATCGAGGCCGCCGTGCGTACCACCATCCAGACCATCCAGATCGGCGTGCCGATTGCGCGCGTGGAACTCATCGACCACCACACCGTGCGCATGGTGAACGCACACAGCAAACTGACCCTGCGCGAAGAACCCATGCTGCTCATGGAGTTCCACGGCTCACCCGCCAGCGTGAAGGAACAGGCCGAGATGGTGCAAGACATCGCCAGCGAATTCGGCGGCCAGGCCTTCGAATGGGCCAGCACGCCCGAAGAACGCACCCGCCTGTGGACCGCCCGGCACAACGCCTACTTCGCGGCCGTGCAAAGCCGCCCCGGCTGCCGCGCCATCAGCACCGACACCTGCGTGCCCATCAGCCGCCTGGCCGACTGCCTGCTCGAATCGGTGGACGAGGTCGAAGCCAGCGGCATCCCCTACTTCCTCGTCGGCCACGTGGGCGACGGCAACTTCCACTTCGGCTACCTCATCGACCCGAACAGCGCCGAAGAACGCACCAAGGCCGAAGCCATGAACCACACGCTGGTGGCCCGCGCCCTCAGCATGGGCGGCACCTGCACCGGAGAGCACGGCGTGGGCATCCACAAGATGGGCTTTTTGCTGGACGAGACCGGCACGGGCGCGGTGGACATGATGCGCGCCATCAAGCGGGCACTGGACCCGAAGAACATCCTGAACCCGGGGAAAATTTTTGCGCTGTGAGTGGGCCGCCTCGTGAACGGGCTCGCTGACTGGCGCGGCTCGGATTGGAGGTTTTTTGGCACCTGGCGCTTGTCTGACAAGCGCGAAAAGCTATTGTTTCTATAGCATTTGTGGTGCACGGCTCGCTTTCACGCCGCTCGATCTGTCCCAGCGCTCCGCCCCGCTCCCATCGGTTGCTGGAAGCGGCACGCTGGAACCGTGCAGCGTTGGTTGGCCGCATGAAGGGCTTGCGCGCCGCTGTGCTGGTCGGTATCGGTTTCTCGGCGGCTGTCGGCGCGTTGGCACTGGCGGTCCTTCCGCCTGGATGGGCTTCGACCACCTACCTGTGGCCCGGCATCCAAACGGCTGCACTCCTTGTCCACATCACTCCCACTGCGGTGGTGTACTGGCTCGTGCCCGAGGGCGGGGCCCCGGCCTACCTCCTGCACGTACTGACCGGAGCTTTCGTCTCGTGGGCCGTGCTCTTTGCGCTTGCGGCGTTTGCAATTCGGCGTGACGCCAGGGCGCTCCTCATGCGCAGATCACAGGCTCCTAGAATGAGGCAATGATCAAGTACTCCTTCCCAGCTGCGCCGGTGACTTACAGGCCTCCAGCAAACACCCCCGCAGTCCTGGCCAATGAGTTGATCGACTACCAGGCATGCCCGTTGTGCGAGAGCAAAGCCTTTCGTCCGCTGCGCAGTGCGGACTGTTCCCACCACCCTCGCTACAGCCAAGAACTCTCTCACACCATGCATTGGAGCCAATGCGCGGCGTGCCAGCATGTTTTTCGCAGCGGCTACTACACCGAAGCAGCGCTGAATATCGTTTTCCGTGGCACCAACGAATCCCAGGTGGTGGGCTATGACCTGGAGCGGCAGCGCTATGTGTCTGCGCAGATGATTGAAAAAGTGCTGCCCTACCAGACCGGCGGCACGTGGCTGGACGTGGGGTTTGGCAATGCATCGCTTCTGTTCACGGCGCACGAGTACGGCTTCGAGCCTGTGGGCCTGGACCTGCGTCCGCAATCGGTGGAAGAGTTGCGCCGATGGGGCGTGGCAGCCCATTGCCAGGATGTCAAAGGGTTCGAGCTGTCGCGCCCCGCCAGTGTGATCAGCATGGCAGATGTGCTGGAGCACATGCCGTATCCCAAGGTGGGCCTGCATGCCGCCCACCGACTGTTGCAACCGGGTGGCGTGCTGCTGATCTCCATGCCCAACTCCGGCTCCATGGTCTGGAAGGCACTGGATGCCGGCAATGCGAACCCGTACTGGGGTGAAATTGAGCACTATCACAACTTCGACCGCGACCGTCTGTATGCATTGCTGGCCGAATGTGGCTTCAAGCCCGTGCGCTATGGCATCAGCCAGCGGTACCGCGTCTGTATGGAAGTGATTGCGGTGAAAGCCTAGGCACGCGGTACACACAACGCGCGCCTACGGTCGGCATGACCCACGGAAGTCCTGACCAACTACCCCTGCGCGAAACACGCCGCAGGGCGTGGATCGACTGGATGCGGTGGCCGTTGGACACGCAGGAGGGGCCAGAATGCGCGGCTCGTCCTCTTGCAGACGCTTCCTGGTGAGAAAACCATATGCAGGCCCTCCATCCCACAAAACACCGCTTTCGTATTGAGCTGGTCGCCGAACACCAGCATGCATCACTGGTCGACCTGCTGTGCGAACTGCACGCCTTCTACAACCAAGGCGCCACACCCCCTCGGCAGGTGGTGATGGAGCATCTTCGCCAGAACCTCTTGGCGCCCGGCTCCGCCCAGCGTTTGCTGGTGGCTTCGCGCAGCGATGGCGTTGTGGTGGGCCTGGCGGCGTTCTCGCTGGTGTATTCGTTGGTCGAATTTGCAGAGGACCAGCGCAGACACTGCCAGCTCAAAGAGTTGTATGTAAGTTCGGCCGCAAGAAGCCAGGGCGCGGGCCGGGCGCTCATGCACGGGCTCGCCCGATATGCCATGGAACACGGCTGCCGCCGCATCGACTGGCCTGTGAAGGCTTCAAACTCCCGGGGGATCCTGTTCTACGAAAGCCTGGGTGCCGAGCGCGTGGCCGAACGGCTGAGCTACCGGCTCACGGAGCCCGCACTGGGCCGGCTGGTACTCGAAAGTGGATGTGCCGACGTGCGGTCTGCGCAGAGCTAAGCTGCACTGAACATCGGAGATCTCCACCTTGTTTCGCTCTTTCGTACTCCTGCTGTCCCTGCTGGGCAGCGCCGCCTTCGGCGGGTTGCTCATGGTATCGCTGCTGCAACCTACCTGGATTGAACACGGTGCGCGCGAGCTGATCCGCCAGCAGATCGAGCACAAGACGGGCGAAAAGCTCCGGGCCCTGGACGAACGCTTTCTGAGCGCCCAGGCGCGGGTCTTCTTGCGCGGCAAGGAGCAGGAGATCGACGCCGCGCGCAAGGCGCTGTCTGCGGGCCTGCCCGCCCGGGTCGCGGCCATTGCGGCCGAGATGGGGATTCCGGCGTGCGAGTGCCGCAAACGGCGGCAACAACGGCTGGAACTGCAGATTGGCACCGCACAGCAGATGCAGGCCCAGCTCGATGCGCTGATCCGCAGCGCCTACATGGACACGGCCGAAAAGCTGTTGCGCGAATTGCGCATCTTCAGCGGTGCCAATGCCCTGGCATTCGCCCTGCTGGGCCTGGCCGCATGGCGGCGACCCCACGGCGCCCGTGGGGTATCGCTGGTGCCGGCCACCGCAACCCTCCTTCTGGCCACGCTGGCAAGCAGCGCCATCTACCTTTGGGGCCAGAACTGGCTGCACACCGTCGTGTTCGGCAGCTACGTGGGCTGGGCGCAGCTGGCATACATCGCGCTGGTGTACGCGTGGCTGTGCGATCTGCTGTTGAACCGGGCGCGGGTCAGCCTGCACCTGTGCCAGGGCAGCATGAGTGGCGCTGTGTCCCCTTGCTGAAGGCTTGCCCCTCCTGCGGATCTCTCCCGTCTCCGCATCCGCCGCCGGTGGGTGCTGACCCGGCAGCAAATCTGGGTGGCAACCCCCTTTCTCCTGCGCTGGTGCAGACCACCACAGTTCGAAACGCGGCCATGGCGAGGCTTGCCCGGCAGCACGGCCGTCGTAGCCGGGAGCGCAGGCTCCCGTCAGGTGTGCACTGATCGTGAATCTGCGGGAGCCTGATTGCGGTCGTGCATGCCGTAGTCGCGCACCACGGCGGCGACGCGCAGGCGGTAGTTGTCGAAGATCCGCTCGCGGCCGGCTTTCTGCGTGGCGCGGTGGGCTTCCATCTGGCGCCATTGCGCCACTGCCTCCTCGTCACGCCAGAACGAAAGCGACAGCAGTTTGCCGGGAGCACTGAGGCTCTCGAACCGTTCGATAGAGATAAACCCGTCGATCTGCTCCAGCAAAGGCCGCAACGCAGCGGCAGCGCCCAGATAAGCGTCCTGCTGGCCCGGAGCGGGCTGTACCTCGAAAATGACGGCCATCATGCGCTGATCTCCAGTGGGTGTGCGGGCAGGTCCAGCGTGCCTTCCACGCCCTGCGTGAACGTGCGCTCCTCGCGCAGGATGAAGCGCTTTTCCTGCGCCATGGCGAAGTTGGCACGGCCTTCGGGGTCGGAGCGCAGGCGGGCGCGGTAGGCCTCGTAGGCAGCCAGCGACTCAAAGCCGATGAGCCCCCAGGCCTCGTAGTTGCTGCCCTCGTGCGGCAAAAAATAGCCGATCAGGTGGCCCCCGCAGCGCGGGATGATCTGGCCCCAGCGGCGCGCGTATTCGGCGAACAGCTCGCGCTGGAAGGGGTCGATGTCGTAGCGGATAAAGCAGGTGATCATGGTGTTCAGACGTCGTTGGTGGACAGGGCTTCACGATAGGCGGTTGACGTCCTTCGATGGTTCGCCCAAGATCGAACCATGAAAGATGGCCCCCACATCGCGCGCATTGCCGCGCTCATTGGCGACAGCGCGCGCGCCGAAGTCCTCACGGCCCTGATGGCCGACCGCGCACTCACGGCCACCGAACTGGCGGCGGTGGCAGGCGTGACCAAGCAGACCATCAGTGCCCACCTGGCCAAGCTGCTCGATGCGGGCCTGCTGACCGTCGAGCACCAGGGCCGCCACCGCTACTTCCGGCTGGCTGATCGCGATGTGGCGCACCTGCTGGAATCGCTCATGAACGTGGCCTTCCGCGCCGGTGCCGTGCGCCTGCGCGCAAGCCCCCGGGAGCCCGCGTTGCGCCGCGCGCGCATGTGCTACGACCACCTGGCCGGCGAAGTGGGCGTGCAGTTCTACGAAGCCCTGGTGCGCCAGGGGCTGCTGGACGCCACGCCCCAGGGTGCAGCGGTGACGCCCGCAGGCGCGCAGTGGTTTGCCCAGGTGGACATTGACACCACGGCACTGGCGCAGCAGCGGCGCATGCTGTGCCGCCCTTGCCTGGACTGGAGCGAGCGCCGCCACCATCTGGGCGGCGCGCTGGGCGCTGCGTTGCTGCAACGCCTGTTCGACGGCGGATGGGCGCACCGGGCACAGGGCTCGCGCGTCGTGCACTTCACCGCCAAGGGCGAACTGGCGCTGCGCCAGTGGCTGGCAACCAGCCCAGAGACACCACCATCCACCGCCATTCGCGGCCCCGAACAATGATGAAGACCTTGTTGCTCTTCATCGCCACCGCCCTGGCTGAAATTGTGGGTTGCTACCTGCCCTGGCTGTGGCTCAAACAGGGCAAACCGATGTGGCTGCTGCTCCCTGCAGCGCTGAGCCTCGCCCTGTTCGCGTGGCTGCTCACGCTGCATGACACCGCAGGCGCGGGGCGCGTGTATGCGGCCTATGGCGGGGTCTATATCGGCGCGGCGCTGGCCTGGTTGTGGGTGGTCGATGGCATCCGGCCCACGCCCTGGGATGTGGTGGGGGTGCTGGTCGCGCTGGCGGGCATGGCGATCATCATGCTGCAGCCCGCGCGCTAACGCCCGCGCACTCTGCGTGCCCGCAGTGCTCGGTGCTCACAGCTGGCACGCGCGTCACTGCAACTCCTGGTAACAACCTCCACATCTGCTACATCGGTGTTTTATAAGCAGTGATTTCTCAACTTTCACAAGACTGTCCATGCGCACTTCGACCGAGAAGGTTTCCTCTGCCCTCACTCGCCGCCACTTTGCCCTGTGGATGACGGCCTCTGGTTTGTCGGCCTGCGGCGGTGGCGGGGGAGAGGTTGCCCCCGCGCCAGCCCCACCGCCCGGTCCCGCGCCGGGGCCAGCCTCGCTCAGTTTGATGGCGGGCGCATTGGGCGGCTCAGGTTTTCTGTCTGGCGCGTTGGCCGATGCACGTTTGCCCCCAGTGATGGCGGGACATGCCTTCAACAGCAAGGGCGATCTTTGGTTCGTTGGCAGGTACGGCCGTGAACAAAAAGTAGGAAGGATCACCCCAGAAGGTACGCTGTCGTACTTTGCGTTCAACCAACAGGTGCCCGTGAATTTCGGGGTCTTTGATGCGCAAGACCGGTACGTGATCGCCCATGCTGCGGTGGGCGATTCCAGCACTGTGGTTTCGTTCTTCGACAATGAAACGCTGGTGACGCTGGCAGGCCAACCCAACGCCACCACCATGCAGGATGGCAAAGGCCCTGCGGCGCAGATCCTCTGGTTCGGGAACCCGCTGCTGGCGGGCGATGGGCTGGTGTACTTTCTGGACCGCGATGCTGGCGCCACCAACTACACGCTGCGAACTTTGGCCTCCGATGGAACCGTGGTTTCCTTGCTGCCAGTGCCCAATAACAGCCGCTTGATCGTATCCCCCACTGGGGCAGTGCGCAGGTTTACCGATGATTTTCAGAACAACCGCGTGCAATGGGCGGAACTGGCGAGGGCCCCGTCAGGCCCAGACTTCTGGGAAGTCCTGCCGAACAACTGGAGAAGTGTGGCCCACGCCGAACCCTTCGCGCCCGTCAAAGGCAGCATCGACATGTACTGGGGCTTTGACGCTGCGTTCAACACGATGGCCCACTACGCGCTGGATGGCACGCGCACGGACGTCTGGCACCTGCCAGGGCGGGTGGATGCGGCGGTGTCCAACCCCCTCACCGGACACTTGGTGGCGCATGCGTGGCGGGGCCCTCTGGACGAATCCTCCATCGAGAGCCCCGGCGTGCTCTTGGTGCTGGACAGGGTGAAAACACCGACCGCTGTGCCGCAACCTTGGGTCGGCCTGGCCGACCAACGCGGACACGCGGACAGCAGTGGCGACGGGGCGCGATTTGACTTTGAGCGGGGTGCCCACGCCACCTCGGAAGCATCGGGCCCGCTGTATGTGGCAGTGGGGGCTCAGATCCGATTGCCCGGTACGCCGCCGCAGTCGGTCCCTACGCCGCTGCGCACGGTCACACCGGCGGGCCAAGTGACTTCGATGCCTGTCACCTACCCTTCCAGCTTTCGGCTGTTGTCCAGCGCATATGGCTACCTCGTGACCTACGACCAGGACACCAAGACACTGCTGCGCGCACCCAGGGGCGGGGCCGGCACGGCCTGGGAGCCTTGGGCCAAGAGCAGTCTCCTGGACAGCATGAGCCCGTCCAACGACCTGGGCTTGTCCGCGCTGCGGGCCGACACAACCGGCCTGCTGTGGTTTGCCACGCGGGTCCGCCCAATTCCGCTTAGTTGGATGCCCTTCAAAAACTCCGGCGTCTCGCTGATCGGCACCATCAGCGCTGCGGGGCAGGTGCAAGTGGTGGTGGGCGACCCGCAACTCATCCACTCTCCCGACAACTACCCCCTGCTGGATCAACGCCCCTGGCACATGGACGTGACGGACCTCGCCTTCGAGGGTGGCAACTCGCCCGTGTCGTGGGTGCTGTGCAACCGGCCCGTGCTGACCGCGGACCGCAAGGGCGTGCAGCACCACGTGCCCGAACTGGTGCGCCTGGAAGGCACTACGCGCCAGTCCTTTGCCCTGCCCCCGGTAAGTGGAACCGATGCGTATTCGATGCACTACCACAAGCTCTGCACCCTGCCTGGTCGGCCCGGCGAGGTGTTCATCATCTCCAACGCCTGCGCCGTGTACCGCTGGACCGTTGCCAAGGGCTTGGAGCTGGTGGCCGGGCAGGCCGACCCGACGCCCGGCGGCGTACGCCTGGGCTCCTTGCCCGCCAGCCTGAACATAGTGAAATTCATCAGCCCAGGCCCGGATGCCAACAGCCTGTACGTGGGCAGTGAAAACAGCGTGCTGCGGCTGAATCTGCCAGCGTGAGCGCGCCGCGAAAGGCCGTCCGTCAGCGGACGGCCTTTCGCCCCCCTGCCCGTCAGTTCACCTTGATCAAACGCCAGTCAATCCGGTTGTCCGGCCGCTGTACCAGCTCCACGTTTTTCTTCATGGCCCAGGCCAGCATCTGGTTGTGCAGGGGGATGTGTGCCACGGTGTCGTTCTGCAGCTGCAGGCCTTCGGTGAGCAGGCGGTTTCGCACGGGCAGGTCGGTTTCGGTCTTCACACGGTCCACGATGTAGTCCATGCGTTCATTGGTGTAGCGGCCCAGGTTGTAGTTGCCGTCGCCGCCCGTGGTCTTGGTGCGGACGAGTGACTGCAGGGTGTACAGCGCATCGAATGTAGGCACACCCCAGCTGAGCAGCGCAATGCTGGCCTCGTGCCGCTGTGCCATGGGGTAGTAGGTGACTGCTGGCAGCGTGCGCAGCTTGGCCTTCACGCCAATGCGCGACCACATGGAGGTGATCGCCTGGCACAGCTCTTCGTCCTGCACGATGGCGTTGTTGCTGCAGGCAAAGTCCACCTCGAAGCCGTCTTTGTAGCCTGCCTCGGCCAGCAAGGCCTTCGCGGCATTGGCGTCAAAGGGCAGGCGCTTGTCCACGGCTTCCGTCCAGCCATTGACCAGCGGCGACACGATGGCTCCGGTGGGTTTGGACATGCCGCGCATGGTCACGCGCTGCAGCGTGGCGCTGTCGATGGCCTGGTAGAGCGCCTTGCGCACGCGCAGGTCCTTGAGCGGGTTCTTGCCCTTGATGTTGCTGCCCACCAGCTCTTCGCGGAACTGGTCCATGGCGAGGTACACGGTGCGGTTCTCCACCATCTCCATGACCTTGAGGGCGGGGTTGGCCTTGATGCGGGCGAGATCCTGAATGCTGGTGTCGCGCACCATGTCCACCTCGCCCGACAGCAGCGCGGCGATGCGCGTGGCTTCGGACTTGATGGGGGTGTAGGTGATCTCCGTGACGTTGCCTTCGGCCTTGCCTGCATTCCACCAGTGGGGGTTGGCCGCGAACACGATCTTCTGGTCGGGCACCCATTCCTTGAGCACGAAGGGGCCGGTGCCCATGGCATTGCGATGCGAATAGGTCTCGTCCTTGGCCTTGATGTCCTTGGGCTCGACCGAGTTGTACTTCTCGGCCCAGGCCTTGCTCATCACGCGCAGCTCGGTGAGCTGGTTCAGTATCACCGGGTTGGGGTTCTTCAGGAAGATGTCAATGGTCTCGCCGTCCACCTTGGCGATGCGGTCCATGCCCTGGGTGTAGATAGAGTAGGTGGAGGTCTTGCTCATCGCGCGCTGCAGCGAATAGACCACGTCATCGGCCGTCATGGCCGAGCCGTCGCTGAACTTCACCCCCTGGCGCAGCTTCACGCGCAGCTGCGTGGGGCTGACCTGCTGCCACGAGGTGGCCAGCAGTGGCTCGACCTTGAGCGTGCGGCTGTTGAACATCACCAGCGACTCATACACAGCCGCATGGATGCCATTGCCCAGGGCGCTGTTTTGCGAATGGATGTCCATGGTCTGGATGTCGCTGGAGCCTGCCCACTTGAACGGTTTTGCCGACGCGGTGGGAGCAACGGTTGCCAGGGCCAGGGTAGCGGCCGCAAGCAGGGAACGCTTGAATTGCATGGCGAAATTTCCTTGATGAAATAGGAGAAACGGCAATATGCAGCAGGAAACAGGCCAGCCCAAGCCCCCACGCGCCATGTGTGGCACCGGCGATGCAAGCCCCGTGTCGGGACCGATTGCGCGCCGGGTGCGGCTGGGATAAAAGGGCCGTGGCAGGCCGGTGCACCGGCTACGGCACTGACCGCACCGGGTAGCGCACGCCATCGCGCTCAACGCCCACCTGCAGCAGGTTGATCACCCCCATCACGTCGTCCACCAGCCACACGGCTTTCTCCAGCGCCTCAGCCTGCGCCTGCGACCGCACACAACCCATCAGTGTCACCAGCCGCCGCTCGCCCAACACCCACACGCTGGTGTCGTCAAAACGGCCATCCTGCTGGATGTAGCGCTGCACGCGCGGGATGATCTCGGCGTCGTACAGGTACGAGTTGGGCAGGCGGCAGCGCCCCACGCGGTGGCAGCTGCCGCCGTGTTGCGATCGCACATGCGCCAGCTCGCGCACCTCGGCCTCGGTGTAGAGCGGGCCTTCAGGCACGGGGCAAGCCGGGATGGCGCTGGTGACCTGCACAAAGGGGTCGTTGAAGGCATTGGTGCGCGGGGCGGGGTTGCCAGCCACCTGGGCAGTGGTCAGGAATGGGGCCATGGCGACGGCCACCAACAACGCCATGACGAACCGGCGGAACACACAAACACGGCGCATGAATCGTTCCTTCCTGAAGATGGTCACAGCGCGGCTACAGCACGATCTGGTACCGCGCAAACTCTCTGCTGCCTTTGCGCACACAGTCGTTCAGGGTAAAACCAAAGCCCTCATACAGCCTTCGCAGCGGTTGCCGGTCGGCCACGCAGTCCAGCCGCAGATAGCGCAGGCCCAGGCTGCCTGCGTGCTGGCACCCAAATGCCAGCAGTGCCGTAGATACCCCCTGCCCCGCCCAAGCACGCCGCACGGCCAGCTTGTGCAAGAACGCGGAGGTGCCCGGTTCAGCGTCCGGCCAGAAGACTGGGTCTTCGCGCTGGAAGCGCACCACACCAACTACAGCTTCGCTCGCTTTGGCGACCACATACAACCCGCCATCCACATCACGCTGCACGCTGTCATCTGTGAAATCAGACACGAGCCAGAGCGGAATTTTTTGATCGACCAACCACTGCGCGGCCTCGCGCAACACGGCAGCAATGGCAACGGCGTCTGACGGGCGGGCGATTTCGGTGCGCATACAAAAGCGGTGTTGGCCTGCAGACAGGGTGAAGCTGCACAAGATGATGGGACGAGGCGTTGACCGCGCTGACGGAATGAATCACGTCCAGCGCAATTGCTCACATATTTATAGCTGCCAGCACTCATCATATAAGCGCTAGCAGCCATTTTTATTCAAATTTTAGTCATGAAGCGTCGTCACGCAATCCCCAGCCCGCGCCCCGGCTTTGGCCCGCCGCCTACGATGTCCTGACCATGCACGCAAGCGACCTGATCGTCCACCGCTCCGAAGGCCTGTATTGCCCGCAGGGCAATTTCTACATCGACCCCTGGCGGCCGGTGGAGCGGGCCGTGATCACGCATGCCCATTCAGACCACGCACGCATGGGCTCGGCGCACTACCTGGCGCACCACGACAGCGCGGGCACGCTGCGCAACCGGCTGGGGGCGGACATCGCACTGCAGACGCTGGCCTACGGCGAGGCCATCGACCACCATGGCGTGCGCGTGTCGCTGCACCCGGCCGGGCATGTGCTGGGCTCGGCCCAGGTGCGCGTCGAACATGGCAGCCAGGTGTGGGTGGCCTCGGGCGACTACAAGCTCGAAGACGACGGCACCTGCCCGCCGTTCGAGCCGGTGCGCTGCCACACCTTCATCACCGAATCGACCTTCGGCCTGCCGATCTACCGATGGCCGTCGCAGCCCGCGCTGTTTGCCGACATTAATGCCTGGTGGGCGGCGAACGCAGCGGCGGGCAAGGCCAGCGTGCTGTATGCGTATGCCTTCGGCAAGACGCAGCGGCTGCTGCATGGGGTGGACGCCAGCATCGGGCCCATCGTGGTGCATGGCGCGGTGGAGCCGCTCAACGCCGTGTACCGCGCGGCGGGAGTGGACCTGCCGCCCACGCTGCGCGTGACGGACACGGGCCTCACCAAGGCCGACCTGAAACGCGCGCTGGTGCTGGCGCCGCCCTCGGCCGCTGGCACCCCTTGGCTCAAGCGCTTTGGTGATTTTTCTGACGCGTTTGCCAGCGGCTGGATGCTGGTGCGCGGCGCACGCCGACGCCGGGGCGTGGACCGGGGCTTTGTGATGAGCGACCACGCCGACTGGCCCAGCTTGCAAAAAGCCATTGGCGCCAC
The DNA here is from genome assembly GCF_019218805.1 of Acidovorax sp. sif0632. Taxonomy (NCBI): domain Bacteria; kingdom Pseudomonadati; phylum Pseudomonadota; class Betaproteobacteria; order Burkholderiales; family Comamonadaceae; genus Acidovorax; species Acidovorax sp. sif0632. The sequence continues at coordinate 48,328 of NZ_JAHUWW010000007.1, read as the reverse complement.
GGGCGCGGAGCGCGTCATCGTGACGCACGGCAGCACGGCCGTGATGGTGCGCTGGCTGCGCGAGCAGGGGCTGGACGCCCAGGTGTTCGCCACCGAATACGGCGCCGATGACAACGAGGACGATGCAGGGGCTGCGCCCGAGCCAAGCAGCGAACCCGCACCCAAGGCGAAGGCATGAAGGCCTTTGCCCAGCTATTCCAGGCGCTCGACGCCACCACCGCACAGTCGGCCAAGCTCGCGGCGCTGGTGGCCTACCTGCGCGTGGTGCCGCCTGCCGATGCGGCCTGGGCCACCTACTTTCTCGCAGGCGGCAAACCCCGCCAGATGGTGCCGACCAAGCGCCTGAAGGCGCTGGCGCAAGAGGCTGCGGGCCTGCCCGAGTGGCTGTTTGAAGAAAGCTACCAGGCCGTGGGCGACCTGGCCGAAACGCTGGCGCTGCTGCTGCCCCCGCCCGCCCAGCCCACCGAACTGACACTGGCCGAATGGATGGCCCAGCTGCTGCCCCTGCGCGCCCTGCCGCAGGGTGACGCCGATACCCGTCTGCGCACGCAATGGAACATGCTGGCGCCCGAGCAGCGCTTTGTGTACTTCAAGCTCATCACCGGCAACTTCCGCGTAGGAGTGTCGCGCCTGCAGGTGACGCAAGCGCTGGCCACGGTGAGCGCGCTGGACCCCAAGCGCATCGCGCACCGGCTGATGGGCTACACGCAGATCGGCCGGCAGCCCCAGGCCAGCGACTACCAGGCGCTGATCGCGCCGGTGGACGACGATGCCAGTACGCAGGATGCTGCCGATGCAGGCCAGCCCTACCCGTTCTTCCTGGCCCACCCGTTCAACCAGCCCGTGGCCGAGATGCCCGCACTGCTGGGCACGCCAGGTGACTGGCTGGTGGAATGGAAGTGGGACGGCATCCGCGCGCAGATCGTGCGCCGGGGCGGTGCGGTGTGGATCTGGTCACGCGGCGAAGAGCTGGTGACCGACCGCTTCCCCGAACTGGCCGAGGCCGCGATGGAGCAGCTCCCTGACGGCACAGTGGTCGATGGCGAGATCCTGGTGTGGCTGCCGGGCGAGCCCCAGCCCCGCCCCTTTGCCGACCTGCAAAAGCGCCTGGGTCGCAAGACGCTGACCCCCAAGCTGCTGCGCGAGCTGCCTGTGGCGCTGGTGGCCTACGACCTGCTCGAACACGCCGGGCAGGACCTGCGCCAAGAGCCGCAACAGGCCCGCCGCACGCTGCTGGAGGCCACGCTGCAGCCGCCCAATGACACCGCCATCGCCCCCCCGCCCCACAAGGCCCTGCGCCTGAGCGAGTTGCTGCATGGCGCCGACTGGCAAGACCTGGCACGCCAGCGCGAGGCCGCGCGCAGCATGGGCACCGAGGGCTTCATGCTCAAGCACCGCAGCGCGCAGTACGGCGTGGGCCGCACCAAGGATGTGGGCGTGTGGTGGAAGTGGAAGATCGACCCCATGAGCGTGGACGCGGTGCTCATCTACGCCCAGCGCGGCCACGGCCGCCGCGCAAGCCTCTACACCGACTACACCTTTGCCGTGTGGACCGGGCCGCAGGACGACCCGGACCGGCAACTGGTGCCTTTTGCCAAGGCCTATTCGGGCCTGACGGACGCCGAGATTGCGCAGGTGGATGCCATCATCCGCAAGACCACGCGCGAGAGCTTCGGGCCTGTGCGCAGCGTGGACGCGACGCTGGTGTTTGAGCTGGGCTTCGAAGGCATTGCGCGCAGCCCACGCCACAAGAGCGGCATTGCGGTGCGCTTTCCGCGCATGCTGCGCTGGCGGCAAGACAAACCCGTGGCCGAGGCCGATACCTTGCAAACGCTGATGGCACTGCTGCCTGGGCAGGACGCGGCCGCATGAGCACGACACGCCGCCCGCGCAAGCCCCTTCCCCCGGTGGCACCGAGTGCCGCAGCCGCCTGGATGGCGGCGCGCGGGTGGCAGCCCTTCGGCTTCCAGCAAGACGTGTGGCGCGCGATGGGCGAGGGCCGCTCGGGCCTGCTGCACGCCACCACGGGCGCGGGTAAGACCTATGCGGTGTGGCTGGGCGCGCTGCGGCATCTGGTGCGGGCCGGTACTGCACCGGCGACTGAAGAAGCCCCCACCGCCCGCACCGCCTTGCGCACGCGCCGCGCTGCGGCACCACCGCTCACCGTGCTGTGGATCACGCCCATGCGTGCACTCGCTGCCGATTCGCTGCGCGCCCTGCAGGCACCGCTGCCCGAACTGGCCCCCACCTGGACCAGCGGCCTGCGCACCGGCGACACCGCCAGCGGCGAACGCGCCGCGCAAGACCGCCGTCTGCCCACGCTGCTGGTGACCACGCCCGAAAGCGTGTCGCTGCTGCTGGCCCGCGCCGATGCGCGTGAGCGCCTGGCCAGCGTGCGCCTGGTGGTGGTGGACGAATGGCACGAACTGGTGGGCAACAAGCGCGGCGTGCAGGTGCAACTGGCGCTGGCGCGCCTGTCGGGCTGGAACCCGGCGCTGCAGGTGTGGGGTATGTCGGCCACGCTGGGCAACCTGGAGGAGGCCCTGCACACCTTGCTGCCCCAGCCCTTGCCCAGCACGGCGGAAGCGCCACAGCCACCGCCCGCCGTGCTGGTGCAAGGCCGCATCGACAAGCGGCTGGAGGTGCAGGTGATGCTGCCCGCGCGTGCCGACCGCTTTGCGTGGGCGGGCCACATGGGGCTGAGCCTGCTGCCGCAGGTGGTGCGGTCGATCGAAGCGGCAGCGTCCACCTTGGTGTTCACCAACACCCGGTCTCAGGCGGAGCGCTGGTACCAGGCGCTGCTGGAGGCACGGCCCGACTGGGCCGGCACCATCGCACTGCACCATGGGTCGCTGGGGCATGAGGTGCGCGACTGGGTGGAGCGAGGCCTGAAGGCCGGGCAGCTCAAGGCCGTGGTTTGCACCTCCAGCCTGGACCTGGGCGTGGACTTTTTGCCGGTGGAGCAGGTGCTGCAAATCGGTTCGGCCAAGGGCGTGGCGCGGCTGGTGCAGCGTGCAGGCCGCTCGGGCCATGCGCCGGGGCGCAGCTCCAGCATCACGCTGGTGCCCACGCACAGCCTGGAGCTGGTGGAGGCAGCCGCTGCGCGCCACGCACTGGCGCAGGGCCGCATTGAAGACCGGCACACGCCGCGTGCGCCGCTTGACGTGCTGGTGCAGCACCTAGTCACCGTGGCGCTCGGCGGCGGCTTTGTGCCCGACGCGCTGCTGGCCGAGGTGCGCCGCGCACCCGCCTACGCGGCCTTGGCCGACAACGACTGGCAGTGGGCGCTGCAGTTCGTGCGCCAGGGCGGCGCATCGCTGGCCACCTACCCGGACTTTCACCGCGTGGTGCCCGACGACGAGGGTATCTGGCGCGTGCCCGATGCGCGCCTGGCGCGCCGCCACCGCAGCAACATCGGCACCATCGTGAGTGATGCCAGCATGCAGGTGCAGTTTGTGAGCGGCGGGCGCCTGGGGTCGGTGGAAGAGAGCTTCATCGCCCGGTTGCGCAAGGGCGATGTGTTCATGTTCGCGGGCCGCCTGCTGGAGCTGGTGCGCACTCAGCAGATGACGGCCTATGTGCGCATCGCCCCCAAGGGCAGCGCTGCGCTACCGCGCTGGAGCGGCGGGCGCATGCCGCTGTCGAACACGCTGGCCGATGCGATGCTGGAACAGCTGGCGCAGGCGGAGCGCGGCAAGTTCACCACGCCCGAGATGCGCTGCGCCCAGCCACTGCTGGAGCTGCAGCAGGCCTGGTCGGCCCTGCCCACACCCAGTCGCCTGGTGGCCGAGACCCTGCACACGCGCGAGGGCTGGCACCTGTACCTGTACCCACTGGCAGGCCGCCTGGTGCACCTGGGCCTGGCCGGGCTGCTGGGCTGGCGCGCGTCGCAGCAGGTGCCCAACACCTTCTCCATCGCGGTCAATGACTACGGGCTGGAGCTGCTGTCGGCCAAGCCCGTGGACTGGCCCGCGCTACTGCCGCGCCTGATCGGCGAAGGCACGTACACCACCATCGGTAGCGGGCTCGAAGATGAAGTGCTGGCCAGCCTGAACGCCACCGAAATGGCGCGCAGGCGCTTTCGCGAGATCGCGCGCATTGCGGGCCTGATCTTCCAGAGCCACCCCGGCGAGCAGCGCAGCAGCCGCCAGCTGCAGGCCTCGTCGTCGCTCTATTACGACGTGTTTGCGCAGTACGACCCCGACAACCTGCTGCTGGCCCAGGCCCGTGCCGAGCTGCTGGCGAACGAGCTGGACATGGAGCGACTGGCCCGAACGCTGCGCGGCATGCAGGCGCAGACCCTGTCCATCCATGCCCTCACGCGCCCCACCCCGTTTGCCCTGCCGCTGATGGTGGAGCGCTTTCGCGAGCGCCTGAGCACCGAGACCCTGGCCGACCGGCTGGCGCGCATGGTGCAAGCGCTGGAGCAGGCGGCCGACGCCACCACGGGCACCCACCTGGCGCAGCACCCTGTGCAATCCACGGACATGGCGTGGGACCTCCCTGAAGGCTCCGCGACCTCGGCACGGCGCACGCGCCGAGACCCGGCCGGGGACAGCCCTCGTCGCGCCCGCAGACGCCACGGATTCTGAGCACCATGACCTCGCTGGCCACCCCCACGCACACCATCGGTGCGCACGCCATCACCCTGCCCTGCGGCACCGCGCTGCAGCTGCTGCCCCAGCGCGCCCTGTGGTGGCCCGCTGCCCGCATGGTGCTGGTGGCGGATGTGCATTTCGGCAAGGCAGCCACCTTCCGCCGCGCGGGCCAGCCGGTGCCGCATGGCACCACGGCCGACAACCTGGCGCGGCTGGATGCGGTGCTCGCTGCCACCGGCGCCGACCATCTGGTGTTTCTGGGCGACTTTCTGCACGCACGCAGCGGCGCGGCCGATGCGCTGTGGCAGCAGTTGCTGCCCTGGCGCCAGCGCCATGCCCGTGTGGCGATGACCCTGGTGCGCGGCAACCACGACCTGCATGCGGGCGACCCACCGGCCACGCTGGCTCTGGCGCTGGTCAACGAGCCCTGGTTGCCTTGCGCCCATGTGCCGGTGCTGGCCTGCCACCACCCGCAGGCCGTTGGGGGCCACACGGTGGTTGCCGGGCACCTGCACCCCACGCTGCGGTTGCGCGGCCCGGCGCGGGATGCGCTGCGGGCGCCGTGCTTTGGGTGGGGCGATGGACAGTTGATCCTGCCCGCCTTCGGGGCCTTCACCGGCACGGCGCCCGAAGCCCTGCCCGCGCACTGGGCGCAGTTTGCCGTCCTGCCTGGCCGCGTGGTGACTGTTCCAGGGGGCCTTTCATAGGGTGTACAGGGGGTGGCGCGCTGCCGCCAACGCGGTCAAACTGCAGAGCGCCGCAGGGTGATTACCACCTATTTGGTGAAAAAAAGTGCCCCGGGCTTATGATAATTTTGCATTGTGAGATTCGATTGCAAAAACAGCGGGCGGTGACAGCCCCGAGCAAGGAGAATCAGAGAGCATCCGCGTTTGGCCCCGCTGCGACGCAGCCGGGGGCACCTACCTACTCTGTTTCGTGAGACAAGCCATGACGACCCAGCAACCGACCATCATCTACACCCTGACCGACGAAGCACCCCGTCTGGCCACGGCCTCCTTCCTGCCCATCGTCCGCACGTTCGCGGCGCCCGCAGGCATCAATGTGACGGAGAGCGACATCTCCGTGGCCGCCCGCGTGCTGGGCGAGTTTCCCGAGTTTTTGAAGGAAGACCAGCGCGCTCCCAACACCCTGGCCGAGCTGGGCAAGAAAACGCTGCAGCCCGACGCCAACATCATCAAGCTGCCCAACATCAGTGCGTCCGTCTCGCAGCTCAAGGCCGCCATCGCCGAGCTGCAGGCCAAGGGCTACGCCCTGCCCGACTACCCGGACCAGCCCAAGGACGACAAGGAAAAAGAGATCAAGGCCCGCTACGGCAAGTGCATCGGCTCGGCCGTGAACCCCGTGCTGCGCGAAGGCAACTCCGACCGCCGCGCGCCCAAGGCCGTGAAGGAATACGCACGCAAGAACCCGCACAGCATGGCCGAGTGGAGCCAGGCATCGCGTTCGCACGTCTCGCACATGCACGCTGGCGACTTCTACCACGGCGAAAAGTCCATGACGCTGGACCGCGCCCGTGACGTGAAGATGGAGTTGATCACCAAGAGCGGCAAGGCCATCATCCTCAAGCCCAAGGTCAGCCTGCTCGACCGCGAAGTGATCGACAGCATGTTCATGAGCAAGAAGGCGCTGCTGGAGTTCTACGAAAAGGAAATCGAAGACGCGCGCAAGACCGGCGTGATGTTCTCGCTGCACGTGAAGGCCACGATGATGAAGGTGTCGCACCCCATCGTGTTCGGCCACTGCGTGAAGATCTTCTACAAGGATGCGTTCGAGAAACACGCCAAGACCTTTGAAGAACTCGGCGTGAACGTGAACAACGGCATGGTCGATCTGTACACCAAGATCGAGACGCTGCCACAAAGCCAGCGCGACGAGATCAAGCGCGACCTGCACGCCTGCCACGAGCACCGCCCCGAGCTGGCCATGGTGGATTCGGCCAAGGGCATCACCAACTTCCACTCGCCCAACGACATCATCGTGGACGCCTCCATGCCCGCGATGATCCGCAACGGCGGCAAGATGTGGGACGCCAACGGCCGCCTGAAGGATGTGAAGGCCGTGATGCCTGAATCGACCTTCGCCCGCATCTACCAGGAGATCATCAACTTCTGCAAGTGGCACGGCGCGTTCGACCCCAAGACCATGGGCACCGTGCCCAACGTGGGCCTGATGGCCCAGCAGGCCGAGGAATACGGCAGCCACGACAAGACCTTCGAGATCGCTGAAGACGGCGTGGCCAACATCACCGACCTGGCCACCGGCGAAGTGCTGCTGAGCCAGAACGTGGAAGCTGGCGACATCTGGCGCATGTGCCAGGTCAAGGACGCCGCGATCCGCGACTGGGTGAAGCTGGCCGTCAACCGCGCCCGCAACTCCGGCATGCCCGTGGTGTTCTGGCTCGACTCGTACCGCCCGCACGAAAAGGAACTCATCACCAAGGTGAAGATGTACCTGCACGAGCACAACACCGTCGGCCTCGATATCCAGATCATGAGCCAAGTGCGTGCGATGCGCTACACGCTGGAGCGCGTGATCCGTGGCCTGGACACCATCAGCGCCACCGGCAACATCCTGCGCGACTACCTCACCGACCTGTTCCCCATCATGGAACTGGGCACCTCGGCCAAGATGCTGTCCATCGTGCCACTGATGGCCGGTGGCGGCATGTACGAAACGGGCGCGGGCGGCTCGGCCCCCAAGCATGTGCAGCAGCTGGTGGAAGAAAACCACCTGCGCTGGGATTCGCTGGGTGAGTTCCTGGCGCTGGCCGTGTCGCTGGAAGACCTGGGCCTAAAGACCGGCAACGGCAAGGCCAAGGTGCTGGCCCAGACGCTGGACGCCGCCACGGGCAAGCTGCTGGACAACAACAAGAACCCCAGCCCCAAGACCGGCCAGTTGGACAACCGTGGCAGCCAGTTCTACCTGGCGCTGTACTGGGCGCAGGAACTGGCCGCACAGACCGAAGACGCCGAGCTGGCCGCCAAGTTTGCGCCCCTGGCCAAGCAGTTGACCGACAACGAGCAGACCATCGTGGCCGAGCTGGCGGCCGTGCAGGGCGCACCTGCCGACATCGGCGGCTACTACCTGCCCGACGTGGCCAAGCTGGACGCCGTGATGCGCCCCAGCGCCACGCTGAACAAGGCGCTTGCCTCCGTCAAGTAAGCAGAGGCGGCGGGGCGGCCCCGGCCGGGGCTGCACCCGGTGTGAGAAGACAGGTGCTCTGACTGTGATTTTTTGGAGATATTGGCACCTGGCGCTTATCTAGAAAGCGCGATAAGCTATGAATTTTGTAGCACATTGACACAAGGCCCCGCTGTTCCAGCGGGGCCTTTGTTTTTTGCGCTGGCGGCTGGTTTACGGCCGCTCGCGCTCAGCCACCCGGCTGGCCAGCGGCGCAGGCACATAGCCAGGCAGGAAGGCGCAGCCCTTGCCAAAGGGGGTCTCCATGCCTGCGCACTGCCGCGCAATGCCCTCGGGCGTGGGCTTGTCGCCCGTGTCCACCCAGCGCAGCAGCGCCGCCAAAAGCGTGGGGTAGGTCGGGTCGCTCAGGTAGCTGTGGGTGTTGTGCTGGGTGAAGGTCTGCACCAGGCGCGCCGCGCTGCCGCCCTGCGCCATGGTGGCCTTGAAGGCTGCATCCAGCTCGACGAAGGCGGTGGGGTCGTCCACGCCTTTCACGGTGAGCACAGGCACGGGAATGCGGCCGGTCAGGTCCGTGTCCTGCGCGAAGCGGGTCACGGCCGCAGGGTCGGCACGGTAGCGCAGCACGGCCGCGTCCAGGGCGGCATCGTCTGGCGAGCCCCGGTACAACACCCCCTGGTTGCCAAACGGACTCGCGCCGCCCGTACGGTGCTGCACCACGTCACGGAAGTGGAACGTGGCCCAGTTCATATGGCCCTGGATGGAATTCGCAGGGATGCGGATCACATCCACGATAGTCTGCACCTTGCGTTGCTGCTCGGGCGTGCGCTCGGCAGCGGGCTTGTTCAGGGCCAGGCATTCGTTCAGGCGCGCTGACAGGTCCGCCTGCGTCATCGCAGCGTCGGCAGGCAGGCCGATATTCAGCGCGTACTGCGCCTCGGTGGGCCGGGGGTGGTTGTTGCACAGGTACTGGTAGACCACGCGCAGGTCGGTGCGGAAGTCGTACGAGCGCGTGCCGCCTGCCAGCACGCCGCTGGTGAGCAGCACGGCGTCGTAAGGGCGCCTGCCATTGGCGGTGGTCTGGAACATCTCGGCCCCCTTGGCTGCCACGCTGGCGCCCCAGGACTGGCCGTGCAGCACCGTGCGCTGCGGCTGCGCTACGTGCTGCACAAAGATCTGCCGCAGGCGCTCGGTGTCCTCGGCCGCTGCGCGCACCTCCACGCCGCCCTGGCGGAAGGTGCTGCCCGCCCAGGCGTAGCCCGCACGGACCATGATGGACCAGCGCGTGAGGTCTTCGACCGACCGCTCCATCCTGGGCGCACCCAGCGCGGGGCCCCCGTGGGCATGCAGCACAAGGTGGCCGTTCCATTGCTGCGGCATGGCGATCAGGTAATACGCACCCGCCGAATCCTGGCCCGACAGGCAGCGGGCGATGGGTGCCAGGTCCTTGGGGCAGGCCGCAGCCACGGGGGCGGCCTCGGCCTTGGCAGAGACCGCGCTGGCCGCTGGTGCACTGCTGGGCGCCATGGGCGCACAGGCGGCCACCGCAAGGCACGCCAGGCCCAGCAGGGCCAGGCGGGGCAGAGGCAAATGGGGTTGCGGGGCAGTCATGGTGGATGTGTCTCCTTGAGGATTCTTATGGGCCGTTTCAAACCGGATGCCGCTGCATCGTAGAAACCGGCTTTCAATACGTCAAATAGGCAAAAATGCCCTAGGCGATACGATGTACATATGAACATCCTGCCATCTGCACCCGACCTCTGACATGGACATCCGCCAGTTGCGCTACTTTCTCGCGGTGGCCGAAGCCGGGCACATGACCCGCGCGGCAGAGCTGCTGGGCATGGCCCAGCCACCGCTCAGCCAGCAGATCAAGGCCCTTGAAAACACGGTGGGCCTGGTGCTGTTCAAGCGCCACGCCAAGGGCGTCACCCTGACCGAGGCCGGGCACGCCTTGCAGGCCGATGCCGCCCGACTGGTGCATGACTTCGACGCACTGCAAAGCCGCATGCAGCTGCTGGCCGAGGGCAAGACCGGCCGGCTCGTGATTGCCTTCACCAGCTCGGCCGCCGCCCATGAATTCACCCCGTTTGCCCTGCGGGAGTGCCGCGCCCGCCACCCCGGTCTGGTGCTGGAGATTGGCGAGAACAACGCCGCCGAGATCACCGAGGCCGTGGCCGATGGCCGCCTGCACTGCGGCCTGCTGCGCGTACCCGTGGCGAGGCCTGCGGGCCTGGTGTTCGATACGCTGCAGCACGAGCCCGCCATGGTGGCCCTGCCCATCGACCACCCGCTGGCACAACGCCAGCGGCGCGGCAAGCCGCTGCCCATCCAGATTGCCGACCTGGAGGGCGAGCCCATGATCCTGGTGCGCCGCCCGGGCGCGCCCGGCCTGTATGCCAACCTGCTGGCGCTGTGTGCCGAGCAGGGCGTGCGCCCCCGCGTGGTGGCCGAGGTGGCGCGCATGCTGACCAACCTCAACCTGGTGGCTGCGGGCACGGGCATTTCCGTGGTGCCTTCATCGATGCTGGGCGTGCACCGCCACGCCATTGCCTACCGGCCGTTGGTGGATGGCGGGCGGCTGAATGTGCCCCTGACGCTGGTCTATCGCGCCGAGGACAACGTGGGCCCGACAGCGACCTTCACCCGCTTGCTCCAGACGCTGGCGGGCGAAAAGCATCCGGCGGTCACCACGGAGCACCCACAAAAAAAGGCTGCCCGGTAGTCCACCCGGCAGCCTTCATCAGTATCAGCGTAGCCCCTGCTCTGGAGCCGCCACCGATCACATTGCGCAGCTCAGTTGTTGCCCAGCGCAAACCCCTCCCGGCGGGGATCGGCGCCGCCGGCATAGGTGCCCGCACTTGGGTTGCGCGACAGCAGGCCCGCATTGCCGTTGGACCGCACACCGTTGAACACCGCTCCATGCAGGCCGCTGGTGAAGGAGTCGGTCTGCGCCACGGTGTGGCCACGCGCCTTGAGTCCGTCGCGGATGGCAGCGGTGTCGATGAGCGAGCCCTTTTCGATGGACGTGGTGGCGTTGGTCTGCGCACCGAAGTTCGGCAGGTTGATGGCCTGCTGGACGTTCAGGCCCCAGTCCGTCATGCCCAGGATGGTCTTGGCGGTGTACTGGATGATGGCGCTGCCTCCTGGCGAGCCGACCACACCTTCCAGGTCGCCCGTGGCGGCGTTGAAGATGATGGTGGGTGCCATGGAACTGCGGGGGCGCTTACCGGCCTGCACGCTGTTGGCAATGGGGTTGCCTGCCGCGTCGGTGGCCGTGAACGAGAAGTCGGTGAGCTGGTTGTTCAGCAAGAAGCCGCGCACCATCTGCAGGCTGCCGAAGCCGTTCTCGATGGTGGTGGTCATGGACACGGCGTTGCCCGCGTTGTCGATGATGGACATGTGCGTGGTCGATGGCAGGGCCAGTGAGCTGTCCTTGCCCGTGGCGCCCGTGACACCAGGCGGGATGCCGGCCACCGGCACGCCCATGCTCTTTTGCAGGCTGATGAGCTTGGCGCGCTCCTTGAGGTAGTCGGCATTGATCAGCCCGGCCTGGGGCACGTTGACGAAGTCAGGGTCGGCCACATACAGCGCGCGGTCGGCATAGGCCAGGCGGTAGGCCTCGGACACCACGTGCACGGAGTCGAGCGTGTTGGGCTTCATGGTCGCCAGGTCAAAGCCCTGCAGCAGGCCCAGCGTCTGCAGCACCGCGATGCCGCCCGAGCTGGGCGCGGGCATGCCACACACGCGGTACTGCACGCGGTAGACGCCGCACACGGGCTCGCGCACCTTGTGGGTGTAATCACTCAGGTCATCGAGCGCGAGCTTGCCGGGGTTGGTGGGATGGCTGACCACCTTGGCCACGATGTCCTTGGCGATGTCCCCCTTGTAGAACGCATCGGCACCGCCCGCTGCAATGGCCTTGAGCGTGGCTGCAAATTCAGGGTTCTTGAGCAGCGTGCCCGCCGCCTTGGCGGTGCCGTCGGCGTTGAGGAAATAGCTGGATCCGGGCTCGCCCTGGGCCTTGATGCGCGCGGCCGACCCGGCAATGGACACACTCATGCGCTGCGAGATCGCAAAGCCGTCTTCGCTGAGCTTGATGGCAGGCTCGAACAGGTCCTTCCACGGCAGCTTGCCGTGGGCCTTGTGCGCGGCTTCGAGCATGCGCAGTACGCCCGGCGTGCCGACCGACAGGCCGCCGTCCACCGCCGCCAGAAACGCCAGCGGCTTGCCATCGGCGCCGATGAACAGGTTGGGCGTGGCGGCCTTGGGCGCGGTCTCGCGGCCGTCGTAGGCCAGCAGCTTGTTGGCGCCCTTGTCGTAGTGCAGCATGAAGGCGCCACCGCCAATGCCCGACGACTGCGGCTCCACCAGGTTCAGCACCATCTGCACGGCAATGGCGGCATCTGTGGCCGTGCCGCCCTTGGCCAGGATGTCCACACCTGCCTTCACCGCCAGCGGGTTGGCCGCCGCCACCATGTCCTTGTTGGCATAGCTGATGGTTTTGGGCGTGTAGCCCGAGGGCGGCTCGGGCGGCACGTACTGCTCGGTGGGCTCAGGCGTGGCCACCGGGGTGGTGGGGCCGTCACTGCCGCCACAGGCGGCCAGCACGGCCAATGCGGCAATGCTCAGTCCCAGGGCGTAGGGGTTGCGTCGAAAAACAGAAAGCGACATGGATGAAATCCTTGAAAAAAGGGCGACGGGAGGGGCCAGGAACGGCGTGCCATGGGCAAACAGCGCACCACGCACCGGGTGGATGCACGGTGCGAAATTACGGGGACTTGACGCAGATTCCGTGCCAACGATGCCTTGACAGTATGTAACGACAGCCCTGAAAAAACTTTGCTTTTATGCCCTGATTAACGCCCAATAAGGGAAACGATTTCTCACATATCCCTTGAAACAGAATCTGGATTCCATTGACCGCCAGCTGCTGGCGATGCTGCAACACAACGCCGAGACGCCGCTGGCCGAGCTGGCCGAGGCCGTGCACCTGTCCAACACGCCCTGCTGGCGGCGCATTCAGTGGTTGCGCGAGAAGGGCTACATCACCCGCCATGTCGCCCTGGTGGACCCGCGCAAGGTGAATGTGGGTGTGACGGTGTTCGTGGCCGTGAAGACCAACCAGCACCACCAGCAATGGTTTGACACCCTGCGGGATGCCGTGATGGGCATCCCCGAGATCGTCGAGTTCTACCGCATGAGCGGGGATGTGGATTACCTGTTGCGCGTGGTGGTGCCCGACATCCGCGCCTACGATTCGGTCTACAAGCGGCTCACGCAGGCCGTGGCGCTGTCAGACGTGAGTTCGAGCTTTGCGATGGAAGAAATCAAGTTCACCACGGCGCTGCCGCTGAACTATGCGCAGTAGCGGCCACCGAGGTGACCGTCTGCGCACAGGCACTGATCAGTACTTGCCCATGTAGTCGCGTTTGCCCAGCTCCACACCGTTGTGCCGCGCAATGGCATAGGTCGCGTTCACGTGGAAGAAGAACTGCGGCAGACCGTAGTGCAGCAGGTAGTGCTCGCCGACGAACTGTTTTTCGCGCGGCGTGCCGGGCTGGATGGTGATCTGGCGCGTGGCGGCATCGGCAAACGCAGCCTCTGGCAGGCCTTCGACAAACGTGAGCACGGTGTCGATGCGTTCATTCAGGTCGGCGAAACCGGGACGCTCGGCGTCGGGGAAGGACGGCACCTCCACCCCGGCCAGGCGCGCCGCCACGCCCTTGGCAAAGTCGCAGGCAATCAGCACCTGGCGCGCCATGGGGAACATGTCGGGGAACAGCCGGGCCTGCAGCAGGGCATCCGGCTCGATCTTGCGCGCCGTGGCATGGGCCTCGGTCTTGGCCAGCACGTCTTTCAGGGAGCCCAGCATCTGGCGAAAGACGGGGATGCTGGCGTTGTAGATGGGGTGGGTCATGGGGTGTCCTGGAAATGGTGTGAGGCAGCAGCAGGGGCCACTTGTTGCCCCATCGCCGGGCCGCATTGCAACACACCCCACCCAGGCTTGCAGCTGAAAGGTCAAGCAGGCCGCGACTGGGCCAGTGCAATGGCCGCCTGGATCGCTGCGCGGGCCTGGGGGCTGTTCTTCCAGCAGGTGGAGCCCACCATGGCCGAGGCCGTGGAAACAATGTCCAGGGCATTGGCCTTGCCCAGATGCGCCAGCGATTCAAAGCCCATCTGTTCAAGCCGAGCGACGACGGTCGGCCCCACGCCCTTCACGTTGAGCAAGGCGCGGCGTTCTTCAAGGGGAAATGGCATGGCAGGAGTATGCGGGAGCCTAAGAGTTGTCGGACTGAGAGATCGTCGGCTGCAAATCGACCGCGACGATATTTAACGTCCACCCCCGCCCCTGCGCCTCATCGCCAGCACTCCGAAAGCCACCGCCACACCAAAAACCACGTGCACCACCAGGCTCGGCAGCACCACGGCCAGCCCCAGGCTCCAGGGCAATGGATCACCAAAGTAGATCGGGAGCGCCAGCGAGTTGACGGTTGCGTAATAAAGTGCACCGTAGACAGCACCCACACCCAGCGCCCCGCCTGTGACCATACGGTGCAGTGGCAACACTACCAGGGGAAGGGCAGACACCCAGCCTAGAACCAGGTGTTGAACGAATAGCGTGACGGGCCCGGGCTGCGCAAGGTACAGGGCCGCAAACTTGGGGCCGTAGTGCCCGACGCGCATCTCCAGCAGCCGAAAGAGCCAGCCCGCCGGCATCATGGCCAGCGCAGCGAAGGTGCCCGCCGCGATGGATTCCAAAGCAATCTTGCGCATGGGTGTGTACGAACAGGGCAATGAAGGGTTGGTGACCAAAAGCAGCAAGCTCCGTTGCGGCCAAGCCCCGGCTGGGGCTACCGGCGCGGGGCGCGCGTTCAGCCTGGCATTAGAACGCGTTCGACCTGTCTCTCGACAGCCTCGCCAGCGCGGCGGGAGTGCCCGTAGCTGCCCCAGCGTCCTTCAGACCGCCGTCGCCAGGGGCCTGGCAGCCCGTGCCGCAACCCCCACCCCCACCAGCGCCGCCGACACCACACTCAGCGCCAGCGTGAAGGCCGAGCCGTAGAAGATGCCTGAGGTCATGCCGTGGTCCAGCATGGCGCCAAACACCGGGGCGGCCAGGCAAAAGCCCAGGTCCAGACCCGAATACACGGTACCGTACACACGGCCCGTGGCGCCCGGGGGCGCAGCGCGCTTGATCAGCATGTCGCGCGAAGGGCCGGCCAGGCCTGTGCCAAGGCCAGCCACCGAAGCCACCACCACGGCAGCCATGGCGGGCAGGAGCCCCAGGCCCACCACCACCAGCAGCGCGGCCGAGCCGAGCAGGCACACCGAGATGATCTTCTCCAGCCGCTGCACACGCCCCACCAGGAAGCCGCCGATCAACATGCCCACCGCGCCGCACAGCATGTAGCCGGTGACCACCATGGCCGTGATGCTGAGCGGCAGACCGTACATGGACTGCAGCGCGGGGCTGGCGAAGCTCTGGATGGCACTCAGGGCGCAGGTGCTCCAGAAGAAGAACGAGAAACACAGCCACACCGAGGGCAGCTTGAGGAAGGCCATGGGGTGCTCGGGCTTGGCAGCCCCTGCCCCGCCCTTGGCCTGGTGCGCCCAGGCGCCCTGGCGGTCGTCCAGCGCATCGCGGTTCCAGACCATGATGGCCAGCACCACCAGGGCGAACAGGCCCCCGCACAGGCAGGCCGTGCGCCACGAGCCCGTGGCCGTGGCAATGCCCGCCATGAACACCGGCGCCGTGGCCCAGCCCAGGTTACCGCTGATGCCGTGCACCGAAAAGCCATGCCCCAGGCGCTGGGGCGACACGCGCTTATTGAGGATGGTGAAGTCCACCGGGTGGAACGGCGCATTGCCCAGCCCGGCCAGCGCGGCCGCCAGCAACAGGCCCCAGTAGCCCTGCGCGGTGCCCGCCGCCAGGCCCGCCGCCGCAAAACTCGACAGCGCAAAAAACATCACCGGCCGCGCGCCCACGCGGTCCACGATGAAGCCCGACAGCGCCTGGCCCACGCCCGAGATCACAAAAAACACCGACACCAGCAGGCCGAGCTCGGAATAGCTGAAGCCAAACTCGCCGATCAGCCACGGGAACAGCGGCGGCAGCAGCATGTGGAAGAAATGCGAGCTGCCATGGGCCAGGCCAACGAGGCCGATGGTGCGGGCGTCCTGCCGCAAGGGCACGGGGTTGGCGGTGGCGCCAGAGGATGAAGCGGTCATGGGCTTGATCTTAGGCACGCAGGCTTCGGCAGGTTTACGATAGGCGGCCAACTTCTATCGCAAACATGCCAAACCCCGCCGCCGCACCCGCCCCATCCCCCGAGCCGGTGGTGGAGCACTTTGCCGCCCAGGTCGTCCCCCGTCCAAAGGCCGGGAGCTCGCGCGGAGCGGGGCGCGGGCTGTCGTACGTGGGCTCGCTCACGCCCGAGCTGTTTGTGCCCACCACCGCCCGCCCGGTGCGCGCCAAGCTGCGCTGGCTGGCCGCCGACACCCAGGTGATGCCCCACAGCCACCCCTGGGCTCAGGTTGCGATCTCCACCACGGGCGTGATCCGGCTCACGGTGAACCACGGCACCTACATCGTTCCGCCGTCGCGCGCGCTCTGGATTCCACCCGGCGTGGAACATGCCGTGACCATGGTGGAAGACGCCGACCTGCGCACGCTGTACTTCCACCAGCCGCGCGGCCGGTGCGGGCCCGGCGCCCTCGGCGGCGATGGCGCCGGCCCCAGTCATCGCGGCGATGGCCCGGGCGCCAGTCATCGCGGCGAAGACGATTCGGCCGCCTGGCGCCAGTGCCGCGTACTGGAGGTGTCCGACCTGCTGCGCTCGCTGGTGCGCGAGATGCCCACCACGCCCGACGGCGGCCCCGCTCTCACGCCCGCCCAGCGGCTGCGCGAGCAGCACCTGAGCGCCCTCATCCGCGATGAACTGGCCCGCGCCGCCGCCGTGAAGCTGGGCGTGGACCTGCCCCAGGACAAGCGCCTGCGCCACCTGTGCGAGGCCGTGCTGGCCGACCCCACGCGCCATGAAACACTGGCCGACTGGGCGCAGGACACCGGCGCCAGCCCGCGCACCGTGGCGCGGCTGTTCCGTTCCGAACTGGGCAGCACCTTCACCCAGTGGCGCCAGCAGGTCATCCTGGCCAAGGCCGTGTCGCTGGCTGCCGGGCGCATGCCCATGGGCCAGATCGCCGCCGAGCTGGGCTACAGCCCCAGTGCGTTCAGCGCGATGGTGCGCAAGTCGGTGGGGCAGCCACCGGGGCGGTTTCTGGGGCAGCAACACCCGGCGCCTGTGCAATAGAGGCTGTGCGAGGCTGCACCACCGGCCTACACACGCGTGAAAGGGCTCAAAACGGCGCGCTCCTGACGCGCCAACGGCGTCTTGTCCTTCGAACTTTTCGCTGCCCGCCTACGTTTGGAAACATGTGTTGCACCCACAGTGAGTTCATCCCTAGCACCAGGTTTGAACCCCATGACAAAACAGATTCGCCACCATGTGGCAGCCCTTTTCCTGCTTCTTCCCGTCGCCAGCGCCCTGATGGTCGTTCCAGGTACGGTCATGGCGCAGCCCGCCGCCCCTGAATTGCGATCACTGCAGGTAGCGACAGACGACGGTCTGCGGGCCGGCGCCGACCTGCAGTTCACGGTAGAAGGCACACCGCGGGGCAAGGTTCAGCTCCGTGTGGCTGGCGTGCCCCGCGCCATCGTGCTGCAGGAAACCGAACGGGGCGTGTACACGGGCAGCTACACAGTCCGCCGCCAGGACCGGCTCAACGAAGGCAGCGCCGTGCGCGCCACGCTGAAGGTGCGCAACCGCACCATCACCAGCAACTACACGCTTCCGGCCAACATTGGTGACCGGAACGTGGTGGCCGCACCGCCACCCGGACTGAAGATCGACCGTTTCTCGGTCGCCCCCATTGACAGGATGGAGCCCGGCGCGGAATTGCGCTTTACGCTGAACGGCGCGCCCGGAGGCCGGGCGGATTTCGACATTCCCGGTGTCATCGACAACGTGCCGATGCGCGAGGTATCGCCCGGCGTGTATGAGGGCGCGTACACCATCCGCCGCATGGACAACCTGGCGCCCTCGCGGCCCACGGTCGCCACCTTGCGTGTCGGGGACCGCACGGTTTCGTCAACCCTGACCCAGCCTTTGATCGCCGATGCCAAACCGCCGGTGATTCGCCACGTGTCGCCGCGCGACGGGGAAACGGTCCCGCGCAGTGCGGCCACTTCGGTGTCCGGCACGTTTGATGACGTCGGTGGTGTGGGTGTAGACCCCAAAAGCGTTCGCATCGTGATCGCGGGTCGCGATGTCACGTCCGCCTCGCAGGTCACGCCGCAGTTTTTCACCTACCGCGCTGACCTGCCCACCGGCCGGTATCCGGTCGAAGTGACCGCCCGGGACCTGGTGGGCAACGGCATGCGCCAGAACTGGACCTTCAACATCGCTTCGCAAGTGAACGCCGCGCCCACCACGGTGCAGCTGCAGGTGACCAGCCATGCCAACCATGCCACAGTGGACAGAGGCGCCGTGGTCGTGCGCGCCCGCACCGTGCCTGGCGCGGTGGTGGATGTCAAGGTGAATGCGGTCGGCACGCTCGTCGGTGCGTTTGGCCTGAATCAGGAATTGCTGTCGCAGCGTGTGCAGGCAGATGGCAACGGTGACTTCTCGTTCAGCTTCACATCGCAAATACCGCTACCCGGCACACGCTACGAAGTGACGATGAACGCCGAAAGGGGCGGCATGGCCCCGACAGAGACTCAGCTGGTGCTGTTCCAGAAATAAGGCGCTGCCGGCACCTCGGCGGTGACCCGAAATCGCCGACTACCCATGGACCCCTCGCGGGTCCATTTTTTTGGGCGGAGCCTTTGCGGCCTGCCACCCGGGCATGGGGGCGGCTGATAGCCCTGCCCTTCGGTCTTACGTGTTGATCACCGCCAAAGCCACTGCTCCAGTGGGCGCCACCCCTTTTGATAGAAATAGCCCCCTAGCGCTGACCATAAAGCGCTTTTAGCTATTACTTCAGTAGCATCTTTGAAATCCCGGTGACTGCCTCCCGCAGAAGCCGGAGGTAATGTACGACCCGGAGACTGCGCGGTGAAAGGAACACCCGCTGCAGCGTGCACATCCCCATCCACCTCACTGCACCCCCATGACCACCGCCCCACCCCGCCGCGATGACATCCACAGCTACGAGCCCCGCCTGGGCCACGGCCTGCCGCACGACCCGTTCAACGCCATCGTGGGGCCGCGCCCCATTGGCTGGATCTCCACGCAGAACGCAGCAGGTGCCACCAACCTGGCGCCCTACAGTTTTTTCAACGCCTTCAACTACGTGCCGCCCATCGTGGGCTTTGCCAGCATCGGCTTCAAAGACACGGTGCGCAACGTGCAGGAGACGGGCGAATTCGTGTGGAACCTGGCCACGCGCGATTTGGCCGACGTGATGAACCAAAGCTGCGCCGCTGTGCCGCCCGAGGTCAGCGAGTTCGCGCTGACGGGCCTCACCCCCCTTCCCTCCACTTTGGTCGCACCGCCGCGCGTGGCCGAAAGTCCGGTCACCTTTGAATGCCGCAGCACGCAGATCCTGCAGCTGCAGGGCGCGGACGGAATGCAGGTGGACACCTGGCTGGTGCTGGGCGAGGTGGTGGCCGTGCACATCGACAAGGCGCGGCTCAAGGACGGGGTGTACGACACGGCGAACGCAGGCCACATCCTGCGCGGCGGGGGCCCGGCCGATTACTTCACGGTGGGGCCGGAGCAGTTGTTCAGGATGTTCCGGCCCCGGTAGCGAGCGCCACGGCTCAGGCTGCCGCGCTGTTTTGCACCAGGTCCATCGCAAGCCGCCCGTGGCCCACGGACCAGTCGGAATAATCGTTTTCGTGCATGAAGATGAACACGTCGGCCGGGGCCACGCCCGCCATGGCCTGCAGGTTGCGCGCAATGGCAGCGTAGAGGGTGCGCTTCATCGCGTCGCTGCGCCCGCGCCGCAGCGTGATCTCGACCACCACCACGCGGTCGGAGCGCGCCACGCCGTTAAAGGTGGGGCTGCAGGCAAATTCGCCGGGGGCGTAGCCAGCCACCAGGTTGAACAGCTCGTCCGGCGGCATGCCGATGGCGCCCACCAGGGCCTGGTGAATGCCTTGCACGATGGCATCGCGCGTGGCGGCGGGGGTGTCCTGCGGAACGTTGGTGCGGATAAAGGGCATCAGTTTTCCTATGTTCATTCAAATCAAATAAAGACATTCAAACCAGTGCTTGCCAATTTGCAAGCATTTCAAGCATCTATCTCTTGAAATTCCATCTATTTTTGCTATCAATTTCTTGATTGAAAAGCGATGATTTGGCTGAATTTATGTGCTCTAAAATCACATAGATGAGCCACCGCCTGCCCCCACTGAGTGCCCTGCGCGCGTTCGAGGCCGCCGCCCGGCTGGGCCGCATGACGGCGGCCGCGGACGAGTTGGCAGTCACGCCCGGCGCCATCAGCCGCCAGGTGCGCCAGCTGGAGCAGCACCTGGGCGTGGCCCTGTTTGACGGCACCAAGGCCCGCCCTACCCTCACCCCGGCAGCGCATGTGCTGCAGCCGGTGCTGACCACCGCCTTTGCCCACATCGCCGATGCGGTGCGTGAGGTCAGCGACCCCAGCCGGGGGCCGCTGGACGTGGCCTGCTTCAGCACCTTCACCGTGAAGTGGCTGATCCCCCGGCTGTTCGACTTCCAGGCGCAGCACCCGGGCATCGAGGTGCGCCTGCGCACCACCGACGCAGGCACCGGTGCGGGCCGCATGCACGGCGACCTAGCCATCACTGCCGAAGAGGCCACCGGGGCGTGGGGTACCAGCAAGGAACAACGGTTGTTCCCCGAACACCTGGGCCCGGTGTTGAGCCCCGAACTGGCGCAACGGGTGGCGCTGCACCAGCCCGCCGATCTGGTCGACCCGGCCCTCGCTCCCTTGCGCCTGCACACCCGCACGCGGCGCAATGCCTGGGCCATGTGGGGGGCAGCGGCGGGCGCTACCGTGCCGCTGCCCACGCCTTCACAGGCGGGGCCCGAGTTCGAGCACTACTACTTCACGCTGGAGGCCGCCGTGCGCGGGCTGGGCATTGCCGTGGCCCCCTGGCATCTGGTGATGGACGACGTGTTGGCGGGGCGGCTGGTGGCCCCGCTGGGTTTTGTGGCCTCCGGCTATGACTACGTGGTGCGCCGCCGCACCAGCGGCCCCCTGCCCCGGCTGGATGTGTTCTGTGCCTGGCTGCAGGCGCAGGCCCTTGCCAATCCCGTCCCTCCCGGGCCGCAAGGGCCACCGTCGGGCTGAGGGTCCTTTTTTTACCGCATCGGCAGCAGCGGAGCTGTCTGCGGTGCGATCCTGGCTCAGGGAACGCCCACTGATGGCAACAGCATCAGGGGCCGGTCCAGCAGTGGCGCGCACAGCCCTGAGGCCGGGTTGCGCGCCCATTGCTCGATCCAGGCCCAGACCAGCTGCACGCCGTCTGTGAGCGGCCCCGCACCGCGCTGCAAGCCGTGGTTGGCGCCGTCCAGGCGGCGCGCGCAATAGGGCACGGTGCGCAAGGAGGCCAGCTCTGCAAAACGCTCGTAGGCCGCAAGGGGCACCAGCGCATCGTCGCCACCCCACACCTGCAGCAACGGCCAGGGGCTTCGCACCAGCGGCAGGGTCAAGGACCAGTTCCACAGGTCGCGCCAGTAGCCCAGGCTGCGGCCCTGCGCTACGGCGCTGTCGGGGCGGCGTCCAGCCACCATGCGGCCCAGTTCCTCCCAGTCGGCTTGCGCCCCCAGGCGCTGGGCTTGCAGGGCTCCCGCCTCCTGCGGATCAAGGCCACTGGAAGCCAGCACCACCAGGCCCGCGAGTTGCGGAACCTCGGGTGCCAGGGCGGGCAGCAGTTCGGCGCCTTCGGAGATGCCCACCAGCAGTTGCGGCAGCGCGGGTGCGCCTTCGCGCGCGCGTTGCTGCGCATCGGCCACCAACGCCGCACGGGCGTGGGCCAGCCAGCTGGAGAGGCGGTCTTGCTGCACGAAATCGCGTGCGCAGTCTGCAGGCGCCGTGCGCGCCTGCGGGTCCACGCCGGGCTTGTGCAACACCAGCACCTGGGCATGCAGCAGGCCGGCAAAGTAGCGGTCGGCAATCGGCCCCATGCCTGCGCAGCCGGAGCCGGGGATGACGATCACGCGGTAGCGCAGCGAGGCGGTGCGCTCGCTGCGCGTAAGGGCCAGGAGCGTGGCGCCATCAGCGCCTGGCAAGGGCCGCAGTACAAAGCGCTCCGCAGGGGGTGGCGTCTGGGTGGCTGCAGGAGCCTCCTGTGCATTGGCCTGTGCAGGCGCCGTGGGCGTCTCTGTGGAAGCCTCTGGCCCGTACACATTCACCAGCGATTCAGACGCTGCCGCCGCATAGAACGGCGGGGGCGAGGCGCAGCCACCCAGCACCACGGCAATGGCCGTGGCGACGAAAAACGCCAGCACCGGGTTGGCCAAGGGCCGCAAAGGTGCAGTAGAAGCAGAAAGGTGTTTTACGTTGAGCACAGGCCACAGTCTGGCATGACTGCGACCACCCCGGGCGCTGCACCTGCTACGGGTGGCCGCCCAGCGCGAGATGCCGAGCAAGGGGCTGCAGCCCCCGGCGGTCGGCACCGAGTGGCAGCGCCTCACGGGGTTGCCACCCCTGCTACTTCAAGATGATGACCTGCTCAGGCTGCTGGGGCTGCGGCATGGGCATGGGCTGGCCGCCCTGTTGGTAGACCACGGGCGGGCGCACGCCGCGCGACAGGTTGGCGTCGGTGTAGCCCAGCTGCATGGCGAGCTGCTGGTACACGTCCTGCGCCAGCGACAGCGAGGTTTCGCGCATCACCTTGGCGCGGTTGGGGGGGGCGATGTCGCCACGGATCGACAAAATCTTGGTGTCGTTGCCTTCGCCCTGGGCAGAGAACGCGGCCTTGATCTCGTAGGTCTTGGTGTTGATGAGCGAGAAGTCGGCCAGAAGCTGCAGGCCGTACTGGCGCGTGGCGCTGGTGGTGCCTTGCAGGGGCGAGAGCGCGTCGGTGAAGTCGATGCTGGAGACCACGCCGAACAGCACGTAGTCGGCGCCGTTGAACTCGCCCTTCTTGATGCGGCTGATCACGTCGTTGACCTGGGGCTGAACCTGCGGCGTGGCCATCTTGCCGCCCTGCACCTGGTTGAGCACCTGCTCGGCCTTGCTCGGCTGGGGCTTGCCTGCGTCAAAGCCCTTGCCCTGGATCAGACGGAAGTACGTGCCCTGCAGGATGGCGCCCTTGATGTCGTTGGTGTAGCCGCCCAGCTCGCGCTGCTCGATGTAGCTGTAGCGCCCGGCCACGTAGGTGCCGCTGGCCTGCTCGGACGCCTGCATCGAGTGGCTGCCCGAGTGCGAGCCGCCACCGCCATAGGGGCCGTGGCTGTAGCCACCGCTGTGGCTGCCGCCTGCGCTCATCTGGCTGCTGCGCTGGTAGGTGCCGGCCACAAAGTATTCGGACACGCGCTGGGCATAGGCCAGGTCGGTCACGGCGATCTTGGGCGCCGCGCCGGGCTGCTGCGCCTGGGCGCCCGTGCCCCAGGCCATGGTGGTGGCGGCGATCACGGCCAGGGCCGTGTGCAAAGTGGTTCTGCGTTGCATGGTGTGCTCCTTGTGAGCTAACGGAAAGTCATGAATTCATCGAGCGATGTGGCCTCAGCGCCGACATCCTTCGAAACTGGCGCGGCCCAGGCCAGCGGCCGCCGCGCAAGGGCCGCCCCGCCGCGCTGGCGGCGTCCCCCTTCCCGCGCGCAGCGCGAGAGAAAGGGGGAAGCGGCGCAGCCGCTCAGGGGGTTACCTCTTACTCGTCTTCCGGATTTCCTTTTCGTCCTGCCACTCGATCGTGCCTTCCTGCACATCAAACAGCTTGAGCGTGAACTTGTAGTACACGTCCTTGGTCGCGTTGTTCTGCTTGACGATGCTGGTCAGCTCGCCTTCCATGCTGTACTTGGCGGCCGTCATCTGGCCGACCTTGGCGGTGGTGCCTTGCTTGTACAGGCCGCTCTGGTTCTGGCGCTGCAGCTCGTCCACACCGGCCTGCATCTCATTGATGGAGCGCACGAAACGCACCTTGCCCGACTTGACCAGCGAGGTCTGGATCGAGTTCATCACGTTGGTGGTGTCGATGTATTCGCTGGTCTTGTTCTTCACGGTGGAGATCGTCACCGTGGGGCGGCCCTGGAAGATGCCGGTTTCGAGCAAACCGCCGGTCATCTTCTCGGCAATCATCTGCAGGTCGGTGGAGCCGAATTCGTTGGTCACCAGCTCGACGGCCTTGGCATCGCCGTAGTTGACCTGGCGGTCAAAACGCACGGTGGGCGAGGACAGGTTCTGGCAGGCCGACAGGGCCAGGGTGCTGGCCGCAAAGGCCAGGACCAGCGCGCTGCGCCGGAGGGTATTGGTGCTCATGGTGTTGGTTTCCTCTTAGTAATACGTTGCGCTTCTTTCGACCTGGGCCGCTTGAGACCGGCGCTCCCTGTGCGCGGGCAGCCGCGCAAGGGCCGCCCCGCCGCGCTGGCTGCGTCCCCCTCCCACGCGAAGCGTGAGAGAGGGGGAAGGCGCGCAGCGACTCAGGGGGAGCTTCATTTCAGCGCGGCTCCACATTCATTTCCAGGCGCAGATCGACAGCCGCAGAGGTGGGCGCCACGCTCTTGACTGTCTGCTGGCCCAGGCCGAGCACGCTCATCTGCTTCCAGGATTCGCCATCGCCCACCTGGTTGCCCACGTTGTCCAGCCACTTGAAGCGGTAGAACACGGTGCGGTCGGTGCGGCCCATGTTGGCCATGTCGGCCTGCACCACCAGGATGTCGTTCTTGCGCACGATGCGCATCTCGCGCACGGCGATGCTATTGGCTTCGCCACGCAGGGCGACCTTGGACGCCACGGCCAGCGGGGTGGCCGGGTCGTGCAGCTGGGCGCGGGCAGCGGTGGCCAGGGTCATCGCGAGGACCGCGCACGCAACTGCGGGTGCGGCGGCAGCAAGGGCAAAACGGGTTCTCATGCCAGAGGCTCCTTGAAAATGGGACATGTTCGGTTTCAGTTCTTGGCGGCAGGCGTGGCCGAGGTGGACTTGACCGCCGACTTGGGCACCGAGCGCGTGCGGGTGGTGGTGGTGGTCGTCGTGCGCACGGTGGTGGCAGGCTCTGCGGCGGGCTGCGGTGCCGCCGCCACGGTGGGCAGCTGCCCCAGCATGGCCACGTCGCCGGTCAGCACGCTGTTTTCATACATGCGCAGGGGCACCAGGGCGTACTGGCCGTCGATCTTGATGGGCTGGGGCAGCTGACGGCCGTTCACGCTCACCACATGCTCGCCGGGCGGCAGGTAGCCACGGGCCACATACACGCGGCCGGGCAGCATGCGCCACATGCGGTCGTCGGCCTGCTCGGTGGCCACCGAGGCGGCCGCGCCGATGATGCCGCCGATGAGGCCGCCGCGCTTTTGCAGTTCGTTCTGCAGCACGCCCTTGGCCACGGCGCGGGTGAAGCCACGCAGCACCATGCCGGGCATTTCGTCCTTGAGCGCGCGGCGCGCCATCACGTTCACGTCCACCACTTTTTCCAGCTTGAGGTCGGTGCCAGCAGCGGAAATGGTGGTCAGCAATGGATCGGAAGACGGCTCGATCACGGGGTAGGAGATGCTGGCCGTGACCAGACCACGGCCCGTGGGCACGGGAATGGTGAAGGCCTTGGGCTTGCGCGCCGGGGCGTCACCGGCTTCGACGATGAAGAGCACGTCGGTCATGCGCTGGCGGCGCTTCCAGGTGAAGCCGGTGCGGTTGTCCAGGCCACGCAGGCCTTCTTCCAGCACGGGGGTATCAGGCTTGAGCTCGATGGCCTTGCGGTAGCCAGGCGCTGCCAGGCCGGGCTCGTTGAGCATTTCGTAGAGGAAGCCTGCCAGGTAGTGGCTCAGAGCGTTGGAATAGCCGTTCTTGAGGGCCAGCACCTCGGGGTCGTTGAGCGTCTCGACGGGGTAGCCGTTGAGTTCCTTGCCGCCAGAGGTGGCGCCCTTGGACTTTGCTTCTTCTTCAGCGGCCAGGGTTTCCTTGGCGCGGAACTCGGCAATGATGGCTTCGCGCTCGTGGGTGCGCTTGATGTCCACACGGGCGTTTTCAAAGTCGCCCACGGCCATGCGGTTGAGCGCCAGGCGCGTAGTCACCCACACCTTTTCATAGTCCTGGCCCTCGTAGACCTTCAGGCGTTCGCTGATCAGCGCAGCGCCCACGGTGCCCATGAGTTTGCTCGGGTTGGTCTTGGCGGTTTCTTCCCATTCCTTGACCTTGTTGTCGGCCAGCAGGAAGGCGTTGGTGCTGTCGGGGTAGCGGCGGTCCATGCGCAGCAGCTCGCCGCGTTCCATGTTGTAGAGCAGCGCGGTTTTTTCTTCTTCGGTCTTGGCCGTGCTTTCGAGCTGGGCGATGGCTGCGGGAATGCCGCCGCTGCGGCCGGCGTTCTGCATGTCGGTCGCCAGCTTGTCATGGCTCTGCATGGTGGCGCAGCCCGTGAGGGCGGCGCTCAGGGCCAGCACCCACAGAAGGCGCGGGCGGAAACGGGATGGATGGGCGGTCATGAATGCTCCTTGCAGATCGGTCGGTGGTGCACCAGAAAACCCCGGCCATGTCCACGCGCAAGACGGCACCGCACTACAGGCACACCCGTCAGAGTGGTGCGCCGTAGAGGCTGGTGGGGCCTGCAGGATGGGAGGTCCGGACAAGGAAGGTGCTGGCGGCCGGTGCGCCCCCTCCCGGCGCGTTCACGTGCTGCTGGCAGCCCCCTCTGGCTGTGAGTTTCTTGGTAGTTTTGTATGGGGTTGTAGCCAGGGACGCAATGTAGCAAAAGCTTGTATCTTTTCTGTAACCGTGGCGAACGGCTCAAATCGCAATCCAACAGTGCCATTTCATGCCTCGACGCGGTTCAGGGGCATGCGGTACAGCCACACCACGCGGCCACCGGGCGCACGCAGCTGTGCACAGGGCAGAACGCCGGGTACCGCAAATTCCAGGCTCACCAGCCATGCCCCGGTTGCCAGCTCGGCCTGGGCCTTGGCGGCGGCGCGGGCCATGCTTTCGGGCCGTTGGAACAGATAGACCATGCGGTAGGGGCTCCAGTCCTCGGCCCACATGTCGGCGCGCCGCACCTGGGCCCAGGGGCACCGCAGGGCGCACAGCAGGCGCAGGGGCCAGCTCCATTCGATGCCCTCCAGCTGTGCGGCCGGGTAGGCATGGCGCAGCGCCTTGAGGCCATCGCCCACGCCGCTGCCCGCATCCAGCACGCGGGCACCCAGCGGCAGCGGGGCCTGCGAGGCCAGCGACTGCAGCGCATGGTGGGGCGTGGGAAACAGCGGCGCATCGCGCCAGGCGTTCAGGGGGTAGACCAGCAGCAGCAGCGCCAGCGGCACCAGCCAGGCCCAGGTGGGCAGGCTGGCCGCGCCCAGCAGCGCCAGCGACAGCGGAAAGCCCGCCGCAATCAGCCCGCGCCTCCACCAGCTATCGCCCAGGACACTGGCCGCCGTCCCCAGCAGGCAGGCGACCAGCAAGGCAGCCACGGGCGGAACCGCACGCTGGAGCGCCACAAAAATCAGCCACGCGCACGCCCACGCGACCAGCGCGGGCAGGGGCCAGGGCATGCGCAGGGCCAACATGGGTTCTTAACGGCCCAAAATGCCGCGCAGCAGGTTGACGGGGTTCACCACGTTGCCCGCATTGCCGGATTCCGCACCGCCGTCGCCAGCGGGCTGCTGGCCGGTCGGCGCACCGCCCATGCCGCTCGAATAGGCACCGCCCGAAGCGGCCGGCGGAGCAGCCCCCATGCCCCCGCGCCGCCCCTGCATCTCCTCGCCCAGCATGGCCATGGTGTGTGATTTCACACGCACGCGCACGGCCCACTCGGGCTCCCACGCGGCCTTGGGGTCCGCCGGGCGCGGGGGGTGCACGATGTGGCTTTCGCCGCCATAGGCCATCATGCGCAGCATGGGCGTGGCGTCACGCCCGCCGCCCGCAAAGATGCCCTGCGGAATGGCGCACTGCGTGGTTTCGGGCTGCAGCAGCACACGCTCCTTGAGCCAGCGGTCGATGGTGGCGGGCGACAGGTAGTCGAACAGGCCCATGCCCGTGTCGGGCGTCTCGGCGCTGGACCACATGATGAGGTCGTCCCCGCTCTGCGACATGGCGTGCAGGTAGTAGGCGCGCGCATTGCGCACGGGCTGCCAGCTGGTGCCCATGCTGTCCTGCGGCTTGCCGGTGGTGCGCAGGTCGATGGCGGGCATGAGGTCTTGTGCCGCACCCAGCGTGAACTTCATGGAGGCAGGCACGCCGTCGCCGCGCACCTGGTGTTCGCCCACCAGCGAGCTGTCCCGTGACAGGCTCATCTGGTTGCGTTCGTTGGGGTACAGCGCATAGGCCGGGCCCACGCGCGGCCCCCGGTCGGGCACGGCGCGGCCGGCAAACGCCTGTGCGTAGTCGGTCGGCTTGGCGCGCGCCAGATCGATGACGCGCGGCTGGCCCGCACGCACCGAGGCGCCGCAGCCCCAGTACAGCAGGATGCGGCCCTTGGGCTGGTGCTGCTGGTATTCCTGCGGCACCTCGCCCGGCTCGGTCTGGGTGGGCTGGGCACGGGGTGGGATCAGCGGAAGGGATTCGCCCATGCGCATGCCAGGTGGTATGGCCTGGCTGGCTTCGACGCCGGGGCGCAGGGTGTTGTGCAAGGCGATGTCGATGACACGCGGCGGCATGATGGACATGGCGCGGGCGTGGCCATAGGACGTGTTACCACCACCCGCCCTGCCCTGCGCGCCACCGCCCATCCCCCCCATCAGGCCGCCGAGCATGCCGCCGCCACCGGGCAGGCTGTCCATCTCAGGCATGCCCGCCATGGTGCCGGTGGAGACATCCATCCACAGCTGGACTTTGGGGGCTTTGGTGGTTTGGGCCTGGGCGCCCAAGCTGGCGATGCACAGGCCAATGGCCAGGCAGGCGGGGGTCAGGACGAAGCGCAAAGAGGTCATGGGGGTCTGCTCCAGGAGATACATGGATCACCCGGCAAACCATCGTGGGCCACAGGGCGGCACCTTCGCCGCCCTGTGAAGAGGCCTTGCGGTCAACCCGGGTGTGTTGAACGCAGCGCAGTGTAGGCCCCGCACAGACGCATTTTGCCTGCGCAAGTTACCTGTGGAAACCGTTTGTGTGCGCTATTTCACGCATGTTTGCGCGGCGACAGCGCCGCGCCCCGGACCAGCGGTCGATCAGCCGCGCAGGCGGTCGATCAAGCCATTCAAAGCTTCGAGCGAGCCGAACTGAATCGCCAACTCGCCCATGTCCTCCACCCGGCCATGGCGTTTCACACGCTTTTTCACGCGCACCTCGACCTCGGCCATGAGCAGGTCTGAGAGCTCTTCTTCCACGCGCTTCATGTCGCGCGACTTTTCCTTCTGGGGCTTTTGCGGCACCAAGCTGAACTCGGCACCGATCTTCTTGACCAGCGCTTCGGCCTCGCGCACCGACAGCTTCTTGGCCGCAATCTGGTTGCCCGCCGTGATCTGCGCAGCGCGGTCCAGCGACAGCAGCGCGCGCGCATGGCCCATGTCGATGTCGCCGGCCATCAGCATGGTCTGCACGGGCTCGGCCAGGTTCAACAGGCGCAGCAGGTTGCTGGCCGCGCTGCGCGAGCGGCCCACGGCCTGCGCGGCCAGTTCGTGCGTGAGGCCAAACTCCTTGACCAAGCGCTGCAGGCCATGGGCTTCTTCCAGCGGGTTGAGGTCTTCGCGCTGGATGTTCTCGATGAGCGCCATGGCGGCCGCCGACTCGTCGGGCACGTCGCGCACCAGCACCGGCACCTCGGCCAAGCCCGCCAGGCGCGAGGCGCGGAACCGCCGCTCGCCCGCGATGATTTCGTACTTGCCCGCGTTGTCGCCACCCGTGAGGCGCCGCACCAGGATGGGCTGCATGATGCCCTGGGCCTTGATGGATTCGGCCAGCTCGTACAGCGCACCCTCGTCCATGCGCGTGCGGGGCTGGTACACGCCGGGCACCAGCTCGGACAGCGGCAGGCTGCTGGGCAGCCCGGCTTCGGCCGCCTGGGCCTGCTCCACTTTTTCTTCGACCTTGGGGCCCAGCAGGGCTTCCAGGCCTCGGCCGAGGCCCTTGGGTTTTTTGGTGACCATGAAATGCTTCTCGCGAAAAGGAATGGGGGAAAGATTCTTCAGCGGTCGATGATGACCAGCGTGCCATGGCTGCCGGGCGCGACGGCGTGGGGCACCCCCGCGGGCACGATGAACACCTCGCCCGCATTCACCTCGGTGACCTGCCCCTGCAGGTCCAGGCGCATGCAGCCGTCGAGCACCAGCAGCGCCTCGTCAAAGTCGTGCGACTCGTCGGGGTAGGCGGCATCGTCCATGCGCAGCACCTTGAGATTGGCGCCTGCCGCCTGGCCCACGACCGTGGAGTTCCAGGCGCGGGGCAGTTGGTCGGCGATGGCGGACAGGTTGATTTTGGTCATGGATCGGATCACTGAGAAATTTGGTAGCTGACGGCTACACGGCGCACCACGCGCCACAAGGCCCAGCGGCTCATGCCGGGTTGGCCAGCTGCATCAGCCAGCCGTGCCCCTCGTCCCAATCGCCCAGGCCCGATTCGGCATTGATGTGGCCGCGCTCGCCGTAGTCGATGAAGCGAGCGCCCCAAGCCTGCGCCAAACCCTCAGCGCGCTCCAGGCTGCAATACGGATCGTTGCGGCTGCCCACCAGCACGGCAGGGAACGGCAGGGGCTTGCGTGCAATGGGCGCCCAGCCGTGGATCTGCGCGGCCAGATCGGGCCGCTCCACATCGCCCGGTGCCACCAGCAACGCACCCAATACGCGGTGCGCGTTGGCCGAATGCGCAGCCCACCACGCGGTGAGAACGCAGCCCAGGCTGTGCGCCACCAGCACCACGGGGCCGTCGGCATCGACCACGGTCTCTTCCAGGCGCGCCGACCAGTCACCGCGCAGCGGACGCATCCAGTCGTGCTGCTCCACGCGCTGGTAGCCGTGCACAGCCTCCCAGCGGCTTTGCCAGTGGTCGGGGCCAGAGTTCTGCCAGCCGGGCAGCAACAGGATGTTGGACGCCTTCATTACTATCAATTTAATAGCTGTTAGCGCTTTTCCATCAAGCGCCAGGTGCCATTTTTGCCATGGAAGATGCAGCAGCAGGCATGTTCTTCACGCGGTCCACCATCTCTTGCGCAAACTCGACGAAGGCTTGGCTGCCCTTGGCCGCCGGGTCAAACACCACGCCGGGCAAGCCGTAGCTGGGCGCTTCGGCCAGGCGCACGTTGCGCGGGATGACGCTGTTGAACACCTTCTCGCCAAAGTGGCCCTTGAGCTGGTCGCTGACCTGCTGCTGCAGGGTGATGCGCGGGTCGAACATCACGCGCAGCAGGCCGATGATCTGCAGGTCGGCATTGAGGTTGGCGTGCACCTGCTTGATGGTGTTGACCAGGTCGGTCAGCCCTTCGAGCGCGAAGTACTCGCACTGCATGGGCACGATCACGCCGTGGGCGCTGCACAGGCCGTTGAGGGTGAGCATCGACAGCGACGGAGGGCAGTCGATCAGCACGAAGTCGTAGTCACC
This sequence comes from Acidovorax sp. sif0632, assembly GCF_019218805.1. Taxonomy (NCBI): domain Bacteria; kingdom Pseudomonadati; phylum Pseudomonadota; class Betaproteobacteria; order Burkholderiales; family Comamonadaceae; genus Acidovorax; species Acidovorax sp. sif0632. Next base: position 16,915 of record NZ_JAHUWW010000007.1, on the reverse strand, counting down.
ATCGGCCTCCGCCAGCGCGGATTTGAGGCGCTTTTCGCGGTGCTCCAGCGCCACCAGTTCCACCTCGGCCCCGGCCAGTTCGCGGTTGGCGCCCAGCACCCAGTAGCCACATTTGTCCGACAACACGGCCGCCTCTTTCACCGAGGCGGATTCGAGCAGCACGTCGTACACCGTGAGGTCGAGGCTGCGCTTGTCCACGCCCGAGCCCATGGTGGCGTTGCCCTGCGGGTCCAGGTCCACCATCAACACGCGCTGGCCGATCTTGGCCAGGCCCGCAGCAAGGTTGACGGTGGTGGTGGTCTTGCCAACGCCACCCTTTTGGTTGGCAACGCAGAAAATTTTGGCCATGTGGGTGTTGCAGTCCGTGTTGTTGTTGTCGTTGTTTTATTTGGAGATGGCGAGCTTGATGCCAAAGCCGATCAGAAAGACGCCCGCCACCTTTTCCAGCACGCGGCCGATGCGCGGGTTGGCGCGCATGCGCTCGGCCAGGTGGTGCGTGAGCAGCACGGCGACCAGCCCATAGATAAACGTCAGCACCGCCACCGTCGCCGCCATCACGCCAAAGGTCAGCAACCCTTGGTGCCGGGCCGGGTCCACAAATAGAGGAAAGAACGCCATGTAAAACACGATGGCCTTGGGGTTGAGCAAGGTGATCAGGCCGGCCTGTTTGAAGTAGTGGCGCGGCTGGATGTTGAGGATGGGTTGTGCGCCGGGTTTGGCCGTGAGCATCTTGAAGCCCAGCCAGGCCAGGTAGGCCGCGCCCAACCACTGCACTGCATTGAACGCTGTGGGGTACGTGGCCAGCAGCGCCGCCACACCGGCCACCGCGGCCCACATCAACACCTGGTCACCCGCGATCACCCCCATCGTGGCCGCCAGGCCGCCCCGCACCCCGCCCTTGCTGGTGGAGGTGATGAGCGCCAGATTGCCGGGGCCCGGAATGAGCAGGAACAACACAATGGCGGCGACAAAGGCGCCGTAGTCTGCGATGCCGAACATGATCTCTCCCGGTGTGCTGGACGGGTGCGCAGATGGATGCACCCGAAGTGAGGTGCCGAGTTTACGCGACCACTCCGCCCCGGCCGCTAACAAGCTAGCGGCCGACGGTCAGACCGGCTTCATCCAGATGATGCAGCGCTCGGCGTCGAGGCCTGGGACGGTGAGCTGTTCCACGTGAAACACCGACACATCGGTGGGCAGGGCCGTAATTTCATCCTCGGGGTGCTTGCCCTTCATGGCCAGCCAGACCCCGTGCGGCGCTACCAATGCAGCCCGCGACCAGGTCACAAAATCGGGTAGCGAGGCAAAGGCGCGGCAGCTGATGATGTCAAAGGGGGTCGTCAGCGTCTCGACCCGTGCGTGCACGCCATGCAGGTTGCGCAGCTTCAGCGCCACCGCGGCCTGCTGGATGAACGCCGCCTTCTTGCCCACCGTGTCCACACAGCTCACGTCCACCTCGGGGCAGCAGATGGCAAACACCACACCGGGCAAACCTCCGCCCGAGCCGACGTCAAGCAAGCGCACAGCGTGGTGGCCCTCCCCTGCAAGCACAGCAACATGGCGGCGCAGCGGCGGCACAGCGGCCAAGCTGTCCAGCAGATGGTGCGTCATCATCTCCTGCGGATCGCGCACCGAGGTCAGGTTGTAGACCTTGTTCCACTTCTGCAGCAGGGCCAGAAAATCCATCAACAGGGTAATCTGGGCGTCGGTCAGACCCAGGGCCAAGGCATCGGCCCCTGCCTGCAGCTGTTGGCGCAAGCTGTCGTTTGTCACTGCCATCGTCATGCCGCCACTTCCCCTTCTGCCTTGGCAGCCGCAGCCACCGCAAACTCCTTGAACCCGCCCTTCTTGAGATGCACCATCAGCAGCGAGATCGCCGCCGGTGTGATGCCCGTGATGCGCGAGGCGTGGCCCAGGGTTTCGGGCCGGTGGCGGCTGAGCACCTGGCGGGCTTCGATGCTCAGGGCGGTGACTTGCATGTAGTCCAGCTCGGCAGGCAGGCGCAGCTTTTCAAAGTGCGCGGCGCGCCCCACCTCATCCCGTTGCCGGTCGATGTAGCCCGAATACTTGGCGGCAATCTCTACCTGCTCCACCACGGGTTCGCTCAAATCGCCCAGCGTTTCACGTGAAACATCGTTGGTCGCGTATTTGCCACCATCCATGGACATCAGGTTGGTGTAGTTCACGTCCGGGCGGCGCAGCAGTTCAAACAGGTTGTATTCATGCTCGATGCTCTTGCCCAGCACCCGCTCGGATTCGGCCGCAGGCAGGCTGCGCGGATTCACCCACGTGGCCTTTAGGCGTTCTGTTTCACGTGAAACAGCATCGCGCTTGCGGCTGAACGCATCCCAGCGGGCGTCATCCACCAGGCCCATTTTGCGACCGGCTTCCGTCAGGCGCATGTCCGCGTTGTCCTCCCGCAGTTGCAGGCGGAACTCGGCCCGGCTGGTGAACATGCGGTAGGGCTCTGTCACGCCCTTGGTGATCAGGTCGTCCACCAGCACGCCCAGGTAGGCCTCGTCGCGGCCAGGCAGCCAGGGCGCGTCGCCCCGGCACTGCAGGGCGGCGTTGATGCCTGCGAACAGGCCCTGGGCCGCCGCCTCTTCATAACCGGTGGTGCCGTTGATCTGCCCTGCAAAGAACAGGCCCTGGATCTGCCGCGTCTCGAAGCTGCTCTTGAGCGAGCGTGGGTCGAAGTAGTCGTACTCAATGGCGTAGCCGGGGCGCAGGATGTGCGCGTTCTCCAGCCCCTTCATGCTGCGCACCAGCTCGTACTGGATGTCGAATGGCAGGCTGGTGCTGATACCGTTGGGGTAGAACTCGTGCGTGGTCAGCCCCTCGGGCTCCAGGAAGATCTGGTGGCTGTCCTTGTCGGCAAAGCGGTTGATCTTGTCTTCCACGCTCGGGCAGTAGCGCGGGCCCACGCCCTCGATCTTGCCGGTGAACATGGGGCTGCGGTCAAATCCGCTGCGGATGATCTCGTGCGTGCGTTCGTTGGTGTGCGTCACCCAGCAAGGCATCTGGCGCGGGTGCATTTCTGCGTTGCCCATGAAGCTGAACACGGGCACCGTGCCCTCGTTCACACCACCGGGCATGCCGTCGCCGGGCTGCTCAGTGCACTTCGAGAAGTCGATGCTGCGCCCATCCAGCCGGGGCGGCGTGCCGGTCTTCAGGCGGCCCTGGGGCAGCTTCAGCTCCTTGAGGCGTGCCGACAGCGACACGGCAGGCGGGTCACCCGCCCTGCCCGCCGCGTAGTTGTTCAGCCCCACGTGGATCTTGCCGTCCAGGAACGTCCCGGCGGTGAGCACCACCGTGCGCGAGCGGAACCGGATACCCACCTGCGTGACGGCGCCCACCACGCGGTCGCCCTCCACCATCAGGTCGTCCACCGCCTGCTGGAACAGCCACAGGTTCGGCTGGTTCTCCAGCATCCGGCGGATGGCGGCCTTGTACAGAATGCGGTCGGCCTGGGCGCGCGTGGCACGCACGGCAGGGCCTTTGGAGCTGTTGAGAATGCGGAACTGGATGCCGCCCTCGTCCGTGGCCAGCGCCATCGCCCCGCCCAGCGCATCCACCTCTTTCACCAAGTGCCCCTTGCCGATGCCGCCAATGCTGGGGTTGCAGCTCATCTGGCCCAGCGTCTCGATGTTGTGGGTCAGCAGCAGGGTTTTGCTGCCCATGCGCGCAGCGGCCAGCGCGGCCTCGGTGCCTGCATGGCCACCGCCGACAACGATCACATCAAATTCCTGGGGATACAACATGGGGGGACACTCCGGGGCCTGGCGGGCCCGATAATCAAAACACCCGGTGCACGCGGGCACCCTGTCAAAGGCGCCGCATGCCGGCCCTGCTGGTGGCGGGCGCACTTGGCGCCCCAGCAGGCAACCCGCGATTTTCCCACTTTGTGCAGGCCGTGTCTGTTTCCAGCCCCCTCACCCTCTTCCTGACCGAGTTGCTTGGCGTCCCGCCTCCGGCCGTGGAGACCTGGTGGGTACGCGCCGAACGGCGCTTGCTGGAGCGTGGCCAGCCCCTGCTGCGGGCGGGCGAACACTGGCGGCACCTGTGGTGGGTGGAGCGCGGCGCCCTGCGGCTGTACTACCTGGACCGCGACGGGGCCGAGTCCAACAAGAACTTCTTTCTGGACGGCGCCCTGTGCTGGCCCATCACCCCCACACTGCGCCAGCAGCCGGTGATGTTTCACGTGGAACCGATGGAAGACAGCGTGGTGTGGGCGCTGCCCTTGCCCACCCATCCCAGTGACCCACTGCCCAGCGCGGGCTGGGCACCGTGGGACGCGCTGGAGCACCGGGTGCTCTGCGCCCTGCTCGACGGCAAGATGCAACGCGAACAGGAGTTCTTGCAGCTCAGCGCCCGCCAGCGCTACGCCAGTTTGCTGGAGCAGCACCCGCAGTGGGCGGATCGCATCGCCCTCAAACACCTCGCGTCCTACCTGGGCGTGACCGATGTCTCTCTGTCGCGCCTGCGCAGCGAGATGGGGCTTATCAAAGGATAAGGCGCGGGGTGCGGGGCATCGGCAGACTGCGGGCATCGTTCTACATGCCCGCCATGACCACCATCCCACGCCCCCACAACCCGCCGCCTGCCCTGCTCGTCCTCATCCCGCACGCCCTCGCCGTGTTGTGGCTCGGCCTCATGGCCGGGTTCTTCGGCACCTACAGCGCCAACGTCAACCTGGCCATGTTGCAGATGGACGGCGCCACCTACGCCACCGTGCAGTCCGCCTTCAACCGCAACGTCCGGCACGCCCTGTTCTTTGCGCTGTTCTTTGGCCCACCGCTGTGGTGCGCGCTGGCCGTGGCTACGGCCTGGCGTGAACACCGCACACTGTGGTGGCGCCTGCTGGCCGTGGTCGGCGTGGCCTACCTGCTGGGCATTGTGTTCTTCACCCAGCAGGTCAACCTGCCCCTGAACTACACAACAGAAGCCTGGAACCCAAAGGCCCTGCCCGCCGACTGGGCCAAAGTGCGTGACCAGTGGAATGCCGCCAACCTGTGGCGTGCGCTGCTCAGCCTGGGTTGCTTTGCCACAGCGCTGGGGACGCTGGTGGGGCGGCTTGCCGGTCGCGGCACGTAGATCGCTACATCCGCCCCGAACACCGTGCAGCCACACCACGGAATAACCCTGCCCGGCCTGCCTCGCTTGCAGGATTCCTGCCGCACGCCTGTGATTCAATCGCAGGCACCATGCCACACACCACTCCCTCCCTCCTCATCTTTGCCGGCAGCACGCGCCAGCAATCCTTCAACCGCAAACTGGCCCACGCCACCGCCGCCATCGCACGCGACGCGGGCGCCACCGTCACGCTGCTGGAGCTGTCCGAGTTCGACATCCCGCTGTACAACGCCGACCTCGAAGCCCAGGGCACGCCCGCCGACGTGATCCGGCTCAAAGAAATTCTGTGGCAGCACCCCGCCTGGGTCATCTGCTCGCCCGAGTACAACGGCAGCTACACCGCCCTGCTCAAGAACACCATCGACTGGGCCTCCAGCCCCGTCAAAGGCAACCCTGACTGGCAGGACGGCGGCAAGAGCTTTCGCGGCAAGGTGGTGGGCATGCTCAGCGCGTCGCCGGGGGCACTGGGCGGCCTGCGCTCGCAAAGCCATCTGGCCCCCTTGCTCATCAACGCCGAATGCTGGCTGGCGCCCAAGGCGTTTGCACTGGGCTCGGCGGGCAGCGCGTTTGACGACAGCGGCGCCCTCATCCAGCAAGCCCACCGCGACCGCGTGCGCGCCGTGGTCGACCAGGTGCTGTGGGCATCCAGCCGCCTGCACGGCGATGCTGCCGCTGGCCAGTGAACGCCAAAATTTGAGTCAAATTGGCCTCTAGCGCTTGCCCGACAAGCGCTAGCAGCTACGCAAACAATAGCAACCACCCATGAACTGCCGCCCTGGCTGCGGCGCCTGCTGCACCGCCCCCTCCATCAGCTCGCCCATCCCGGGCATGCCGCAGGGCAAACCTGCGGGGGTGCGGTGCGTTCAACTGGGGGACGATGCGCGCTGCCGCATTTTTGGGCAGCCTGAGCGACCGGCGGTGTGCGGCGGGTTGATGCCGTCGGTGGAAATGTGCGGAACCAGCAATGGGCAGGCGCTGGCGTATCTAACGCGGCTGGAGCGCCTCACGCAGCCGGGAAGTGTTGGCGAACGGGTGGCGTAGGCGGTCCTGTTTCCATCGGGCGGGGTACCCACTACTTCATCGAGTGCAGCCCAACCTTGTTGCCCTCGGTGTCCACAAAATGGGCAAAAAAGCCAAAGTCGTTGCCAATCTCCGTCTTGGGCACCACCACCGCCCCACCCGCCTGCGCTACGCGCGCCAGCATCGGGGCCAGGTCAACACCGCCGTTCAGGTACACCATCGTCCCGTTCTGGGAGGGCATGCTGCCCTCGCCCTGCACGAGGGCGCCACCGATGGCGGTGGGGTCGGTCGACAACATGCCCATTTTGGTCGTGCCCATTTCCATCGGCGCAATGGTGATGCCCAACACCGTCTCGTAGAAAGTCTTGGCGCGGGTGAAGTCGGTCACGGGAATCTCAAACCAGTTCAACGCGTGGGGCATGGTGCTCTCCTTGGAGTGAGTGAAATAGGAACCAGCACTGTGAACTCTTGCGCACGGCGAAGCAATGATGGGCTGCCTATTTACACCATTGGCTTTTGGTTTCAGTCTTGGGTAACGGCCCCTGCAGCCATCAGATTCGCAATACATTGCGAATCTGATTGATAGTTGGTCCCATAGCCTACGCAAGCTAACTCTGAGGAGTCAGAGGACTGCGCCATGCAGCTCGCTGAATCACCACCCGGTACCCGTCCGCATCCTCAAACGTGCAGCCCTGCTGGCTCCAGTACGGATTGAACGATTCGACCTCCTTGAAGCCAGCGCCACGCATCGCCTGGCAACGTTCCGTCCACGCCTGATGATCGGGCACATAGAAGACAAACAGATCTTCGGGCGTTGGCTGCGGCGTCACTGGGTGCCGGCGGCAGACGGTGAACTCAAAGTGGAAATCCGCGTCGCGGAAACCCAGCATGGTTCCATCGAAGCCATCGTGGTCCGCAAAGTGGGCGAGTTCTTCAAAGCCCAGGCCTTGCTGGTACTGGGCGACAGTGCGGCAAAGGTCCAGCACGGGGCGCGCGATTCGCAGATGAATGCTCATAACTGGGGTGGTTGGTGGGCGCGGCCTCACTATAGCCACCGCAACAAGAAGACCCACGTGGAAGGACCGTGTTTTTTGGCCTGGAATTTGGCTTGATGGCAATGCCACACCCACCGCCAACTGCCACTCCCTTCCTTCTTCAAGGCTTCGGCAGCGCCCGGTCCTCCCGGCACGCCTTCAACGGCTTCGCCGTCGCCGAAGCAATGCGCAGCACCCGCCCGTCGCTGCGGTCCACCACCACCTTCATGCACGCACACCCGTAGCCATAGTGGCCATTAGTTTCCTTCCACTGCGCGTCGGTGAACACGGGCCAGTCGCCTTCGGCACTGTCTCCACCCTGGGTGGAGACCACCCACTCGCCATCACGGTCGGTCAGGGTGGCGTTGTTGGGGGTGGGGTTGTGAAACCAGCCGCAGCGGTTTTCCAGCGGCTGGGCAACACCAGCGGCGGATAGCGGTGTTTGCGATTGGGCCTGGACCGGGGTCGCCCAGGGCACCAGCGCGAACAAGAGCATTGCCGCCGCCTTCGCGCCGTTCCCCATCCGGCCCACGCGCGGGGTTGCTTGCGCGCGCTGGGTTGCGTACAAAGCTGCCATCTCTGCATCCTTTCCATTTCAGGTCAAAAGTGCTTCTAGCGCTTATACAGCAAGCGCTGGCAGCTATCAAAACAAAAGCGACTGTGGGGACCTTGTCACAAGACCGCGACCTCCAACGTCTGTAAAAGACCCGCAGGTCTCTCACGCACACCACCATGACCACACAGCCCGCATCCACCGTCCCACCCGCCACCGACCCCTTCACCACCCTGCGCCCCCGCCTCTTCGGCATTGCCTACCGCATGCTGGGCGTGCGCGCCGATGCCGAGGACGTGCTGCAGGACGCCTGGCTGCGCTGGAGCCGCCAGGACCCCACCGCGCTGCAGTCGGCCGAGGCTTGGCTGGTGACGGTGGTCACGCGGCTGTCCATCGACCGGCTGCGGGCACTGAAGGCCGAGCGCGAGGCCTATGTGGGCTGGTGGCTGCCCGAGCCGCTGGTGGAGCTGCGCGACCACACCACCGGCGACGCGCAACACCACAACACGCCGGAGGCAGCCGCCGAACTGGCAGGCGAGCTGTCGGTGGCCTTCCTGTACGTGCTGGAGCGCCTGGGGCCCGAGGAGCGCGCTGCATTCTTGCTGCGCCAGGTGTTTGACTACGACTACCCCGAGATCGCCGCCCAGCTGGGCAAAACCGAGGCCGCCTGCCGCCAGATGGTGCACCGCGCCAGCGAACGCGTGCAGCAAGCGCGCACACGCTTTGAGGTGCCCCACGCAGTGCACCACCAGTTGCTGCAGCGTTTCATGCTGGCCGCCAAAAGTGGCGACCGCAGCGCCATCGAGGCGCTGCTGAGCGAAGACGCGCAACTGATTGGCGACGGCGGTGGCAAGGTCCCGTCCTTCCCCAAGCCGCTGGTGGGGCCGTTTCGCATTGCCAACCTGTACTGGGCGCTGTTCCGCCGCCTGGGTGCGCAGGTGGCGTACCGCATGGCGCTCATCAATGGCGAGCCGGGGCTGCTGCGCTATGTGGATGGCCACCTTGAATCGGCGCAGGCATTTGTGACGGACGGGGAGCGGATTGTGGCGATCTATGCGGTGCGCAATCCGGACAAGCTGGCGGGCATCCCGGCCACGCTGGGGTGAAATCCCTTGAGGATTTTTGGCGCCCAGTGTCACAACGGCAGACCTGGCAACGTCTAAGCAGTATGAAAGGCAGCAACACCACCGCCGCCTTCATGCCCAAGGTTTTTCTACCCCGAACCATTGCCACCTACATCCAAGGAACCGCCATGTCATCGACCACCCAACACACCGCCCGCCTGCCCTATCACAAGCTGTCTTCCAAAGCCTTCATGGGCCTGGTGAGCCTTTCCGAAACCATCAAGAAGGGCCCGCTGGGCGCGCGCCTGGCCGAGCTGGTGTTTCTGCGCGTGTCGCAGATCAACGGCTGCGCATACTGCATGGACATGCACTGGACCTACCTGGTCAAGGACGGCATGGACCCGCGCCACCTGAACGCCGTGGCGGGGTGGCGCGAGGCGCCGTTCTTCGGCGAGCGCGAACGCGCCGCCTTCCGCTGGGCCGAGATCATCACCGCCACGCCCCACAGCGATGCGAGCGACGAGGAATACGCCAAGCTGCAGGCGGTGTTCAACGAAGCGGAAATCTCCGAACTGGGCTTTGCCATTGGCGTGATCAACGCGTGGAACCTCATCAACGCGGGCATGCGGGCGCCGATTCCGCAAGCGGGCTGAGCACAGGCGCAGGGCTTTTCCGCAGCGCGACCCCTGGCATTACTCGATTGACGATCTGGCATCGCTCGGCCAGACTCGTCGCCACTGATGGGCCGCTGGTTCTGCGGGCGGCAATGGCCATATTGGCGCCCTGGGCAGCCCCTGCCCACCTTCGAGAAAGCCCCATGAAACCCCTGTACCGAGCCACCATCGCCCTGATGGCAACCCTCGCGGCTGCCACCTGTGCTGCCCAATCCCCGGCCCAGGCCATCTCCACCACGCGCCAGGCTGATCGCGTCACCTGGACGGCTGCGGCCCCCCACGGCGCTGCCAAGCTGCGGCTGGCCCGCCCGGATGGCACGGTCAGCGACCTGCCGTTTGCGCGCGGCCCCGTGGTGCTGGAGCCCCAGCGTGCAGGGCTGGCCGATGGCCGCTATTTTTATGAATTGAGCCTGGAGCCCCCTGCGGCCATGGACCCCGCCCAGGCACAGGCCACGATGCAGCAACGCATCACGGCGGGCTCGTTCGTGGTCATTCAGGGCCAGTTGGCGGTGGATGCGACCGAGCCAGGCGCCCCTGTGCTGCCCACCAAGACCGGCAGCACCTTCACCACCAAGGACCAGGTGGTGGCCGACGACCTGATCGTGCAGGGCAGCCTGTGCGCGGGCTTTGATTGCGTCAACAACGAATCCTTTGGCTTTGACACGCTCCGGCTCAAGGAAAACAACCTCGGCATTCATTTCGACGACACCAGCGTTGGCACCTTTCCGGCCAACGACTGGCGGATCCGTGTCAATGACACCGCCTCGGGCGGGGCATCGTATTTCACGGTCGAGGATGCCACGGCCAACCGCCAGGTCTTCACCGTCAGTGCTGGCGCCCCCAGCAACAGCCTGTACGTCAGCTCGACGGGCCGGCTGGGCCTGCGCACTGCCACGCCGGTGCTGGACGTGCACACACTGACCGGCAACACCCCCGCCATTCGGCTGGAGCAGTCGTCGGCAGGCGGCTTCACGGCGCAGACCTGGGACATCGGCGCCAACGAGGCCAACTTCTTCGTGCGCGACGTCACCAACGGCTCGCGCCTGCCCTTGCGCATTCGCCCCGGCGCGCCCACCAGCAGCCTGGACATTGCGGCCTCCGGCGCAGTGGGCATAGGCACCGCTTCGCCCGGCGCGGCGCTGCACGTCCGGCGCACCGATGGCACGGCCCAGGTGCTGGTGCAGGAAACCAGCGGCACAACGGCCCCGCGCACACTGCTGAATCTGGCCAACAACGGGCCTGCCGTGCTGCGCTTTACCACGGCACCGGCCACGGGCTGGGACATGACATCAGGCACCGCGCTCACGCTGGCCACCCAGGGCGCTGGCACCCCCCAGTTCACGCTGGCGGCCAACGGCAACCTGGCAATCACCGGCACCCTGAGCACAGGCTCCAGCCGCACGCTCAAGACCGGCATCGAGCCGGTCAATGGCGCCGCCCTGCTGGAGAAGGTGCTGGCCCTGCCGCTCTACCACTGGCGCTACAAATCCAGCCCCACACAAGAGCGCCACGTCGGCCCCATGGCCGAGGACTTCCGCAAGATCTTCCAGCTGGGGCAGGACGACAAAAGCCTGGCCCCCGGCGATCTGGCCGGCGTGACCCTGGGCGCCGTGCAGGCGCTGGCCCGCAAGGTGAACGAGCGCGAGGCAGACATCGCCGCGATCCGGGCCCGCATCTCCCTGCTCGAAGCGCAGATGGCCCCAACAGGCGCTCCGGGCGCTTCGGGCGTGCCCACCAAGAACGCCACGCCCGCAGCACGCTAGGGATTGCCAACATGCCTGCCCACCATTGCTTGCCCCTCCTGACCAGGCTGCGGCCGCGCGCTGCCGCCCTGGTTGCCGCCACCCTGGCATCCCTGCTGAGCCCACCCCTCGTGCACGCACAAACCGGCAGCGAAGTGCAGCCCCCCGCCATTGCGGCACGGCTTCAGGCCACCCGGCTGGAGTGGACCCCCACCGCACCCCATGGCCGCGCCGTGCTGCGCATCGCCCGCGAGGGCGATGCGCCCCAGGACCTGGTGCTGTCCGGCCCGCTGGTGTTGTCGCTGCAAGACCATCCCTTGCCCGACGGGCGCTACACCTACGAGTTGACGCTGGCCCCCACCACCGCTGCCGTGCGGCCCGACGATGCAACCCCCGTGGCGGCCAACCCCGTGGGTGCCTCCAGCGCTGCCGGGCCCAGGGGCGCCATGCTGGCCGGCAACGTGTCGGTGGCGGGCGGTGCGTTTGTGCTGCCACCCGCACTTTTGCCCCCGGGCGAAGGGGATACAGCCGACGGCCCCGCCGCGCAGTCCGCCCCATCTTCAAAGGCCGCCCGCACCCTCCGCCTTGCCACCAAAGACCAGTTGGTCGCCGACGACCAGATCGTGCAAGGCAGCATCTGCATGGGGTTTGACTGCGTCAACAACGAGAGCTTTGGCTTCGACACCCTGCGCCTGAAGGAAAACAACCTGCGCATCAAGTTTGAAGACACCAGTGCGGGCGCGTTTCCCGGCAACGACTGGCAGATCATCGCCAACGACAGCGCCAGCGGCGGGGCCAGCTACCTCGGCATCGACGATGTCACAGGCAGCTTGACCCCCGTGCGCTGGCTGGCCGGAGCGCCCGCCAACAGCCTGGTTGTGGACCCGCAAGGGCGCGTGGGGGTGGGCACCGGCGTACCCGTGCTTGATCTGCATGTGCTGTCCTCCAACACCCCGGCGCTGCGGCAAGAGCAGAACAACACTGACGGCTACACAGCCCAGACCTGGGATGTGGCGGGCAACGAAGCCAATTTCTTCGTGCGCGATGTCACCGGAGGCTCCCTCCTTCCCCTGCGCATCCGGCCGGGGGCGCCACATGCCAGCGTTGATATTGCGGGCAACGGCAGCGTGGGCCTGGGCACGCCGCGCCCTGCTGCCCCGTTGCACCTGCGGCGCGCGGACGGCAGCGGAGCCCTGCTGGTGGACAACACCAGCGCCACCGCCCTGCCCCGCGTGCAGATGGAGCTGCAGAACAACGGCGCCATCGCTGCGCGGCTTGCACATGGCACAGGCACCGCGTACTGGACGCAACACGCTACGGCTTCGGCCTTCAGCCTGGCGCCCAGCGGCAGTGGCAGCAATGCGCTGTCGATGCAGGCAGGCGGGGGCCTGGTGGTGGCCGGCACGCTCAGCCAGGGCTCCAGCCGCACGCTCAAACACGACATCAGCCCGGCCCCGGTCCATGCAGTCCTTGGCGAAGTGCTGAACCTGCCGCTGTATGCCTGGCGCTATCTGAGCGATCTCAATGCCAGCCTGCACCTGGGGCCCATGGCCGAGGATGTACACCAGCGCTTTCAGGTGGGCGCCAGCCCCCGGACGCTTGCGCCCAGCGATGTCGCCGGCCTTGCGGCCGCCACGGTCCAGGCCCTCCACCAGAAGCTGGACGCCAAGGATGCAGAACTCATGGCCCTGGCGGAACGCCTTTCGGCCCTGGAGCAACAGCTCGCACGCAAAAACGGGAGCGCGCGATGATGGCCCGCGCAGCGCAGGCACTGCGCCACGGCTTGCGCCGCTTCACCACATGGCTCGGCGTTGCCAGCCTGGTGCTGTGGGCCGCCAGCGCCGCCGCGCAGGACATCACCGTTACCCCGTCCAGCATTCCCACCCCCGCGCTGGGCGTGCCCTACAGCGTGACCTTTGTCGGCAGCGATGGTGTGGCGCCCTACCAGTTCCTCGTCAGCGCAGGGCTTCTTCCGGCGGGCCTGAGCCTGTCGGGCACGGGCGATCTCACGGGCACGCCCACCAGCTCGGCGCCCTACAGCTTCACCATCACGGTGTCCGACGCCCTGGGGCGCGAGCTGGACCTGCTGGGTGCAGGCACCGTGACAGGTGCGCTGACCATCACCCCTCCGCCCGTGCTGGTCGCGAACACCGCCTACAGTGGACAGATCCAGGTCACCGGCGGCACCGGCCCCTACACCTTCACCGTGAACTCCGGCCCCCTGCCCCCGGGCATGACCTTGGGGCCCAACGGCCTGCTGAGCGGAACACCGACCACACCGGGACTCTATGTCCTGGTCATCCAGGTCACGGACGCCAACGGCCTGTCCTCCACCATCACACTGAACCTCCAAGTGATGGCCCTCTCCACGGGGATTCCGGTGAACGATCCATGGATGCTGGTGCTGGCGGCCCTGGGACTGGGCTGGCTGGGGCGGCGCCAGATACGGCAGCAGCAAGGACACGGGCGCTGATAGACCGGGCTGGGCCCCAGGGCACAGGAATTTGAACAAAATTCGGCCCTGGCGCTTAATGGATGGACTTAGGAAGCTATTATTTTCATAGCATTCACAAAAAGCGAAGCACCTGTAGCCTGCCTGACAGACTCGCCCGCCCTACCGCCCTACAGTGGGTGTCCTACCCCCACCATCGGAGACACCCCATGCTTAACATCCCTTCGCTGCAAGACAGCGTCAGCCCCGAAGAATGGCAGCTGCGCTGCGACCTGGCCGCGTGCTACCGGCTCGTTGCGCTGTACGGCTGGAGCGACCTGGTCTTCACCCACATCAGCGCCAAACTGCCCGAATCGGTGTCGGGTCCGGGCGAGCACCAGTTCCTCATCAACCCCTACGGCCTCATGTTCGACGAGATCACGGCATCGAGCCTGATCAAGGTGGACATGCAATGCAACAAGCTGCACGACTCGCCCTTCCCCGTGAACCCGGCCGGTTTTGTGATCCACAGCGCCGTGCACGAGGCCCGGCCCGAAGCCGGCTGCGTGCTGCACACCCACACGCGTGCCGGTGTGGCCGTCAGCGCCCAGAAGGGCGGCGTGCTGCCCATCAGCCAGCAAAGTACCTTCGTGCTGGGCTCGCTGGCGTACCACGCGTACGAGGGCGTGGCCTTCCGCGACGAAGAAAAGCCACGCCTGCAGGCCGACCTGGGCGAGGCCAACTTCCTCATGCTGCGCAACCACGGCCTGCTCACCGTGGGCAAGACGATTGCCGACGCGTTCCTCTCGATGTACACCTTCGAGAACACCTGCCGCATTCAGATCGACGCGCAGGCAGGTGGCGAGTTGATCGCCGTAAACCCCCAGATCGTGAGCGGCGTGGCCCAGGCCATGCGTGTGCAGACGGGCGGCCTGGGCGGCGCCTTTGCCTGGCCTGCACTACTGCGCAAGGTGCAGCGCGACCTGCCAGGCTGGAATACCTGAGACGTCCTACAGCCCCCGACAGCGGGTGAGGTAAATACCCCTTGATGGCGTCAATACGCTGGCGCGGAGGGCCTCACTAACATGGGTCTGGTTGTGCGAGGTGGGCTGGTTGGTGGCGCAATGAGAAATTGGGCAGTTTTGCCCCGGGTATGTAAGCGCCCATATGGTCGTCCGAGATGCGACAAGCAATAAAGCCTCTGGGAGGTCCATCAGGCGATGCCCGCTAGCAAAAAACTAGCAGACCGAGATCAAGACTCCATCGCAACTATCCTATTCCACAGTCGTGCCTTGACGTATTCTTTTGCCTCTTCCTCGGAGTCAGCCGGAAAGACACAATAATTTTCATTGTCGAGCAGGTTCATCCAGGAAAAATCCTCATCGAGAAATGCAGCCTCTAACTCGTGGCGAATTTTCTGACGATACTCTCCGTTTGCCAGAGAAGCCACCAAAGCCGCCTCCTCACGCTCTTGCGACAAGCCGACATCTACCGACATGATGGAAACCAGTAGATTCTTGAGAACTGGATATTGATTCATTCGTTATCTCGCAGGGAAAATTGTCACAGGCTCCCACCGATTTGTGAGCGGATTGAACCCATAAGTAGCCTGAACGCTCCTGAGGTTTTCAATCAACTTCGGCGCCCCTTGCAATGTTGGATCAAGCTTACTGCCACCGATACGGGCATAACCTCGCCCCAAGTTGTAACCAAGATCACCGACATCCTCTGGAGTTAGCGTTACATACTGAGCCCCAGGGTTCTGAGTGATCTTTGTGGCCAAAGTGCCGTTGTTTCGAATGGCATCATCGGCGTAAGCTAAAAGTTGATCGGAATGGAAAGCGGAAGACATAGGGGGCAAGATGACCTTACCGCTCTTTCCATCAATCTTCACATGCCCATCGGGGGCAATCCCAGTTAGCGATCTATACATCAGCTGCGGATCTGTGACTGAGCCGCCGTGACGCTCAATTGAGTGCGCATCAGGATGCGCAGTTAACATATCTAAACGCTGTCGACTAATTGGGCGCTGCGGACCAACAAAATGCCGTTCCAATTCATTGCTACCGTATGAGCGCGACACATCGTTCGTCTTGTGGGTATCCCTCAGCCTCTCCAAATCCCCCACAGCCCCCACCTGCGACGCCGCGCCCCTGCGCGCAGCATCCCCGGACCCCACCGGCATGGCATCCACCAGTGTATTCAATCCCCCCTGGATGCTGTCCCCCAGCCCGTACAGTGCAGCCCGACCTCCAGGGATGGCCGCTACGCCGCCCAAGAACCCACCCACTTCCAACGCCGCTTGCGCAGCCGTGAAGCCCGCCGTCGTCCAACCATCACCGAACCGGTTCTCGCTGGCGGTTCTCAGCTGGTCCAGGGTTTGTCCCACGGGCTGCAGCATCTGGCCCAGGCTTTGCTGGATGGCGATGGCCCCAGGGTTGTTGCTTTGCAGGCTCATGCGCTCTTGCAGGTCTGCCTGGATGGCGGTGTAGGCTTCTGTGCCGTTGATGAACAATGCGGGCAGCGCCGCCAGCCCGCTGGCGGGGCGGGCCAGCATGCCGTTGATGGTGCCATTCACTCCCAGTTGCACAGCTCCGTCTATCAGCATGGCGCCGGTTTGTAGTGCATTGCCTACGCCTTGCGACCAACTGCTCGATGGTTTGTCACTGACCCAGACTTGCTCGGGCATGCCGGTGGGGTTGCCCAGGGCGTCTACCGCACCCCCTGGTACGTCCACCATGCGGCCGCTCCAGTTGGGCTCCAAGCCTGCGTAGCTGGCAGAGCGTCCTCCGTATCGCATGTAGATCTCAGCGGCCTGCTCGGGACTCATGCCTTGGCTTGCTGCGCTGGCTTGCTGGGCCAGCGCCTCCCGCCCCGCACTCTCCACCGCAATGGCCCGCCCGCCCAGCTGCGCCGCGCTTGTGTCCGACAGATCAAACTGCAGCACCTGCCCCGGCTGCACGATGGGCACGCCCTGCGCGTTGAGCTGTATCTGACCGCTAGCCAGCAACTGACCGTAGGCCGCTATCTGCTGCTGCTTGTCCAGTCCGGCCGTTGCCAATGCCGCCAGCGGACCTTGGCCCTTGCCCACCACTGCTTCGGTGATGGCTTGCGTTTCGGGGGCCATGCTGCCGTTTAGGGCGATGCCGCCGTCGATTTCGTCGCTCCAGTTCGATAGCGTTTCGCCCGAGATTTGCAGCCCCTGTCCTCCGAGCCCTGGCCGCAGGCCCAGCCCCTGCGCATCCACCTCACTGGCCCCCAGGT